>CAWUIO010000030.1:0-57789 GCA_963922455.1 uncultured Microscillaceae bacterium
CCTGGTTTTTCACAGTAAAATCATGACAAAACATATAATATAGGGTTTAAACCAAGCCCCCGCAGTCGCGAGGCTCTTGCCTCGTGACGTTACAACACCGGCCTCTGGCCATGGTACTGGATTAATGCTAAATTTTATGTATAATTGCAGATGTCTGAAACCCGAAAAACCTACGAGGGCGGTACTTTTTTCGTGACCCTCACCACCGTGGGGTGGATTGATATATTTACGAGGGAATGCTACGCTGAGGAAATCATAAAAAACTTGCCGTACTGCCAAAGCCACAAAGGACTGGAAATATACGCCTACTGTCTAATGAGCAGTCACCTACACATGCTTGCATCAGTTAAAAACGGGCTACTAAGCGATACACTCCGGGATTTTAAGAGCTATACGGCCAAACAAATCATCCAGATGATTCGTGAAAACCCGCAGGAAAGTCGGAAAGAGTGGCTTCTATATAGGTTTGCATATTATCGAAAAAGAAACAATCACAACGTAAAATACCAATTTTGGCAACAGAATAACCATCCTATTGATTTATTTAGTAATGCTGTAATTGACCAAAAGATAGAATACATCCATCAAAATCCAGTGGTGGCTGGCGTGGTAACCGAAGCAAGTTGTTATAAATATAGCAGTGCTAACTCTTTAAGTATTTTGCAAACGATACCAGCATAAAATGTTCCCCGTAGTCGCAAGGCTCCTGCCTCTAAACCTTATCCTGAACGGCCTCTGGCCATGGTAACAGATTAAGCCCGCCTAGTAAGAGTAAATCGGCCAGAGGCCGAAGAATTTCGTCACGAGCCTAGAGGCTCGCGACTGCGAGGGAGATGTTGGAGACGGGAGGCGGGACGCTCCATTAGCCGATTTCTCCCCCCAAACGATAGGCTTGAACCTAAGACAAACCCGCGTAAACTACTTCCCTACGCCCATCCGCAAACTCTTCAACAAAGTAATCAACGCGGCCCCGTGGGCTTGAAACCGCTCCCGGGTAGAAGTCAGGGTAATGGAGTATAGCTTGTTCTTATGAATGGTGAGAAACAATATTTCGTGGACAATATCTCCGGGAGTGAACACTTCATACTCAACCCATTGATAAGCCTGCCCGTGGATCTCTTGGGTACCGGTTTTGAGTTCTTTCCATTCGGGGCCACTGCGCAAGGCATGGAGAAAGTAATTAAAACGTTCGTCCAGAGTGCTGCGGGTATCCTGTACATAGTTGATTCCCATTTTTTCGGGAATAGGCCCTTCTATTTTGATATTACGGCCTTTTTCTACGATATACCACCCGGTTGGCAAATCAATGCTAAAGTCAAATAAATGACTTTGGATGACGTGGGTGGTGTCTTGGGCAAGTATATTTTGAGAAAAGAACAGGATAAAAAGGAGGTACCGCATCATATAGGGTTTGAAGTTAGTTAATACTGCTATCATCAATCTCTATGCTAAATCGTTTCCCTCATCCCCAACAACTCATCCACAATCTCCTTACAGGCCTCAGGTTTGGCAAAGTGTTTAATTTTTTGGGCATACTGCTTTTGCCGCTCGGGTTCATCGAATAGCTGAAGAATCTCCGGAATCAATTGGCTGGGGGCATCGGCATCGCGGACCCAAAAAGCGGCATTTGCTTCGGATAAGGCTTTGGCATTTTGGGTTTGGTGGTCTTCGGCCGCAGACGGTAGGGGCACGAAAATAGCCGGCTTGCCGGCAATGCACAACTCCGAAACCGAAAGTGCCCCCGCCCGGGACACAACCAGGTCGGCGGCGGCATAGGCCAGGTCCATTTCGTAGAGGAAGGTGTGTTGGTGCACGTTGGGGTGTTCTGTATAAGTAAGTTGGCTGGGGTCTACATGAAAGCTGTTCTTACCCGTTTGCCAGAGGAGCTGTAATGGCCGCTCGAGTAGCTGGCTTAGTCCTGCCGCTATGCTCTGATTGATGCTGCGGGCACCTTGGCTCCCCCCGATGATGAGGAGGGTGGCGAGTTCTGGTTTTAATTGGAAATGCTCCCAGGCTTTTTCCCGCTTGGCGCTAAGATCTAAAATATCTTGCCGTACGGGGTTGCCCGTAATCCGGATTTTATCGGATGGAAAAAAACGGTGCATATTATCATAGGCTACACAAATACGTTGCACACGCTTGGCGAGCAACTTGTTGGTAATTCCAGCAAAGGAGTTTTGTTCCTGGATCAGGGCGGGGACTCTTCTTCGGGTCGCGGCCCAAAGCAAGGGCCCACTGGCATACCCTCCTACACCAACCACGGCGTCCGGTTTAAAGTCGCGCACAATGCGGCTGGCTTCCCGGAGACTAGACAGGACTTTAAACGGAAAACTCAGGTTTTTAAGGCTCAGTTGGCGTTGCAAGCCACTAATCCAAAGTCCTTTGATAGGGTAGCCGGCGGCGGGGACTTTTTCCATTTCCATTTTTCCCTGGGCCCCTACAAACAGAATTTCGGCATCAGGAATACGGGTTTTGACTTCATTGGCGATGGCGATGGCTGGGTAGATATGCCCTCCTGTACCGCCTCCACTAATAATTAAGCGCATAGGTATTTGTGATGAGAAAACAGAGATGAGAGAGGAGAGAACAGAACTTTTCAAGAATCATCATGATTGGGTGGACTTGCCAATAAATCCCTGTCCCCCTTTTTTCTTCATCTTTGCTCCAGTGAATTAGCATGTATAAAGGATATCCAATTTGTTTACGTTCCGCTTGTGGCCGCTAGCTATCAAACCCAAACCCCTCACGATGACCCCCATCACATCTCCTCCTTGCCTCTTGTCGTTTGGCTTAGGGATAGAGCGGCCTGTTTGAGCCCGTCGCTGGATTGCGGGCTGGCCGGCGAGTAGCGATAGCCCGACCCGCGCAGGCACTCAAGTGTATTTTGGATACAAGGGTATTCAGCGCGGGTAAGCCCCTGTATATTTTCTACAGTAAGTCAAGGGGAATACCTAAAAAATCTTTACGCGTTACCTTGAGTCTGTAAAGAATCGATATCCCGATCTATCTCGCCCCGGCTAATACTCAAAATAATGCCCAAAGCTACTCCGGTGAAGAGGAGAGAGGTGCCTCCCATACTCAACAAGGGCAGGGGTAAACCCGTGATAGGAACAATGCCTACGGCTACCGCCATATTCAAAATGGCCTGGATGACCAGGCTAAAGGCCAGTCCGGCGGCCAGAATACCCCCAAAAGGGTTTTTAGACTCGGCCACCACGTGCATAGACCGGTACAGCAGGGAAAGATAAAGGGACAGAATAGCCAGCCCCCCCAAGAGGCCATACTCTTCAATGATGATGGCGTAGATAAAATCTGAGTAGGGGTTGGGCAAAAAGTTTCTTTGGTCACTATTGCCCGGCCCCTTGCCAATCAGGCCCCCCGTGCTAATGGCTATGTAAGACTGCTCCGCCTGAAAAGCCACTTCTTCGGTATTGAGGTATTTATCAATTCGGCTTTGTACGGTTCCCATCCTCTGGCCTAAGTACAGGGATAAGGTGGTGGAAATGAAGCCTACCAAAATCAACAAAACGAGCTGGCTCACGGGGACCCGCCCGATAAACATCAACAAAACACTGGTCAAGAAAAGCAATATGGCACTGGAAACATCACTCAAGCCAATGAGGGTACATATGATCCCGGTCCAAACGAGGACGGGCAAAACGGTTTCCTGAAAATCATCTACATTTTCCTGCCTTTTGGATAAAATACTGGCAATACTCGTAATCAAGGCCAACTTGGCCAAATCAGAAGGCTGGAAGGATTGGTTGATAAAGGGGATCGTAATCCAACGGTTTGCCTCGTTTACATTGACTCCAAACTTCCAGGTGATGAGCAAAAGGGGAACCGACACCAAAAGAGCGAGCCGAGAAAGCTTGGAAAAGTAGCGATAATCTACCCGATGACAGAGCCAAACCGCCATAAATGATAAAACCACGTTGATGGAATGCTTGAATAGATAATATTCGGTGTTGCCGTCAAACTTTTGATAAGCGAGGGTGCCCGTGGCGCTGTATACCACCAAGATGCCTATCAAATAGAGGGTTATCGTGAGAAACCAAATGTATTGGTCTCCCTTAAAATTGTCTTGAAACCAAGCCAGCAAGGGGCTTTCCTCCCGGCTTATGCGATTATAATTTGGCGTGTTTTCTAGGATTTCTTCTTCTTCCAGCTCGCTCATAGGCTTATTTTCGTTTGATCATCGCTAATTTCTTCATTTTGGCCACGCATAACTTAAATTGATCTCCGCGCTCTTCATAGTTTTTGAACAGGTCAAAACTGGCGCAAGCCGGAGAAAGTAAGACGATATCTCCTTTATTGGCCAGCTCAAAGGCTTGCTCTACGGCATCCCGCATATTGTCGGTTTGATAAATGATGCGTACGGTATTGCGGAAAGTCTCTACCAGTTTATCATTTTCGGTACCCAAGCAAATCAAGTATTTCACTTTTTCTTTGACAAGCTCCATCACTTTGGAGTAGTCATTCCCTTTGTCAACCCCACCTGCAATCCAAACCACGCGTTCTTCAAAGCTATCGAGGGCGTAGTATACCGAGTCGACATTGGTCGCTTTGGAGTCATTGATAAAAGTAACATCCGATACCGTATCTACCCGCTCTAAACGGTGCTCTACTCCTTTAAACTCTTGGGCTGCCGCAGTCAGTTCTTCAGGTTTAGGGTGGATAAGCGAGGTACTAAGTAAGGAGGCCATCACATTGACCATATTGTGCTTACCTCTTAAGACAAGGCTGTTCTGCTCGAGCTTGTAGGTGATGGATTGTTTTTTTAGGATAATATTTAGGACGCCCTCGAGCATATAGGCCCCATTGTCTAAACTCTCCTGACGCGTTATGGGGAGGTGGTTGGTATCCACGTTTCGCTTGCGCAATTCCCGGGCTACGGCCGGATTGTCCCGGTCATAAATGAAATAGGTATCCTTATCCGCATTTTGGATTAAGCGAAACTTGGCATTGATATAGTTTTGGAAGTTATTGCCGTAACGGTCTAGATGGTCAGGCGTGATATTGAGAATGACCGCAATTTCAGGCTTAAAGGTATAACAGTGTTCTAATTGAAAACTGCTTAACTCCACCACCCAGTAGGAAATACCTGGGTTTTGGGCCAAGGCCGCCGCAAAACTTTTCCCGATATTCCCCACGGCCATGCTACTCACCCTTACCGATTGCAAGACGTGGTAAATCAATTGCGTGGTGGTAGTTTTTCCATTACTGCCCGTAATCCCGATCACTTTTCCGGGACAATGACGAAAGGCAAATTCGATTTCAGAAATGATCGGTATCCCGGCATTTTTGATTTTTACCATGACGTGGGCCTCATTGGGGATTCCCGGACTTTTAATTACCTCGGCGGCTTGTAAAATAAGCTCGTCGGTATGTTGCCCCGCCTCGTAATCTATTTCGTTTTCCCTGAGAGTAGACTCATAGTCTGCATCGATAGCCCCAGACTCGGATACAAACACCCGATGTCCCTTTTGTTTGGCGAGAAGTGCCGCACCCACTCCACTTTCTCCGGCTCCGATGACAACGATGAGTTTGCTTGTTTGATCTTCCATAATTTTTTAGCTTATCGGTAAAAATAGGCAATTGTACGTAAAAACCGGGCTTGATTTTGCCAAGCTTACCGGAGTTTTAGGGTAACTAGGGTCAAGATAGCAAGTAAAATTCCCACAATCCAAAATCTGCCCACAATTTTCGCCTCGTGATATCCTAATTTCTGATAATGATGATGCAAGGGGGCCATTTTAAAGACGCGCCGCCCTTCTCCATACTTTCGTTTGGTATACTTAAAATAACTAACCTGAATCACCACCGAAGCATTTTCTATAATAAAAATACCGCAGAGGATAGGAATTAAAAGCTCTTTTCGCACCGAAAAGGCTAAAACCGCAATGATGCCTCCTAGGGATAGGCTTCCCGTATCTCCCATAAAAATTTGGGCGGGGTAGGAGTTGTACCATAAAAAACCGATACAGGCCCCCGTAAATGCGGCACAAAAGACCACCAGTTCTCCGGTATTGGGCAAATACATAATATTAAGGTATTGGGCAAAAATGGTATTTCCCGATACATAGGCAAACAGGGCCAGGGTAAGCCCGATAATGGCCGATGTCCCTGCCGCGAGCCCGTCCAGCCCATCGGTGATATTGGCCCCATTCGACAGGGTTGTGATGATAAAAATCACGATCAAGGTATACAGTATCCACGTGAGGTCTACATTTCCCCACTTACCAAAAGTCCCGTAATCCAATTCATTATTTTTGACAAAAGGAATCGTGGCGGTACTCGCTTTTTTGTCTTGGTAATTATCGGCGCTATCAATCACCACGGCGCTGTCGTATTGACCGGTTTCGGGGTTAAAATACTGCCTTACCAAGACCTGTTCGTGGAAAAAAAGCGTTAATCCTAAGCCAAATCCCAAAATTACCTGTCCAAAGATTTTGTATTTGCCCTTAATCCCCCGGTTTCCTACCAACCAACTTTCCTTTTTCTTCAACAATTTGGCATAATCGTCCAGAAAGCCAATAAAGCCCAACCACAAAGTAGAAATAAGCAATAAAATTATGTAAATATTATCCAAACGGGCAAAGAGTAAAGTGGGTACAATGATGGCCCCAATGATGATTAGGCCTCCCATCGTAGGGGTGCCTTGCTTGGCTTTTTCTCCGGGTAGGCCCAGCTCCCGGTTGAGCTCCCTCACTTGAAAGCTTTGCAAAAGAAGGATCAAGCGGCGGCCAAAAATCATGGCAATCAATAGGGAAAACAAGGTAGCCATACTAGCCCGGAAAGAGATGTATTTAAACACACCAGCTCCTGCTAACTCAAATGCGCTTTCCAGATAATCAAATAAGTAATAAAACATGTTTGTGCTTGGTATATCGGGTTTCGAACCCCTGTGTTGTTTTTGAAATCCTATTTTGGGGCTTGCCCGCGGTAGAAAATTACGGGTTCCTAGGGTATACCCTGCCCGCGCGGGCCGGGCTAGCCTGCCGAGCCGGCTTACCCACAAACCAGCGGCGGTCTCGGCCCTCCCGGGCGGCTATCCCTAAGCCAGAGAGAAGCACTCTTTTACCTTCATCCGGTCATCAAAAGGGTGCTTCACTCCTTGTATTTCCTGGTATGTTTCGTGCCCTTTCCCGGCAACTAAAACCAGGTCATCCGGTCCGGCCAAGGCACAAGCCCGGGCAATAGCTTCTTGTCGGTTTTCAATTATTTCGTAAGGGCAAGAGCTATGGGCTTGCAAACCCGCTTCCATATCTTGTAAAATAGCCATCGGATCTTCATTTCGGGGATTATCCGAGGTTAAGAGCAGATAATCACTATACTCTTGAGCAATTTTAGCCATTTCGGGGCGCTTGGCCGCATCCCGATTGCCTCCACATCCTACCACGGTAAAAATTCGCTGTCCCGGAATACGGATATCGTTCAAGGTACGCAACACATTTTTTAAAGAATCTGGAGTATGCGAATAATCAACGATGGCTACGGTGCCTTGAGGGGAGACAATTTGCTCAAAGCGTCCCGGTGGGGGCGTGAGAGAGGATAAGACGGGCAAGACTTGTTCGGCGTCTTCTCCCAAGAGGGTGGCAGCTGCAAATACACTCAAAAGGTTATAGGCATTAAATTCACCAATCAACCGGGTCCACACTTCCTTGCCATCTAGCGAAAGTTGTAATCCTACAAATGAGTTTTCTAGAATTTTTGTCTCAAAATCCCCAAAATGATGCAGGGCAAAGGTCTTTTGGGTTTTGGCTGGGCAATTTTGCAGCATCACTTGCCCTCTTTTATCATCGGCGTTTACCAAGGCAAAGGCTTCGGGGCGCAGTTGGTCAAAAAGAAGTTTTTTGGCCTCAATATATTCTAAGAAAGTATGGTGAAAATCAAGGTGGTCGTGGCTAATATTGCTAAAAATAGCCCCATCAAAAGCTACGCCGGCTACGCGCTCTTGTACCAAAGCGTGCGAGCTCACTTCCATAAAACAATGGGTACAACCTTTCTCTCGCATTTGGGCCATAAGCCGATGAATTTGCAGCGAGTCGGGAGTTGTAAACTCACTAGGCAATACTTCATGCTTGATCCGGTTTTCTACGGTTGAGAGCAAGCCCACTTGATACCCTAAGCGAGTAAATAGATTATATAAAAGAGTAACCGTACTCGTTTTACCATTGGTGCCGGTCACCCCCACAATGTTTAGCTCCTGGGAGGGATTGCCAAAATACCTAGAAGCCAACTCGCCCATCGTTCGGGCACTGTTTTTAGCATGGATGATTACGCGGTCTTCCGGGTATTCCGGAGGTAGGGTTTCGCAAAGCACAGCCCGGGCTCCGGCCGCAAAGGCGGTATCAATGTAACGATGGCCGTCGGTTTGCGTGCCGGGTATGGCCACAAATAGGTCACCCGGCCTGACTTTGCGGGAGTCAAACTGTATATTTTGGATCTCAGTAGCCTGGTCACCGCGGATCCAGGTTGCTTCCAGGCCCTCCAGTAAATTGGCCAGATTGCGCATATTCCTACACTGTTTTTTTTGTCCAAATACAAAGGTATAAATATCCTAAGGATTCACAAGGTTATCGGGGCTAGGTATTTATCCTGAAGACAGGGGAGGGCATATTTTGTCACCCAGCGGGTAAAAAATGGCTTTGAAAACTGGAAAGGCTATTTTTTTGCGTAACTTCGTTTTTGGAAGGAAATTTATACCCAAATAAATTTTTCCCATTTCCTTTCTGTTTCAACTCAAAAATTGCCCGGATTGGAAGAATAATTGTACTATACAATAAGGATATTTAATTTTGGGCACCTAGTCAAACATATCCCTTTGAAATAGTTTATCAAAAGGTCGCAATTTCCTTATTTTATTTATAATTACCTGCTTTCTTTATTTTGGCTCAGCCCATTCTATTGACTCTTATTTTTGTAAATATGTTTAAGTCTCTTCACCCCAGTACATCCTATTCATTTTGGTATCTAATGGGCCTTTGCGCACTTTTTAGTGCCTGTGGTGGTTCCGAAAAAGCAACCGAAGATACTCAATCACTTGCCGATTCTAGCCAAGAAGCGGCAGCCGATGTTATCCGTCTTAGCACGGATGGCATGGAAATCCCTGAAACGCTTGAAAACTTTGACCGTACCTTTACGGGTAATATCTCTGGCAAATCGGTTCAGTTTAATTTGAGAAGATACGGCTCCGAGCTGAATGGCCATTATACGGACCGCTCAGACGCGAGCCAAGTTACTTTAAAAGGAGAAATACAAGCCGATGGGGAGTATTTTCGCTTGGATGCCTTCAATTCTCAAGGAGAAGGAATAGGCGAACTCAATGGTTACATTCGGGATAGTAATATTGTTACCGGTAAAATTACGTTTACCGACTCGGATACTGAAGATTCTTTTGAGTTAAATGAAATTGAAGAATTTCCCAGCCATAAAATTCAAATTCAAGACTTAGAAGTTAAAAAAGAATCTTACACCGGAAACCGGGCCTTGAGTATTACCTACCCCCAGTTGATAGGCATACAAGATAATGCCATCGCTCAAAAAGTTAATCAAGATATTGAGCTCTATTTTGAGTCAGAAACGATGTTGGATAGTGTGGAGACCGTTAGCTATGATTTTAAAGAAAATGTCACCTTTGATGTGACCTTTTTTGGGAAAGACTTTGTGAGTATTTGCAAGCATCACCACCTTTCCAAAAATAATGACACCCAATTGTTTGACGACTCCCACGGGATTAATATTAATTATCAAATAGCCAAGGTCTATGAGGTGCAAGACCTCTTTAAACCCAACTCCTTAGATCAGTTGAATCAGATCATTAAAGCCCGGATAAATAAATCTTGTGGAGGAGTTTTGAGTTCAGATGAGTTGGAAGCCTGCATTTTGAAATCCAACGAAACTACCTCTTTCTCTTTAAGTAAAGACAAAATAACCTTTCATTTGACGGAGCGTTTACCTTACCGGTACCGAGGGTGCGGTTATGTACGGATCAGTTACAAAGATTTGGCAGGGCTTTTTAACCCCAGTGGGCCCCTACGGGAAATTCTTAAAAGAAAAGTCCCAGCGCAACAAGAAACCTAGGAAAAAATATTCGTGAGACACACGGTAATTGTAAGATAAATCCCTATATTTGCGGTCTCCTTATAGAAAATCTCTGGAATTATGGACGAGTATTTGAAGTTGGTTCAGGAAGAGTATCAGGATATCCGAAGTAAATATCCTGATTTCCAACCGGGTGACACCATCAGTGTTCACGTTAAAATTATTGAGGGTAACAAGCAACGTATCCAACAATTTAAAGGTACGGTTTTGCAAAGACGTAACCCGAATACCAATGGGGAAACCTTTACGGTTCGGAAAATCTCAGGAAGTATAGCTGTTGAGCGAATTTTCCCGATATTGTCCCCTAATATTGACAAGATTGAGTTGTTGCGCCAGGGTGCAGTACGTAGGGCCCGTCTGTTCTACTTAAGAGGAAGAAAAGGAAAAGCGGCACGAATCAAAGAGAAGAAGAAGTAATTATTTTATTACGGTTTCACGTTCCCACCGAAACCGGATCCACCATAAATTCGGCGCTTTATGTCCGAAGTAACGTTCTATAAGTACCAAGGTACTGGGAATGACTTTATCTTGATTGATAATCGGGATCGGGTTTTCCCACTTACCAATGATGACCTCATCCGTACCATGTGCCACCGACGCTTTGGTATTGGGGCAGATGGCTTTATTGCCATTCAAAAAGAGGAAGGCTTTGACTTCCGCATGATTTACTTTAATTCAGATGGACGAGAAGGTTCTATGTGCGGAAATGGCGGGCGATGTGCTGTCAAATTTGCTCAATCTCTGGGTTTGGTAGATACAAGCACCAATTTTATAGCCGTAGATGGGGAGCACGAAGCGCGTATCGAGCAAGATATGATCTTTGTTAAGATGGGCCTCCTTACCCCTATCCGGGCCGGTCAAGGGTTTCACTACTTAAATACTGGCTCCCCCCACCACGTGCAAATCGTTGAAGGTCTAAACACCATTGATGTAGCCGAAAAAGGCCGAGAAATTCGCTATTCGGATTTATACCGCTCAGAAGGAATTAACGTGAATTTTGTGGAGCAAATTGGGCGGCAACACCTGTATGTCAGGACCTATGAACGAGGGGTTGAAGATGAAACGTACTCCTGTGGCACGGGGGTTACGGCGGCCGCATTGATTTGTGGTATGCTAGGCATGAATAGCCCAGTACAAGTAAAAACCCACGGAGGTAATCTAAAGGTTAGCTTCAAAAGGGCCGGTCGTAACAATTTTGAGGATATTTTTCTTGCTGGACCGGCCGATTTTGTATTTAAAGGAACTTACCGTATTTCTTAATTCGCTACGGCCACTCCTTTGTACAGATCTTCTAATACTTGTATTACATAATCAATCTCTTCTTGGGTATTTTCCCTACCAAAAGAGAAGCGTATGGATGCTCGTCCAGGATCTATTCCTAAACTAGTCAATACGTGAGAACCTCCTTTGGCCCCACTCGTACAAGCACTTCCTCCGGATGCCGATATATTTTGAATATCCAAGTTTAGTAAAACCATATCACTAAAGTCGGCTGGAGGAAAACATACATTGAGAATGGTACAGGCGCTGTTTTCACAATCATCCGAATTACCATTAAAGCTGACATCCGGTATGCGTCTTTTTAACTCATCCCGCATGTACCTTTTAAGGTTTACGATGTACTCGTGATTTTTATCCATCTCCTCGTAAACAATCTCCAGGGCCTTGGCCATGCCCACGATTCCATAGACGTTTTCTGTGCCTCCTCTCATATTTCGTTCTTGCGCTCCCCCTTGAATGAGAGGGCTAATGCCACCGTGGCTACGGATGTAAATAAACCCTACTCCTTTAGGACCGTGAAATTTGTGCGCTGCCCCAATAAGAAAATCTAAAGGAAGTTCTTGCACATCCATGCGCATATGCCCGAGGCTTTGGACGGTATCACAATGATACATGGCCCCATACGTTTTGCATAATTCACCAATTCGGTGAATATCGTTTATGTGACCAATTTCATTATTGATATGCATCAAGGAAACTATGGTTTTAGGATTTTCTTTAAGCAAGTTTTCTAAATGCTCATAATCCAAGAAACCTTTGGAGTCTACTTTAAGCAGGCTTAATTTAATTTTTCCTTCCTTTTCCAAACGTTCAAGCGGATGCAACACCGCATGGTGTTCTAAGGGGCTCGTGATGGCATGCGAGATCTTCAAGCTTTCAATCGTACTTTGCAGGGCAAAATTGTTAGCTTCTGTGCCTCCGGAGGTAAAGAATATCTCCGAAGGGGCCGCATTGATTAATTTAGCTATGGTTTTACGGGCCCGTTCTATGGCTGCCCGTACTTCTCTACCATGCGAATGGATAGAAGAAGGGTTCCCATAATTATTTTGCAGAAAAGGGAGCATTGCATCCAGTACCCGGGAATCCAGAGAGGTAGTGGCAGCATTATCCAAATATACTCGCATAGGTTTACCGATTTATTGACTGATGACTTCTTTGATATCTTCTATGAGTTTATTGGCCAAGGCTTGGGCTTTGGGGCTGGAGTCGGCTTCGGAATAAATACGAATAATGGGCTCAGTATTCGACTTTCTTAAGTGCACCCAGGCTTCATCAAACTCAATTTTGAGCCCATCTATGGTGGTGTGGGGCTGGTGTTGGTACTTTTCTCGTATTTTATCTAAAATTTTATCCAAATCCAAATCGGCGGTTAAAGGTATTTTATTTTTGGATATTTCGTATTTTGGGTAGCTGGCGCGAAGGCGCGAGGCTGTCATATCCTTATGGGCTAGATGAGATAAGAAAAGGGCCACGCCAATGAGAGCATCCCGTCCATAATGGAGTTCAGGGTAGATAATTCCTCCGTTTCCTTCTCCACCAATTACGGAGTTAACTTCTTTCATCTTAGCTACGACATTTACCTCTCCCACGGCTGAAGCGTGATAGGTCTGGCCCGCTTTTTCGGTTACATCCCGCAAGGCCCTGGTTGAGGAAAGATTGGAAACGGTTGGGCCAGATTTATGTTCTAAGACATAATCGGCTACGGCCACCAAGGTATATTCTTCGCCAAACATTTCGCCGTCTTCACACACAAAAGCCAAGCGGTCAACATCCGGATCTACCACTATTCCGAGGTCATAATTTCCTTTTTCCAAAACCGAGGCAATATCTTGAAGGTTTTCTGCCAAAGGCTCCGGGTTGTGAGGGAACTGGCCATTAGGCTCACAGTATAAACGATTGATTTCATCTACTCCCAGCGCTTCTAAAAGTTTAGGGATAGCGAGGCCACCCGAGGAATTGACCGCATCTACCACGACTTTGAAGTTGCGGGACCGAATGGCTTCTACATCTACCAACTCATTGGCAAGAATAAGCTCGATATGCGTATCTAGATAGTCGTCTCTTTCTTCTAGTTTTCCTACCTTATTGGATTCAGCAAAGGTAAAATCGTCGGTTTGGGCTAGGTCAAGGACGGTTTGGCTTTGTTCTTTGCTTAAAAACTCACCTGCTTCATTAAGAAGTTTTAAGGCATTCCATTGAATAGGGTTATGACTCGCCGAAAGGATAATCCCACCCCCAGCAGATTCACGGGGGACGGCTATTTCTACGGTTGGGGTCGTGCTTAAGCCTAAATCTACCACATCAATGCCAAGGGCCATTAAGGTAGAACGTACCAATTCTCCCACGAAGCCTCCTGAGGGCCGGGCGTCCCGGCCCAATACCACCTTAGGTTGACGGCCACTGCTTAATATCCAGCTTCCATAAGCGGATGTGAATTTTACGATATCAATGGGGCTTAGTGTATCTCCGGGCTTTCCTCCCAAAGTACCGCGTATCCCGGAAATAGATTTGATTAAGGTCATAGGATCAAATATTGCTGAGGAAAAAATAAGGAAAAAGCCGGGCCTAAGCCCAGCCTTTGGTATAAAAATTTAATGAATGTTTTAATTAACGAGCGATTTCTGGAAAGTCTTGAGGCGTGCTTTCGTTTTCACACGATCCCACACTCTGTCCACATACACCACATACACCATTTTGGTTTAAGGTGGCATTTTGAGAGGCGCAAGTACCCGTTAAGGGCTTTCCTTTGATCAACAAGCCTACACTCATAAGTAATACAAAGGCGCTTACGCCAGCCAAAGATAAAATTAGGGTCAGTGCCATATGTTTTTTTTATTTTAGAACACTGTAAATTCTAAGCTAGTTTCTTACTAACAATGGGCAATATTACGAAGAAAACCTGAGCAAGAAAAGCTATAAAGTGGCTAAAAAACACTTCATCATGGCTGAGGGATAGAGCGGCCTGTTTGAGCCCGCCGCAGGATGGTGGGTTGGCCGGCGAGTAGCGATAGCCCGACCCCGGCCAAAACCGAATGGACAAGAGGCTTAAGGGATGTTAGGCCGGGGGCAGCTCCAATTTACCTAGAAAAGGGTTTTTCGGCTAAAAAATGTGACCAAATGTCGAGTTTTATATCATAAGTTTATCTGAAGGTTTTTAGAAATAAAAATTCTTGGTAAATTCAAGAAAATTTAACAAAAAAAGAGGGAATAGAAGCCTAAACGTGGGTTCTTTCCCAGGCATTTAACAATCCTAGCTTATGAATCCCTGGTCTTTATTTTTTAGTGTAATTCTAGTTTTGTGGATTACCCTTGGATCTTGGTTATATACTTGCCAATACATGCAATTATGCACAAACTTAAATACCCACAGTCCTGTCTCTGATGCTCAAGGTCACTCGCCAGACCCAAAAGAGAAAAAAACGGAGCCAGCCGAAGGCTTTACCGTTCGGTATAAGGACCAAACCGTGTATAAGATGAATCACTTCCTTAACTATAAAAAAGGGGATAGCCTTCCTCAGCAAGTTGAAGACCAAGAGAGCCTTTTGACAACGGTCAAATCCTATCTGGACAAAAACCCCAGCCAATCACTTACCATTTTTGGATATTTTCAGCCCGAAGAAGAAGACTCGATGATGGGCTGGAAACGGGCTCTTTATTTCCAAAATTTATTGAGGGCCCAAGGGGCTAAAAGCGAACAAGTTAGGTTGTCAACCTATGGTAAAAAATTAGAATCGGATGAGGAAGGATTTTTGAAAAATGGCTTGCTCATGGCAATCCAAGATATAGAAAGCCCCACCCCCGATGATTCTACAAGTAAGGAAGAGGAAGAGAAACCGGCTGAGAATGCCAAGGCAAATGTTTCCGAGTTTACAGAGGCTGAGCTGAAACTCATCAGGCAGAAACATCTTATTAATTTCCCATACCGAGTTTCTCACGTAAGGCCTTCGCCTGAAGACCAAGCCTTTTTAGATTTAGTAGCCCGTTATTTAAAGAGTAAACCCGAAATAAAAGTCCTTTTAGTAGGGCATACCGATAATACTGGCGATGATGAAAAAAATATAAAACTGGGTCTTCAAAGAGCCAATTTTGTGGCTGATATCTTGGAGCGCCAAGGCATTTCTAAAAATCGGATCACTACCCGTTCTGAAGGGGCCAAACAGCCTCTCTACAACAACGATACTGAAAGCAATCGACAAAAAAACCGACGGGTTGAGATCACCCTACAATCTTAATCTTAACAAACTATGAGCTTTACAACTGCTGTATTATTATCGATTTTATTTTTATTAGTAGCGGCAATTTTAGGGGGACTAATTGTGTACTTTTGGGTTTCAAAAGGATTACAAAGATCGCATGGAGACCACGAAAAACTTGCCCTACAAAATAGCCGCCTTGAGAGAGAGCTAAGCGATCTACGGGCCAATCAAGCGGCGATGGCCAATCACGAAGAAAATTTACGTACGATAGAGGAGCTGGAGATTAAACTTCATAAAACCCAAGAGGCTTGCTCAAAAGAAAAAGAGAAATTAGAAGCTGAGCTTTCTGCCTTGAAAACGCAAATCGCTCCGGTAAGTTCGCACGATGCCGACGACGACGACAGCCGGCCGGCTACTGGGGCCACTCAAGACAAACGCCGCCAAGCCTTAGAAAAAATCAAAGAAAAAGCTAAAAGTTTTGATTATACCAATATCGGAACTGCCAAACAGGACGAAAAAGATGACTTGAAGATCATTAGCGGTATTGGGCCTTTTATAGAAGAAAAACTCAATGCTTTGGGTATATTTACGTTTGCTCAGATTTCAAAATTTACGGCCAAAGACGTAGAACAGGTTACCGATGCCATTGAGTTTTTTCCCGGCCGTATTGAGCGGGACGACTGGATTAAACAGGCGAATGAGTTGGTAAAAAAATAAGTTAAAGTTGCTCCAAAACTTTGCTAGCAAGTTCTTCTCCAATTTCGGAGCCAATAGCCACTCCCATCCCATTAAGACCGGTACCCGCCCAAACTCCGGGGCCCGCTTGTAGGATGGGGGTTTCTTGTTGGGGATGAAAGCCCATAATCCCAGACCACCAGTGCTCCACTTGGAGAGGAGACTTGGGGTAAATCATGTGCTGCAACTTGTATAGCAGGTCTTCCTTTATTTTGGGGTTAATGCCAAACGTTTCCGTATTTTCCCCTTCAAAATCTAAATTTCTACCTCCTCCCAGTATAATGCGGTTTTGATAATTACGAAAATAGTAATAGCCCTCATCGTAATGAAAAGTCCCCTGGAAACCTAGTTGAGGGATTTCTTCGGTGGCCAAAACCAAGCCCCTTCCGGGTTGAGGAGCTTTTTCGCCCAAAAAACGTTGACTGAAGGCATTGGTAGCGAGTACTACCTGTCTAGCTTGTAAAAAGAGGCTTTCTTGTCCTTGGAGGGCCACGCATCTTATACCCACTTTGGGCCCGGCACTTTCTGGATGAACCGCGTGCACCTCAGCTCCACTTGTATACAATAAACCTCGACTTTGCCCGTACAAGCGTAGGGCTTGAAGCATGCGGGCTGGATCTATCTGTCCTTCCAAGGGGTTAAAAACCAAGGCTTTGATAAGCTCTGGGTTAAAGCCAAACTCCGAAATCTGGGCATTGCGTAGCTGAAAAACCTCTTGATTAAAGTAAGGGTGTAGGAAAGCATTCACCCGATCTAATTCCTCTAGATAGTTTAATTGACTAGCTTCTAGTAGCTCGTAGCCCCCCCAATTGTGGTAATCCAAAGCCGTATGGCCCAATCGATTTTCTAACCTTTTTAAGCCCTGCCAACGTTTTTGGATGGTAGCCATGACAGGTTTTTCCCCGTGCTGTTTGATATCCCGGATTATTTCAGACAAGCTACCAAAACAAGCAAAACCGGCATTTTTGGTACTGGCTCCTTGAGAGAAGATACCTCTTTCTACTAGCATGACCCGCAAGCGAGGCGCTTTCTCTAATAAGGACGCAGCCGTAGAAAGGCCTACGATTCCCCCACCTACGATAATACAATCGTATTGGAGGTAGTTATTTTTTTCCCAAAAGCTTAGTTCCATTCAGCTGATTTTTTATCCCAATATCTTTGCAATTTGGCTTTTGAAGAGGGATTTTCCAAAGGGGGCGTTTCCTTGGCTTGCCAGGTGACAAGGCCTATACGTGAGGAGGCTTTAGGATACACGTGGGGCCCAGCCACTTTATCCCTCTTGAATATACTAATTATCCAGTGAGTAGGGGAGAAAGAGGAGGGGAGGAGTAGAAGAAAGCAAAAAAGGGTGGATAAATACCCAACCCTTTCCAGTAAAATTAAACAATTCCAGCTTTGTGAAGCGGGTGGTCATTTTTTGCCAATTTGTCGTCATCTGGAGTAGCTACTTGCACTTTGATGCCGTAGACTTCCATAAATAACTTCTCAAAAGTGTCCACGTGCATGTTTCCGTTGATAATAAGTTCGCCAGTTTTTTCGGCGGCATCCTCATCTCGAATCGATGCTAATGTAGCATCATCATCGGAGAAGTGGGCCCCGTGGTGGGTTCCTTTGTAAACACGTAAGGTGGCATTAAAGACCTCTTTAAATTGTTCTCTAAGCGTTCCTACGTGCATGCGACCGCTAACTCGAATATCGCTCATAATTCCCTTTACTAGTAAATAAAACCATATTATTTGATGCAAAATATACAAATTACTTAATATTTCAAAACTCTCTTTAATAACTACAATAAACGGCGTTTAGGAAAGGTTAATAGGATAGCTGAGGACAAAAAGTGAACAAATGTTACATTATACTTGAAACTATAGGCCTTTTATTTCCCTGAAAAAATCTGGTTTTTCGGAAAAAAAATGTAAATTGAATTCAAGAAAGAAAACCTTATTAAAAGAAAATAGTTACCATCACTCTAGCTAATCATGATTTCCATAGATTATATTTTATTGTGCATTATCAACCTAGTTGCCGTGGTATGGGTGATCTATCACGTAAGCCGCAACGAAGAAAAAAATAACAAATCAACCGATAACAGTGACACCTCATCCAATGACGATGGAGGTATCTCATTTGACCTAGATCCTCCCCAATTAGACTTACCTCCAGGTGTTACCTTACCTATTGATAGCCCAGACGTTGAAAAAGAGAAAGATCAAATTGTAGAAATATAATTTGGGTATTTCCTGCAAAATTTCCTGCAATAATCCCATGCATTCTGGTAATAATAATAGTATGCTGCGCAAGCAAAGTATTCAAGGTGTCCAAATAAACTTTGCGTAATTAGTATGCTAGCCAACTTATGTTGTGTTTTTTCTGTATATAATAAAACTTTGTGCGGAAAAATTACTTATACCCTTCCTGGAAAATTTATTTAGATGCCCTGAAAAAGCTTTGATAAGTCTTAAATTATCAATAAGTTTGGTTTAAGATTGTTGGTCGATTTGTAATACCTCTCTGAAAAAAAGCCTTTCAGTTTATTGTTTACATCTCCTCTCGATCTTTTTATTTTATTTATCCAATTTCTATTTTCAATGAACATTTATGTTGGAAATCTTAGCTTCAAAGCCGAGGAGCAAGATTTAGTTAACCTTTTCGAGGAGTTCGGTGACGTTTCTTCGGTAAAAATCATTACCGATCGTGAGACCGGAAAATCCCGTGGATTTGCTTTTGTTGAGATGCCAGACGAAGATGATGCTTTGGCTGCCATCGAGGAGTTAAATTCCAATGATTTCTTAGGGCGTTCCTTGGTTGTAAACCAAGCCCGAGATCGTCAACCCCGTAGTAACAATCGTTTTGGCGGAGGTGGAGGCGGAGGCTGGAAGTAAACCTTTCGGTTCTATTATTTTTATTTAAACTGTAGTCTTATGGAAAAGACCGGAAAGGTAAAGTTTTTTGATGAGTGCCGGGGTTTTGGTTTTATTATCATGGATCAAACACAGGACGAAGTATACATGCATCTTGCGGATACCGAAGAATACCTTGAAAAAAATGACCGGGTAGCTTTTGAGTTGATCAGAGGAAAACGAGGTACCCGAGCGGTAAAGGTTCGCATAATTAAGAACTAAACTTATCTTCATATCTTTTCTCGAGCATTGCTCGATTCAGCCGGATCTCTCAAGATCCGGCTTTTGTATGTACTCATATTTGAATCCCTTCTTGCTTCTCCGGGAATAGTTCCAACAAACCCGCCTCACTAGCTGGGCAGGTACCCCGCTCGGTAATTAAAGCACTGACCAAGCGGGCCGGGGTGACATCAAAACCAAAATTGGCCGCTCGGCTAGATTCAGGACTGATTCGGACTTCCTGTATTTTCTCCCCATCCCATCCCCGAATAGAATGCACCTCCTTAGGGTCTCGCTCCTCAATGGGTATTTCACGTACCCCATCGCGTAGGCTCCAATCAATCGTAGTAGAAGGCAGGGCCACGTAAAAAGGTACTTGATTGTCAAAAGCAGCTAGAGCTTTAAGGTAAGTGCCAATTTTATTGGCGACATCCCCGGTGCGTGTCGTCCGGTCCGTGCCCACGATCACTAAGTCTACTTGCCCATGCTGCATCAAATGCCCCCCGGCATTATCCACAATGATGGTATGAGGCACCCCAGCTCGTCCAAGTTCCCAAGCTGTAAGGTTGGCCCCCTGATTACGAGGACGTGTCTCATCTACCCAAACGTGGATATCCATTCCCGATTGATGGGCTTGGTACATCGGGGAGGTAGCCGTTCCCCATTCAATACAACCCAGCATGCCAGCATTGCAGTGCGTCAAAATGTGTATAGGTCTATCCCCTTTTTGGGTTTGTATCTCTTGAAAGACCTTCAATCCATGGGCTCCAATGAGACGGCACGTTTCTACATCTTCCTCCACGATTTGGTCGGCCATCTCTCGGGCTAATCTACAACGCGTTGGCCAGTCCTGATCTTCCCTACGATAAACCTCTAATTGGCGATTGATGGCCCAGAATAAATTTACCGCCGTAGGGCGGGATTCGGCCAATCTTTGAGAGATCTCCACCAATTTTTCCAAAGGTTTTGGGCTATTCTGAGACTCCAAACCAGCAAAAAACATTCCGTAGGCCGCAGTGGCTCCAATGAGGGGGGCACCGCGAACTACCATATCCCGGATGGCCCAGTATACATCCTCACTACTGGCCAGGTCACGGATAATCATCTGATGGGGTAGGGCCCTTTGATCAATTACTTGGATGCAGTTTTCACGATCCAGATGGGGCCATAAAGTTCTTAATTTGTCCATATACATTGCTTTAAAACCGGGCTTACATGTAGAAATCGGTCAGCGAATATAAATCAAGCAAAATCCTTCAGCTCAAGTTGGCTAAAATCGGCAACCTGCGGGTGTTGAGAAGCCGCTTGGGTTCCAGGACGTAATAATTGGCAGGTCCGGAAACCCGCTTCTCGGGCGGCATCCAATTCAGTGGGAACATCCGATAAAAACAGGATCTCCTGGGGAGGAAAGTTCAATTCTTTGGCAATACGTTCGTAGGAAACTTTTTCTTTTTTATGACCAATTCCCGTATCAAAGTGATGGGAAAAATAAGGGCAGAGGTTCCCATACTCTGTAGTAGAGAAGAGAAGTTTTTGAGCCGGAACGGAACCCGAAGAATAAATCCCCAAGGCAATACCCCGTAATTTCCAATTCTCAAAGGCTGGGGCCACATCGGGGTAAATATGTCCCTTTAGCTCACCCTGGGCATAGCCTTCTTGCCACACATATCCCTGTAATTTTTTCAAGGCCGGATGTTTTCGGTCTTCTTGGCTCCATACCTCCAATTGGGCTAAGACTTCCAAATCACTCAAGCTTCGTTTTTCTTCCTCAAGCACCGTTTGTCGTACCTCCTCATAAAGAGCCGGAAGGTACTCCGCCTGGGAGTTTTGGGCGACAAACTCTCGGAAATGACTCCGAAAGTAGGGGAAAAGCGTATCTACCACAAAGCTAATGGAGCTGGTAGTACCCTCAATATCACAAAGTATGTAATTGATTCTGCTCATAAAAATCAAGATCGGCCTGATAGGGCAGGTCGATCCGTTTAAGGTCTTGGTACAAAGGTATGCTATTCAGATTAAACCGGGTTATACGACTCATCTACCCCAGACTCCGTGTAATGGGGTACCCAACCCGACTGATCTATGAAAATACGTATGGCTTTCACGTGTGGGTTTTCCTTGCCCGCATCAAACCAGTGCTTGGTATTGGCCGGAACCGAGATCAAATCACCAGCTTCACACAATACATTAAATACAGGGTCTTGCCCATTGTCGAGATTAAACCAAAAATACCCCTTACCGTCTACAAAAAAACGTACTTCATCTTCGGTATGCGTATGCTCACTCAGAAATTTATTGCGAACGGCCCCATAGTTGGGAGTAGTGGCATTGATATTTATCACATCAGCAGTTTGGTAGCCATTCGAATCCATATACGGTTTCAAGGTATGGGCATAGGCATGCAGAACCGTTTCTTGATCGGCATCATCCCTGAAGCTTACTTGGGCTTCCCATTGATCAAAAAAAACACCGCGGGCTTCCAAAAATTTTTTGATTTCTTCCGAATCGTAGATACTTATGTTTTGATCTGGTATGTTCAGAACGGCCATAGTGTAATAGAAATTAGTGCTTTAGATTTACATTAAATTAAAGTTATATATTATCCGGCGATTCTTCAAGTAAATCTTACTTACTTACTTTGCCAGGCGGTTAATACAGGCAAACAAGTATTCCCAAACTTCCACATGACGTTTTGCCTCGGCCAAATTCTCTCCCCAAGCATACAAACCGTGCTGAGCTAGCACAAAACCCCAGGTATCTGGATTTTCCTCCAAATAGGGCCTAATCTGAGTTTCTAATGCACGCATATCTTGCGAGTTCTCAAAAATGGGGATGCCCACTTCCGATTCGTGGGTTTTCGTGCCTCTCAGGCCTTTTTGTATCTCATACCCATGTACCCGAATAAGCGACTGCCCGGGATGAATTTGCGATAATAAGGCCGATTCTAAAGAATGTGTATGCAAGACCGCCCCAATTGTAGGGTTTTGATAGAGCATCGTGTGAAGTAAGGTCTCCGCCGAGGGTTTTAAATGGGCATAACCCGGTAAGACTTGAGCTTCTAAGTCTAAGGCCATCAAGTGCTCCGGGCCAAATGTAGACTTATCTACCCCCGAAGATGAGATGCTAATGCTATGCGCATATGGCCCGGGATTCCGAAAAGAGTAGTTGGTACTTGTGGCTGGTGACCACCCTCTCCAGTGAAACAAACGAATAATTTCGAGCAATTCCTTCTGGCGGCTTGTGTAAGCATCCAGTTGATTTAAATCCTGGTAAGTGGGAAGACTAAATTCCTGCATAAATCAAGTAGCTTGGGGGTAAATGAAAAATTACTTGGGGCTTCCCCGCGCCAAGTCCTGGGGTAGCCCTATGGGAATTCGTGGCGGCGCGGGGCCGGGCTCTCGCTACTCGCCGGCCCCCGCACAAGCAGCGGCGGGCTCAAACAGGCCGCTCCATCCCTAAGCCAACGTGGGTATTTAATTTAAAATAAGGTCTCTATATTCTCTCCTATGTTTTATTGAAAATCACCACTTTCTTGATACAGCACTTGCAAGACGGTTTGCCCCACGGCTTTTAAGGTGTTTACATCAATAATTTGAATATTATCCTGATGGGTATGGTGATATTCCGGGAAGAAAAAGTTTGACCGGGAAGGGTCAAAATCTACAATATCAATGGTCGGAATTTTTCTGAGGGTATTCACATACAGGTGATCATCTAAGATTGCCGGGCTCGTTTGATTGACAAAATACTGCCCATACCCCAATTGTCCTGCTATTTTCCATACCAAGCGGGTAAGCTTAGGCGCATACTGCATAGAATGCCCCTCCATATAAAATTTGGCATTGGCCGCCCCCACCATATCCAGAAGAATCCCTTGATAGGCCACATAGTTGGGCGTATGGGGGGTTTTTCCCCAATGTTGTGAGCCCAAACACCAATATTCGGCCCGGCCTGGGATTTCTTGCCCTTCGGGAGGGCCATAATCTTCACTGTCAAATAAAATGATATCTATGCCCACTTCTAGGGTAGAATCGGCCAGGGCAATCACCCGGGCAATTTCCATCAAAACGGCTACGCCACTAGCTCCATCATTGGCCCCATCGATGGGTTCAAAAGCCGTAGAGTCTTCCACTTCCTTATCATTATAAGGGCGGGCATCCCAGTGGGCACATAGCAAGATGCGCTTTTGTTTTTGGGGAAAGTAGCTGGCAATGATATTTCTGGAGTCGAGAATAGTACCATTGTAAGCAGTAGCCTCAAATCTCTGCTCTTGCACATCCCAAGCAAGCTGCTTAAAATACGAAACTAAATAATCTCCACAGGCCCTATGGGCAGAGGAGTTGGGCACCCGAGGGCCAAAATCCACTTGGTTTTTTACGTATTGATAAGCCGAGTCGGCCGAAAACGTAGGTGCAGGCTTCAAGGTTAATTTAGAAGGTGGTAGTGGTGTCGTTTTTCTCACCTCAGTTTTATTGTCGCAACTCAGGGTACAGATCAGACCAATCCAGCAAATAAGCAAGAAAAGGCTGTTTTTAGAATAGTTCATAGTTATGTCAAAATATGGCTTGATATAGCTTACTCCTGATAAGCCCAATCGATACCGTTTTTCAGATCTTTTATAATCAAACCACTGCTTTGAAAGTAAGCCCGGATACGGTCTACTGTATCGTAATCCTTTTTTGCTTTGGCATCGGCATAAACTTCCAGGAGTCCTTCAATTAGCGCTTGCGCATCTTCCACGGGTTCTTCCACGAGGCCTAAAATGTCTGTGACGAAGGTACGATAGGTATTGGCAAGATAATCAAAGGTCTCCCGAGAGATCTTTTCCATTTCACCAGGGTTAAGAAAGAAGGTATTGATCTTCTTGACCATATTGGATAATTGCCCCAGCACTTTGGCAGTGTTTACATCATCGTTCATGCCCCGGAAGGCATTATCACAAAAGCCGCTTACTTGCTTTTCCATTTTCGCATTAGGTTCGGTGCTGGGGTTTTCGGGATACTGTAGCTTATTGAGAATGGTTAAACTGTTTATAAGCCTTTTATACCCTTTATGAGCTGCTTGCAAAGCTTCATTAGAGAAGTCAATCGTACTGCGATAATGGGCTTGTAAGACAAAAAAGCGGATCGTCATAGGCGTATACGCTTGCTCTAGGGTCGGGTGATCGCCCGAGAATAGCTGCCGTAAAGTAATAAAATTACCGGCCGATTTACTCATTTTAGACCCATTGATGGTGAGCATATTGTTGTGTAACCAGTATTTTACTGGAGTCTGGCCATTGATGGCCCGGGATTGGGCAATCTCACACTCATGGTGGGGAAACATTAAGTCCATACCCCCTCCGTGAATGTCAAAGGTTTCTCCCAAATATTTGGTGCTCATCACGGTACATTCCAGGTGCCAGCCCGGGAAACCTTCTCCCCAGGGAGAGTTCCAACGCATGAGGTGTTCGGGAGACGCTTTTTTCCAAATAGCAAAGTCGGCAGAGAAACGTTTTTCCTGTTGGCCATCCAGCTCTCGGGTATTTTCTAAGAGATCCTCTATGATTCTCCCGGAGAGTTCCCCATAATTAGCATTTTCGTTATACTTGCGTACATCAAAATACACAGACCCATCCGACTCATAGGCCAGCCCAGCTTCTAGGATTTTTTGAACGGCTTCAATCTGCTCCGGGATATGCCCTGTGGCTGTAGGCTCAATACTGGGGCGGATCACGTTTAAGGCATCCATCATTTGGTGATAGATGTGGGTATATTTATGGACCACTTCCATAGGCTCAATTTGTAGGAGCTTGGCTTGTTTGGAGATACGGTCTTCGCCTTCATTGGCATCCCCGAGGAGGTGGCCAACATCCGTGATATTTCGGACAAAGCGTACTTTATAGCCTAGGTAGGTCAAATAACGACGCAATACATCAAATATGATAGCGGGCCGGGAATTCCCAATGTGGGGGTCATTGTAAACGGTAGGTCCACAAACGTAAAAGCCAACATGGGGGGGATTAAGGGGGGCAAACTCTTCTTTCTCTCCACTCAAAGTATTGTGTAACTTGAGTTTGGGGATAAATCCCCCGGCAGATTTGTCTTCACTCATTGCCAGTTTGGGTTTAGCTGAATGTATTCGATTAAAGGGGCAAAACTACGAATAATTTATCATACCCGAGGCCCCTTTCCTATCTGAAATCTACACGACTCTTCAAAAGCGGGGCAGGCGGCTTTGCAAATATTTCTTTATTTTAGCTTTATCTTTTCTGTACATAAAGATGTTTGGAATATTTACCTGAGCTGATACACGTTTTTTGGCTTAGGGATAGGCGCCCGATAGGGCCGAGACCGAAATGGCTAGCGGGTGGGCCGGCTCGGCAGCCTAGCCCGGCCCGCGCTGGCAGTCAAGGGGCAAGATATGCCAAACGTATTTGCGCGGGCAAGCCCCAAACTGTTTTTAATCCTTTTTTTTACCGGTAAGGAACAAAATTTCTTATTTTTTGAATTGAATTTTCATATGTCAGATCACATTGCACTTATCACCGGAGCCAGCTCTGGAATTGGAAAAGCTACCGCCGAAGTCCTGGCCGGACAAGGAATGGACTTGATCATCTGTGGCCGACGTCAAGAACGCTTAGATTCTTTATCACAGGAATTGAGCTCCCAGGTAAAAGTACATACCCTAGCTTTTGACGTTCGGGACCGAGAAGCGGTGGATAGCCTCATTGGAGGGCTCCCTGAGGAATGGAAAAATATAAGCATTTTGGTCAATAATGCGGGTAATGCCCACGGTTTGGACCCCATTCAAACGGGTTCTCCCGATGATTGGGACGCTATGCTAGATATCAATGTTAAGGGGCTTTTGTATGTATCCCGTGCTGTGATACCGGGCATGATTGAGCGAAAAAGTGGATATATTATGCATGTGGGCTCGATTGCCGGAAAGGAAGCCTACCCCAATGGCAACGTCTACTGTGCCAGCAAACACGCGGTGGATGCCCTGAACAAAGGGATGCGTATGGATTTGTTTAAACATGGCATCCGGGTGAGTGCCGTAAATCCGGGGCTCGTGGAGACGGAGTTTTCTTTAGTACGTTTTAAAGGGGATGCCGAAAGGGCTTCCAAAGTGTATCAAGGGTATCAGCCCCTTTTAGCCCGGGATATAGCCGAAATTATTGGCTTTATGGTGAGCCGCCCCGCCCACGTGAATATGGCCGATGTAGTGGTCTTACCCTCTGCCCAAGCTAGTTCACTCTTGGTAGATCGTGGATGAAAAAAAGGCAATTTAAACAGGAATAATTTGCTTAAATACCGCGGGGGGTATTTCGTGTTTGCCTTCAAAAGTGAGGATGCTGTGCGGAATTTGCTTTTCTTTTAAGGTAGTAACTTGTGCCTCAAACTGTTCTTGTTTGATAAGTTCATCTTGCTTCCCGTAAACAAGTAAGGCTTGGCGTTTATCAAATATTCGGGTGGAGTGTTCAAACGCTACATCGTGAGCAATGCCGCCGGACCACAGAATGAGGCGGTCAAACTGAATGTGCCCACTGTACGCCCAACGGCTTATGGTTGCGGTACCCTGAGAGAAGCCAAAAAGATGAACCTTAATTTGTTCACGGGGAGGTAAAGAAGGGTGTTTTAAGACTGAGTCGGCCAGCTTATCCAAGTAAAATAGGTAATCGGCAATCTCATCTTCCCGGTCGAGGCGGGTCATCCAAGTAGCGCCCACCCGGCCTGTGAAACCATCTTGGTAAAACCGGGAAAGGGCTTCGGGAGCGACCACAAAATGCGTGAGGGGATCCAGATTATGAAATTTTCGGATAAAAAACTCAACCAGTTGCCCATAGCCGTGACAGGCAAACCATAGGTGCCGGATATTTTTGCTTAATTGGCCATGGGTGGCGTACCGAGCCGTCTTTTGTACCTGAATATGATGGATAGGCATAAAAAAATAGAAATCTTTTGCGTTAGCAAGTTAAAAAGGGATACGTAAAGCATCAAATTCCATTTCAGAATTTGACAAGGTTTCTGCTACTGACAGATTCTAAGGAAATGGAGAAGACAAAATGTCATTTTTTAGTTAAAGCTTGTTAAACAAGGCGGGTAAAATGCCCTAGGTACGTTACTTGAATTGTTTGTTAATACGTATCTACCGTGGAAAAATTATTGAGATCTTACAGGAAAAAACAAGAAGGATATGCGAAATATACACGTATTGAGTTTGGCCATTGTCGCTCTTTTATCGAGTGCCTTAACCCTGACTCTTTATAAATTAGCGGGCTTTGACCGCTCCGGGGTTACTCTACAAGAATCTAGCCTAGACAATGTTGACCGCAAAGCCTTGGCCGAATTGAGTAAGGATCAAAAGCTTTCCCAAGCGGTATTGCTCCCCAATTTTGTCAAAGCAGCCGCCAAGACCCGGGCCGCGGTGGTGCATATCATCTCTACCCAAAATGCCCGTAGAAGCCGCTCTGAGGGGATGCCTGATGTATTTCGGGACTTCTTTGGGGATGAGTTTGACTATAATTATCGTAATCCTCGAGGCGGGCAACCGGCTCAATCTTCAGGCTCGGGGGTGATCATCTCGGATGACGGATATATTGTGACGAATTACCACGTCATCGAAAACGCCTCCGTGATTGAGGTCGTATTAAATGACCAAAAGACTTACGAAGCCGAAATAGTGGGAGAAGCACCCTCTACCGATTTGGCTGTGATTAAAATAAAAGAAAAAAAACTGCCTTTTATGGTATTGGGCAACTCAGACGGAGTGGAAATAGGGGAGTGGGTCATGGCCGTAGGAAACCCCTTTAATTTGGAATCTACCGTAACAGCCGGGATTGTGAGTGCCAAGGGGAGAAGCTTAAATATTCTCAGACGAAACTCTCGTACCCCCATAGAAGCCTTTATCCAAACCGACGCGGCCGTCAATCCGGGAAATAGTGGAGGGGCCTTGATCAATTTACGGGGAGAACTGATCGGGATCAACACCGCCATTGCCACCCCCACCGGTACCTTCGCCGGCTACTCTTTTGCGGTGCCGGTAAATATTGTCAAGAAAGTGGTAAAAGACTTAATCGAATACGGCTCGATCCAAAGAGGCTACTTGGGCGTAACTATACAAGATGTAAACGGGAAATTTGCCAAGCTAAAAGGCTTGAAAATTAGTGAAGGGGTCTACGTAGAAGGCGTAGAGAAAAATAGCGCAGCCGATGCCGCCGGGATTAAACCCGAGGACGTAATCATTGGCATTGATGGGAAAGAAATTAAAAACACGCCTGAATTGTTGGAAGAAATTGCCAAACGCAGTCCGGGGGATGCTGTAAAAGTAAAAATACACCGCAAAGGAAGTGAAAGAACGGTCAGCGTTACCCTCAAAAACTCCCAAGGCAATGAGGAAATCATTACCCGGAGCAACCGCCGGACCTTTGATGAATTAGGGGCTGAGTTAAGTGAACTTACCGAAGAACAAAAGAAAGAATATAAGCTCCAAGGGGGTATCCAAGTTGTGCGCTTGATGCGTGGCAAATTGAAAGACAATACCAATATGCGAGAGGGCTTTATCATTACCAAAGTAGGAGGCAGGACTGTCCGAAACCTTGAGGAGTTTGCGGCCCAGATTGAAGCCAACCGCAAAGATGGTATTTTCATTAGCGGGCGTTACCCCGAAGAGGCCGATGAGTACTACTATGCATTCGGGATGTAAACCTTTGTATCGAATATTCTAATAACCATACATAAATCTATTCTATGAAACTTAAAACCTTTGTATATCTAGCGATTGTTGGAGTAGCCAGTAGTTTGACTACTTCCTTAACCTACCAATGGGCTGGCTACACAAGCCCCCAAGTAGTAATTGAAGAAAGTAAGCGCGGTCAAGATGTGGAAAGTACGGTAGAGTTGATCAAAACTCCCGGAAAAGTACGGGCCGAAGTACCCGAAGATTTTACGTACGCCGCCCAAAAAACGACTCCTAGCGTTGTGCACATCATTGCCACCAAAGAAGTCAATGCTTCCAACCGTACGCCCCAAATGGATGGAATGCCGGATATGTTCCGCGACTTCTTTGACAACTTCGGGACTCCAGACCGTGGCCCCCGTCAAAGCCAAGGCTCCGGTTCCGGGGTAATCATCAGCCAAGACGGGTATATCGTTACCAATAACCACGTGGTAGAAGATGCCACCACGGTTGAGGTCGTGCTCAATGACAAAAGCACCTTTGAAGCCGAGATTATCGGTACAGACCCTTCCACCGATCTGGCCGTGATAAAAGTAAAAGCCAAAGGACTAAGGAATATCGTTTTGGGTAACTCAGACAACGTAAAAGTAGGGCAGTGGGTACTCGCCGTAGGTAACCCCTTTAATTTGGAGTCTACCGTTACCGCCGGTATTGTCAGTGCCAAGGGGCGTAATTTGAACCTATTGCGTAACAAAGATCAAGTGCCCGTAGAATCCTTTATCCAAACCGACGCCGCCGTCAATCCGGGAAATAGTGGAGGCGCTTTGATTAACCCCGAAGGCGAACTGATCGGGATCAACACGGCCATTGCTACCCCTACGGGTACCTATGCTGGTTATTCCTTTGCTGTGCCCATCAACTTGGTGCGTAAAGTTATGAAAGACTTGATTGAGCACGGATCGGTCCAAAGAGCCTACTTAGGCGTGGAAATTCGTCAGGTAGATGGGAAATTTGCCGATGAGCAAGGCCTAAAAGATATCACCGAAGGAGTTTACGTAAACAAAGTAAACCCGGGAGGGGCTGCGGCCGAAGCCGGGGTCCAGGCGGGAGATGTAATCATTGGAGTGGATGACCGGCCTATCAAATCCAGCCCTGAGTTGCTGGAAGAGATCGCCAAGCGCCGTCCGGGGAATAAAATTACCTTAAAAGTCCTTCGCAATGGGGCCAGTAAAGACCTCAGCGTTTTCCTCAAAGGGGGCCTCAATGGTGAGAAGGTGGCGACCAACGTAAAAGACGATACCAGCAATAAACTCCGCACTCTTGGCATCGAGCTGGAAGAGCTTAAGCCGGAAGAGCTCAAAGAACTCGGCTTGGAAAATGGCGTACGCATCAGCCGGATTTATGAGGGGAAAATCAAGCGGGAAACCAATATCCGGGAAGGTTTTATCGTAACGAAGTCTAATAACAAGCCCGTCAAATCGGCCGAGGACTTCCTGAAAACCTTACCCGAAGGCCAAGGTGGGGTATTTTTAATTGGCCGCTACCCTGATTTGAAAGATGAATATTACTACGCCTTCGGGATGTAGAAAATAGATGGGTTTTACTAAGAAGCTTGCTCAGGGATGGGCAAGCTTTTTTTATGGGGCTTCCCCTAGCCCGGCCAAGAACATAAGTGCCCGCGTTGACATTAAATCCTGGCCGGGCTAGGGTCGGGCTGTCGGGCTGCGCCCCGAGCCTCCTCGTTCCGCTGCGCTCCTCTGCGGGGTCTCGTCCCTTCGGGCTTCCATCCCTAAGCTGAAGAGAGTAGAGAATAGAGATTTTGAACCGGGAGCCGGAATTATTGGAGGCTTAGTTTAAATTAAGAATCCAGTTATCTAGCAGGGATCTGTTAAGGAGTAAAGCGTTAAGATCCCTCTGATCCCTAGAAGTTATACTCTGATGCGACAATAAAATGGGCACAGTAGCTTAACCAGTTAAGTATGTGCGTATCATGGATAAGATTTGGGACTTCACCAATCTCCCTCAATTTGCCTGAACCCTAGCTTATAAATCTGGGCGACCTACCCAATCTTCACCTCATACGTAATCTCGGCTGCTTTCCGCAACATCTCGCTTACCCCACAATACTTTTCCTGCGAGAGATCGGCCGCTCTTTGGAGTTTGTCCATAAGGAGGTCTGTGCCTGTAAATAAATAAACCACGTGGATTTTATCGTAGTAGGAGGGTTCCGTCTCGGTGAGGGTACCTTCTACTTGGATGGAGAAGGAATCGTACTCGATGCGCATTTTATTTAAAATACTGACCACATCCAAGCCCGTGCACCCGGCTAAGGAAGCCAAGAGCAAGCGCTTGGGGCGAATACCCGTATCGGCCCCACCATATTCTTCGGTGGTATCGATGCGGAGGGAATATTGGTCAATTTGGGTATCGAAGGCCATTTGGCCGGCCCAGTTGGCGGTGATGGTGTTTGTTTTCATAGGGTAAGTGGATTAAAAATACAAAGGATAAAAATAGGGGGGAGCCGACAAAATGCAAAGATATATTGTTTTTTGCGGCTGCTAAGGATGTGTTAAATTTAAGGCTTACCAATACCAGCACTCAACAATAGTATGCAAATACAGGAAAGATACATCAATCCTTTTACCGATTTTGGTTTCAAGATGTATGTGCTCAAAAACTTGCATACGTTGAAAGACCGGCCCCCGAAATTACAAGAACGTATTTTTAAGAAATTATTCAAGGAAGCAGAAATAGCTCCATTAAACCCTAGAGAAATGGAAACATACCAGGAAAATTTAAAAGCCTACGGGGACCAGTATAGCATTTTGGAGACGGCCAAGAAGGAAGGGTTTCAAGAAGGTGAGATTGTTGGAATAGAAAAAGGTGAGGAAATAGGTAGCCAGAAAACTAAAATAGAATTAGCCCGGGAATTTAAAAAAAACGGAGTTTCCGTAAAGTTAATCAGTAAATCTACCGGCTTGACCGAGGAAGAAATTGAGCAATTATAAGCTTTCAAGCCACCCAACAAACTCGTGTTTCTTACCTAAGGGAGTACTTTAAGCTCAAGCGCAATGGTATACTGTTGGTGTCTTTTAGGGTATCTGTAATGCTTGGGTTTGGATCGGCTTCCACTAAGTTGACAGCAGGGAGCAAGGCGCTTAGACCAGGTTGGGGTTGAAATATTATGTTACAAGACTGGAGCCTCGCGACTGCGGGGGCACTCTTATACCTTAAGCTATTCCTTTGTCCAATCTTGCGTAACAATTCTCTCTAATCTTGCTAGATGTGTGGTGTTGTTTGTAATTAAAATAAGATCGTGGGCAATCGCGGTAACCCCAATCAAAATATCAAAGTCATGGATAATCATGCCCGCTTTGGAAAGACGAGCCTTTTCTTTGGCGTATAGATCCAAAAAACCGTGGATAGGCAAAACGCTTATTTCTTGAATAAACTCATTTACAATCTTGTGGTGATAAGTTGGCCGATCACTTTTTTCAGCTCCAAATTTTAATTCAGCCACTGTGATTTCGGAAATGTAGCAATTTTCTAAGCCGACCTTTTCTATTTTATCAGCAATTTGAAAGCGATCCTTGAAAAGGAAAATAACAATATTAGTGTCTAATAAATACATTAAAAATCATCAATACGACGGCTTATTTCACGGCTTGCTCGAATATCCTGAATAATATCCTCTGCTTCTTGCTTGGATTGCCAAGCTCCCCGAAAGTAAGCCAAGCCATGCTTAGATTTCACCTTTTCTTTCACAGATTGTGAAAGACGGGATATAATATCTAGTTTTTGGTCTACGCTTAAATGCTCCAATAAATGGAGATAACTTTCTACAAGATTTGGTATACTCATAAAACTCTTCACAAAGGTTTTCTACTTAAATATACGTATTTCCTTTAATTATTGGATACATGACTTAACTCCTTGCTTATTCAAGCCAAAGAGTGTAAGTAGCTTTCAAGCCACCCAAAAAATTCGTATTTTTATACCTAAGGGAGTACTCAAAGAATAGCATTTGGTTTGTATTTGGAATACTCTTCCTATTAAACATGAATCCCATAGTATGTCTTTATTACTAGATCGGAGGCTGATTAGCGTAGCGGAATACCACAAAATGGCCGAAGTAGGAATACTTCAAGAAAAAGGTATTGAATTAATCCGAGGAGAAATTATCAATAGGAGTCCGATTGGAAGTGAACACGCATCTTGTGTCAATTACCTAACTTTTCTCCTAAACCAAGCTCTAGGTGAAAAATGTATCGTCAGTATTCAGAATCCTATTCAAATTGGTCAATTATCTGAGCCGGAGCCGGATATTGCCCTGTTGAAGCCAGAAGCAAGACGCTACCGGGACCATCACCCCCAAGCCGAAGACGTACTGGTGGTGATAGAAGTGGCCGATTCTTCTTTGACCTACGATAAGGGGATAAAAACCAAGCTCTACGCCGAGGCAGGTATCCCGGAGTATGTACTAGTAAATTTGGTCAAGAAAACCACCGAGGAATACCGAGAGCCTAGCCCCCAAGGCTACACTCGCCAAGAGGAGCTAAAAAGTGGGGAGGAACTCTATCTAAAAACTATAGATACCCGATTGAAAACCAGTGATCTTTGGGAATAGCCAACCTGGCTGAGGGATAGAGCGGCCTGTCTGAGCTCGTGTTGGCGTGCGGGGAGAGGCAGCGAGTAGCGAAAGCCCGACCCTGGCGGCACAAAACTTCCTTTTTGAAACCCAATGCCCATCGCCAGGGGCAGCCCCTTCTATTGCTTCGTGGGGGCTGCCACTTTACAGCCTGAGAGCATTTAATTAAATAGTTGCGGGATATAAAAGTCAATCGTTTTTTGAAAGACGGAGTCATCTAAAAAAGCGGCTTTTTGCCATCCGTAGAAAAAGTACTACCGGAACCTGGTCATCAGGTACTCCTCTATGCCCAAGGAAAGAGGGTAATCTGCCCGCTCTCACTAAAATCTATTAGAAATAAAGTTTCCGGCTTGCTTTCTCCGGCCCGATAGGCTGCGGCCAGATGGCTTGACAGGTAATCGAGGGGTATGTAGTGCAGTAACTCCTCCTTGGCGTGGAAAGAGCTTAATAGGCCACAGGGATCTAGGTAGGACAAAAAGGCCGCAGGATCTTGTTTTTCGGGCAGCTTTTTTAGGGAGGGAAGGCATACTTCCCCTGATATGATATCCAAACCCTCATCCAAGTAGCGCAAATTTTCTATCGGTTCTGCTAAGGCCCATTGACAATGCAAACACTCGATGCTGCTGTAAAACTCGCGGACCGCATCGGGCAGAGGGGGCCAGGGAACTTCCAAGGAAGTTGGTTCTTCGTGGCTTACAAGCAGGGTACGAAGCAGGCGGAGCCTCGGATTCCTTAGCTGCTGTATGAGTTTTTGGAAGGATTTTTTAATAGCATTAATCATGGCTTGTGTTATTAGTAATCCAAGCTACTTTTCAGCAAATTATTTGAATTAGACACACTTGTATAGAAAGTCTGCCGACTATTCTTTGGAAAAAAACCATTAGATTTTATACGTTTAGATGATCTATACTTGAAAAAAACTATTTTATGGAAATCTACAATGAGGTTGCTCAAATTTTGCGGGAAGCGCGCCATACTACTTACAAGGCTATCAACTTTGCTATGGTAGAGGCTTACTGGAAAATTGGGCAAAAAATTGTGCAGAAAGAACAGGCAGGAGAGGAAAAAGCCAAATATGGGAATCAACTTATCAAGATGCTCGCCGCAAAACTTACTGAAGAATTTGGTAAAGGTTTTACAAAGACAAACTTGAATTACATGCGTCGTTTTTATTTGACTTTTCCAATTGTCCACGCACTGCGTGATCAATTGACCTGGACACATTACCGCATTTTACTCAAAGTAGAAAATGAAAAAGCCCGAACGTTTTATATAGAGGAAACAGCTTCTAATCAATGGAGTACCCGTACGTTGGAAAGACAAATTAATAGTTTTTATTATGAAAGAATTCTTTCCAGTCAAAATCAAGCATTAATAAAAGCGGAAGCCGACAAAAATGCCCAACCTATCCAACCCGAAGATATCATTAAAGACCCCTATGTGTTAGAGTTTCTACAACTCAAGGAAAATCAAACTTTTCTGGAAAAGGAATTAGAGCAAGCCTTGATAGAAAAACTTCAAGCCTTCCTCTTAGAATTAGGCCGGGGCTTTTCCTTTGTTGCCAGACAAAGAAGAATCACGGCGGAGAATGAGCATTTCTATGTAGATTTAGTTTTCTACAATTATGTCTTAAAATGTTTTGTCTTAATCGACTTGAAAGTAGGCAAACTTACTCACCAAGATATTGGCCAGATGGACTTTTATATCCGATTCTGGGAAGATCAATTTAAACCCGAAGGAGACAACCCAACCATTGGTATTATCCTCTGCTCCGAAAAGAATGAAACGATTGTCAAATATTCTATTTTGGAGAATAATCAACAATTATTTGCCTCAAAATATAAACTTTACCTTCCTAGTGAAGAAGAGTTGAAGGCAGAACTAGAACGGGAGAAGCAATTAATTGAAATGGAAAAGGGCTTGAAAGATAAAGGCTAATATCTGTATTTTTTGGGTGAATCAGTGGGTAGTATATGGGATGTCAAGAAATTCCCTTTATTTTTTGCTTAATTATCTGAGTTGATCACGCCATAACTCTTGTCTTAGTATCTCGCAAAGACACTTTGCGACGTTTGTGCTCTAATCAAGTCTTTCACAAACACTTCATGATTCAAAAATGGTCTTAGCAAGACGCTCAATGCCTCAACTTAGTGGAAACCAATCCAAGCCCGGGCATTACAAATGCCCGAAAAGATGCGGACACCATAAAATTGTGCCCGAGCTTCCTATAAACTTTTTCTTAGGTTGACAGCATTGAGCGAGACGCTAAGACCAGTGGGGGCCGCCCCTTCTATTGCTTCGTGGGGGCTGCCACTTTACAGCCTGAGAGCATTTAATTAAATAGTTGCGGGATATAAAAGTCAATCGTTTTTTGAAAGACGGAGTCATCTAAAAAAGCGGCTTTTTGCCAGCCGTAGAAAAAGTAATGGGCAAATCCAGTTTTCAGGTAATGGTGCAGATCCCCGGGAAGAGGAGTGATGCTACCAGACTCGCTAAAATCAAGAAGGAATAAATCACCCTGATTTTCTGGGCCGGCCTTATAACATACGGCAAGATTGCTGGATAGATAATCAAGAGGAATATAGCTGAGGAAATCTTCTTGGGGATGCGTCGAGCGTAGCAATTCGTAAGGATCTAGGTAGGCTAAATAGATCTTCGGATCTTTTTTCTCGTCCAATTCTTTGAGCGAAGGCAGGTGAAGTTCGCCCGTAATGATATCCAGGTCTTCATCTAGGTAGTGAAAATCCTCTAAATCTGGCTTCAATACCCATTTACAGTTCATCAACTCGATGCTAGCGTATAGCTCGAGAATGCTCGCGGGAAGGGAAGGAAAAGGAGAGTCTACAGCAATAGGCTCTTCCTGGGTGATGATCATAGAATGCACCACTCGAATAGCCTGGTGCTTTAATTTCCCAATCATGGCTTGGTAGGAGGCTTTGATAGAATCTGTCATAGCGTGTTAATAATTCATAAAGATAAAGTTGGCAGCTAGCTCACGCAGTGGCCCGCCAAAGCGCTGGGTAAATACTCCTTGTGCGGCCAAGCCATTACTCACATAGTAGGCCTCCATGTGGGTAATGAGTTCTTCAATGGATTCACCGAAGGAATTCGAGCTTATTTGACGCCTAGCCGCCACTATGTTAGAAAAGACAGAGGCTGGTATACTTTTGCCTGCATCATCTGATGCGGTTTTTAACCTAGAAGCCGATGACTCATTAAAGGAAGGCATGCTGGTATTGGTCACGTCGGGTGAGTCTTGAGTAAAGGAAACCTCTCGGGCGGGACCTCGATTGAAATTACCAACTTCCCCGTTTAACTCCCCAAACTGAACCCGGATTTGGAAGGGGAAATATTGCAAATACGGCTTGCCGGGCTGTTCGGATAAATAGTCAACATTGACTTCGTAAAAGTACTGCTTATCCGGATTGCTGCTCACTTCATCTTTGGCCGTATTTTCAATCTCCGTCTTCATATTATTATTGGTCTCCTTCGTACCGGGGACGAGGTTCCATTGCAGTCCGGGGCCATGCAGGTGATGATTGAGCAAGTGGGCCGCAACCCAGTGACTACGACGTTTGCTTGGATCTAAATAATCCCAACCCAGGGGTTCTTCTTGGGGGGTAGAGCCCACCGTATTGCCTGGAATAGGAGTCAAGGGCTCCGCGATCACGGTTTTAGGACGGCCCGCATCCAGTTGGTGCGTAACGTGGGTCTCAATATTATCGCTACCCTCGGTATCAATACCGGCTACGATGAGGTCTTCAACGATGGCATTCATCTTGGCATTGATCTGAGAAGCCAGCTCAGTAGCTTGGCGACTACTGCTGCGGTCAACTGCTACATTGTACTGGGATAGCAAAGAAACCAGTTCAGTTCTATTTTGTGTAATTCGGCCTAAGGCATCTAACTTCGGTTGATTTTCGGCCGTACCTGCGGGGTTATCGGTGTTTTCTTGTTGGATTTGGGTGCGTCTTTCGCTAACGAGTTGATCCAGGGTTTTGGGTGTGGAAGCTACCATGGGGTGGGTTTCTCCCTCAGGTACATACAAATTATGCCGATCCCCGTCTTGGGTACTGAAGCTTTGTCTTAGGTCGGCTTCGTCTACTTCACTGTTTTCGGCCGATTCTGGATCTTCTTCTTCCTCTTCCATCAGCCCCATAGATTGCATGATATTCCGCATCTGCTCGGCAATCCAATCCAGCACCCGGTCAATCGCCTGGTCTACCCGTTCTTGGAGGGCCTGGATCATTTCCCCAATCCGCTCACCCAGTCCGCTCAAGCCTACCTGGTTGGCCAGGAAGCCAATGGCAATGGGGATGCCATCGGCCAGGGCACTTTCTAAGAAATCGGCGGCTTGATTAAGGCTACCCCGCGCAATATTGGCTACGCCTTCTACAAAGGAGTTGATGATCTCGAGCATCTCGGTGAGATACTCAATGAAAGATTGTACCGCATTGAAGAATGCGATAGCGGTATTGATAGCGGCTCCAATACCCGTGGGGTCTAGCATGGTGAGCAAGCGAGCGGTCACCCGGGTGATGATCTGCTCCATAATCCAGTTTCGGACGCCCTCTATCACCATATCCCAGAGATTGCTAAGTTGTTGCTCGATGTGTTCCCACAGGGCTACTGGGCCCCGCTCCATGACATCGCCCACTAAGGTAAAGATTCCTACGGCGCGGTCTACAAAGTCTTGGATCTGGGCCATGCGTTCCTCGCCAATACGCTCGGCGATCTTCTCCATAATTTGGTCCTGGCTGATGCCGAGAATTTCCAAGACCAGGTTTAAGATGGACTCAAAGCTAAGGTCGGGGGGAGGGGTGATCCCGGCATTTTCCATTTGGCCGAAGAGCCAATCTACCAAACCGCTTAGTAGGTGGGTGCCAATATTGGTAAAGAACTGCTCGAAGCCCAACTTCATAGCCTGGAAGAGGTTCACAAAGAAACCCATGGGGTCTTGTTTGATATCTTCGTAGGCTTGCATCGCATTGTTGACGATGTTGACGATAAGTTGGGTGGGGAAGTTCATGACCTCCAGCACAAACTGGACAATGGCCTGAATGACCTCAAAAATGAACTCAAAAAGACGCGCAATCGGCTCCCCAAAGGTGCTCACAATACGGACAAAGGCCTCTATCGGGTTAACGAGATCGTCTATGGAGAGCGAGTTCCAGATATCGGTGAAAAGGTTGACGATAAAGTCCCAGGTAATTCCCAAACGGCTTACCGCTCCATCTATCCAACTCACCATCCGGTCTATCGCTCCCGACTCTTGAAGCCGCTGGAAGGTTTCTTCGCCACCGGGGAGTAGACTTAAAAATCCGTGGATGATATTGGTGGCCGTACGGGGTACTTCCTCTTCGGTAAAGGGGTCTTTGCCCAATAATACCCGAATCAGAGGATAGCCCGGAGTCTGACTGGCATGCTCACTCAGCATACCCAAAAGCGCTTTTTTGACCAGCTCCAACACCTTGGCGGCCACTTCGGAAGCAAACTCAATGAAGTCTTCCAGAAGGGCTATGAAATCATCCAGGATACCGCCAAATACTCCAGGAATATCGCTCAGGTTCTCCATAGAGAAAGCCTCCCAGGCCTGGTCTACGATACCGATAAAGCGGTCGGTTAGGCTCGTAAAGCGGCCCCATTGGGTATCGATCCATTCGGCCATCTCGGTGAGCGTGCCCCGCTCTTCCATCTGTTGGACTTCCGTTTCTTTACCAATGAGCAATAAGAAATCCCGGATGATTTCTTCGGTACTGGCCTCTACCCGGTCTTCCAGGGGGAATTTACGGTGTAATACCTTGGTAGCCAGTCGGTAGGTTTCATTTTCTTCGTAAAGATAATCGACCAGGGGCTCGGTAAGTGCCTCCGTGAGTAACTCGATCAGAGCATCTACCGCAGAACTTGCAAACGTTCGGACATCTCTGAATAAAGGAGCAAACTGCCGTTGGACTACGCCTAAATTATAACTAATGACATCCAAACGGACAAAATCCATGAGGTCCCAGGCGGTACGAAGCGCACTTTCAACCCGATTTGAAGTGAGGTTTAGGCGGCTCAATTCATCCACTACCCAGTTGTAAGCCCCATCAATGATCCCATATTCGTCAAGTTTCCGGTAAAGCAACTCCCCGCCTGGGGGAAGCTCCATAAATTCACGGATTAATTCCCGGGGATCTCTTTGGACGTTCCGGTCACGCAGGATGTCGTATTCGGTAATCTGGGTAAACAGATTATAACCGGGTATGGCATCAATCAAATCTTGGACATCCAAACCGGGAACACTGTCAATTCGGTTGACTAAGTCACTTATAAAGTTCCCCTGAATTACCTGATCGCGGGAAATAGGAGCCGGGTCTGACCAACGGGCTACCAGAGCGTGTGGCGGGTCTTCAGGAGCCTCGGCTGCTTTGAGTTGAAGGGGCGGGTTTTGTTCGGGCACTTGCCGGGTATCAGGCTTCCTTTGTAAGGGGCTTACTTCAATTTGATTGGCAACCGTCCGGCCAGAGTCGTCGGCTTCTTGCTCCAAATGGGCTTCATCGTTTACAGGTACTCCTTGAGTCTGGGTGGTAGGCTGTACCCGGTTTTCCCTTTGTTGTTTTACGTGGGCAAATTCGTGCCCAATAAGTTCCTGTCCTTGTGGGGTATCCGGTTGGAATTGTCCGGGGGCAAAAGTAATTTCCTCACCTTGGGTATAGGCCAAGGCCCCTATTTGGGTAGCACTTTCACTTTCTTGTATTTTGACTTGAGAGAAGTCTTCATCTAGCGTGCTTTCCAGATTTTGTAAGACATCACTGGGTAGGGTCTTATCGACACTGCTTGTAGCATTTGCGGCATCTAATGGGGCCACCGCTGGAGTATCTGACTGATCAGGGGGCGAATCAGCTTGACTAGAATCTTGACTTAACTTGGCTTGAAAGGCTTTTTGCAGAGGAGACGTAAAGTTTTGCCCTGAGAGACGGGCTTCCAACTTGGCCTGAAATACTTCAGCAGGACTTTGCCAATCAGAGAGATCTGCCTGATGCTCTTCAGATGCAATATCGGGTTCGGGCAAGGATTCTCTGTCGGCGTAGTCAGACATATTTAGATCTGAGAAATGAGCTAATAATTTAGTAATTATTGTTAAAATTGAAAAAAATCTTCTCTATTTAGAAGGATAAATCACCAAGCCATGCAAAATACCTTAGAATCACCCTTACCCGCCCAAAGCCTTCAAGAGGTGTTACTATACCTCCAGCAACTGATTAGCTTCCGTTTAGAAAACCCTCAGGGCACAATGGATGATCTTTCTTTTCTGAACCATCTACCCCAAGAGAGTAATCTAAGGGCATTGTTCGAAAAGAAAAACCTGAACCCAGCCGAGCAGCTTGCCCTCATCCTCTCCCTGGCCCGAGCTACCCAACCCGCCCTATTTTTTCCGCTAACCCAGGCCAGTGCCGACCCACTCAAGCAAAACCAAATAGGAGGAAGCATCAAAACAGCTAGTTTTCGGTTCATCCCTACCTTACAAACCTTGGTATATGTATTGGCCGGAGAAGATATGAGGCAGCAGCAGCAATATCTTCGTCATTTTCATCCTAAGCACCCGCTTTTCTTGGAAGATATCATCTATTTAGAAAGCACCCTAGATAAAGATAACAAACGGGAAGACGATCCCTTGTACCGAGAGCTCCGGCTAAGCTATCCCTATTTGCGCTACTTTTTGGGAGGAGATGCTCCTCGTTTGGATGAAGAGCCTAATTTTCCGGCTACCCTCAGTGAAACGGCCCTCAGCTTTGAAGATGTAGTCCTCCCGCAAAATACCCGGGATGAATTGCAAGACTTGATCAAATACATTCGTAACCGGGACCGCCTTTTTGCCAAAGAAGGAGTAGAAGACCGTATCAAACCCAGTTATGTGGTCGTGTTTACCGGGATGCCCGGTATGGGTAAAACCATCACAGCCAAGACCATCGGAAAAAGCCTAGGCATACCCGTGTATATTGTCAATTTGGCCCGGGTAGTGTCTAAATACATTGGGGAAACCGAAAAAAACCTAGAAAAGATATTTGACCGCTTTGACAAGCAAAACTGCATCTTGTTTTTTGACGAAGCCGATGCCTTGTTTGGTAAGCGAACCGAAGTAAAAGAGGCTAAGGACCGTTATGCCAACCAAGAAGTAGCCTACTTATTGCAAAAGGTGGAGAGTTTTCAAGGTCTCGTAATTTTAGCCACCAATGTCCATGATCTGGAAAACACCTTTGATAAGGCCTTTCAAAGGCGGATTAGGAGGTTGATTGAGTTTCCTTTTCCCCGTGAGGCCGAGCGGCTTCTGCTTTGGGAAAAAGCCTTGCCCCGGTCTTTTCAATATGCCGAGGGCTTGCTACCCAACTTGGCGGCCAATTATCAGGTCAACGGGGCGAGTGTCAACAATATCATTTCGGATGTCTTGGTGGAAGCCGTAGACCAGGATACCCACCTCATCACCTTAGAAATGTTAGAGCCATTTATGCGCATAGATTATAAGCGACGTCGAGTGATGTTTGAGGTCTGCAATGATAAAATGGCCGAGCGTGACCTAAAAAAACGCTACGGGGTACAGCCCAAAAGAGGGTTTTAGCCACAGCAAAGTCAAGTATTGGGGCTTGCCCGCGCCATCAAAATTGATTTTGCTTAAACTTTTGTGCCCGCGCGGGCCGGGCTGTCACTACTCGCTGCCTTTACCCGCCAGGCCCCTACGAGCTCAAACAGGCCGTTCCATCCCTAAGCTAAATTTTGGCTAAAGAGACCTAACTGCCAATGATTACCTTATGTAATACGCCTTCTTCTTCTAATTTAGAAAGCAAATTATGAATGCCTTCTATACCCGCCGAACCAAAGTCTACCAAGATTTTTAACTCATGGCCCACAGGTTCGGATACTCTACGGGCATTATGGATAAACCCTCCGGCGTTTTTTTCTTGTTCTTTGTTCCACGCATGGATCCATTGGTAAATTTTGTCTTCAATCTGGGCCGGGTCTGCCGACGCATGGAGTAAAAAAGTAAGTTGGATATGGGGCCAAACGGGGTTTTGCGCTTCAATGGCAAAGGGGTAATCTAAGCTAGATACCCACTCATTGCGGTTGGCAAAGGTCTCTTGTAAATATTCTAGGGGGAGGTCTGCCCAAATAAAAATCCATTGCTCGTCTTTTTGAGTCCAAAGGATTTCCACGGGAAAGGCCGTATCGATATGCAATAAATCGGCTTCCAGGCGAAAATAATTGCCTTCGGTTTTTATTTCAAAGGGATGGGGGTGGGGAGGGAGGAGCATAAACCTTTCAGTAGAAGTATTTACTACTTTATACAGTGCCGCCCCAAGTTGTTGGTCCATCTGTTGGAAAAATCGTTCGTCTTTTTTAAGATGACGCTTTAATTCGGCCAGCCAGTGTTCGAGCATCACATTTTTGGTTTGTAATATATTCTTTAATTATTCAGCAAAGCTGAAGAGAAATAAGGGGAATTTGGCAATTGTTCAGTTCTTATTAAGCCCCGTGACAATCCAATCTGAGCTAAGGCCATGCTAGTTAAGTCCATGCTATTATAGATGGGTTGGTAGATCTGTTTTGCAAAGTTTTGCCCCAAGCTTTTTAGAAGTTCCGGCAGTTTTTTAGGTTGAGATTGGATAAGCTCGAGCAGGTACTGCTTCAATAAGCTATGGTAGAAGCTTTCATCTTGTACGTTTGACAAAGTAACCAGCAAGTCGCTCGGGGCTTCCTCTAAGACGTAATCTCGGTAGGCATACGCAATAAATTGTTCGTTAAAGCCACAGGTTGCCGGGGGAGGGCCTATGTAACTGGCAAAAGGAGGGTCCCAAATAAGGGCAGCTATGGCTTGGGCTTGTACCTTATCGCCCAAGACAAGGGCCAAGCACAAAGCGCGAAACCCCCGGCTAGGGTTACTCAGCTCGTCCCGCACTTTGACGGGGCCTTGGGGGTAGCGTTTGGTGTCTGGCGTATTTTTATAGGCAAAGCCTCGTATGAAATAATCTAAGGAATTGGCCAAGTGTTTTTGAATGGAAGAGGTAGCCGAACCCAATTCAAAATGAACAAAGGCTGTATTGAGATTTTCTTCGGCTAGGCTCAGAAGAACCAACTGTTGAAGGGCTGGGGCCAATTGCCGAAGTTGCCCTTCTAAGGTAGAGAGGCGATTCACAAAATAGTGAAGTTTGTCGTGTAAAGATTCTTGATCGTTCATGTGCACTATTATTGTCCCACAAGGCCGTGGGTGCGAGGAGTGACTATTTCTATATTACTCATATCATAGACGCTTCCTCCGCTTTTTATCGGATCAATATGATTAAGCTGGTATACAGCATTGGCTCCACCTCCTACAGCTTCCTCACCTATCACAAAAGGAGCTTGGCCATTTCGCATACGGCCTATACTCTGAGTACTGAAGTTTCGGCTCAATTGCGGGTCTAGGGCTACTAGCTTCCAAAAGGTTTCACGAAACTCGCGGAAGTTTTTAAAGTCGCCAATATTTTGCATCCGGCGGGCAATTTGCCCCGGGAAGGTACTAATTTTCCGGTTTTGGGGCCCTGTAAGCCAATCGGCACCAAGGTCGGGCAGGCCTTCGCTTCCTTGGGCAACTCCGGGCCTCCCCCGCAGAACCTCGGTATTGATAATATCTTGACCAATCTCTAATTCCTGGTTGGCCGTAGCCCCTGCACTCTTGGCCTTTTCCAGGGCATGAAAACGGTTTTCAATTTGACTAATGGCATTTTCCAGGTCATCCCGGCCTGCGTGAAGATAGTCTTGTAAGGATTTGGAATCTATTGGAATGCCTTGGGTCTCGGCTTTTAAAATGATGGAGTCCAGCTTCTCAATTTGGGCTTGGGTGATGTTTTCGGGATAGCAAGGCGATTTACATTTTTTAAGAAGCTTGGCGGCCCGGGGGTTATCGAGAAGCATTTCCATAAGTTGGGGCTTCTCTTTTTGCAGCATGTCCCGGGTTGCCTTGTTGGTGCCTTCTAAGAGAGCATCTTCGGCTTTTTGTAGTTCGGCTTGTTTGCTTACCTTACCGGCTTCATCAAATATATTTTCTACTTCGCCCTCAATCTTTTTCAAATCTTTGTCCGGGATATTGCTGGCACCAGAGGCTTTAAATTTTTGATAAGATTTTTTAAGATTGCGGAGTATGTGGGGCATCTCGATGGCTACCCGTCCTAATCCGTAAATGCCGATCATGGTATTGGCTATATCCCAGGATTGTAAAAACTTTTTCCCCCCTTCGGTGGCCGCGATGTCGGAGCGGAAAGAATTGATCGTAATATCGGCCACCGAAACTGCCGTATCCAATACCGCAAGGGCCTTGGCCACCCGGCTTCCCTTGGCCAATAGTCCGGCCCCCCCAGCAAACAAGAGCCCTACATCTACTGCTGTGCTCAACTCCCGGCCAAACTGCTCGTTTTTGAAGCCCAGGAGGTTTATAGCCGGCATATACAAGGTTTCCCCTTTTTTGGCATTCGCAAAGTCTTCATCCATGTAGAAATGTAGGCCAATAATTTCATCGGGTTCAAGAATTTGCTCTTGGGTCTTCATACCTATAAAGGCCACATTGATCCAGTATACGACCCGAATTTTGCCTTTATCGGTAATTTCAACGACCTCATAGTAAAACCGTCGATTGTAGGCTGCCTTGATAAGCCCCGGATCGGCCCAAGGGAATATCTTAGCGTTTTGCATTTTCTCCAAAGCATCTTCGGGGCTTAGTGTTTGGAAGAACATGCTTCTTAAGGCTGCGTAATATTCTTTATTTTCTTGTCCACCAATTACCGACTCCAGCCTCTCATAAAGTTTGGCATTATCCTTTTTTAAAGATTCCAAGAGTGCTTTTAGATCCCGTTGGGGGGTATTGACTAAGAGCCGGATCAAGGTCTTTTCATCTTCTCCTCCTACGATGTAGCCATCGGCAATGTATTCAATCAGTTTGAGGCGTTCAGAAAGGCTGAGATAAAACATGGTGCGGTCGCTCATCTTGGCGGTTTCACTGTCTACATCCCAATCTCCCTGAGAGGTCTTGTCCATGAGCCCCTCGATTTTTTCAGGGCTAGCATCCCGTTCATTCAAAAAGTTACGAACTGCATCCTCAAGTTTATCAAGGCTTTCTCCTTTTTTGATGTTTCGGAAATAAAGCTCAAAATCCAGGTCATTCATTTGCTCAATCATTTGCGCGATGCGAACAATCTGAGCATAATCCTTGGGCTTGATACGAATTCCATCTTCTGACTCTTTCATAATCAAGCGGGCCTTGTCGGGGAGATTGTGCACATACTCCCGCTCAGCCAGGACTTCATCTGCAATTTGATTCCAAGCGGCAACTAAGCCTTTTTCTTTCTCTTTGTCCCGGATTTTTTGCCAACTGGGTGTGCCAGTAAGTTCATGATAACGTTTATCTATTTCTTTGGTAAGCTCTCTTCTTTCTTTGCCATATTGAGGCAAGTCTAGAAAATCTTCCATTCTTTCATCAGCTCCGGCCGCTCTGCCTGTTTCGTCAACTTCAAAACCTAAGTCTGATGTATTTTGCCTTCTTGATTTCCCTAATAAACTAGCATCTACCTGCACAGTAACCGGGCTTTCACCCGACTTGTAATGTGCTCTTACATTATTCCACTTTCCGGGCCCCGGGCTATACTTAAATATTTGGGTGTCGGCAATTATTTTAAAAGTTTCCCCGTCGATATCCCCTGTAAAATGTACTTGAATAGGGATGGGTAGTTCGGACTCATCTTCGGGTACTCGTTGGATTAAGGTTTTATTTTGCAAGGCAAAAGATGGAGCGCTTTGCTGCACCGTATGCGTCAACTCATGCGCCAACAACCTCTTCCCCTCCCGGCTTCCCGGATTATACTCTCCTTGGTTAAAGTGAATATCATTCCCCACCGTAAAGGCCCGGGCTCCCAATTCACGGTTCATCTGCACCGAAGGACTTCCCGTATGAATCCTGACCTCGCTAAAATCCGTCCCAAAATTATCGTTCATAGAGCTTAGGGTTTGAGGGTCCATCGGGCTTCCTCCCCCTTTACTGGAGTTGATCTGGCTTTCCAAATGGCTACTGGCCTGGCCTTCTCCTCCCTGCATTTGGACAAACTTTCCTTGTAGTGACTCTTCTTCAGCACAAGTCGAGCATTTTCTTTGGGTAAAACCGGAGCCTAGTGGACTGATTTGAGAAGCTAATGAGGGTTTATGAGGCTTCGGGCTAGCATAACAGGTAGAGCATTTGCTTTGGAGGGCCTGAGGACTGTTTGCTATCTCATCGGCGACCTGATCGGCTTCTTTTTCATAGGAATCGTGGGCTTGCCCTATAGATAGCTTGGCTTGTAGGGGATGGGCTTGGTGTTGAATCGGCGAAAACTGTGTACTGGGAGGAAGGAAGGGGTTGACCTTGTCCTGTAATTGCATGGCCTGCAAGGCCTCTTGGTAGGGGTTGGTTTCTTTTTCCGGCACAGTACCTGATGAAGGCTTTTCTTCCCCTTTGGATAGCCTCTTTTCTTGCTTTTGAGAGGCAAGCAATTGCGTTTGGCTAAGGCTAGGGCCTTTGTCTAGTTTTAAAAATGCCGACACAAGCGGTTTGTTAGGTAGAAAGTAATTTTATAAAATTGATGGGAATTTTCCTAAAAATCTCTTTAGATTTCGTGTGAAAATTAGGATAAATCCCGGAATGGACCCGGCTGAGGGATAGAGCGGCCTGTTTGAGCTCGTAAGGGCCAGGCGGGGGGGCAGCGAGTAGCGAAAGCCCGACCCCGGCGGCAGGATGGTTCATTTGGAAATCTTAGGTCTATCGCCGGGGGCAGCCCCAAACTTTTTTTAGGCCAATTTTTCCTTTTTTAAGCCCAATACAATTTAAATCCCAGACATCGAAATCCGCCAAAATTGGCCTAACTTGCCAGCACTAGAGCACAAAAATCCAAATGATATGCAAAAGAAAGTTATGCTGATGATCCTGGACGGATGGGGCCTGGGACATGAACCCGCAGTTTCGGCCATTGCCCAAGCCAAAACCCCTTATGTGGATTCTTTGATGGAAAATTATCCGAATAGTAAACTGGAAGCCTCGGGCCTGGCCGTGGGACTACCCGAGGGACAAATGGGGAATTCTGAAGTGGGCCATATGAATATTGGGGCTGGCCGGGTCGTATATCAAGATTTGGTGCGAATTAATAAAGCCATCGAGGAGGAGACCTTGGCCGATAATGACGTTTTAAAGGAAGCCTATCAATATGCCAAAGATCAAAATAAATCGGTACACCTCCTGGGTTTACTCTCAGACGGAGGGGTGCACTCGCACATCAACCATATCAAAGCGCTCGCCCAAATTGCGGATACCTATGGCTTAGAAAAGGTCTTTGTTCACGCATTTACCGACGGACGCGACACTTCGCCAACGGCTGGCAAAGCCTACGTGGAAGAATTGGAAGCAGCCCTCAAGGCAAGCACAGGAAAAATCGCCTCCCTAATTGGGCGTTACTACGCCATGGACCGGGACAAGCGTTGGGAGCGTATCCAATTGGCCTACGACTTGTTGGTAAAAGGAGAAGGAAAAGCGGCGCAAAACCTTAGCGAGGCCATCCAAGCTTCGTATGAAGAAGAAGTTACCGATGAGTTTATTAAACCGATTGTCCGGGTAGACGCCGAGGGGAAACCGCTTGCGACCATACAGCCGGGCGATGTGGTACTCTTTTTTAACTTTCGGAATGACCGAGGGAGGCAGTTGACCCAAGCCCTCAGCCAAAGTGATTTCCCTGAGCAAGGCACGCAAAAAATGGATTTGCATTACCTCACCATGACGCTTTATGATGACACCTTCCAGGGGGTCCGGGTACTTTTTGAAAAAGACAAATTGCAAAACACCCTAGGAGAAGTAATTGCCCAGGCTGGCAAGAAACAAATCCGCATTGCCGAGACCGAAAAATATCCCCACGTAACCTTCTTTTTCTCAGGGGGACGGGAGGTAGAGTTTGAGGGAGAAAGCCGCATATTATGCCCCTCTCCCAAGGTTGCGACCTATGACTTACAGCCCGAAATGAGTGCCGCCGATATCCGGGATGCCATTGTGAAGGAGATCGAGGCCCAATCTTGCGATTTTGTTTGTTTGAACTTTGCCAATCCCGATATGGTTGGTCATACGGGGGTGTTTGAGGCTGCTGTAAAAGCCTGCGAAACCGTTGACTCTTGCACCGAAACCGTGGTGGAAGCCGCCAAAAAGCACGGCTATTCCGTAATAATTATTGCCGACCATGGCAACTCTGATATTATGGTAAAAGCCGACGGAAGCCCCCATACGGCCCATACTACCAACTTAGTACCTTGTATCTTGGTAGATGATACATATCAACCCCAATTACAAGATGGTAAGTTGGGCGATCTCGCTCCGAGCATTTTGCACATGATGGGCATTGAGCGCCCCGCCGAAATGAACGGAGACATTTTAATGAAGTCTTAACAAGACTTTCCGCCTAAATTTTTATCGCTTGAGCATGATGCAGCTAGATATTTCTTCAAAGTCCCTGTACGTAGGTGTACTGGGCCTTTTTCTTTTTTCTGTATGGGCCTGTGAGGTGCCCCAAGATTTGGAAACCGACACCCCGGATGGTTCTCCGGGGTATTACGATTTAAAAATCCTCATGACGCAACAAATTGCCTATTTGGATTCTCTCAAGCCCCAAGTCCGGAAGACCGTTCAAGCCGGGAATACCGAGCCCCAAAGCCAGCAAATTAGTAATTGGCAAACCGAACTTAATATGTTTGGGCAAGCCAATATCAACCGCCCCATTTTAAAAGACGTGTACACTGTACAGGATTCTAGTGGCGGGGGCTTTACCTACACCCTCTACACCTGCCTCGAGGAGGACAAACCGGTGCGCAAGTTACGGCTTAAAAAAGCAAGCGGTTCAGACTTGGCCGAGGAGGTGCACGTTTGGATCAAGCAGGATAACCTTTTGTACGATTCGGACAAAGAGTTGGTCTTAGACTTAGAAAAATATGGACAAGGCCAAAGAATTACCCGCTATCAGGTCTTGGGTAAACAAGCCTCGGCCTTTGGTACTACCTTGGATTTTCAGGTGGAAGGGATCATCGAGTACAACTAAACCGGGTTTGAGGAATTGGAGCTTCCCTAGGCCCTTCTAAGCTAGGAGCATCGTATACCTTGGGTTTGTGGGGCCTAGGTCGGGCTATCACTACTCGCTGCCTTTCCCCGCCGGGCCTACACGAGCTCAAACATGCCGTTCTATCCCTAAGCCTGGGATCTGATCGGCCTGTTAAATAGCGGTAACATTAAACCGTCACTCGGTTTTTAGTATTTTCTAAAACTTCCTCATAATACGCTTCATATTGGGGAAGTATTTTCTGGATGTCAAAGCATTTTGCCCGTTTTAGGGCATTTTCTCGGAAAGTTTTCAAATTTTCGTCTTGTAGAATATGCAAAGCGTTCCGGGCCATATCTTGTACATCGCCCACTTCACTCACAAATCCGGTTTTTCCGTGGAGATTGAGTTCTGGAATACCTCCCGTATTCGAGGAAATTACCGGTACCTCACAAGCCATAGCTTCTAAGGCTGCCAGCCCAAAACTTTCTTTTTCAGAGGGCATAAGAAACAAATCGGCGATGGAGAGAACCTCTTCCACCGCCCCGATTTTACCTAAAAAGCGTACATCTTCACAAATACCTAATTTGCGGCAGAGATGTTCCATATTAGTTCGTTCGGGGCCGTCACCCACCAAAAGTAATTTAGAAGGCACCTCTTTACGTACCATGCTAAAAATCTCCATCACATCCTGGACCCGTTTTACCTTACGAAAGTTAGACGTGTGCACCAAGAGCTTTTCGTCGTCTGGACTAATGGCTTTTTTAAAGTGGCTCTTCTCCTGACGTTTGAAACGCTTTAAGTCGATAAAGTTAGAGATAACCCGGATATCTTTCTTTATATCAAAGTGATCATACGTATCCTGGCGGAGGCTTTCAGAAACCGTAGTGACCCCATCCGACTCATTAATGCTAAATGTAACTACAGGCTCAAAAGACTTGTCTTTCCCTACCAGTGTAATATCGGTTCCGTGCAAAGTAGTGACCACCGGCAAATTAATCCCCGCCGAACGCAGCATTTGCTTAGACATATAGGCCGAGGAGGCGTGAGGGATAGCGTAGTGTACGTGCAAGATATCTAGTTTCTCGTATTTGACTACATTGGCAATGGTGCTCGAGAGGGCCAGCTCATAAGGGGGGTATTGAAAAAGCGGATAGCTGGGTACATATACCGCGTGATAGAAAAGATTTTCATTAAAAAAGTTGAGGCGTACCGGTTGGGTGTAGGTAATAAAATGTACCTGATGTCCTTTTTCAGCTAATGCTTTTCCAAGTTCGGTAGCAACAACACCACTTCCTCCAAACGTTGGATAGCATACGATCCCTATTTTCATGGCTTAACGGTTTTTGTATACAAAGTAAACAACTTTCCAGGGACTGCTTTGGTTCGTAGATTGTAAAATCCTGTTAAAAAGCAGTTAAGATTTTACAATTTGCTAAAGGCGAATACCCACTACGGTAATATCGTCTCTTTGGGCCGTGCGAAAAGTCATATGATCCCGTAAAAGCTGTTCGAGATGTTCTTTTTGTTTACGCAGACTAAGCGATTGCGCTTCTTCTAAACAACTCATAAACTTTTGCCGTCCTAATTTTCTCCTTTTTTCATTGGGCTGGTCCCAATAGCCATCGCTACTCATATAGATGGTACTACCGATGGGCAGGACTTGGGTGTGGTTTTCAAAATTAACTTGGGTATCTTTTGGGATTTTTTGTTCGGTGTACAAACCGCCAATCGCCCGGCGGCTCCCTCTTATTTCGTTGATCCCCCGACCTCGGTTATAGTAGAGGTTGCCTTTGGCCCCGGCAAAGACCACTTCATAGGTTTGGCTGGCTACATAGGATGGTTGAATGCGGCAGAGGGAAATTTCCATTCCGTCATTATTACCCGTTTTTTCTTGATGAAGGACTACGCGGACTTCATAGTCTAAGATCTCTAAAATATCGGCCGGGTCGTAGACCTGCTTTTCAATAAGGATTTTATTTAATAAGGAGTGCCCTATCATACTCATAAAAGCTCCGGGAACGCCGTGCCCAGTACAATCTACCACCCCTATGTAGGTATAATCCCGTACCTTGGCCAACCAGTAAAAATCTCCCGAGACAACGTGCATCGGTTGGTAGATGATAAAAAACTCCTTAAAGTAGGATTGCATTTCCTGGGTATCTGGCAAGATCGCGTGCTGGATTTTCTGGGCATATCGAATACTTTCCATCAAAATCTTTTGCTTGCTCTCAATGCGCTCCGATTTATTTTGAATTTCATCAATACTATCCTGGACCTTTTGGAGCATAAACTCAAAGTCTCGTGAGAGCTTCCCAATTTCATCCCGGGTGGAAAGGGGCTCAAACTCAGCATTGCGGGAAAAGTTAAGTTGTATTACGTGATTGATAGACCGGGATAAGTAGCGAATGGGCTTACTGAGTATCTTAGTAATGATATAGGCCAAAAAGATAATGAGGCTGATAAAGAGCAAGACCAAGCCAATCAGAATCGTACGGTTTTGCCGCACCAAGCTTCGGATTTCCTGGTTTACAATGATATCAATCTGCTCAATGTCTTTCCCAATTTTCCTGGATACATCAGCCAATTCTTTTCTTAGTCCTTTTTTGGTGGAAAACCCAATGACTTTTTCCACGGCTACCAAGTCTGTAAAGGTTTTCTGATATCGCTCTAGGAGCCTTACCAAACGTTCTTGGACGGGGATTTCTTTCACTTTTATCAAAATATCCTCCCGGAGGGCTTGGATGGCCTTGACAATCTTTTGGGTGTAGCGTTCTTCTTTTCTTAGGATAAAATCTTTTTCGTGCCGCCGGATCATAAGCAATTTACCCATATCCAAGCCATAGTAGGGGGCGGCGTCTTCTACCTCGTGGATATAATCACGCATTTCACCTTCCAGGCCAAAGTCCTTAAAGCCCCTTAACTCAATATTGCGAACGGTTTCGGAAAATAACTGCTCATAGCGGTCAAACAGGAAGATTATGCTATCGACTCGGGCCCTGATTTCATCGGCTTTGAGCTCAGGGGATGATTTAACAATGCTCAGGTAGCCCTTGATGCTATTTACGTGTTTGTCTCGATTGATGAGATATTCGCTCACATTTTGGGTGAAAAACTGAGGGTTGATGGTTTCATCAATAAAAAAATCCCGGGCAAGCGTGGCGGCTTTCTGGTTTTCCAGACTGATTTTGCTGAGGGTGAGGATCAGGTCATTGGCTCGGTCCTCTCGTTGTTTAAACCAGATGTTTACCCAGATAATAAAGAAAGTAATAAGTAGGAACATCAAAAAAGAGCCTAATAATTTGGCCCGTATCGTCCTAAAAATGTTCATCTTTCCATTAAGTAGTTTGGGGAAAAGAATAGTTACACCAAGCTAAGTACGATTTGTTTTTAAGATTATACGCTGGTATGACTTTACAAAACTGGGAAATGGGCTAAAAATAAGCGTTAAGCCTCATCTTTGTGTGTGAATACCAAAATTACAAAAAAAGGGCCACATCCCAAGGCCTTAATCCCAGTGGATTATCTTCTTAAGCTCTTCCCAGCTTAATTGGTTTAGCCAATCACCGGTGAGTGAAATGCTATCTCGTGCCAATTCAGATTTTTGAGACAAAATTTGCTGGATTTTTTCTTCAATGGTACCTCGACAAATCAACTTTCTAACCAAAACCGGAGCTTTTTGCCCAAAACGGTGCACCCGATTACTGGCCTGCTGTTCCAAGGCCGGATTCCAGGTACGGTCAAAGTGAATTACGTGACGAGCCTCTTGTAAATTCAAACCCAGGCCCCCAGCTTTGATGGAAAGTATCATAAAGGTAAAGCCCGAGGTATCCGCTTGAAATTTTTGAAGGACTTTTTCTCTTTGCTTTTCACTCAGCCCTCCGTGGTACCACAAAGCTTCCTGGCCAAAATAATTATGAATTAGGCTAAATAAGAGCTCTCCCATTTCCCGGTATTGGGTAAAAATCAGCGCTTTTTCTCCTGCATCTTCTATTTTTTCTCCTAGTTCTAAAAGAAGTTTGGTTTTTCCCGAGGCCTCCGCATCACCGAGGAGTTCTTTCTGGTAGTGTGCCGGATGATTACAGATTTGTTTTAAATGCGTGATGGTTTGTAATAGAATACCCGATCGCTGAGCCGCCGGACTACGCTCCATCTGGAGTAAACGATCACGGGATACTTCTCGGTAAAGCCGCCATTGCTCATCGCTCATCGAGCAGTACAGATCTTGTTCAATTTTAGGAGGGAGCTCAGGCAACAATTCGGGATCACTTTTTAGGCGTCGTAAAATAAAGGGAGCAGTCACCCGGCGCAACTCGTTTAATTTCCCAGGTTTAGAAGACTTTGCCCCACTATATTTCTTTAAAAAGTCATCAAGTTTCCCCAAATAACCAGGATTGAGTATGTCCAGGATGCTCCATAAATCACTTACGTGGTTTTCGATGGGGCTGGCACTGATGGCCAGCCTATAAGAAGCGCTTAGGCTTTTGACCGCTAGGGTAACTTGAGCCTCCGGATTTTTTAAGTATTGCGCTTCCTCCAATAATAGCACTTCCCAAAACTGGCTAGACAAAATTTGCCGATCTTTGAGCGCCGTACCATAGGTACTCAGCAGTAGGTTATAAGGCTCATCGGGAAGCTTACGCTCAGGACCGTGGTAGCGAAAATAGCGGATTTCCGGACAAGATTGACTCAACTCTCTCTCCCACTGAGGAAGCAAACTCGTGGGTACCAAGACTAGGGCAGGGTGCTCAAGCAAGCAAGCTTCCTGCTGAAGTTTTTGCAAAAAACTAAGTACCTGGATAGTTTTGCCCAGGCCCATGTCATCGGCTAGTAAACTATTTAAGCCCAATTGGTAATTCCGGTAAAGCCAGCTATACCCTTCCACTTGGTAGTTTCGTAAATTCAGCCCTAGTTTTTGGGGCAAGGGCACCGCCTCAGGGTTTTGCAGTTGCTTAAAAAAATCCTGGGCCTCCGGTCCTAAGAGCATCTCCCAAGGCTGTTCCTCCCGAGCCTGGTACAAGCGGATTAACTCCCTAAAGCTAAGGCGGGGGTGGCGGATAACCTCTCGGGCAAGGTTCTTCCAATGCACCTCCTCTAGGAGTACGATGGAGCCTTTGTGATAAAACAAACCCCTTTTCCGGCTAAATTCTTTTTCAAAGTCAGCCCACGTCAGGGTGTCATTTCCTAACCGGATTTGCCATGAAGAATACATGGGAGCGTTTGGGGGCGTATTAGCCGGAGATTTTCCTTCAAAATCTACTCGGAGCTGAAGTTGGGGCCGGAGAGGGCGGGCCAAATCTTCCGGGATATCGACCTCAAGCCCCAAGGTTTTCAAAAGAGGAAACGTGACGCGTAGCAACTTGCCCAGGCCCGCGAGCCTTAGTGAGTAGTCCCCTTCTGCACGTTGGGTATAATTTTCTAGCTCTAGCCAATTAAGTAATAGGTCCCGATCTTTTAGGGCCAGAACTTCTTGAGAAGCTTCCGGAGAATTCGGCGAGCATTCCAAACGCAAACGAAACTTTTCTTGATCTTGCTCGGCGACCAAGCGAATCCGGGGAGGGTCTTCCTGGCGGTACCACTCCAATGCTCGTAGCCACAGACTTATCTGCCCGGGGAGCTCCCGGTGCTTGGGCTGTCGGGTATCTAGGGTCTTTTGGGTAAAAAATATAAGGAGTATATCCTCTGGCACCAGCGGATTGGGCTGCCGAAAATGCTGTCGGAGAAAATGATTGAGAAATAAAGCACAAAGCATACTCAAGGTCTCTTCGGGAGGGGCAGTTTGCCGGCTTTGTCTACTCTGACATGTCAGAATACCGGGGGGCATGGCTCGCAAAAAGTCGTCAAACAGTTGGCCAACGGCGGGAATAAACCGGGCCGGTACCCAGGCCACCCTATATTTACTGTCTTGCAACTGCCAAAGTTGAGGAACGCAGAGCCCCCGGGCTACCAAGTGCAAGCAAAACCGAATCACGTAGTGTAAAAACTGAACACTAGGGCTATACCTTTCTACCTCGTCCGCTTGGATTTCCACAAAACTTTGAATGAGTGCGTCCAAATCTTGGCGACTCTCCCAGCAGACCTTTTGCCCCTCTTCTTGACATTCCGCCTGACGGTAGCGGAGGTTTTCGTCGACAAATACGCGGAAATTTTGGAGTTGGGGACTTAGGGCTTTGGCCGAAAAATTGAGTTTTAAGCGGTAGGATTGAATCAATTGTTCTGATATCCTCACGAGCACTTCATCCATCAAGGGAGCAAAATCCTTCTTAGGAAAAAAAGGAGGCTTGGGGCTCAGGAAACGGATCAAGCGTTCGGGTTTTTTGCCCAAGCGCTTAAAGTCGGGAGGAGGCACGCTAGGAAGGCTGGCATACTCGGTGATTTCGGGCAGATGAAAAAGCCGGCCTAGCCGAGGCACGGGATAATCGCTTAGGCCATGGCTTTCCCCAGCCACTTCGGCTACAGGCAGGCCCCGCAACTGGAACAGTAATCCGGGGTTAAGGTCGATCAGGTAGGTGAGTTGGTAGCACACTGCCGCCAGATGTTTGCAGGGCACGGCCCAGTCGGGACAAGAGCACTCGGCCTCCCAGTCTTCGGCCGATTGCCCAAATAAGGGGATTTTTTGCGTTTTTAAGGCCCGCCCGAAAGGCTCGGTGAGTTTACGGTTATACAAAGCCCCTTTCCAAGCGGGGTTTTGCTCAAGCAGGGCCTGCACTTTTTCTATCTGTTCGGCCGACCATGCCTTAAAACGCAGGGTTTGCTGGTAAGGCTCGGGCCGACTGCCATCCACCAAGCCTTGCACCACCCATTGTCTCGAAGGCAGGCGAACAAAACGCAGTTGCCCCACGGCCCCGCGTTTGACATAGCTTTTTCCTCTTGGGATACGCATATTCGTATCCAATTCCATAAGAGAAAATAACCACTGTCTGCCCCACCAGGAGGAACCATTGTCTTGCATACCTTCGGCTTTTGTTTTAGGTACTAGCTGAGGGGCAAAGATAAGGGAAGTCTGGTGCTAATGTCAAATGAAGCAAGGCAGAGAAGCTGGGTCCCTCTTCTCTACCTTGCAGGAGTATCAAGCCTTTGGTCAACCCGCAAGGGCGTTTGGCAGGTCATTTTGCCAGATTACCCTTTCCCGGGAGAAGCGGATAGATTTAGGAAGTTTACGCTGTCCGTCAATGCATAAGTCGGACGCTTCCTCATCTTCCAAGTGCTCCATGAAAGTAGTCTTGATACGGGTGCATTTTTCGTTAAAGCTATTGCTCCAACGGTCTACGAGCTGGTCTATGCGGGCCTTTTTGCCTTTTGGATTGCCAATGCGTACCAAAAAATTATAGATCCCTCGTATTTGCTTTTCATACTCCGGCAGCTTGTACCGGCATACCCCTTCCGGGTGCTTTAAATAGAAAAAGTAAAGACACCGAAGTATGGGCGGAAAATTCAATGGGATTTGTGTGTCTTGATAGTAAAGATGAAGCTCGTAGTGGTCATCAATATACAAGTAAGGGCCTGAATCCCAGGTTTTAACATGTGTGGGTATCATACTGTTGTTTATAAAAGGTTGCAATTCATTTAATAGAGTTTGTGTACCTCTATAATGACATTACAAACATATGGCGTAAACACCCTTCATAAACTCATGTGCGGGATGTAATCTTGTGTACTAAGAACTAAGTAGAAGGTATCATAAGATTATTTGGAGGAGCTTGAAAACAGAAGATTTGGTTTTGTGGGGTATCACAAAATACAAAGAATATTTTGTAAGGGCTGGATAAAGAGGCTTGGGGCTTGCCCGCGTGTAGTCCGCACGTTTTATCTTGAACATATCGGCTTACGCGGGCCGGGCTTTCGCTACTCGCTGCCCTTACCCGCCGGGCCTACACGAGCTCAGACATGCTATCGATTACCCACAAATATTTTCTTGGCCAAAAGGTATCCCTCTTTAA
>CAWUIO010000031.1:0-57318 GCA_963922455.1 uncultured Microscillaceae bacterium
TTTTAAGCTTATATCCAATATTAATCAATTTGGGTCATGCATTGCGGAAAACAGGAAGAAGAGGAGAGAGCAGAGAAGAGAGAGAAGAGAAGGAACTGGGAGGCGGGAGGCGAGAGGCGGGACTTTTTTCAGCCTTAAGGACATAGCAGTTGCTAGCTGCACGATATCCCGTCCCGGTTCCCATGTCCCGTATCCCGGTTCTTAAATAGCTATCCTGAAATTGCGTTTTTAAGCTTATATCCAATATTAATCAATTTGGGTCATGCATTGCGGAAAACAGGCGGGCGCCTATCCCTAAGCCAAGCAAGAAGAGAGAATAGAGAGTAGAGAAAAGAGACCCATTGCTTGATTAACTCTCCCTTGCCCCTCTCTCTTCCCTCTTCTCTATTCTCTGCTCTCAAAAGGCTGAGGGATAGAGCGGCCTGTTTGAGCTCGTAAGGGCCCGGCGGGAAGAGGCAGCGAGTAGCGAAAGCCCGACCCCGGCGGCACCCATGCTGACCAAAGCCAGCTAATTTCAGCGCCGGGGGCAGCCCCAAATCGGGTCCTTATTAGAGGCGTTGGCTTACCTTGGGCAGCATTTGCTTTTTCCAGGCCAAAAAATCGCCTGCGGCAATGTGTTTTCGGGCTTCTTGCACCAACCATAGGTAAAAACGGAGGTTGTGTAAACTGCATAATTGAGCCCCTAGCATTTCATTGCTATGAATAAGATGGCGGATGTAGGCCCGGGAAAAATGGGTATTTACATAGCCCCCCAAGGCGGCATCAATGGGTTCTTCGGCCTGTTCCCATTTTTTATTTTTGATATTGATGATCCCTTCCTGGGTAAAAAGCAGTCCGTGTCGGGCATTGCGGGTGGGCATCACGCAGTCAAACATATCCACCCCTAAGGCGATGCATTCCAAAATATTGGCCGGGGTGCCTACGCCCATTAAGTAGCGGGGTTTTTCTTGAGGTAGAAACTGGCAAGTCCACTCGGTCATTTCATACATCAGTTCGGCCGGTTCTCCTACCGACAAACCCCCGATGGCGCACCCGGGAAGGTCCTTGGAGGCAATCGTCTCGGCCGATTCTTGGCGTAGGTCCTTAAAAGTGCTCCCTTGGACGATAGGAAATAAAAATTGTCGGTGGCCATAGTGGCCTTTTCCGGTCTTTAAATGCGTAATGCAGCGGTCCAGCCAGCGGTGGGTAAGGCCCAAGGATGTTTTGGCGTAGCTGTATTCGCTCGGGTAAGGAGGGCACTCATCAAACGCCATGATGATATCGGCCCCAATGATTCTTTGAATATCCATGACCGATTCTGGGCTGAACAGGTGACGGGAACCGTCTATGTGGGATTGAAAAATGACACCCTCTTCCTTAATCTTACGATTATTACTCAAAGAGTAGACCTGATATCCCCCGCTATCGGTGAGGATTGGGCGGTCCCAGGCCATAAAGGGGTGTAATCCTTTCATAACTTGCATGGTATCCAAGCCAGGCCGCAAATAAAGGTGGTAGGTATTTCCGAGGATAATTTCCGCTTGAATATCGTGTTTGAGCTCCCGGGGTTGCACGCCCTTGACGGTGCCAACCGTGCCCACGGGCATAAAAATAGGGGTCTGAATACTTCCGTGGTCTGTTTCGAGAAGCCCGCATCGGGCTTGGGAATGGGGATCCCGGGCAAGGATGTCAAATTTCATAAATGCTTTTTATTACTAATTTCCCAAAGGGATTATCATTTGCAACTTTAAAAACCTTGAAATAATTCGTATATTTACGAAAGAATTACAAGGTACTAACAACCTGTATTCATGAAAATTACTAGCATAGCATTCTCAAACCTACTTTTATTGATGACACCTTGGGCACTATTAGCCCAGATTACCCTCAAGGGCAAGGTGCATAATGGAGATTTTGACCAGGTCTCCCAAGTGAAGGTACGCATCAATGACACATATGAAGCCATGAGTGATGCTCAAGGCTCCTTCCAAATTAACATCCCAGAAAAAGTATTTAAACCCTTTCGGGTAAGTATAGAGAAAAAAGAACATCTTCTGAAAGGCTGGCGTTACCAAAATGGCAACTTGGTAGTCATGCTCCACGAAACATATACTTTAACCGGGCGGGTGCTGGAAGTAGGCAAAGACCCCGTGGAAGATATGCAGATCTTATTGGTAGGGCTTCAAGGAATGAAGCCCTTGCATACCGATCAAAATGGGGAGTTTTCCTTGGTGTTGCCCAAAAACTTTGATATTGAGGAAAAAAGCTTCTTGATTGCCTTTGATTCTGACAAGAGAAAAAATAAAATTAATTATAAAGTTAAAAAACAGGGGGATACGTTAATCAACTTCTTGGTCGAGTTTGTGCCCCGTGAAGTACAGAAAGTACGTATTAGGGACGGAGAAAACCGCCCGGTACCCCAACTAAGTCTCAAAATTGATTCCCGTCGGTTTGTAAGTGACACCAAAGGAGAACTCGCCCTTCCTAAATCAGTTTCTGACCGTAGTGTGTTTTGGGCCGACTTGCATAATATTACCCACTTCTATTATGATTCGGATAAATTGTCTTTGACAATTTTTGTGAATGCCTTGGGGGAGGGAGAGGTGAGCAAACCTCGGGAAATCCATTACTTGGATGACCGTTTCATTCGTAATCAATAATACTTCCTTTATTTTCTAGTACATAGTTCCGAGATCCGAACTTTGGCAATTTCTACTACTTTCTGGGTAAGTTGATCAATGCCTACCTTGGTAGAATCCATGGGTATGGCATCATCAGCCTGTCTCAGGGGGCTTTCGGCCCTCTGGGTATCTTTAAGGTCTCTTTCTTTTAGGTTGGCGACTATAAACTCAAGGGAGAGGTCTTCCCCTCTCTGGCTTAGTTCTACCTGTCTCCGGCGGGCCCGAATATCCATATCGGCGGTCATGAAGATTTTTAGCTCTGCTTCGGGAAAAACCCGGGTACCAATATCTCGGCCGTCCATGACTATGCCCTTTTCCATGCCCATACGTCTTTGTTGGTCGGCCAATTCTTGGCGAACTTGGGGAATTTTGCTGACATCACTGACGTACTGGGAAATGCGCATAGTCCGTATATCTGCTTCTACATTGGCATTATTGAGAAAAGTATCGCAACGGGCTTTTTCGTGATTTGGCTCAAAGTGGATATGGATTTTTTGAAGAGCCCGTTTGACGGCCTCCGGGTCGGTCAGTTCTATGTTATTTTCCAAGAAGTATAAAGTTACGGCTCGGTACATAGCACCCGAGTCGATGTAGGTATAACCCAGGGCGTGGGCTACAATTTTGGCGGTGGTGCTTTTACCGGTACCGGCAAAGCCATCAATTGCAATGATGATTTTCGTATCACAGGGACTAACACTCATGAAGTTTGGAGGTAAAATTCAATCTAGTTTCAAAGATATAGAATTTTACCGGAGCTACAATTTCTCTTGAAAATTTACCTGAGTAGGAAAAAGCCTTTTAGCAATCTTTCAAGGGGCAGGGGATTTTTCCATTTTTGGGAAGTTTCTTGTTTACCTTTCTCTTACTGGGATAAGAGCTTTTGCATGCTACTGAGGTGCCCAAGATAATAAATAGGGATAATACAGTAAATACTCTTTTGAGGGTATTCATAAGGACAATTAAGATTAAGAAAAAGTCTCAGGGTCTAAAAAAACGCCCTGTCAGGGCATTTATCGTCGCTTTGGAGGTTTGCTATAATCTTTTGGGCCGTGCTTTTTAGGCATCCAAATTTGATTTGCGTCATTATAGGTACGGCAAGAAACGAGTAAGGATACAACAAAGAGGATGAGAACGAATTTTTTCATGCTTGCTTTAACATTTTATTTATTTTCTAACGCCATAATAACAAAAAACTGTCCACTTTCTGCGTTTTTTTTATATTTCAGAGGCTAAAGTTACCTCCTTCTTTGCCCAGGTAAGAGTTTTGAAAGGCGAAGCGAGACTCAGTGAGAAAGGGTTGTAGATCCCGGTAGCGAGAAGAGAAGTGGCCAATAATTAGTTTTTTTACTTGAGCCTGAGCCGCCAAATGTCCGGCTTGCCAGGCAGTACTGTGAAAGGTGGCCCGGGCTTTGTCAATATCGGCGTGTAAAAAAGTGGCCTCGTGGTACATCATGTCTACTTTTTCAATTTGTGACAAGATGCTTTCCTGGTACAAGGTATCCGAACAATGGGCAAAGCTATACCGGGCAGGTTGGTAGGAATATTCGGCGCTTTTGTATAAGCATTTTCTTTCTTCATCCCAAACATCTTCTCCCTCTTTGAGGCGGGTAATGACACTCCACGGGATATTTTCGGGCAGACGTTCAATATATACTTTTCGTTTTTTGGGTTTTTCCCGGAAAAGATAGCCCGTACATTGGATCCGATGGTTCATTTGTAAGGTTTCCACCACCATTTGTTCATCTTCATAGAAAATCTCGGCTGGGGCATCAGGTACCGGGAAAAAATCTAGGGGATAGCTTAATTGGGTATTACTAACTTTCAAGCCCAATCTAATAATTTCTCCCAAATCCCTTGGCCCATAAATGCATAAGGGCTGGTTGCGCTTTTGCAAGTGCATGGTAGAGAGCAAACCTACCAGGCCCAGATAATGGTCTCCGTGCAGGTGGGTAATCAAGATATGTTTGATCTTATTAATCTTTACTTTATGTTTTTGCATCTGCATTTGGGTCCCCTCGCCACAATCGATCAAAAAACGGGTGTGGGGTAGGTTGAGCACCTGGGCCGTGGGGTGGCGAGAAAAAGCCGGAGTTGCAGCGCTGATTCCTAGGATCGTAAGACTAAACATAAAAATTTTAGCGGGAGAAGAAATACTTCTGCTGAAAAAAGCTGGTAAAAAGGAAAATCCGAGTCAATTATGACCCGGAAACCTCATTTTTTAGATCGCTGTCTAAGTTGTTTAAAAAAACCAAATCAATTCCTTCTTCTACGGTAGGAGTGATGTTAAGCACTTTTTCCAGCTGGGAAATCTTGATCAATTTCATTACGTGCTCAGAAACCGAGCTTAATACCAAGGCCCCAGTTTGCTCATTACACAGCCGGTTACCAATCAGAATGGCACTCAAGCCTGAGGAGTCTACATATTTTACATTCGAGAGGTCTAAAACAATATTTTTGGTTCCTTCCGAATTTAAAGTAACAAAAGTAGATTTTAATTCAGGAGATACCGTAGCATCCAATTTAGTCTCATCCAGGGTAAGCAACGTGTACTTTTCTTGTTTGTCAACAGTATATGTCATGGTCTATCAATTTAACTATTTTAAGTCTTGTATCTATTTATAAATATCCCAGATCTAAGAGGCGCTTAGTTTTCTAAGGCGTTTATGATCCGGTTTTCCATTACTTGTAAGCGATCTTGTATAGGCTCCAAAAGGAAGGATTTACCACTGAGTTGTTCGTAAACACTTTGGTATTCTTCACTGATTGCGTTGATGAAAGATTCATCCATAGGAGGGATAGCTTCACCCGCTTGGCCTTGAAAGCCGTTTTGAATAAGCCATTGACGTAACATCTCTTTGGAGCGATGGGTTTGCCTCTCTCCCCGTGCTTGCTTTTCATCAAATCCTTGAGCATCAAAATAACGAGAGGAGTCCGGAGTATGGATTTCATCAATTAGGTAAATTTTCCCATCGCGTATTCCAAACTCATACTTGGTATCTACTAAGAGCATGCCTTTTGATTCGGCAAGTTTTCTACCTTCATTAAATAAAAAGCTAGAATACTCTATTAATTGATCGAGTTGTTCTTTACTAGCCAATCCGGCAGCTAATATCTCAGGAAAACTTATCTCTTCATCGTGTTGGCCTTGTTCGGCTTTGGTGCTGGGGGTAATAATGGCCTCGGGAAGTCGGTCATTTTCTGCTAAGCCTTCGGGCAAGGTGTAGCCGTTAAAAACACGTTTGCCTGCTCGGTAAGCCCGCCAGGCACTGCCCGCGATATGCCCCCGCATAACCATTTCGATTTTAAAGGGCTCGCATTTCCAGCCGATGGTAACATTGGGGTCCGGTACCTGGTATACCCAATTAGGCACTTGATTGTGGGTCAAGTCCATAAAAAATGCGGAGGTTTGGTTGAGTACTTGGCCTTTGCCGGGGATGGCTTGTGGGAGGATCGTATCAAAAGCCGATACACGGTCACTGGCAACCATTATGATATATTCTGGGAGTTCATACACATCCCTGACTTTACCACGGTAGAATCGCTGGAGGGCTTTCAATTGAAAATGGGTCTCAAAAATGGCACTCACGGGGACTGCTTTTGATTAAAAATACTTGAAGCAGACTCAACTAGAGGCTGCTTCAATGTACAAATATAGTGAATAATTCGGGCTTTTTACAAGTAGCCCCCCGTATACGCTTTATTGCTGGTCCCGGCTGTCTTTGATCACCTTATCGGCTTCGTACTCTAAGTGATAAAGTTCTTGGCCTTTTTCGTCAAAATAACGCCAGGTGCCGTATTTTTTGCCGTGTCGGTAAATGCCTAAGGTGGCAATCTTGGTATTGGGGTGATATTGACGGTAGGTACCCGCTTTAATGTTGGCCCGGAAAGGTATTTGCTCTTTGAGTTTTCCTCTTTGGTCATAATAGCGAACAGAACCCGTTTTTTTTCCATTCTGGTAGTCCTCTTCTACTTTCCGGGTGCCTTCCTCATCGAATTTTTTTCGAGTACCTTGTAGCTTACCGCCCTGATATACCTCACTCAGGCGAATTTTACCAGTTGGGTGATAAAATTTCCATTCTCCTTCCGGACGGCTGGCCTTCAGGAGTTGCTCGCTCTTTTTGTTGCCGTCTTCATAAAATTCTTTGATAATCTGATCCCGTTCTTGATTGCTGTAGTCAACCGATTTTTTTACTTGACCATTGGGATAGTAAAACTTCTCGGTATTTATGCGCATTCCCAATTGGTAAAAAGTCTCTTGGCGAGGTTTTCCATTCTCATAATAAGCAAACAGGTACTGGTCAAGGATTCCCTGGTTATACATGGCTTTTTTGAGCAAGGTAGCATCGGTTGCAAACTCTTGGTAGAGGCCGTGTCTTTTTCCTTGCTGCATATGGGTTGAGACCATGACGGGGCTACCCTCAAAGTCATAATACTTTTTCATGGTGCCGTGCGGGAGGCCCGCCTGATTTTCTTCTTCCGACTCTATTCTGGAGTTTGGGTAATACCGGCTCAAGGTACCGTGAAGCTTGCCCCCTTGATATTCTCCTTTTTCCCGGAGGACCCCAGTTTTGTAGTAGAGCTTGACGGTTCCGTGCAATTGTCCTTTTTGAAATTCACTGATTTGGGAGGGCTTACCATCGGCAAAGTAGGTTACCAGACTGTCTATCAGGGTGTCTGATTGATAGGTTCCTTGTTGAATAAGTTGGCCTAGAGTATCATAGGTAAAAAAGGGCCCTTCTTTTTTATTGTCCTGGTAAGCCAATTGGGCTTTACGCACCCCATTGGGAAAAAAAGCTTCGTAAACGCTATCCCGTTTTCCCTCATGGTAATAACCAGAAAGCGCCACTTGACCATTGGTGTAGTAGCTTTTATACCAGCCATTTTTGATGGCCTGGCCTTGGTTTTGAACGATTACGTACTCTTCTTTTATTTGATCGGGAAGGGTGTCGTAATACACTTTTTGAACTTGGGTGTTCTGCGAATAGACGGGGCTTTGCTCGACGAGTAGAAAGCAGCAAAGCAAAAAAGTAAAAATCACCTGTTTCATAGCTTTATTAATTGGGTATCCTGTTTATCCTTTTTTAAACGTGTTATACCTGAGAAAATTCCCTGGCAATGCTTGTTTAGTATGAGAAAAGCCTTTTTTTGCTTGCAAAAAAAGGCTTTTCGTGTGTGAAAAAGAAAAGAGCTTAGGGTAAAGGCTTATAGTTTCTCAACAACCATAGCCGAAGCACCCCCACCCCCATTACAAATGGCAGCGAGTCCCATTTCTTTATCTTTTTTGTCAAGGGCGTTTAGTAAGGTCGTAACGATACGAGACCCCGAGCATCCTAGAGGGTGGCCCAAGGAAACCGATCCTCCGTGTACATTCACAACAGCAGGATCGATGCCCAGCTCCGTGTAAAAGGCCATGGTTACAGATGAGAATGCCTCATTGACTTCAAAAAGATCAATATCGGCTTGCTTGAGCCCGGCCAGTTGTAAGGCCTTAGGAGCCGCAATGGTAGGGGCGGTCGTAAACCAGAAGGGTTCGTGGGCCGCATCGGCAAAACTGACGATTTTGGCGATGGGTTTTACGCCCAAAGCATCGGCTTTTTCTTTGCTCATCAAGACAACGGCCGAAGCCCCATCATTGAGGGTAGAAGCATTGGCGGCGGTCACGGTACCTTCTTTTTCAAAGGCAGGTCTCAGCTTAGAGATTTTATCAAATTTTACATTTTTAGGCTCTTCATCCTCGTCAAAGGTAATCGGGTCGCCTTTTCGTTGCGGAATTTCTACGGGAACGATTTCAGACTTGAAGTTACCGTTTTCGGTATTCTCGATACTTTTCTGGTAAGAACCGATGGCAAATTCATCTTGCATCTCCCGGGTCAAGTTATACTTGGCAGCCGTAGCATCGGCCGAGAATCCCATGGCTTTATGATTGTAGGCATCGGTCAAGCCATCAAATGACAAACCATCGATGGATTTTACGTCGCCAAATTTGTAGCCAAAGCGGGATTTCATAAGGTAGTGGGGTACATTACTCATGGCTTCCATTCCACCGGCTACGATTACATCTTGGTGGCCCAACATAATAGACTGGCTGGCCATCATGATAGCTTTCATACCCGAAGAGCAAACTTTATTGATGGTGGTAGCTGGTACGTTTTCTCCGATGCCCGCCAGGATTCCAGCTTGACGCGCTGGGGCCTGCCCTAAGCCGGCAGAAAGAACATTACCCATATATACTTCTTGTACTTCCTTGGCGTCTACTTGAGCTTTTTCTAAGGCTCCCTTGATAGCAAAAGCGCCTAACTGGGTAGCTGTAAAAGAGGACAAAGAGCCCATAAACGCCCCTAATGGCGTGCGGACAGCAGAGATGATAAATACTTCTTTCATATGAATATTCGGTGAATGATTTAGTTTTAAGATAAAAAAGATATGCCGAAGCCCATTAAAGGTTAAGCAACTGTTTAAATTTAATTGTACGGGCTGCAAAGGGCCATTTTAAAATAGAAATACGGGAACCTGATTTCATCAAATTTATCGCCCATAGCCCCTGCTATGCGCTCAAAATGTGATCTCATCAGAACCCAAAACTGACCCTTTTCGCCGACATAAACTAAACTTAAACAGTTTCTAAGTTAAACCAAAAATCAGGAGAAAAAAAATGATACACCTCAAGAAACCCGTATAGTTTCTTGCTAAATAAGGGCTTGTCTAGGTGATTTTTACTTAATTAACAAGCTTAGCCCCCTTTCTGGTTCGAACTGGCTTAGGGATGGAGCGGCCTGTTTGAGCTCGCCGCTGGATGCGCGGGGGCCAGCGAGTAGCGAGAGCCCGACCCGCGCCAGCAAGAGTGGGTACCTTGGCAGGAAGGAAAAGGCGCGGGTAAGCCCCTTTTTTTCTCAATTTAAAGCGGGAATGAGGCTTTATTTTGCTGGTGTATTTAGGGAGGTTGAGGGCTATGTGCTTGATTACGAAATGCTTAAATGTCTAAAGAGGATTTCTTAGTACATTTTTAACAGGAGAACTTGTAAACTTTACGTAATTTTGCGATGTTCGACCATTGGATAAATTCAATTTGTATGAAACAATTATTTGGTGGAGTACTTATACTTGCGGTTTTGGTAGTAAGCAGCGCTTATTTTTTACCCCGCACAAGTGAGGATAAAGGGCCTAATGCAGACTTAAAACCAGCCTCAGAATTGTCCTTAGAGGCGGAAGGTCCTGTACAATGGATGACTTTTGAAGAGGCCGTGGCCCAGTCTAAAGCCGATGCCGCCAATCCGGATGCCCAGCCCAAGCATATCTTTATTGATGTATATACCGATTGGTGTGGCTGGTGTAAAGTAATGGATAAGCAGACGTTCAGCAACCCAGAAATTGCTAAAAATTTGAATAAATATTTTTATCCGGTCAAGTTTAACGCCGAACAGCGGGAGGCCATAGAGTTTAAAGGGAATACCTTCAAATACGTGGCCCAGGGGTCCAAGGGCTACCATGAATTGGCCGCTGCCTTGCTCCAAGGTAAATTAAGCTACCCTACGGTGGTTTTTATGGATGACCAAATGCGCCTCATTCAGGCGATCCCCGGATTTCTCAAACCGGCCCAATTTGAACCCATCGTGAAGTTTATCGGAGAAGGCCGGTACCGGGATACAAAATGGGATGAATATTCTAAATCTTTTCAGTCCAGTTTAAACGACTAGACAGGCCCGAGCTTTAATATGTGCCACTCCGGGCTTCCCGGGGTGGCTTTTTTGTTTGGTTTTTAGGTATAAGGAAGCGCTATGAAACCATTAAACTTTTATCCAGGCCCCTCGAGGACCTACGATGCCCTGCCTCAATACTTTGCCGAAGCCTGCGCAAGGGGCATAAGCAGCATTAACCACCGTAGCCCGGAGTTTGTAGACCTCTCTCGGAAGACGATTGGCTGGCTAAAAAGTAAACTGGACATCCCGGAGGAGTATGGGGTATATTATGTCACATCGGCCACCGAATGCTGGGAAATTTTGGCGCAATCTCTCATAAAAAGCTCCAGTTTTCATCTATTTGATGGGGCATTTGGGGAAAAAGCTTGGAAATACACCCAAAAGCTAAAACCCCATTCTGAGCAAATCGTAGGGCATTCTTTTCAAGAAAGGGGCCTGCCTGGGCCAAGGCAACTGCGGGAATTACTGCCTGGCCCTTGTGAAATGATTGCCTTGACCCATAGTGAAACCTCCAGGGGCAGCTTACTGCCCCAGGCCTATGTGCAAGCCCTAAGGGAGGAGTTTCCGGAGCCTCTGATTGCCCTGGATGCCACGTCTTCTTTGGCGGGAGCCTATTTGGATTTTCGGCAAGTGGATGCAGTGTACGCCTCGGTTCAAAAGTGTTTGGGTTTGCCGGCCGGTATGGGAATTTTGATCTTATCCCCCCGGGCCCAGGCCCGGGCTAATGAAATTGGAGAACATGCGCATTACAATAGCCTGAACTTCCTCATGGAAAAAATGGAAAACTGGCAGACGACCTATACCCCCAATGTCGTGATGATTTATATGTTGATGCGGGTTTTAGAGGCGATGCCCTCCATTCACGAAACAGACGCTTTGCTCCGGGAAAGAGCCCATCGGTATTATTCGTTTTTTGCAGACTATCCTGGCTTTGGCCCGCTGGTCGAGGGGGAAACCCAGTCCTATACCGTGATTTGCCTACAAGGGGCGCCAGAACGGGTCGAAAAAATCAAGCAATCGGCCCGGGAAGCGGGCCTTATTTTAGGCAATGGCTATGGGCCTTGGAAGCAAACGAGCTTCCGGATAGCCAATTTTCCCGCCATTCCGGAAGGAGAAATAAAAACTCTTTTGGAATTCTTGCGAACTTACGCTGAAAATATATAATTTTGCGTGAATTAGAATTGTACAAAATATAATTCTATTATTCAGAATAATATTTGGTTTAACTGCTATTTATAGCCAAATTTTAGAAGCCTATGTTCAACTTTAAAGAAATCGTGTCCGTTTCTCTGGTTTTGTTTTCAGTGATAGATATCTTGGGTTCTATTCCCATTATCTTGGATTTGAAGCGCAAGGTGGGAGCTATACAGTCAGAAAAAGCTACTCTAGTTGCGGGGATCATCATGTTTCTGTTTCTCTTCTTAGGAGAGTCTATTTTGAAGTTGTTTGGCCTGGATGTGGCCTCGTTTGCCATTGCTGGAGGGCTCGTGATCTTTTTTATCGGCTTAGAAATGGTATTGGGTATTCACCTTTTTCACGCCGAACCTCAGGCCACCGGTAGCTCGATTGTGCCCTTGGCTTTTCCGCTTATTGCCGGAGCAGGGACGATGACGACTATTGTGAGCCTTCGGGCCGAGTATTCGCAGTTTAATGTGGTAGTGGGTATCATCTTGAACCTGGTTTTTGTATATCTGGTGCTCAAAAGTTCCTCTTGGATTGAGAAACAACTGGGGCAGGCTGGCACAGATGTCTTGCGGAAAATTTTTGGAGTGATTTTACTGGCCATTGCCGTGAAGTTAATCAAAACCAACCTGTTGGTATAGTCTTATTTTTTTGATATTTTTTCCGCCCGGTGTGCTTTGGTGCATCGGGCATTTTTTTGGGGCTGTCCCTCGCCCTCAGGGTAAGTAGCCCTTTGAAAACCGGTTTGGGGCGAGGGCCGGGCTTTCGCTACTCGCTGCCTTTCCCCGCCGGGCCTACACGAGCTCAAACATGCCGCTCTATCCCTCAGCCAATAAGAAGTGTGGGCTCCTGATTTTGCTAAGTCCCATTCTTCATAATTACAAGATATTTCTGGTTTTTTCTTAGATTTGTCTAAGACCATGTTTTGTGATTGCCCAGGCTTGTACAGGTGAGCAAGAATGACAGTGGCTTGAAAAAAATCTCCTCATACGCTATGAAGATACAAACTATTTTCCCAAAAAGGCTTGGCCTTACTTTTTTCTTCCTCTTTGTCCTCCTCTTACACCAAGCCTGTAAAGATGAGGAAAACCCAGTAGATACCGAGCTGGAAGTTGTAGAAAGTATCCAGGTACAGCTCAACCCCAGTGGTTTTGCTCCTTTAAGCGCCCAGGTAAACCTAAGTACCCGGGGCGATGTCGCGGTACGTATCCGAGTGATAGGACAAAGAGGAAGCGACTCCGATGTGGTCCACACGTTCCCTCAGTCGGGTAATAGCTTTACTTTGCCTGTATTAGGTCTATATCCCAATACCTTAAACCAAGTAGAACTGATCTTTTTGGATGGCTTGGGCAATGAAATAGCCACCGAAAGCCTAGAAATTCAAACCGGCCCCTTAATTTCCGAAATGCCCAGTGTACGTATTGATGTACCCGACGGGGGAGCAGCCAAACCCGGGATGAATTTGGTAAATTATTTTGGGCACAGTGGTACTTTTTTGCCTCAAAGACCTTTTGTGTTCGACAAATTTGGAGATATCCGTTGGTATATAGACTTTACAGCGCATCCTACTTTATCCAGTTTGTTTTTTGATAATGGTATGGAGCGCCTCCAAAATGGTAATTTTATCTTCGGAGATGGCAATAGCGCGGCCCTCTACGAAATCAATATGTTGGGCGAAGTAGTCAATACCTGGAGTTTACAAAATTATACCTTCCATCATCACGTACGAGAAAAGCCTAATGGGAATTTTCTGGTGACTGTTAATAAAAACGGGCTCCCTACTGTAGAAGACTTTATCATCGAGATAGACCGGAATAGCGGAGGTATTGTCCGGGAATGGGATTTGAATGTTTCTCTGGATAATACACGCAGAGCTTGGCCAACCACCCGGGCCGATTTGAATATTGACTGGTTTCACGGCAATGCCATCGAGTTTAGCCCAAGGGATAACTCGATCATTGTGTCCGGACGCACCCAAGGCACGGTCAAATTATCCTCCAATAATCAAGTAATCTGGATTCTGGCCCCCCACCGTGGCTGGTTTACCTCAGGCAGGGGAGAAGATCTCAAGCAATTTCTCTTACAACCTCTGGATGCCCAAGGCAATGCCATTAGCGATAGTTTGGTGCTGGACGGGGCCGAAAACCATCCAGAATTTGAGTGGGCTTGGTACCAACATTCTCCCATCATCCTGCCCAATGGCAACTTGATGCTATTTGACAATGGAGATAACCGTAATTATACCGTAGGGTCAGAGTATAGCCGAGCGGTTGAGTACAAAATTGATGAATCTCAGAAGACAATCCAACAAATATGGACCTACGGAAAGGAGCGAGGAGGGGAAATTAAGAGTAGTATTGTATCTAAAGTTATATACTACGAGGATGTAGACCATGTATTGTATACCCCCGGAGCTGTGCGGTTTGGGGGAGAAGATTATGGGAAGGTGCTTGAAATAGATAGGCTTAGTGGTGACGTGGTATTTGAGGCAACAGTGAGTCCGCCGATTGCTCCCTTTGGCATAACTTTTCACAATGTGCACCGGATGAGGCTATATCCTTAATTAGAAATTTTGTAGGCTTTCAATTTGCCCAAACTAATTTCAATTGAGCAGCGTGAATCCAATCCTGCCCAGGGGCTAAACATTTTATCATGCTTAGTCCCAAGGCAAGACTGTCTTCACTCTTTACTCATTTATTTTAGTGATCATAGCCCTCGCTCGTGTCACTTTCAGTGGGCTTTTTACCCTCGATCATTTCCTCGATTTCATCCATGAGTTTTTTCACCTCAGGATCTTCTTTGTAAGGATCGATACCCATATTCATGCGTTTGTCATTTTCAAAGATGTTATACCCTTTGTCAATTAGGATATCAAAGTAGTAGTTGAAGAGGTAGACTTCTTGGTCGTATGTATTCTTTTTGGGTGCTTCCCCTCCGGTTGTGGCAATGATTTGTTTTTTGAATGTTTCTAAAACGTCCAAAATATCTTCCCGGCTCATATTATCGGGGTCTTTTCCTTCTTTCATGATTTTTTCTACCTCAGACCATTTATACGCTTGAATGCCTAATGAAGGAGGGCGGGTGAATGTTTTTATGGTTTCTCCGTCTCTGAAGCGCTCTTTGACAAAGATTCGCATACGGTTCTTTTCTTGATTAAAGAGGTAAATAAGTCCCATTTCGTCATCTTTGGGTTGTACCGTATATTTAAAAGATTTGTCCTTTTGCTTCTCCACTTCTATAATGGGTAAACGCATGGCTCGGGTTTGATTATTTCTATCTCGAATATCTTTGAAATTCGTAAAAACAACCAAAGAAGAATCGTCTTTGAATTCAATTTGGCTAACTCGGCCATCGGCATAGACGATCCACTTACCTTTGGGGCTCTGGGCCAAGAGGATGGAGAAACTCAATAAGGCTAGACTAAGGGATAAGAATTTTTTCATAAGTATAATGTATTGTAATCGTTTGTACGGAAGCGAACAGGCTTGGTTAATGCTCCGGGAGCTTTATCAATTTTCTTTTTTAATTTTTAAGCAAACCCATCTTTTAATAAGCTTGACAGCTTGGGGGAGGGGTGGTTTTTTTCCAAAAGCATATCCCTCACTTTGTCTTTTTTTCAATAGATTGTGTCCTTGATCAAGGATGGTACCCTAAAAGCAGGCCCCATCACCAAGATTGCCACCTATGAGGCAGGTCTGTTTTGATAGATGATTTGGGCTGGTAAACTAGCGCTAATCTATACGAAATAGGAGAATATAGAGAGTAAGAAATGTGTTTGGGGTTTTATTTGCCTGGGTGAATTAGATAAAAGCTCAGTTTAAAATACTTAAGTAGCACTGATTTATTACAAGAATTTACTTTTAGCCCAAAAATAGGGCATTTTTTCTCTTGATATTCCATTTTTAATCCTTCTTAGGGGAAGGTTTCATTTTTTTTAGCTAAATGGAGAAACTTGTAAACTTCCTTGACAGCACTGACGTGTTAGACCTATACCACATAATCTAGGATGACCTCCAGATTATTATGCCCAATACGCTTAAGCCAAAGGCGAGAAGCTAATTTTTTTTATTGTCAAAAATGCGTACTAGCTACATATTCGCTCTTATAATCTTGATACCCCAGTTGCTCCAAGCTCAGGCCCCGCTTGCCGAGAAAGGCTTTTTGGATTTGCGTGACTGGGATTTTGAGAAGCAGGGTACCGTTGCCCTGGATGGGGAGTGGCGATTTTACTGGAAAGAGTTGCGTGATCTGTCGCAGGTTAAAGATGATACGCTCAGCGGCCCTCCTCATTATTTAAATATACCTGGTATTTGGACTGGACAAAAGCTGGGCAAGAAACAAATTGGCCCCTACGGGTATGCTACCTATTACTTACGAGTAGCTCTTCCTAGGGAGCGCAAACGTTTAGCTTTTTTATTTAGAACCTACAGTACAGCCATCAAAGCAATTGTCAAAGACCGAGCAATCTACGAAGCTGGAAAAGTTGCTACAGAATCCTACAAATCCGAGCCCGGTTATGACCCGGAGATAATTTCGTGTGATGAGGAGGGAGCGTATTTAGATATCATTTTACAAGTCTCCAATTTTGACTATTCCAAAGGGGGAATGTGGCGGGGAATTTATTTAGGAGAAGAAAAGCAGCTTAGGCAAGCCCAGCATTTACAGGTACTCTTAGATATGTGCGTGGTAGGAGGACTCTTTATGATGGCCTTGTACCACTTTGGTTTGTATTGGGCCCGTCGTAAAGATCTCATACCCTTATATTTTGGTTTCTTGTGTGTTGCCGTGGGGACGCGGGTATTATTTACCAATCAATATTTGATCTTGGATATTATGCCTATGCCTTGGTTTATGCTAATCAAGATTGAATACCTTTCGTTTTATTTATCCGTAGGCTTTTTTGTCATTTTTACCAAAGACTTTTTTAAAGGCTACTTCAGTGCAAAAGCAGCCGATTTTTTCATTGGCGCTTCCTTGTTATTTTCTCTGATTGTTATTGTAACCCCTACGTATGTGTTTACTTATACCGTAAATGCATTTCAGTTTATCACCCTTAGCGGTGGAATTTACTTTTCGTGGGTCTTGATCCGGGGGATACGTAATAAGCACGGACAATCCTTGGCATTTTTGGTAGGTTGGATCATTTTGTTTGCAACGGTAGTCAATGATATCTTGTATAGCAATGGGGTATTTGCTAAGATGGAGCTTGGTCATGTGGGTATCTTCTTCTTCATCTTTGTGTATAGTTTTATTTTAGGGAATAAATTCTCTAAAGCTTTTACCCGGTCTGAAGTATTAGCCCGGAAGTTGGATGAAGTCAACCAGGAACTAGAAATTAAAATTGACCAAAGAACCAAAGATTTAGCCCATACAAATCATGTGCTGCAAGACACTTTTGAGCGGGTAAAAACTAAAAATGAAAAGTTAGAAAGGCTCAATCAAGACCTTAGCTTGGCCCGGGAACAATACTTAAAGTTTTTTTCCTTAGTAGATAATACTTCTGACTTAGTGTACCTTGCTGATAACCAGGGTTTTATTTTTTATTTTAACCAAACCTTTCATAATCTTTTTGATTCCATTCCAAACTTTAAACAGCCCAAAAATGTCCAAGAGTTGAATCAATTACTACATATTGATGCCTATTATCCAGAATTTGATCAAGATCTGCAAGGGGATGGTTTTGTAAAGCAAGAATTTGAGGCCAAGCATCCCAAAACCGGTCAAAATTTTGATTTAGACGGACTTATATTTCATATTAAAGAACCCGAAAGGGGCTCTCATTTGGGGGTAGCTACTGTATTACGGGATATCAGTAACCTAAGAAGTTCTGAGCGTTTTGTCCGAGAAGCTAACAAAGAGGTCTATAAAAAGAACATGAAGATCCTAGCCCAGAAGAAAGCCTTAGAGGAGAGCTATCAGGATATCCATCGCTTGAGTGAGATAGGCAGGAAGATTACCCGGTATTTATCGCTACAAGACATTTTGATTACCTTATACCAGGAGGTGCGCAAGATGATGGATGTAGGGGTTTTTGCTATAGGCATTCATAAGGAGAAGGAGGGCGTACTCGAAATACTAAAAATGGAAGGTGGGGTAATCCCTGACCCCATACAAATAGATATTCGTGAAAAATACTTGTGTACTTGGTGCTTTCAAAATCAAGATACCATTCATTTGGGGGAATACCCAGCCTTGGAAGAAATAGAATCCGGGCCCCAGGAGAGTCATCAATCTATTTTTTCCTACCAGTCCATTATTTACCTTCCATTAATCTTTGAGCATAATTCTCTTGGGGTAATTACTGTCCAGAGTAATAAAACAAAAGCCTACGATAAACAGGATATGTATGTTCTACAGACTTTGAGTACGTACGTATCCATTGCGGTAAATAATGCCCAGGTGTATCGGGAGCTGGAAAACCAGAAAAACAAGTCGGATAGGGCCAATAATCAATTAAGAAGCACCCAAAGACAATTGATCCAGTCAGAAAAGATGGCTGCCCTGGGCCAACTCATTGCTGGGATAGCCCACGAAATCAACTCTCCGGTAGGGGCTATAAGCTCTTCATCTAGTTATCTTTCTTTTTTTGCTGATGAAGTATTGAAAGAATTGCCGGAGTTTTTCAAAAAAATGCCCGAAGCGTTGCGCCCACATTTTTATACACTGCTAGAATCGGCCTTACATAGCCCTGAATTGGGTATTAAAGAAATTCGGGCTCGCCGGCGGGAGATCCGCAAAAAATTATTGGAAGAAGGGCTTGAGCAAGCAGAACTAATTGCTGATATTTTGGTGGATTTGCATGTGTTAGAGGAGGAGGCCTACCAATTTTGGCTAACTGTGCCCGATTATTTGGTATGGCTCAAAATGGCTAAGAAGCTGGTTCAAGTGAAAAAAAGCACGGTCAATATTAACACGGCAATAGAAAAAACCACCAAAATCATTTTTGCTCTAAAACGGTATGCCCGATTTGATCATAAGGAAGAAAAAGTAAAGGCCTCTATTCGGGAAGGGTTAGAAACCGTACTGATCCTGTACTACAACCAGATAAAATACCAAGTAGATTTAGTAAAAGAAATGGAGGAGCTCGATGAAATCTTGTGCTATCCGGATGAATTAAACCAAGTTTGGACCAACCTGATACACAATGCTCTCTACGCGATGGATTATTCGGGGACCTTGTGCATTAAATTGTACCAAGAGGATAATTTTCAAGTAGTTGCCATACAGGATAATGGCTGTGGCATACCTGAAAAAATCAAACCCCAAATATTTGACCCTTTCTTTACCAGCAAAACGGTAGGGGAGGGAAGTGGCTTAGGTTTGAGTATATCCCGGGAAATTATTGAGAAACACCAGGGACTCATCAAAGTAGACTCCCAAGTAGGAAAAGGAAGTACCTTTTGGGTTTATCTACCTGTTTCTCTGTAGCTTGAGCAAAAAAGACTAGCTATTCTACTTGTTTTACGAAAGAATTTTTGAGCTTTGGTACTAAACTGGGCTTGGCTTAGGGATGGAGCGGCCTGTTTGAGCCCGCCGCTGCCTGTGGGTTGGCCGGCGAGTAGCGAGAGCCCGACCCGCGCCACTAGGAGTTTTGTCTTAGGCACCAACCTGTCTAGCGCGGGGAAGCCCCAGAGAATGCCAGCAATTATAGGATTTTATACCCAAGTTACATAAAAAAACTTGCCATCTTCCTTTGAATAATGATACAGCAAAACCCCCTGAATAGATTGAGGCAAGCCTATTGGATAGCCTTAGGACTTATTGCCTTACTTATCTTACTGAGCCAGTTCATAATACACCGAGTTTTGCAAGATCAACAAGCAGATAGTAGGGTCATTAATATTTCTGGCCGCCAACGCATGCTGAGTCAAAAGTTGGTCAAAACGGTATTGCTTCTAGACCAGGCTAGCCAGCCAAGCGAAACAGATCAGTATCTGGAAGGCCTCCGTAAGACCTTTTCTCTTTGGGAGAGTGCCCACTTAGGGCTTTTACGAGGGAATGAAGCTATAGGAATCCCCTCCAACTATAATTCTCCCCGCGTAGAAAAGCTTTTTGACGAAATTAAACCCTACTTTCATAAGCTAAGCGAAGCTATAAAACAACTGCTTAGCAGTAAGCAACTTAGTCCCGAGATCCGCCAGGTTGTCCTAGGATCGGAACAGGGTTTTCTGGAATTGATGGACAAAATTACTTTTCAATATGACCAGGAGGCAAAAGAAAAAGTCCTGAATGCCCGGTATATAGAATACATTATCGGAGGGTTTACTCTCTTACTCTTACTTTTTGAGCTGCTGTTTATTTACCGCCCGGTCATTAAACAAGTAAATACCTTATTCATCACCTTGCTTGATTCTTATAAGGAATTAGAAAACAAAGGGAAGCAATACGAGACCTTATTCAACACGGCCAATGATGCCATCTTTGTGGCCGATATCCATACCGGGCTTATCGTGGATGCCAATGTAAAGGCAGAAGAATTGTTAAAAAAGGACCGCAAGGAAATTATGGGCTTGCATCAAAGAAGTATACACCCCCCGGAAGATCCTGATATGGCCCATAAAGCCTTTGAAGAAGATGTCCGGGCAGACGGAAATTTAAGAGTAATGGAGGTGCTAAATTCTGACGGTAATCGGGTTACCGTAGAAATCAGCTCGAGTAAGTTTACTTCCACAGACGGTCAAGAGCTAATGTTTGGTATTTTTAGGGATTTGAGTGAAAGGCTCACTCAAGAAGCCCTAAACAAAAAATATCAAAAAGAACTTGAACATTCTATCACCAAGTTGAGCCAGGCCCAAAACCAATTGATCAAATCCGAAAAATTATCGGCTTTAGGTCACTTGATGGCCGGGATAGCCCACGAGATCAATACCCCCGTGGGAGCCATACAGGCCTCGGCCGAGATGTTGAACCGTCAATTGGATACTATTTTACCTAGCCTTCCTAAGCAATTTGTGGTCTTGACCCCAAAACAAGTAAGTTTTTTTCTCGAATTACAAGAATTGATCAAGGTACAAGGAGAAGTAGAAACCCTGAGCGAGATCAGAAAGTGGAAGCGAGCCATTCGCTTAGAGCTTGAAATTAAGAAGGTAGACGGGGCTAGTACCTTGGCTGAGCAATTGGTAGAGTTAGGGATTTATCACCCAAAGCCCGCGTTTTTGCAAAAATTAACCGAAAGTGATTTTAAAGAAACATTGACTTTGTTCCATAAATTTTATAATATTAAGTTCAGTACACAGACTATTTTATCGGCGCTACAAAAAGCATCAAAAACGCTTTTTGCTCTTAAACATTTCAAGCATATAGATCACACAGAGCAAGCCGTTGTGATTGATTTGGCTAAGAGCATTGAGACAGTATTGGTCTTGTTCCAAAACAAGCTGAAAACGGGCGTGGAAGTAATCCAAAAGTATGCACCCCAGGTGCAAATGTTAGGATTTCCCGACCAACTGGAACAAGTTTGGAATAACCTCATTATGAATGCTTTGCAAGCGATTGATTATAGGGGTACTTTAACGATCCACCTCTCCCAGCAAGAGGAGTTTGTTGAAGTGGCCTTTCAAGATAATGGCGCTGGTATACCCCAAGAAATTCAAGATAGAATATTTGAACCGTTTTTTACTACCAAACCAGTGGGAGAGGGGAGTGGACTAGGACTAGATATTGTAAAAAGAGTAGTGACCAAACACAAAGGGGAAGTCTTATTTGAGAGTAAAGTGGGAGAGGGGACCACATTTCGGGTCATCTTTCCCAAAAATTTTAATATGATTGATAACAGCGTGTAACCAGGAAAAATTATGAGCAGACCCGTAATTCTTTGTGTAGATGACGAACAGATTATTTTAAAAAGCCTTAAAAACCAGCTTCAAATCATGTTTGGTGATGAATATCTTTACGAAATCGCCGAAAATGTGCCAGATGCCCTCGAGATTATCGAGGAAATGGAAGAAGATGGCCATCGGGTACAAATCGTCATTTCTGATTTGATGATGCCCGGGATCCGGGGAGATGATTTTATGGTCCAACTCCAGCAAGAACGGCCCAGCATTAAAAAAATAATGCTTACCGGCCATATGGATGAAAATTCCTTGCGAAGGGTAACCCAAGAGGCGAAACTCCGTTTCTGGATAAAAAAGCCCTGGACCCAACAACAACTCTTCACTGCCTTGCGTGACTAGGTCACATCTCATTTTTTGCCCAACTCCATTCAACCAGCAAACCCGATAAATATTTATCTGTAACCTAGCCCCACCATGATAAAATCTTACATCATTTGTATTGATGATGAGAAAATTATATTAGATAGCCTACAATACGAATTGCGTTTTGCCTTTGAAGAGGAGCATATAATTGAGGTATCAGAAAACGCCCAAGATGCCCTTCATCTCTTGGAAGAACTCTTACAAGATGGGAATCATGTTCCCGTAGTGATCTGTGATTACATCATGCCCGAAATGAAGGGGGATGAATTACTGGCCCGTATTCACGAAAGATCTCCACTTACCCGAAAAATCATGCTCACGGGTCAAAGTAATGTGGAGGGCATCACCTATGTGATCAATTATGCCGATCTGTACCGGTTTATTGCCAAGCCTTGGCATTCGCAGGACCTGGTCCTTACCGTCAGGGAAGGTATCAAAAGCTACTACCAACAGCAAAGCATAATTTCTCAAAACCAACAGCTCAAGGAAGTCAACAAAATACTCGAGGAAAAGGTAGAAGAACGGACCCAAGAATTACAAAATGCCCTGGATATTTTAAACGTACAAAAAAAGAGTTTAGAACACCGTAATACAAATATCCAGTCTAGTATTCGCTACGCCAAACGTATCCAAGAAGCTTTACTGCCTTCCCAGGAAACCCTTACTCAATATCTAAGAGAATTTTTTCTAATTTACCGCCCCCGGGATATTGTAAGTGGAGATTTTTATTGGTTTTACCACACAGGCCAGGAAAAGAACCCTGCCAAATCCCGTTTGAGAAACACTCAATTTAGACTTCCCCAAGATGGAAAACTCATTTTTGTCCTGGCCGATTGTACGGGCCATGGCGTTCCGGGAGCCCTGATGAGCATGATTGGAGCCAATTTGTTGAATGACATTGTGATCCAAAAAGGAGTCACGGAGCCCGATGAGATCCTTTCTCGCTTGAATCAACAGGTATACCATCTCTTAAAGCAAGAACATACTCAAAATATGGACGGGATGGCCATGGCCGTATGTGTGCAAGACTTGCGTACCAATCTGACAAGCTTTGCTTTGGCCTCCCAACGCCTGATATACTTCAAACAGGGCGAATTACGGGAAATGAAAGGAGATCGCATGCCGATCGGGGGATGTCATTTTCCGAAGTGCCGGGACTATTCCTCTTTCCACGTCTCGGTCGAGAATACCAGTATGTTTTACCTGTTTTCCGATGGTTATGCCGATCAAATAGGTGGGCCCCGCCAGCGAAAGTTTGGCCTAAAACAACTTCGGGACACCCTGAGTGAAATTCATTCGCTCCCCTTAGCTATTCAAAAACAAAGGCTAAGCATCATTTTAGACCTTTGGCAAGGGCAAAAACGCCAGGTAGACGATATCTCTATGATGGGTATTAGGTTACAAAGAACCTAAACGCTAGGGCCATGATTAGGGGCTTCCCCGCCGTATTACTTGGCTGGCCCCTTGCTCTATCTTGCCCGGCGGGTCGGGCTGTCACTACTCGCTGCCTTTCCCCGCTGGGCCTACACGAGCTCAAACAGGCCGTTCCATCCCTAACGGGGTATGTGCAGGCACACAAGTCTTTGCAATGACATTTCAAACTGGTAATTTATCTTGAATTCGCATTTTTTTTAAAGTGTTGAAAATCAGAAAATTACAAGTAATGTCATAGGTAGCCAACTGATCTTCCCGCACTAATTTCTCACAAAAAAATTAGGTTTTTTAAATTTCACTTGAACTATTGAATCCTAATATTTTGATTATTTTAACTTGGTGTTTTGGAAAAACATCTAGTGCCTGGATCAGTATTTTGAGCATTAGAACGACCGAAACTGTTCGCCCTGCCCGATCTCTTTTGGAGCATATTTTGGGAAAAAATCTTGAATCTGTGGTTCAAGGAAGTCTTTGGGAGGATATTACAGACAAATCTCTCCCCCAGGCTTCAAGTTTTCTCTGGAATGACGAGGTACTTTTACTAAAAAAAACTTGGGAAGTACCTGAAATAAGGTTGATACGTTCAAGTTTTGGGTCATTTATTTAGTGTAGGAAGATTAGATAAGCCATAAAAGGTAGTAGCTTGATTACACACCACAAGGTAAAACGATCCCTAAATTTTTGCTTAAAATACTTTTTTTAATTATTGTTAAAGTATACATAATGAATAAGACCTGTTTTATTTTATATTGTTCAATTTAACCTGAATCAATGGTCCAATATTCACGGTTGCTAGGTATGCTTTTCTCCCTCTTCCTCTTAGCCTGTGAAGACGAAGCCCCCACCCCAAGTGATGTACCTGGACTGCCTCCTATAACCCAGGAGGGGCGTAATACCCTCGGTTTTTTACTGAATGGAGAGCCTTGGGTACCCCAAGGTAAAAGGGGTAACCGAGCTTTGTCCAACCCAGACGCTTTTTATGACGGAGGTTTTTTGGGAGGACAAGTTAGCATTAGTGGGCTGGCAATTCCAGAAGCCAATGAATTTATCCGTTCTCAATTTGTTATTGGGCTTACGAATGTAAACCACAAAAATGAATTTGACTTAGCTGGCAGAGACCTTGGTTTTTTATACACAGCTTCACTTTGTGATTTTAGAAGTAGTGATACCACATTAAATGAAGTAGGATGGCTTATAATCAGTCGGCTTGATTTAGAAGCCCGTATCATATCTGGAACCTTTGAATTTACGGCGATACAACCTGGGGTTGAGGGTTGCTCCTCAGATACATTAAGGATTACCCAAGGCCGCTTCGATTTACGACTTTAATATTTTCATATAATTTTAAAACGAATTATAATGCCAAAATTATTTACTTATCTTTTAATTTGTATATGTTTTTCTTTAAAATGTTATGGACAGAAAGTGCAAATCCCTGATCCTGACCCATTACGGGTAGCGGTAGACAAGGTCTTCGATCGGGTAAACCTAGACCAGGTACCTAGCGCTTTCTTAGAAGAATACGGCTTACAGTATATCTCCTTAGCTCCATACAATGGAGTACTTAGCGATAGCAACCTGATAACCCGTAGCACCTTACAAATGGCCTACACGACGCTCATTAGTGCCCAAGTGCGAGATAACCACATTTTGCCTAGCCCGGCCCAATTTGCCGGAGCCTGGGATGAGCAAGATGCCTTAAGTGAGGCCAATCCAGTAGCCGTTGTTTTGGCTGAATACCACGGATTGAAGCCCGACGCCTTAGATAAAAACCTACTCCGTTGGGAAAATGATCAACTTATGGATGTTAACACTCGCCTGGAAAACCCCTATCGTAAGCAATGGCTCTATATGGCAGCCCCTGCCCGCAGCTATACCCGGGACGGAAAACTGAGCTTGCTGTTTCCCAGTAGTCTGCGCTATAATAGTGGTTCACGTAGCATTCGTGGAGTCAATGGCTCCCTGCATATTGATTGGGGAGAGGGACAAGGATATCGCCGCTCCAATTGGGATCAAGTTTATACCCATCAGTACCTAAGCCCAGGCCAAAAGGTGATCCGGGTAAAAGTATATCTCAATGATGGTACTTTCCGGGCGTGTAGCTTGCCTATTGAGGTATTGGGAGTGCCTTCTCCTAACGCAAGCGCCCAAACTGGAGGGTTCAGCGAACAAGGAGGTTCCAGTGAAAAGGTATACCCAGCCGATGATCTACGAACTATCCCATTTATCATACCAGCTGTTGAAGGCGTACATAGTGGAGCTTTGATCCGATTAATGCCTTCCATAAGAAGGTTTACGAATAACCGCCCCCGACTCGTGAAGCCACTCATAGTCGTGGAGGGTTATGATATTTCCAGTCGGGCACCCCGGTTGCAAGATAATTATACCTACGAAGATTTTATTGAGGATATCAATGAGACTGGGTTGAATGGTTATGATTTTAACCAACAATTGGACGACATAGGCGGCTATGACATTTGCTTTGTAAATTTTGACGATGGAGCTGATGACCTACTTAGCAATGCCGCTGTACTACAGGATGCGCTCTCTATCATCTTACGTGAACAAGAAATCAACCCAGAAACCGGTATTTTGGAACCTAACGTGATCATGGGCATCAGCATGGGTGGGGTAATTGCCCGCTATACCCTGGCCAACCTCACCAAAACTAACAGTCATTTGTCTCGTAATACCCGGCTTTTGATTACTCACGATTCTCCCCACCAAGGAGCCAATATACCAGTAGGTTTGCAGTTCTTGATCCGGGCAGCCCGGGACTCGCGTAAATTGAGTGACTTGATAGAAAATGAGAACCTGCGGGATTTGGAAGCAGCCGATGAAGTACTGGATGCCCCGGCTACCCGACAACTGCTTAAATATTGGGTAGATGGGGACAATTACGCCATTCATGAGAATACTTTTTTGGAAGAATTATACCGACCAATGATCACTTTTGGCCCTAGCGACCCCACACCAGCTTATCAAATCATTGCCACCAGCCAAGGTGCCGAATGCGGAGAGGAAGATATTGCTCCGGGGACTGAGCTATTTCGGGTAATTGCCGGGGGTTTTGGGGGCTGGCCCTTCCTTGCAACCTATAATTTAAAAACGGATATCGTGAGTAATGCCATCCCGGCTGTTGGGCAAAGGGGGCGCGTGGCCAAATTTCGTTTGTATCAAGAAGTTCGAGTTTTTGGCTTTCGGGTTTGGGGAGATGATTACGATAATCGGGAGCTCTTTATTAACCCGGGTGATGGAATTCTGCCTTGGGATAGTGCTCCTGGAGGAAGATTTCCGGTGTTAAGTCAATTAGGTGTAGAATTTCCGGCTCAATTTATTAATCGAGTAGTGTACTTAAGGGTAACATTACCAATTTTTGGTCCAGATTTTTGCTTCGTGCCCACGGTGAGTGCCTTGGATATTGCCAATGGAGAAAGCCCTGCTGTATTAAATCAGCCTTTTCATAGTGGGCTTTCTTTAAACGCTCCAAGTTTGCTTTTACAAAACTCACCCATAGGTTCATTTGGCGAGTTTATCACAAATCAAGCCATTAGTCAAAATGGCGAAACCATCTTTAATACCACGCATGCCCGATTCACGGCCCGCCAAACCCAGTGGCTATTTGAGATGATGCAAGCACCTTTTCCTATCCAGCAAGGGCCCTCAACGCTTCCCCCCTGCCCAAATTCTTGCCAACTTCCTGAGCCTTTAAGTTTTGATATAGTAGGGGAGACCTATTTATGTGGCAACCCTCAAATATATTCAATAGATCCAATCCCCGGAGCTCGTTATGAATGGGAGGTAAGTGATAATTTAGAGATATTGGTAGGGCAAGGCACGCCCAACTTAGGAGTTAATGCAATAGGTCAGGGTGAAGGTAAGATTACTCTACATATAAATAGCCGTACTTGTCAAGATTTATTATTCAAAGAAATGCTGGTGTATTCTGATTTACCAAGTGTTCCCCGTTTTACACAAACCAAAGGAAACTTATGCCCAGGAGAATCTTTTGAATACGAAGTCAGAGCCGAGCCGTTTGTAAATAGCTGGGAGTGGGAATTACGCCGTTATTTTAGCCATGGCCAATTTACCTCTATCACCCTCAATAGCCAGTCTAATAGACAAGCATTGGGTTATTTTGACTTAGGACCTTCCCTGAATGTGCTTCGGGTGCGTCCTCAGAACGGCTGTGGGGAAGGTCCTTGGGCAACATATAGCATTTATCCGGACATCACAGATCGTTGTGGAGGTGTTCCTATACCCATTCGGGTACCGGGGTTTGTGATTTATCCCAATCCGGCTGAAGAGGATCTGTACATTGAGCAAGAAGCCTCGAGTAATACACATAACCCTTTGTGGTTAGAGGGACAGAAAAGTGCCCTGGCTTTTTCTGTCTATTTATACAACAATCAAGGTGAGCAGGTAATGCAAGCCCATAGTGCCGAGGAATTACTGGCCTTGAATGTCTCTAGCTTGCCGGGGAACCTGTATGTGTTGGTATTAGTAAAAGGGGGCGAGGTACACGAGATACTTATCCAAGTAAATTAAGGAAAAGAGAAGGTTATGCCCATGGCATACAAGATTAATTCTCTTCTCACTACTAGGCACTTATTATCTTTGCTATTGTTTGTAATTAGCTGATTTTTAGTAATTTGTATAGAATGTGTTTTTGGGTGATTTACAGTCCTAAAATGTCAATCTATACGACTTATGAGTGAGATTATACCTATAGCACTTGTTCAAGTCTGTAAAGGCAAGAGGGTGGACTGATTGGTAGCGAGAACACACTACTTTTTGTTTAATGAGGAAAAGTAAACACACTCATTTGTATATTAGCGAGTGATGGTTAATACAAGGGTCTCTGTCCCGATTCTGATGGAATTATGAGGCTTTTGTAATTTAAAGTGGATTATTGGGATGTAATGAAAATTTTTAAACTGATTTTCAGTCATTTCTCATTAAATTTTTCGTTATTTTTAATATTTGGGTGCTTACAAAAAAGTAAATTAAGGCAATTTTCAAAGCTGAAATATTATACTATACAAATTATTGATTTTTGTTAAGTTGGTCTTTTATACAATTAAATTTTTTTTTCCTCTTTACTAATTTTGATTTGGCATTACTAATGCATATTAATATTTTTATTTTAACTATTGTTGAGATGTTTTTTAAGATAGCGTCAAAACTGTTGATAGTTTTTTAGCAGCCTAGGAGAAACCCCCTTTATAAATATCCTTGAAATAGAGAAAAGTTTAGTAAAAATTAAATTAATATAATTTTATTAAGTGAGAATCCTGTTAGCTCTTTACAGTTATGCAAAGCCTTAACGTGCTCTTTGCCCACTCTTTAACCTATGGTTTTGTGGCTTGACTTACTCCCATTCATTCCCCGTGACCAACTTAAATAATTTGGCGTATCGTTTTTTGGTGGCCTCGACTTCCAAAAAATGTAATTGTACCTTATTTAAGGCCTCCGTATCAAATATATTAAACCCCGCGTCGGCGATGGCATCGTTGAGTCTAGAGCTCAAGTACATAGCCCGCATCTGCTCCATGGTGGGGGAGTTTTCCTCTACAATTAAGGGTTCTACCGCCTCAATCGCTTCATCCAACATCTGTAAATAGTCCGCTTCTTGGATTAATTCGGGAGATTTGCTTTGGACAATGGGCGCTAAACCCGCTTCGGCATATACTCGGATACCCCAGCCTTCTGGGGGAACCACAGCTTTGGCTTCCTCTGAACTTTCCAGGAAGGGCCGCACAAACATCCGCATCGATCCCGAAGACCAATCAAAAAGTCTAACCAATGCATATGTACCCGTATTTAAATCTTTCATAAGCAAGCGCATCTGCTGCTCGTCCTGACTCAATATTTCAAAGTGCATCTTCTGGGGCATGCCGTAGTACTCACGGGGCTGTATGAGGTCTACTTTCCGAATGTAGAAAAGCGAGGAGTCTTTAATAAATTCATACTCCCGAAGGGCTCCATCCATAGAAGATACCCAGGTTTGGTAGATATCTTGGCTCAATAGGGCACCCGGTTGCAGCAAAAGGAAGAGTAAAGCGAGTTGTATGCTTCGTTTCATGGGGCTAAGTGTTTGTTAATTATTAAGAAACTGTTTAAGTTTAGTTTTTGTCGGCGAGAAGGGCCAGTTTGGGGTTCTGATGAAATCAACAAGGAGCGCATAGCAGCGCTACGGGCGATGAATTTGATGAAATCAGGTTCCCGAAATGGCTCTTTGCAGCCCAACGCAATTAAATTTAAACATTTTCTAAATATTATTTCATGCTGACCAAGGTAATCCCTTCTCCACCCCGGTCAGGGTGTTCAAAACTCATTCGGCTGATTTGAGGATATTTTTTCAGTTGTTCCCGGACCAATTTTTTCAAAATGCCGTCACCTTTGCCGTGAACAATCTGCAATTGGCTTTGATTGAGCAAAATAGCATCGTCCATAAAGGTATCCAAGATAAGCAAAGCTTCTTCTCCCCGTTTTCCGCGGAGGTCCAGCTTGGTGTTGAAGTTGGCTTGCTTTTCATGGATATTGATTCCCTTGAAACGGGTATTTAAGTTTTTTTCTTCTTTCTTAAATTCCTTCTTGCTGATCCGTTCCAAGCGATTTAGTTTGACATTCGATTTTAGGTCTCCAATCAGGATCTCGAGGTCTTTACCCTTACGGGCAATTACTTCTCCGATGGTATTTTGCCCCTTAAGCCTCACAAAATCTCCCACTTGGATTTCGCCTTCTATGACCTTGATACTCGCTTCTTCCTCTTGAGGGCTAAGTACCTCGGGCTCCAGAGGCAGCTCCGGTGTAAGATCTTCTTTTAGGGCTTCTAAATCTTGGCGTAATTCCCGGGTTTTTTCTTTTTGGGCCTGGTTTTCTTTGATTTCTCGGATCGTTTGCTCGATTTTACGGTTGGCTGCCATAATCAATTCTCGGCCCTCCCGCTTGGCTTGATCCAAAATACGTCTTTTTTCTTTATCTAGATACGCTTTGAGTTTATCATACTCTTGAGTGACCTGCTTAAGCTTATCTTCCTTAGATTCTAGAGAGTGATTGATTACTTCCAGGCGTTTTTTCTCAAGCTCCAAGTCTTTGAGCACATCGTCAAAATTGACTTTTTGCGTACCGGCATTGTCTCGGGCTTTGCTTATCACTTCATCGGGCAAACCAATCTTTTGGGCGATCTCGAAGGCGTAGGAGCTTCCCGGTTTCCCTACTTCCAAAGAGTAAGAAGGTTCTAAAGTAGAGAGGTTAAACTGCATAGCCCCATTTACTATTCCGGGGTTTTGCTCGGCAAAAAGTTTTAAGTTGGCGTAGTGAGTAGTTAAAACCCCGGTACATTGTGCATGGTAGAGCCGTTCCAGGATGGCTTCGGCAATGGCGCCTCCCATTTGAGGTTCGGTACCGGTACCAAACTCATCAATAAGGCATAGGCTATGCTTATCGGCCATTTTAAGGAAAAACTTCATATTGGTGAGGTGAGAACTATACGTACTCAGATCATTCTCAATAGATTGCTCATCTCCAATATCAATAAATATATCTTTAAATAAACCTATCGTAGACTTTTCATCCATAGGAACCAATAAGCCACTTTGGAACATATACTGCACCAGTCCTACGGTTTTTAAAGAAACCGATTTACCTCCGGCATTGGGTCCAGAAATGAGGAGAATCCTCTGATCTGGGTGTAAGCTAAGATTGAGGGGGATGACTTGCTTGCCCTGTTCCATAAAAGCCAAGTGCAAGAGAGGATGTCGGGCCTCCCGCCAGTCCACCACGCATTTTTTATGAAACTGGGGGCAAACTGCTTGCATTTCTAGGGCCAATTTGGCCTTGGCCTGGATAAAATCCATCTCAGCCAAAAAGCGAAAAGCTTGGTGAAGTGTTTCCAAATGAGGCCTCAGCTCATCGGTGAGTTGGGTCAGAATCCGGACAATTTCTCGACGTTCTTCGTATTGGAGCTCACTGATGTAATTGTTCATATCGATCACATCGGCGGGTTCCATAAATACCGTTTGGCCAGTGGCCGATTCCCCGTGGACAATCCCCCGGATTTTGCGCTTATGCTCGGCAATCATGGGTAGTACAAGACGTCCATTACGGATTGTGACATCCAAATCGTCTGGGGTATAGCCGTTTTTCTTGTTTGACTTAATAATTTGGTCCAGGCGTTTCCTTAAGTTTTTCTCTTCGGCAATAATTGCCGCCCGAATTTGCCTTAAATGAAAGGAAGCATCATCGCGAAGTTTGCCCCGGTCGTCAATGACCAACTCGATCTTACTGATAAGGCTTTTGTCAAAGATGACTTCCTCTACGATTTCCTGCAATCGAGGGTAGCGGTCTTCCTGGGCTCTTTTGAAGTACTTCAAGCATTGAAAGATAGTGCTCAAAGAAAGTTTTAAATCAAAAAATTCGGCTTCCAGCAAGAATGCCCCTTCGGGTGCAGCTTTGCGTAAATGGTCTCGGGCATCAATGTAATTTTGCTGAGGAAAGCTTTCTTCTTGCTGTAATATATCGCAAAACTCAGCTACTTGTTGAGTAGTTTGATTAATTAGCTCATACTCAATAGAAAAAGCAATATCCTCTACCAAGGCCTGGCCCAATGGACTAATACATAAATCGTGAAGGATTTTTCGGATGCGGTCAAATCCTAATTTTTCCTCTAAATTTTGAGGGTAAATCATATAGGCTTATCAATAAAAATAAGAGAAAAAACAAGAGACGGAGGCATTTTGCCTCCGTGTCCCTAGGGCTTAAGTGCTTAAATTATGTGCAAGGCTCAGGCCAAATAGTATAGGTTAATTCTACTTTTGAAGGGCTTTGTCAAATTGCTGACGATAGCTTAAGGTATCGATCAAAGCATCATAAAAGAGTTGCGATTGTTCCAAATCTCGGGTATAATAATCCAAACTTTTCCGAAACTGTATACTATCTATGTCGAACTGTTGGTATATCTCTTCTTCCAAAGAGTAATAGTACAGTCGTGCGGAGTCTTGGTTGCGATAGCGATGTTCTTGCACTAAGGCTTCCGTATAGTAGATATCAGCCAATAAGGGGATCATGGTATCTGTCGGAATCAAATCCTCAGGAGCTGCTCTTTGGGAAGTGGGGGAGCCTCCGCAACTCATCATCCAAAATAGCAGGATCCCCCCTAGTACTGAGATGCCGTATTTCATAACTTGCTTGCAAAATTACAAAAACCAGGCAAAATAGCTAGGCCTCTTAGCGGCTCAAATAAAGATTTCGTTCACTATACACTTTGGTAAAGAACTCATCTTGTAAATCTGGGATAAAATAAATGGCTTCCCCCGTAGATTTCATTTCGGGCCCTAACTCCTTGTCCACATTCGGGAATTTATGAAAGGAAAATACCGGAATCTTAATGGCATAGCCTTGTTTTACCGGAACAAACCAAGAGGTTGCCGTTTTATCCAAATCAAAATCTTCCAGTTTACTTTCCCCCAACATTATTTTCGTTGCATAATTTATGTAGGGCCTATCATAGGCTTTACATATAAAAGGCACCGTACGGGAAGCTCTCGGATTGGCTTCAATGACATAGACCTTCTCATCTTTGATCACAAATTGAATGTTGATAAGGCCAACTGTTTTCAGGGCCATGGCAATCTTCTTGGTATAGATGGCTATTTGCTCTATGATGAGTGGACTTAGCGAAAAAGGAGGAAGTACCGCATTGGAGTCCCCAGAATGTATACCAGCGGGCTCAATATGCTCCATAATACCGATAATATAAACCGACTCTCCATCACATATGGCATCGGCTTCGGCTTCAATGGCTTGGTCTAGGTAGCGGTCTAGGAGAATATTATTATCGGGGAAATAATTGAGTACATCTACTACGTGCTCTTCTAGCTCCTGTTCATTGATGACAATTTTCATCCGTTGCCCACCCAGAACGTAAGAAGGACGTACCAAAAGGGGGAAGTCCAAGGTGTGGGCCAAGTCCAAAGCGGCCTCGGCCGTGCGCACTGCCCCAAATTCTGGGTAGGGGATGCCATTCTCTTTTAATAAAGTAGAAAAGCGCTCCCGGTCTTCGGCCAAATCCAAGGCTTCAAAAGGAGTACCCAAAATAGGGATGCCATAGCGGTCTAACTTTTCGGCCAGTTTTAGCGCCGTTTGCCCCCCAAGTTGCACAATCACTCCTTCCGGTTTCTCGTGCATAATGATCTCATAGATATGCTCCCAAAATACCGGCTCAAAATATAATTTGTCTGCTATATCAAAATCGGTTGAGACCGTTTCTGGGTTACAGTTAATCATGATCGTCTCATAGCCTGCTTCCTTGGCAGCCAAAAGCCCGTGCACACAGCAGTAATCAAACTCAATCCCTTGGCCAATCCGGTTGGGCCCCGATCCTAATACGATGATTTTCTTTTTAGTGGAACTTTGCGATTCGTTGATAGGGTGGAAATCGGCTTCGGCTACTTCACTAGGCCGGCTAATCAATTGATCCTCGTCGGTACCGGTATGAAAGGTAGAGTAGAAATAAGGGGTTTGGGCGGTAAATTCGGCGGCACACGTGTCTACCATTTTATACACCCGCTCAATGCCCAAATCTTTGCGCTTTCGGTAAACTTCGCTTTCTAAGCACCGTACCAGGTGAGCAATTTGACGATCGGCGTAGCCAAGGCGTTTGGCTTGTTTAAGCAGGCTTACCGGAAGATTGCTGAGGTTATATTGTTCAATCTGCTTATCCAATTGGGCCAGTTCTTGGATTTGGGTCAAAAACCAAGGGTCCATTTTGGTCAATTTTCTAATGGTACCAAAGGAGATTCCCATCCGGAAAGCGTCTTTGATATGGAAAATCCGATCTGAACTCGGAAACTCCAAACTGCGTAAGACTTCTTGTTGATCTGTAAGCTCTTTTCCGTCTGCTCCCAAACCATTCCTGCGATTTTCCAAGGATTGACAAGCTTTTTGCAAGGCCTCTTGAAAGTTTCGCCCAATTCCCATAGCTTCACCCACCGACTTCATCTGCATGCCCAAGGTGGTTTCGGCTCCCTTGAATTTCTCAAAATTCCAGCGAGGAATTTTTACAATCACGTAGTCGATCGTGGGCTCAAAAAAGGCCGATGTAGTTTTTGTAATCTGATTTTTAAGTTCGTCCAGCGTATACCCTATGGCTAATTTACTGGCAATTTTAGCAATCGGATATCCGGTGGCTTTGGAGGCTAAAGCCGAAGACCGGGAAACCCGAGGGTTAATTTCTATAACCACAATCTCATCATTTTCCGGATTTACGGCAAACTGGATGTTACAGCCTCCGGCAAATTCCCCGATTCCGTTCATACACGTAATGGCCAGGTTACGCATATTCTGGTATACCTTATCCGATAAGGTCAAGGCTGGGGCCACCGTGATAGAATCCCCGGTGTGGATACCCATGGGGTCTACGTTCTCGATAGAGCAAACAATGATAATATTTCCCTGGGAATCTCGTAATAGCTCCAGCTCAAACTCCTTCCAACCTAAGATACTTTGCTCTACCAGTACTTCGTGAATGGGCGATGCGTTCAGGCCTCGTTTCAAGGCTACGTCAAAATCTTCCGGCTTATTCACAAACCCGCCCCCATAACCCCCAAGAGTAAACGAAGGACGGATTACCAAAGGAAAGCCAATTTTTTGGGCTACATTTTTACCTTCCAAATAGGAAGTCGCAATTTTACCTTCACAGACTTGGGCATCGAGTTCTTTCATCCGCAAACGGAACTTCTCCCGGTCTTCGGTAGTCTCTACGGCATGAATATCTACACCGATAATTTGGGTATTATACTTTTTCCAGATTCCAGCTTTTTCACATTCAATGGCCAGGTTGAGGGCCGTCTGTCCACCCATAGTGGGGAGCACCGCATCGATTTGGTGCTTTTCTAGAATCTCAATGATGTATTTTTTCTCCAAGGGCTTTAAGTAGATATGATCGGCTATTTTAGGGTCGGTCATAATCGTAGCCGGGTTAGAGTTAATCAGGATCACTTCAATTCCTTCCTCTCTCAAGGAACGGGCTGCTTGTGAACCAGAATAATCAAACTCACAGGCCTGGCCGATAATGATCGGCCCGGACCCTATAATCAAAACGGAACGAATCTGGGTGTTTCGGGGCATAGGGAATGTTCAATTTTGGTTAAAATCTCGCAAAATTACGGATTATTGTTAGAAATTATATGAAATATATGATGTACTTTTTGAATTTTTTAGTGGTTTTTTTGTGAGGGATATCTTACAGGCTTGTAGGCAAATTCGTGATTTTTTGTATATTTAGCCATAATCTGGTATTGATTTGTTGTTTTGGAGCTTGCCCGCGCTATATAAGTCAGGTGCTACGTACAAAATACTACTTGCGCGGGCCGGGCTGGGCTGCCGAGCCGGCTTACGCACAGCCAGCGACGGTCTCGGCCCAAAGGGCGCCCATCCCTAAGCCAAAAGAGGGGCTAGTTTTGAGCTTTGGAAGTGAATACACAGTTGAAAATTCAGCCTTGCAGCCTTAATTTGCTTGTTTTGGGATAAGCCTTTACCTCAAACCACTACCATAAGCCATATAATTCCATGAAAGATTTTCCTAGAGACCCCTCCTCACTTCAGGAGTACCAGAAAGTTCTGCTTCCAATCCTAAGGGAGCATCCTGAGGGCATCACCTTCGCCGATTTGCTAGTGGCAAGTGGCCTGGCCGCCGACTGGGTCGAGTTTACCCTCAGAGCCCTAATGGAAGACTATTCTTGTCGCCTCAAAACCCATCCTGATGGGACTTTAATTTATATTTTTGAAATTCCTAAGGCACCCCGAAGCTTATTGTCCAAAAAATGGGCGCAATGGTCCCAAAGTGCCCCCTTAGCTTTTTTTGGTCAAACCTGGAGCTATATTTTTGGGGAGAAAGCCCGCCGGAAAGACGAACGTGAGCAAGAAAAAATCATATTAAACTTTCTCAAGCATAAACAAGGGAAATTGGTAATTGCTGAGTTGGTCCAATTGTGTGGGGGGAGTATCTATGAGGCCGAAGTCTTAGCTACCCGATTGCTTTCCCGCTATCAAGGGGAAGTAGAAGTCACCGATGAAGGCGTGATCATTTACTCATTTCCTGATCTTAGCTATCAAGCTTTGCCCAACTCTGATATCCCAGAGAGTTTAAAAGTATGGGAGCGACCCGTACCCGATAAACAAATGAATAGCAATGCTCCCCAAATCAATACCCGCTTAGAAAAAACCTATAAACAAAACTTATACCTCTCGGCTATGGCAACTGTAGTATGCTCTGGCTTGGTAATGACTGGACAATGGGGCTGGTTGGGCGAGTTTTTCTTGTTTATGTCGGGTGGGATGTTTGGGGTTTCTTCCATGTTTTTTCTCATTCCAACCCTCCGGAAGCGCTTTATCCGAAAAGAAAATGACCGGATACGGCTACAAAACGTGGAGCGTCATGTCTTAAAAAGTATTTTCAAGCACGCCGAGGATCAGATTCGTCCTGAAAAAGACCTTAAACGCATTATTTTTGACTCGAACCCCCAAGTGAAATACCAATACCTGTGGAACCCTCGGGTACATGCTTCTTCCTACTCATATTGGCTTACGCTCACTTCCTCTTATCATCGCGAATCTATTATGCATAAAAAAGCTTTAGAATTGGAGGCCGATATCTCCGTAAATGAGCAAGGAGACCTGGTGTATACCTTTGATCGCTTACAAAGAGAGATTAGTACCATTTCACGTATCAGACGGCCTTTGTTTTAATACCTGTTTTTTGAAATATTTAGCCCGACGACTAGATTTCCTTTTTTTGTTACTTGGTATGAGTTGGATGACAGCCTGTCGAGATAAGGCATCTCCTCAGGAAATGCTAAGCGAATACTTCAAGGAAATTGTTTGCCATAATGAGTACGATCATCGTGTGCAGATCAATCGATGGGAGCAAGATGTCCAAGTAGCTTTCATTGGTTTTAAGGACGCGTATCTAGAGAAGGAAATTGTCCTTATTCTGGAAGAACTCAATAGCTTGATAGAGTCTATCGAGATACAAAGGGTTGAAAAACCCGAAAAGGCCAATTTGATCGTGTTTATGGGCAATTGGCAAGAATATACCCGCACATGGGCACCCCAAGTCCAGCCGCTTAGTCCTGATACCCGAGGGGCCTTTTGGGTAGCTACCAACGGCAAAGGCCTTATCCAAAGAGGAAGGATCTGGATAGATGGACCGGCCTTGACAAGACCATCCAGCAAAAAGCATATCCTGCGGGAAGAACTTACCCAAGCCTTGGGCTTCTTTAATGATTCTGACTTATATCCGGATAGTATTTTTTATCAAGGCTGGACCCTGACGCAGTCCTATTCTGACTTAGATCGGGCCTTGATCCGTATGTTATACCAAAAAGATTTACCAAAAATTTGCGGGAAAGGATAAAATTTGTTGGAATTTTGTTACTTTAATAGATAAAAACCATAGTAAAATCCCATGAAAATTACCTATAATGCCCCGGTAGTGCTGAATTACACCCTAATATGTGTCATCATTACCGCTCTAGACCAGTTTGTTTTTGGGGGCACTGAAGCCCGGCCCGGCTCCCTTGCTCAAAACTTTTTTATGGTATATCCATTTGGGACAGCTCCCATGGAAGCCTCCAATCCCTTGATGTATTTCCGGTTATTTTCACACGCGATGGGGCACGCCGGATGGAACCATTTAGTGGGTAACTTCTCGCTTATTCTGCTCTTAGGCCCAGTCTTGGAAGAAAAATACGGCTCACAAAAGCTCCTCGTTATTATTTTCTCAACTGCCTTGGTCACTGGTATTTTGAATGCGTTTTTGTTTATGAATGGTTTACTAGGGGCGAGTGGGATAGTTTTTATGATGATCATCCTTTCATCCTTTACGAATGCTCGCAAAGGGACCATTCCTCTCACCTTTATTTTGGTTGCCTTGCTGTATGTAGGTAAAGAGGTATACGGTGCTTTCTTTGTGAATAATAATATTTCAGAATTTGCCCACATCATTGGGGGGCTATGTGGAGGAGTATTTGGCTATATGCTCAATGCCAGGAACCCACCCGCACCCACTCAAAAATCTCAAAAAACCACGGTCGATACGTTTAGTGATTTGAATATTTAGCCTTATCTGCATAAAGTAGGGTTTCTATTCTGTAAGATCAATTTTTCCATTCAGCCTTCCCTCCAAGAAGGCTGTTTTGTATGACTCCTGGGGCATAACTTGGAAAAGGCTGAGGGATAGAGCGGCCTGTTTGAGCTCGCCGCTGGATAGGGGGCAGGCCAGCGAGTAGCGAAAGCCCGACCCCGGCGCCACCGAATGTTCACAGGGCTAAGCATGGCCCATCGCCGGGGGCAGCCCCTCAGAAAGCTCTTCTTATCAAAAAAAATCTTCCAGCGATTCAATTATTTGTACTTTTTCTACGCGAATATTTTTTATCCGGGATATAAGCAGGAAGAAGCCCGCATTTTTTGTACTTTTGCGCGGTATTTAATTTTTTATTGATTGGTCTTGCTATGTCCAGTATTCGAAATGTGGCAATCATTGCCCACGTTGACCACGGAAAAACTACCTTGGTTGACAAAATTATTCACGCTTCCAAAATTTTCCGGGAGAACCAGGAGATCAATGATCTAATCCTGGACAATAATGATCTCGAGCGGGAGCGGGGTATTACAATCGTCTCCAAGAATGTGTCAGTGCGTTATAAAGGGGTAAAAATCAATATTATTGATACTCCAGGTCACGCCGACTTTGGAGGGGAGGTAGAGCGCGTTTTGAAAATGGCCGATGGAGTGATACTCTTGGTAGATGCCTTTGAAGGACCGATGCCGCAAACCCGTTTTGTTCTGAGTAAAGCCTTAGGCCTGGGTCTCAACCCTATCGTTATTGTAAACAAGGTAGACAAACCCAATTGCCGTCCAGATGAGGTACACGAAGCTGTATTTGATTTGATGTTTAGCTTGGATGCGAATGAGGAACAACTTGACTTTACAACCTTATACGGATCGGCCAAGCACGGGTGGATGGGTACAGACTGGCAAAAGCCTACAGATACCATTGAGCCCTTATTGGAAGCAATTGTAGAGCACGTGCCGCCAGCCCCAGTCCATGCGGGTACTCCCCAAATGCAAATCACCTCCCTGGATTATTCTACCTTTGTAGGCCGGATTGCCATTGGGCGGATTTACCGAGGGACACTCTTAGAAAATACCGATATGGCCCTTTGCCGTAAAGATGGCAGTACCAAAAAAGTAAGACTCAAAGAAATTCAGCTCTTTGAGGGCTTGGGCAAGGTGAAAGTGCCCGAAGCAAGTGCCGGAGAGATTTGTGCGGTAACCGGTTTTGACGATTTTGAGATCGGAGATACCTTGGCCGATTTGGAAAATCCTGAGCCCTTGCCTCGCATAGAAATTGACGAGCCTACCATGAATATGTTTTTTACCATCAATGACTCCCCTTTTTATGGGCAAGACGGTAAGTATGTGACTTCTCGCCATTTACGGGACCGCCTGTATAAAGAAATTGAGAAAAACTTGGCCCTGAAGGTGGTAGATACCCAGGCGGAAGATTCCTTTTTAGTGTATGGAAGGGGTATTTTGCACTTGTCGGTTTTGATTGAGACGATGCGGCGGGAAGGCTATGAATTTCAAGTAGGCCAGCCCCAGGTAATTTTTAAAGAAATTGACGGACAGAAACACGAGCCTTTTGAGCATTTGGTGGTAGATGTGCCAGCCGAAGTATCGGGTAAAGTAATTGAACTTGCCACCCAAAGGAAGGGCGAAATGCTGATCATGGAGACCAAAGGGGAGTGGCAGCACCTTGAGTTTAGCATCCCGGCCCGAGGATTGATTGGGCTGCGAAATCAAGTTTTAACGTCTACGGGGGGAGAAGCCGTGATGCACCACCGTTTTGATATCTACAAACCTTTTAAAGGCGAGATGCCCGGCCGGATTAATGGTTCCTTGATTTCTATGGATGCAGGGCAGTCTAGAGCTTATTCTATTGATAAATTGCAAGACCGGGGCCGCTTCTTTATCGATCCGGGAGAGGATGTCTATACCGGGCAAGTCATTGGAGAGCATAACCGTAATAATGACCTGGTAGTTAATGTGCAAAAAGGTAAAAAGCTTACCAACATGCGGGCTGCCGGTTCGGATGATAATAATAAAATTGCCCCCAAGATTAAGTTTTCTTTGGAAGAAGCTTTAGAGTATATCAAAAAAGACGAATATTTGGAAGTAACTCCCAAAGCTTTTCGTATGCGGAAAATTTTATTGGATGAAAACGACAGAAAGCGGGCTGGAAACAAAGCTTTAAGTAATTAGAACCCTAGGTAATTTACAAAAACCCGCTTGCGTGGCTAGCACGTGAGCGGGTTTTATTTTTTTACGGGGAGGTGCTGATCCATTCTCGGGAAAGTTTTTCCCAAAATTAGATGATAAATAAAACAGGTATAATTATAATTGCCTGGTTTACAAAATGTTAGTAAGATGGCACAAACTTCGTTTATTAGCTTGTCAGTTGAGATTAAGACTCAATGCATAGCTGGTTGAAGAATGTTCCAAAAAGGCTCGTTTCCAAGAAGAAGCGAGCTTTTTTTATGTCCTATACCCCAGCACGGCCTGACTTACACGTAGAAACTTCAATTCGGGAGGTGTTTTCCCAATTTTGGACAGTAAAAGACAGGGTTTTTGATTTAAATATCTGAAAAACAGGTGGTTAATTACTTGGCACAAACTTCGTTTATTAGCTAATCAGTTGAGATTAAGACTCAATGCATAGCTGGTTGAAGAATGTTCCAAAAAGGCTCGTTTCCAAGAAGAAGCGAGCTTTTTTTATATGCTTTGCCCTGTGTAAAGTAAGAATTTCGCAAAAAAATGCCTTTAGAACCCTTCTAAAATGAAAAACCTTTCCGAAATAGCTTGCTTTTACAGATATTTGGAGAACTATAAGGTAGTAAAGCCGATTCTAGAAATAGAACCTTTGTTTTAAATAAGAAAGGGGATATTTTTCCCATAGTTGGCTTATTTGGCTGATCGTGGTAAAATAATCGCTTTATCGTTTGTACGACACGCAACAGAATGTATAATAAATCTCGCAATAACTTTCGCCTCCTAGCTCTCCTTAGCAGTTTCTGGTTATTACTGCTTATCTCTCCGGTATTTGTCCAAGCCCAAAAGCCTATCAAAGGACGCGTACTCGACGAGCGCAATAAACCGCTTAAAAATGTTACCCTTTCTATAGCCCGTAGCACCTACACGACCACCTCCTTAAACGGGGAGTTTCAAATTACCCCAAAGGAAAATATAAATAACGTTGACGCGAATATGATTCGGCTTCGGGTTAATAATTCCGACCGAGACTACGCCATACGTGATGTAAAATATAACCAATCTGCCCGCTATGTCACGATTTACGTGCAAGCTGTCAGACGCCTTTCTGGGGTAATCCGAGGGCTAACTCCTGGTGAATTAGCCGGAAAATTAGTGGTCATACAAGGGCTAAACGAAGGAAATCCTGCTATAAGCGATGCCAATGGGGCTTTTAAATTGACGGTGCCCCTAGCTTTTCAGTTGGCCGAAAAAGCCATTATCAAAGTGGACGGTAAGGTAGTGGAGTCTTCTCGCTTTCACCTCTTGAACAACAATACACAGATTGAAATACTCTTAGAGCCTGAAGCTGCCCTTGGAAGGCCTGATGCGAAGTTGAATGCGCCTAATACCGGAAAATCGGATACCATTCAGGTGCAATTATTAAACCGTCAGAGAGATCCCCTTACACGCACCTTGGTTTACATCAATGGCAGTTCCCAACTGAGTGATGACAAGGGCTACCTCCGAATTATTGCCCAAAATTGGGAAGATACCAAAAACATTGATGTCACTGGCTACAAGCTTCTATCGCGAAGCTTGGATGCCAATGGCCAGATGGGAGAAATAATTCTTGAAGAAAATAGTATAGGTGATGAAAATACAGATGAGCCTGATGAAATTATTGAGGCTGAAGCTATCGCCGCGGAGCTATTAAACCCAGACGAAGAAGGAAACTATGAGCAAAATTTTACTAAAATTACGGACAATATTGTTGAAGATAGAAATGAAATAGTCCGTCGTTCTCGTAGGTTAACTCGAGACCTTCGTGATTTGACTGAAAAACTTCTCCAAACTACCAATCTCAACCCCAGTCAGCGTAAAGTTTTAAAAGGCTACTTGATTAACCTTGAGCAAGCACTGGCCGCCAATGATTCTACATTTTCTACCTATCAGAAAGAGGCATGGACCCGGATTTCTAAGATGGAAAACCTGATTGATGAAAAAGACTCCTTACGTTTTGTTGCCGAAGAGAAGATAAAAGAAATGGAGTTGATCTACAACCGTTTGGAAACCGAGAAGAAGTTGGCCGAAATTAAATCCCGCGATAACATCATATTACTTTCCTCGGTAATTTTCTTTCTGTCCCTGTTAGCGATTGGCTTTTACATTTATAACCGCATCATTGACCGGCAGAAAAAAGAACTCGTTAAGACCAAAAACGAGCTGGACGATAAAATTGAAAAAATCAATCTGCAACACGAGGAAATTTCTAGTCAAAGAAGTAAAATTGATCAGAAGAATCAAGAAATTGAGCGGGCCTATAATCAAATTCGTTCCAGTATTATGAGTGCCGAGAGGATTCAGCAGGCTATCTTGGAAGAGCCCCGTGAGTTTTTACGGCATTTTGAAGGCGGGTTTGTCACCTACTATCCCCGGGACATCGTGAGTGGCGACTTTTATTGGTTTACCCAAAGAGGCCCCGAAGTAATCATCGCGGTGGTAGATTGTACCGGGCATGGTGTGCCAGGGGCATTTATGACCATGTTGGGCAACTCCTTACTCGATCAAATCGTGAATGAGAATGCAATCACCGACCCGGCGGCGATACTTACCATGATGGACGAGAAGGTACAGACTTTATTACACCAACAAGAAAGGGAAACCAGCCGGGATGGAATGGATATGAGTATTCTCAATATCAACATTTACCAAAAAGAAGTAATCTTTGCCGGAGCCCGCCAACCGCTCTATGTTTTGCACGATAATTCAGGTGAACCTCAAATCCGTCAAATTGATGGAACTTCGATGCCCATCGGATCAAGTCGCTACAAAAATAATTTGGAATACCAGTCACACAAGATTGTCCTGAGTGGAGGTGAATTTTTGTATTTGCAGTCTGATGGTTACCAAGACCAGTTTGGCGGAGAAAACCCTGAGAAAGTTCGAAAATTTACGAAGCGACGTTACCGAGAGCTATTGCTTTCCCTTTACGGCTTAAATTCGGTAGAACAGAAGAAAAAAGTAGAAGAAACGTTTCAAAACTGGAAAAAAGAGTACGCCCAAACCGATGATGTTCTGGTTATGGGTATCCAAGCTTTTTAATTCTACGTATACTAAGTAGGGATTTGGCTTAGAACCAAGCCTGTTACCAGCCAGCATAGCAAACAAATACGTTTGCCATCTTGGAGTCTTATCTTCATCTAAGGTGTTATACTTAATAATCCTGCTCAAGGAAGATGCGTTAAGCTTTAGCTTTCATGAAAAATCCTTTTTCCACAGCCTACCTAGGGCTTTCTTTATTTTTTGTCCTGCTTTGTGGCCTACCTACCCAAGCCCAGGGTGATAAAGAACTGCGTGAAAAAGCCAATTATATCATTCGTTTTGCCCAATACGTATCTTGGCCAAGTTACGCAATTGGAGAAAATTTTACCGTTGGGGTTATTGGTAACGCGCGGGTGCGCCAAACCATGCAAGACATTCTTGACAATCAAAAAGTCAAAGGAAAAACGGTTAAGGTAGCCCCCATTGCTAGCTTGGATGATATTGAGCAATATCCGATCATTTACATTAGCCTGACTACCAAGTTATTTATCAGTGCGGTTTTTCAACGATTAGCAAATCGGCCCATCTTAGTGATCACCGAAAAGGATAATTACATCAGTGAAGGGGGGAGCGACATTAATTTTAGCCGCGCCGTAGATGAATGGGTCTATGAGATTTTTCCGGAGCAAATTACCCAAAAAGGCTTATACGTACAGACAAAACTGATAACTTCGGCCCATAAGGTAGTGACGGCCGAGCCCGAACCTGAAGTAAAAATCATCACCAAGACCGAAACCATACGCGAAACCGAAATAGTCAAAGACCCCGAAGCAGAAAACCGCATCAAAAACCTTGAACTGGAACTGGCCGACCGCGCCAGGGGCCTTAATCGGCAAATTAAAAAATTAGGCCTACTCAACAAGGATGATGAAAAAAAATTAAGGACACAAATTGATTCCATCGGTACGCTTTACGAAAAGGTAGACCTGGTACGACAAAAAGTGGAAGCCGAGGCGCTTGCTTCCAAGGCCGAAGCTGAAAACCAAAAAGCTCAAAAAGAATCGGCATTAAAAGCGCGAGAAGCTGCCGCCGCCAATCAGCGTACCCAATTGTCCATCTTGATTGCCGTGATTTTATTCGTTACTACCTTGGCCATTGTATTTTACTACTTCAGTCAAAGACGAAAACGGATTATTGAGCAAGTAAACCAGGCCCGCAATGAGCTGGCCGATAAAATGAAAGAAATTAACCGGCAAAATGACCTTCTAGAAGAATATGCCAATACCATGGACCAAAAAAACCAGGAAATTGAGCACAAAAACAGTAGGCTCACGGAGCAAACCGAGGCCTTGGAAGAACAAAACCGCAAAATTACAGATAGTATCCGCTACGCCATGACCATCCAGCAGGCTATGCTGCCCGGAGAACAGCGCTTTCATGACTCCTTTCAAGACTATTTTATTTATTATCGTCCCAAGGACATTGTTTCGGGTGATTTTTACTGGATAAGCCAATCAGAAAAACGCAAACTGGTAGCTGTGGTAGATTGTACAGGACATGGGGTACCCGGAGCTTTTATGTCGGCCATCGGTACGGAGCTCCTCAATGAGGTTGTCAATGACCATAAAGTGTATGATCCTTCCAAGATCCTGCAGCTTATCCACTTGGGTATTTATGAGCGCCTTCGTCAAAAAGATACCAATAACCGGGACGGGATGGACGTGTGTCTGTGCCAAATTCAAACCCTAAAAAGTGGCAAGTCCAAAATCGTCTTTGCTGGGGCCAAACGCCCACTTTACTATACCCACAAGGGCGAGTTAGTTCGTATCAATGGCGATAGCAAGTACATCGGTGGGATTCGTACCAAAGACCAAGCCTTTAAAAATCAAGAGATTGCGCTTGATGCCGGCGACATGCTCTACCTCACCAGTGATGGCTACGTAGACTCGCCCAACCCAAAGCGGAAGAAGTTGGGTAGTGCCCGGTTCAACGAATTACTTGCTGAAATTCATCCCATGACGCTGACCGATCAGAAGGATTATCTTCACAAGCAGCTCTCGCAACATATGCAAGATACGCCACTACGGGATGATATTACCATTATGGGAATCAGGCTCTAATACCTAGGGGCTTGCTCGCGCTATACGCAAAAGTGCTTACTTGACCATACCATGCTGCGCGAGCCGGGCTTTCGCTACTCGCTGCCTTTCCCCACGGGGCCTACACGAGCTCAAACATGCCGCTCTATCCCTAAGCCAAAAGATTCATCTTGACTTGCGTTCTTGTAGAATGTAAAAGGAAAGTACCCTTCATAAAATTAAATCTATTCCCCAAGAAAAATTGGTATAATAATGGTAGTTTTGTATTGATGTATAAATGTGCCCTGATGTCTCCTAAGCACAAAAACAGAATAATATATTAAATTTTAGACATGCAGGGAAGATACCTTATTGTATCCACGTATGAGTAAATTTGGCCTTTTTGTAAGCCTATTTTTTCAATTTTGCTTTTTTCTCAGTGCTTCGGGGCAAATCCTGAAAGGTACCGTAGAAAAAATTGAGGGGGAAAGGCGCGTCCCTGTGCAAAATGCACGAGTAAGTATTGACGGTGGCCAATCTGTAAATACCCTCTTAAACGGAGAATTTGAATTTAAAGAACGCGAGATAAGCGATACACCCCGAATTGTCCGGGTGAACAAAGAAGGCCTTGTCTTAAAAGATTGGGTTTACAATAATGGTAAACTTTCCATTACGATGATTCGCCCTCAACAATTAAAAGGAAGGGTGCTCAGTAACCGGAATATCCCCATTGAAGGCCTGCTTGTTACCATATTAGGGGTAAGGAGTTTGCCCCCCGTAGCCACCGATGCCGAAGGATACTTCTCTCTTACGATTCCCCAAGACATTGAAATTGGGCAAGAAACCAAGTTTTTAGCATATGATGCCGGGCGTCTGGGCTTAAATAGCAAAGTGAATTTTGAAATAAAGCAAAGTGAAAACGATGATATCGTTTACCTCTTTGTGGATATACCTCCCAAGCCCGTGCGGGAAATCAAGGTGGTAGACCAGTTTCAGGTGCCGGTGGCAGATGTTACAGTTATTGTAGACAATCAATATCGTTACGTAACTGGGGTAGATGGGCTCGTGAGACCCGATGCTGATATTACCAATTTTAGCGCATTTCTTACCCAAGAGTTTCAGATACTCTCCTTAGATTATGAGGATGCCGGTAGTGTCATGAGGGTTGCCGTTAGGACCCTTGAAGGAGGAGAGGAGGCCAAAGCACTTACATTTGGGGAAAATAAAAAAGTAGATATTGTCAATGAAGCCTTGTCTAACCTAATCCAAACCCAAGCCGATGTAGAGTCGGAGATTGAAAATATTCAGAAACAGTTAGAAAACCCTTACATCACTCCAGAGGAGAGGGCTCGTTTGCAAGAACGCTTGTCAGAACTTCGCTCTGAATTGGCAAATGTGACGGCCTTTTTGTTAGCTACTACCGAAAGGGCCCAAGAAGTATTTGAAGAATTACGAATTGAGAATAAAAATACCCAAGATTACTTAGAGGAAGCTCTTGAAACCATTGAGACCCAAAAAGAAAACGAAGAGCTTCAAGCCCAGCAAACCCGCCTGACTTACGGTATATTTTCTATTTTGGCGATTGCTTTACTTTCCATTGCGGCAATTTTCTACTTCAATGGCCGCAAGATCAGTAAACAGAAAGACCAGCTGGCCGAAAATAACCGTATGCTAGAAGAAACGGCGGTCATCATGGACCAGAAAAACCGCCAAATTAACGAGAAAAATGAGCAGTTGGTTGAAAAAACCAATGAGCTTGAAGAAACCAATAATAAAATAACCGACAGTATTCGGTATGCCGAGACCATCCAAAAGTCTATACTGCCGAGTACCGAGCAAATCCAAACGGCCTTTCCCGAATCTTTTATCTTTTTCCGGCCCCGAGACATTGTATCGGGCGACTTTTACTGGTACAGCCGCAAGGGAGATGATTTTATTATTACCGCCGCCGATTGTACAGGACACGGGGTACCCGGGGCCTTTATGACCATGATGGGTAATACGCTCCTCAATCAAATCATCAACGAAAGTAATAATTTAGACCCAGCCGAGATTTTAACCACCATGAACGAGCAGGTCCAGATCACACTGCGTCAAAGACAAGCCGGGGAAAACCGGGACGGAGATGGGATGGACATGTCACTCATTCGGATCAACCGGGTGAAAAATGAAGTGGTATTTGCTGGAGCTAAAAACCCGCTTTACTACGTGCAGGATGGGGAGTTGTTTTACATGAAAGGCACTAATATCTCCATTGGTAGTACTTTGAAGGCAAAAAACAGGGAGTTTAAAAACCACACCATTCCACTCAAAGGGGGCGAGATCTTCTACCTCGTATCCGATGGATTCCAAGATCAATTGGGAGGAAACAGTAATGACCCCAGTATCCGTCGCAAAAAATATATGAAGACCAAATTCATCGATTTTATTTATCGGTGTAGCCAATACCCCTTACTTGAGCAAGAAGCTTTGTTTGAGCAGGAGTTTGACAATTGGCGGGGTGACAATAGCCAAACCGATGATGTGGTAGTGATTGGCTTAAAGGTCTGATTAACCTCCTATATTACTCCGTTCAGGGTAGCTAATTGTTGGCTTAGGGATAGAGCGGCCTGTTTGAGCTCGTGTAGGCCCTGTGGGGAAAGGCAGCGAGTAGCGAAAGCCCGGCCCGCGGCCCGCTACTTTGATTTGGGGTGATTTTTGAGACGCGGGTAAGCCCCTATTTTTTTTCTGTATTTTTAGCTCTTGGCCTTCCCTTAAATTGGTTCATCTGTATTTCCTCTTCGCAAAAAATGTATTCTTCGGGGACATTGGAGCTGACAATGAGCAATTTTTCTGATTTTATTTTTTCCATCTCTTCCTGATACCAGGCGATTCCTTGTTTATCTAAGTTGGTACAGGGCTCGTCTAGAAATAAAAATGGTGCGGCAGAATATATGGCCAAGCCGAGACGAAGCCTTTGCTTCATACCAGATGAAAAAAACTTGATCGGTTTATTTTTTGATTTTTGCAGGCCTAAGCGATCTACGATGGCCCTAGGGGTGAGGGGAGCCCGATATGGCTTAAATTTTTCGTGGAAGATTAGGTGCTCGAGAAGGCTATACTCTTCAACCAATCCTTGATAGGGGGCCACCAGGCTTAGATAGCGATACCATTGATCAATGGGAATGGTTTTTTGGTCCTGTTTCCAAACTACCTTTCCCTCGCTGGGGGGGATAATCCCTGCCAGGATCTGGAGTAAGGTGGACTTTCCGCTACCGTTTGGACCGGTTATCACCAGCGGCTGAGCGTTCCGAAGAGTAGCTTCTACGCGACGAAACACCCATTCAAATCGAAACTTTTTGCCAATGCCTTGGATTAGGATAGAATATGCTTCCACAGCTTAGTTGCGGGTACTAGGTCCGTAAACGTACGGACTTGTACCCCTTGATGATACCCCGGCCTGAGGTAAAGGATTTTTCAAAGAAGCTAACGATGCAATCTTTTTCTTCGCTAGGCTCCACTTCGGCTTGCACTTTTTTGAGGGCCATGGTGTTATTGAGGCCGCTTTGGAAGATAATGCGATAGATAGATTGTATGTAATTGATTTTCTCGTTCGTGAACCTTCTTCTCCGAAGTCCTCGGCTATTGATTCCGTCAAACTGCAAGGGATGACGAGCGGCGGTAATAAAGGGAGGAATATCCTTCAAGATCATAGAGCCACCCGAAATCATCACGTGGTCTCCGACATTGACAAATTGGTGAATGGCACTAGCCCCACCTACGAGGGCGTGCTTACCAATCTCAATATGACCGGCCAATTGAACAGAGTTTACCAAGATTACATGGTCATTGACAATACAATCGTGGCCTACGTGTACATAGGCCATCAAAAGACAGTTACTGCCAATGATCGTTTTACCGGAGGCTTCGGTACCCCGGTTTATAGTGACGCATTCCCGGATTACCGTATTGTCTCCGATAATGGCTTCGGAGTACTCTCCTTGAAACTTTAGGTCTTGGGGATCTCCCCCAACAACTGCCCCAGCGTGCACTTGACAATTTTTTCCAATTCGACAGCCGGGCATAATAGTTACCCGGGGATGAATTACGGTATTATCCCCGATTTCGACATTCTCGAATATACAAGAAAACGGCCCAATGCTTACATTCTGGCCGATTTTCGCATCAGGATGTATGTGCGAGTTATTTAGCATCTTTTCTTACGATACTGGCTGATAAAACGGCTTCACATACCAAATTGCTCCCCACGTAGGCTTCTCCCTTCATTTTGGCAATTCCTCGGCGAATGTCGCGTATCAGCTCACATTTGAAAATAATAGTATCACCGGGAACAACCATACGGCGAAACCGACAATCATCTATGGATAATAAATAGGCCCAGTAATTTTCCGGATCAGGTACGGTGCTGAGCACTAAAATACCTCCGGTTTGGGCCATTGCTTCTATTTGCAGCACTCCGGGCATAACCGGATTACTGGGAAAATGCCCTTGGAAAAAGGGCTCATTCATGGTTACGTTTTTTATCCCGGCAACCGATGTCTCATCCAGGTGGAAAATTTTATCGAGAAGAGCAAAGGGATAACGGTGGGGTAGTATATTAGAAATATGTTTTACGTCCATCAAGGGAGGAAGCTTCGGATCGTAGGTAGGTATAGAGTTACGATCGTTTCGCTCCATGGCACGTTTTAATTTCTTAGCAAAGGCCACGTTGGCCGCGTGTCCGGGGCGGGCAGCCAATATTTGGGCTTTGAGCGGGCGCCCGGCCAAGGCCAAATCACCTAATATATCTAAAAGCTTATGTCGAGCTGGCTCGTTTTTGTAGCGAAGCTCTACATTATTCAAAATACCTTCCTGTTTGACTTCTACATTGGGTTGGTTAAAGAGCGTGGCCAAATAATCCAACTCATCATCTTTGACTACTCGATCCACTACCACGATGGCATTATTCAAGTCTCCTCCTTTGATGAGGTTTTGCTTAAACAGCATTTCCAATTCGTGGAGGAAGCAAAAGGTACGGCAAGAGGCAATTTCTTTGGAGAAGTCTGCCACATCGGTTAAGGTAGCGTGTTGGCTTCCCAGGACGGGAGAATTATAATCTACCATGACGGTTACCCGGTAGTCGTCCAGGGGCAAGGCAGCAATTTCTACATCGCGTGATTTGTCGCGGTACCAAATGCTTTCGGGTACTTCAAAGAAGTTACGGAGCGCATTTTGTTCTTCCAGGCCGGCCTCTTCCAAGACTTTTACAAACTCAATGGAGCTTCCATCCATAATGGGAGGTTCCGGGCCATCTATTTGAATAAGAACATTATCGATTTGTAAACCTACTAAGGCAGCTAAGGTGTGTTCTACCGTGTTGATACGGGCCCCACTTTGCTCAATGCTGGTACCGCGGGATACATCTACTACATTATCCACATCAGCGTCCACTATTGGCTCCCCTTCCAAATCAACTCTTTGAAATTTGATCCCGTGGTTGGGTTTAGCCGGCAGGAAAGTCATCGTAGCAGGGACTCCAGTATGTAATCCGACCCCTGTCATGGTCGCAGACTTTTGTATGGTATGCTGTTTTATATACATTTTACTTTTGACTAGGGAACAAATTTAGTATTTTTTCTTCAAGAAGTTCTAATCGGCGTTGCAATTCAGGTAAATTTCTAAATATGACCGAAGATTTCCAAAATTGCCGGTAGGGCAAAGCGGGGTAACCTTGTATACGGGCCCCTTCTTCCTTAATATCTTTATTAACACCCGACTGAGCGGCAATCATGGTTTTAGGCGCAATCTGAATGGAGTTACTAAGCCCAACTTGGCCACCGATCATGCAATTTTCGCCAATTTTGGTTGAACCCGAGATACCTGTTTGGGCAGAAATGACTGTATGACGTCCTATTTCTACATTATGGGCAATTTGAACTAAGTTGTCCAGCTTAACTCCTTCCCGGATCAGGGTTGAGCCCAAAGTTGCTCTATCAATAGTGGTGTTGGCCCCCACACTTACATTATCTTCTAAAATTACATTACCCAACTGGGGTATGTCTTGGTACGTTCCATCTTCTTGGGGGGCAAAACCAAAACCTTCGGCTCCAATTATAGAACCCGAATGCAGGATACAGTTTTTACCGATGATACAATTTTCGTAAATCTTCACACCTGGGTAGATAATAGTACCATCGCCAATTTGAGCTCCCTCCCCAATATAAGACTGAGGATGTACCTGAACTTTATCCCCCAAAATACAGCCGGCTTTTATATAGGTAAAAGCACCAATGTAGACGTCTTCTCCTATTTGCGCATCAGGGCTAACAAAGTTAGGCGTTTCCATTCCTTTGGGCTGTTTTTGTTGCGCTTTGATAATTTTTTGATATTCTACCAAAAGCTGTGTAAACGCGGTATACGGATCCGCAACCCGTATGAGGCTACTGGGGATTTCTTTCTTGGCAACAAAGTCTTGAGATACTAAAACCGCGGTAGCCCCACTGGTATAAATGAAGTTTTCGTATTTCTTGTTAGCCAGAAAACATAAGCTTCCTTCGGGGGCGGGTTCATCAATTTTGCATAGTTGGTAAATTTCATCTTGTTCATTTCCTTCAACTACCCCGCCTAATAAACTGGCAATTTGTTTAACAGTAAATCGCATCCAATTGTATTTAGATTCGGCAATTTAAATAATACCTTCTGAAAAATTTAGGGAAGAATAAGCTTGGTAAGCTAGGTTTTCAACCAGCAGAGATAATATTTTTTTACAATTTTACGCAAAGCTTTAATGTTTGGCAAGTCTGAGGCCTGAGCTATATCCATTACCTTTCCTTTTTTGGTGAGAATATTGATTTTAGCTCCTTTGGCCAAATATGCCTCATTGCTGGTCATACCTTTTACGGCAAAATGCCGCACAACTCGTTTTCGGAGATTTAACTTTTTCTCTATCGAGTCGCGAATATCACGAATTTGTTTTATTTCTTCCTTGTCCTTGGTCAAAATTACTTTAAAAAGTTTCCGTTCCAGCAACATGGTACTGATGATAGACAAGACTTGGTCTTTGTGCAGGCTCCAATATTTTATGGCTGTCCAGATGTCGTAGTCGTCTAGAGCGGCAAAAGCTTGGAGGAATATGGGGTTTTCATGGAAGTCTTGCAGGCTTAGATCTTCTTTGAGTAGCATCAAGAGATTGGGGTGGGCATAGACTTCACTCCCTTGACGGATTAAAAATTTGGCCCGTTTTATTAGTTGAATTAACATCTGCTCGACACTCAAATTGGTTTTGTGCAAATATACTTGCCAATACATAAGCCGCCGGGCTGTTAAGAAATTCTCAATGCTGTATATGCCTTTTTCTTCAACCACCAGGTTATCCTTTTGTACCGATAGCATTTTAATGATCCGGTCAGAGCCTATATTTCCTTCTTTTACGCCAGTAAAAAAGCTGTCTCTTTGCAGGTAATCCATGCGGTCCATGTCCAACTGACTTGAAACCAATTGGTGGAAAAATTTACGGGGATACTGATCCGTAAAGATTTGAATAGCCATGTGTAGGGCCTGGTTGAAATCCCGGTTAATTTGTTTCATTAACAAATGCGAAAGGATTTCGTGGCGTATATCTTTCAAGATTACTTCCTCCAAGGCGTGCGACATGGGGCCGTGGCCAATATCGTGTAAGAGGATGGCGATTTGAGTGGCCTCAAATTCCCGCTCATCGATTTCAACTCCTTTATTGCGTAAAGTGTCTAAGGCTAGGGTCATCAAGTGCATGGCTCCCAGGGCATGGTTAAAGCGAGTGTGCAAGGCCCCAGGGTAAATAAATTCTGACAAGCCCAATTGGCGTATCCTACGCAATCGTTGAAAGTAAGGATGTTGGATGATATCATAGATCAGCTCACTAGATATCTTGATAAATCCGTGAACCGGATCATTGATGATTTTACGTTTGTTGAAAATAACTTTCTCCAAAACAGCTTGGGTAGGTTTCTGAAAATGAATCCACTATAATTTTGAATGCATACAAAACTAGGCGATAAATACCATTTGTCCTATCTAGCTAAAAGGATAATCAAGCGCTTGGGGGTAATTTAGAGGACTAGGTGCAAGAACTAGCAGTTATTTTTTGTAAAATGGTTGATTTTCAAACGACTTAATAGTAAGTTTAAACATAACATTCTCCAACAGTATCCAGAGGACAGGTTAATGAATGGGTATACCTTTTTTAAAATATAGCTTGGTTTGGATTTTTTTGGGGCTGGGATCAATTTCGTCTTGGGCCCAAGTAGGTTTTCAAAGCAGCTTTATTTACCAGCGGTCTAATTTTATTGATCTTGGAGTAATGAAAAACCTGACTTTCCAACCCAAAGCCGAATTATTTGATCTTCGTTTCCAAAGAGATATCTTCGGGCCGTCTATCGCCAGCGAAATCAATTTTGACGGAGAAGATTTTATCATTGGCCCTAAAATTGGCTTTGAATACGCCAATATTTTGGGAGGAAAGGTTAATATTATCTATTACACAGATTTTGAACGCGAATCCTGGAAGTTTACTCCAGAAATTAGTTTAAGACTTTGGGAGATACCCCTGAGCCTTTTTTACGGTTACCAGTTTTCACTCTCTACGGATTCTTTTGGACAAATTAGCCGTAACCGGATTGCCCTCAACTTCAATACCCTGCTCCGTTAAAATTTCTCTTTTTCTTCGTTTAGGTATTTGATCTGCTAGAACTTTTAGATTTTACAGGCATGAAAACTTTATTGCAAAAGGAGTATGCGGTAATTAGTTATTATCCGCAGAGAGAACTTATGGTGCTTCACTTAATTCAAAAGGTCTCAGCCAAAACATATCAAGATAGTTTTAAACAACTCGCTCGTTTGGCAAAAGAGCACCCCCACCAGCATTTGATTGTTGATCAACGATATGTAGAGGAAGTACATATAGACTACACAGCTTGGTTGATATCTGAGTGGTTTCCCAAGTTTTCTAAGAAATTGCCTCGCAATTATCAAGTGGCATTTATTTCTCAGCTTTCCCTTTTTGAACAATTGGGCTCTGAGTTTGTCGCCCAGTCACTTCAAGAATTAAGTGGTTTACGAGTAAAAAGCTTTTCTTCCTTGGAGGAGGGGAGGGCATGGTTGGAAGAATCTTCACCCGTAGCCCCCTGAGGTACCCGTAAAGGATATCTCAGGAGACTTAAAAGGCGTTTTATTGGGCCGCCAATAGCACAATTTTAGACTTGTCAAATTTGCTCACTTTTTTGAAAAAGTCTACAAATTCTTGGTACTTTTCAGCCGGATAGGTTCCTTTAGTTAATACAAATTTACGATACAAATACAGGGTTTGGCCCTCTTGAACAAAGTCTCCTTGAAAGCTACCAAATGCATTTTTTAATTCAAGCGACTCTGGAATATACTCCACGGAAAATCCCTCGGGTATGTTAAATTGCAACGTGTCCAATTCTTGACGTTCGAGGCTGCCCTCAATAACCAAGGGGTTTTTTCGGCCTTCTCCCTCTTTTGGTATCCAACTTTGTTGGTTTAACACATTAGGAATCAAGAACATACGTTTGCCACTACGACTGGCTACCCGATCAATTAAAATATTGGCTTCCAAAATACTACTAGGGATCTCATCTTTAACTCGATAAGCCTTATACTTCTGAAGCTTAAAACTGGTCGGGATATTCAAGCGGTCCAGGATAAGCTTCTCTTGTTTGTCTCCATTGAGTTGGCTAGCCCTTTCCAGCCATTCTTCACATAAGGCCTGTCCTTTTATGGTCACTTGTGCCTGGGCATTACCCTGTGCATCCAAGGTAAAGCTCGCTTTATGACTTAAAATATTTACTTCTTTACCATATTGGGGTGTATGAACCAATTTGCCGCCCTCAGGAGTAATCAATAATACATCCCGATCACTCGTGAAGCTTCCTAAATAATTAAAGGGGGCAGTTTGACTCGTACATTCTAGCCAAATAGTGTCTTTCTCTAGAGGAACGCTAAGAAAAACGTGATTGAACTGCATTTTTGGGAAATCTGATAGGATTGGGGTCGTGTTAGCTCCGGCTTTTACCAAAGTATAAAAGGACTCGATACCCTGGCTTTTTAATAAAGAGTGGGTGTAATTGGTCAGGGCTTTACAATCCCCATACCCTTTTTCATCTACAAATGAGGCCTTAAATGGCTGCCAACCTCCAATACCCAACTGTATCCCCACGTAGCGGGTACGACTTTGAACATACCCATAAATCTTTTTGACTTTCTCTCGGGTATCTTCAATGCCAGAAAGCATTTTGGATACTTTACTTATGGTGGTTTCCGGAAGCTGGTCCCGCCCCTCGTTGAGTTTGGCTTGATATAAACCGATATCTTTCCAAGTTGTACTCACTCCTTCGTATTTTCCAAATACAAATTTGTGGGGAGCCAAATATACTGCAGGTATTCTTCGTAGGAAGGAAGGGGCAAATTGTTCATGGGTATAAGTCCCGAGGTTTTTTACTTCCCAACTATACACATCTTGCTTGTCTTGCACAGTCTTGCGAACCATTTCTATTTGGCTTCCTTTCCTAGGCTCAGGTACCTCAGTAGCCTGAGTATTAGAAGGAAAGTTTTGCTCTTGGTAACGGATGGGGAAATTTTGAGGCGCAAACACTTTCATACTGCTTTTTTGGACGGAAACCTCATTATCTGTTTGAGGATACCAAGAGGGATAAAACATGAGACCGTCATATAGTATTTCATATTCAAACTCAACCGTAAAAGGATAATTACTGTAGGTTAAATCAGCAATTTTCAATCGGATGTCTGATACGAAAGTAAACCCATCAAAAGATAAGCGGTCAATCAAATCTGATTTTTTGAGAGTACGGATCTTATTTCCTTTTGCATCATATAAGGTGCCTTTGAGATAATTTAAGCGCCATATATCATCATAGTTTACAACCTCCGTACATAAATAATCAGCTTTTTCATTCAGGATTGTATAAGCCTTAAGTACTTTAAACTTTCCTTTGGCCTCAGACATGATAGTAAAGCTTTGCTCTTCAATACGGGTAACCGCATACGCCCCATCTAATAAGTTACTTGGAATCAAATTTACATTATAAAGGGGTTTGTCCTGGGCCAAAAGACCGGTCGATAGCCCCAACAAGGCTAACACGGCACTAAAAACGGTAGTGATTGATTTCATTTAACAAATAAGTTTGTGCTACGATCAGTTGAACAGGAAGACAAGGGATTGAATATGGGTTGAATAGTGCTTCCTGTATATTGTCAGGTAAACCTACAAAACATTCTAAAAAGATGCAATTCCTCGTTTTTGCTTTATTTCTTGGGTTTTTCTTCCGGGAGGGGAGGGGCGGAAAATAAAGATTTTAATTCGGTTGCATCATCAGGTTTGATGCGCTTGGCCAGGATGAGGCGTAACTGTCTTCGGCGTAATGCCCCGGCATACAATTCTTTTTCCTCTGCCGTTTCTGGAATCAATTCGGGTACAAAGATGGGGTTGCCCGACTGTTCGACAGCCACGAATGTAAAAAAAGCTTGATTGGTGCGGTGCTTGGTGCCGGCCGGAATATTTTCGGCAAAAACCTCAATAAACACCTCCATAGAGGAATTAAAGGCCCGGGTAACTTTGGCGCAAAGAGTAAGCACATCTCCCAAGGCAATAGGGTGGGTAAATAGGGCTGTCCGAAAAGCCAATATATTGATCTTAGAAACTCAGAACTCCCTATTC
>CAWUIO010000032.1:0-56542 GCA_963922455.1 uncultured Microscillaceae bacterium
TTTTGTTTAAAAATCTGTAAATCAGGGGCTTAAGCCTTTAACTCACGTTAAATTATTACAACATTTTTTTTAAACTTGTCATACTTCAATTATAATCTGTCAATCTGTGTTTTTTTTTGATGCCTGATTTATTAAATCTATAAAAATGAAAAAATCCTTGCTATACTCCGTGAAAAGCCTTTTAGCGTTTAGCTTATTGTTACTTTGCCTCACTAGACCTGTACTAAGCCAATCCCAAACGGTTGCCAACTTATATGAAAATGTAAGCAACTCCGTGGTCGTAATCATAACCAGCGAAAAAAGCCCCGACAAAGAGGATAATGAACTAAAAACCTCTCTTGGCCTTGGTTCTGGAGTGTTAATATCAGAAGAAGGGCACATCTTAACCGCCGAACACGTGGTGGGTTTAGCCGACGAAATTATTGTACAATTTCCCAATGATGAGCTAATTAATGCCCGCGTCCTTAAATCCTCTTTCTTGGCCGATATTGCCCTGATCCAATTGGAATATATGCCCCAAGAGTATACAGTTGCCAAACTGGCCAACTCAGACTCGGTACGCATCGGTGAGCAAGTGATCGTGATCGGTGCCCCGCTTCAATTAGACCAATCTCTTTCGGTGGGTTATGTGAGTGGCCGTAAAAAGGATTACACTTTTACCAATTCCATTGTTATTGCCGAATATTTTCAAACCGATGCCTCCATCAACCCGGGTAATTCTGGAGGCCCGATGTTTAATATGCAAGGCGAAGTGATCGGGATTGTGAGTTTCATTCTCACCGAATCGGGTGGTTTTGAAGGCATTGGCTTTGCGGCCACAGCCAATATGGCCAAGCGACTTATGGAAAGTAAGTCAACTTGGGCCGGTATTGAAGGGCATTTACTAAACGCTGAGCTTTGCCAGTTTTTTAATGTCCCCCAAAAAGGGGCCGTTTTGGTGCAACGCTTAGCCCAGGATTCCCCACTTCGCCGAGTAGGGCTTAAAGCAGGATATAAAACCATCAACATTGATGAAGAAGAATTAATCATTGGGGGAGACATCCTACTATCCGTGGCCGATATTCCCATGATCAACCCTGAAGCTTTTTTGAAAATTCAAAGCAAGATACAAACGGCCAAAGAATCGGTGCCCATAAAAGTGCTACGGGCGGGCGAGATTATAACCCTTGAGTTGTATTTGCCCTAATTGATGAGTTTTGAGGGGCTTCCCCGCGCTAGGTACCATGTGCTTGCTTCTTCAAGAATAAGGCCCGCGCGGGTCGGGCTTTCACTACTCGCTGGCCCACCCACATCCAGCAGCGAGCTCAAACAGGCCGTTCAATCCCTAAGCCAAACCTCTGCGAAAAGAAGGTTTTGCCTAGGATTTTAGGGGACTTACCGCTATTTCGTGCTCGGCCCGGGGTAAGGTAAAATAAAAGCAGGTACCCTGTCCTAGGGAGCTTTTTACCCAAATCTGTCCTTTATTTTTTTCAATATATTCTTTTACCAACATAAGTCCCAATCCGAAACCGTGTTCCCCAGAGGTTCCCGTCTTAGATAGACTCTTGCGAGGCGAAAATAGTTCTTGGGCCTGCTCAGCTCCCATCCCAATGCCTGTATCGCTTACTTGTAAAGTCAGGTACCCCTCTTGGCTCAAAAAAGACGCTAAGCAAACCGTATCTTGCTCTTCGGTATACTTTATTGCATTGGCAATCAAATTACGAAATACGACTCTAATATGATTTTTATCGGCCAAGGCCCAAGTACCAGGATTTAATTTATTCTGTAAATCAATACCTTTCTGCTGAGCACGATCTTCGTATATACCCAGCATTTCTTCTCCAATTTCATGCAGGTCGAAGCGCTCCCTTTGGGTGGACTCACCATCCATTTGCCCCTTGGCCCAATGCAATAGGTCATCAATTACTTCGCTAATACCCTTTACCCTCCGATTGATATCTTTTTTGATCATATCCAGATCTTCCGCTCGGAGCATCTTGGGGTTTACCAGCTGCATAGTGGCCATCAGGGTAGCTAGGGGGCTCCTTAAATCGTGAGCTATTATGGAAAAAAGTTTATTTTTTTGCTGATTTAATTCCCGTAGTTTACCAGCCTGAATTTCTAATTCATTTTTTTGTGCCAGGACTTTGGCTGTTCTTTCCTCCACCACTTTTTCTAGAAGTACTTTTTGTTTACGTACCACCGAAAGCCGAATCCAGTATACGGCGAAGGGTACCAAAATCAAGATAAAGTAAACTAAGGATTGTGCCCACCAAGTTTTCCACCAAACAGGCAAGATCACAATCCTTAGTTTGCGTACCTTGGAGCTCCATACCCCCTGGTGGTTGGCACATTTGACCAAAAAAGTATACCGCCCAGGATCCAAATTGGTATAGGTGGCAGAGGTCCGATTACCCACATAATTCCATTCTTTTTCAAAGCCTTCCATTTTATAGGCATATTGATTTTGCCCTGGCTTTGTAAAATGGACTCCTTGATACTCGATGGTAAAGACAAACTGTTTATGATTCAAGACCACTTCATCCATTAAGGTTATACTCTTTTTTAGTGGTCCTTCTTCCCTATTAATTTTCACTTCTTTGTTAAAAAGCTTAAATTCTAGCAATTGTATCTTGGGCGCGTTAGGGTTATCACGAATCTGATTGGGCATGAAATAGTTCAAGCCATTTACTCCTCCAAAAAAAATTTTTCCCGACCGGGCTTTATAAGCCGCATTCCAAAAAAATTCTTTTCCTTGAAGTCCATCCGATTTGTCAAACTTGCTAAAAACCCAACTTCCCTTTTCTTGATGTAGTTTAGCGATACCACTCGAGGTAGAAATCCATAAATTACCTGAGTCGTCTTCTATTACACTTTTGACTGCTTTTCCGGGTAACCCATGTTTTCTTAAAAACTTTATAAACGTGTGTTTTTTTCGGTCATATAAATTCAAGCCATTATCCGTACCCACCCAAATACGGTTTTTAGAATCTTCATAGATGCATTGTACAAATGCCGAGCTTAGATGAGGAGAGGTGTTCTTATCGGCTTGAATATGCTCGATGGTGTATTCTAGATCGTTCTTCATACGGATCTTCTGAATTCCTAAAACCGATCCCAGCCAAATATCACCCGTCAAATCATCGATTTCTACATCATAGGTATGAGGGCTACTAATAAAATCTGGATTATACTGAACAAAGGGTATATTAAAAAAAGAGTTGTCCGACTTCCGGTATCGAGTAATGCCATGGCCCCAAGTAGACATCCACAAGTCGCCATTTTCGGCCTCATCTATGCCAAAAATACTGTTACTACCCAGCGAATTGGGATTGTTTTTTTGGTGAGTAAAGGTAAAAAAAGAGCTGTCTTTTGGTTCAAATCGGTTGAGGCCTCCTTCCCAATTACCGGTCCAAACAATCCCATCGCGATCACGAAAAATAACCAATACCTCATCGCTACCCAGAGTGGATAAATTACCCGGTTGGTGGTTTATAAAATTATACGTATTCTTTTTTCTATCCCATACACTAATCCCACCACCATCCGTCCCAATCCACATGATATCGTCAAATTCAAGAAAACTCGTTACCGTACTAAACTTTAAGCGAATATCATCTCCACTTCCCTTGGTGGTCAATTGAAATGTATTCAAAAAAGGGTCATAAATAAAGGCACCTTGATTATTACTCCCGAGCCAAATTCTTCCGTCATTATCTTCAAATATCTCCCATATTGAGTTGGTTTTTAAGGCCCTATCATCTCTTGGGTCTTTTTTGTAGTTAAAGAAGTCATCTAGTTCATTACAGTACAAAAGCAAACCATCTTTTTCTGTGCCAACCCATATACGGTCATAAGAATCCTGATAAAGAGATAAAATTTTCTTTGTGTCACTAATAGAAAACTCCTCTGAAATATTTCTGGTCTGCAAGTAGGGATTTAGGTCAAAATTAAGCCCTCCCTTCTCTTTTAATTTGAAGAGGCCTGCTTGTTCGGTAGCCACCCATATGTTCCCATGCTTATCTTGCAAGAATGCGTTAATTTTTGCCTGATTTAAAGAAGAATACGCAAACTGGAGCTTGTGCAATAACTTACGATCTGGCGACACCAGATAAATCCCCTGATGTGTTCCTAGCCATAGCATCCCCTGCTTGTCTTCCATCATGGCGAATATCTCGGTTTTTATTAGGGGCTTTAAATGGGGGCTTTTGGGGCGATTTAACGTATTCTGTCGCGTATCCAATTGATAAAGGCCGTGGTGAGTACCTACCCAAAGTGTTTTATGCCTATCTTCTACTATGACCAAGGCATCCAGATCAAGGTCTTTTACCGGATTAGGAATTACTTCAAAATGCTCTCGCTCGTAATTGTAATACAAGAGGTTGCGGTAAGTCGCAATCCAGAGATGATTTTGAGAATCAATAAACAAATCAGTCACCCGGTCATCCCGAAGTGAATTAGGGTCTTTATCTTCCTTTCTATATATTTTATTATAGACCCCATCAAAACGGTTTAATCCGTAAGTGGTACCCATCCAAATAAATCCTAAGGAATCCTGAACAATATTCCGAACATTACTTTGGGAGAGTTCCTCCAAGAGTTGACGAAAATGTAACTGAGGTTTTACACATATGGAACTCGAATCGGCTAAGCAAACAGAAATTTGGAGAAACCAAAAGCCTAAAAATAATAAAAGTGACCGCCTCCTTTTCGGATAAACCATAACTTGAAATATTCATCCGTACACAATCATATAAATATACTGGATTTAACTAGTCTTATCCTAAAAAGTCTTTTGACGCTTTGTATAGTTATTCAATCATCCGGACCAATTGGGCAAAAAAGTGAATAAACCCAATCAATTCTTACATGGCATTTTGCCCAAACAGGTACCAGATTGCATGACGTGCAACCATCCAATTTCCAAGCATTAGGTTCCAATAGGCTTCATCTTGTACCATGCGTATCATCCCCAGAATTTGCAGGCCTTTCCTAAAAAGTGTCATCTATTCATTTAATTAATTTACTTCTCAAGCATCTTACAACCCGAATTTTTAAAGCAATGCAAAATAAATGGATATAAACATGTACGTCATTGGTAACAAAAACTTCTGCCTAGCCCATCTCGTATGTGACCCTTCGGATAAAACTGCCTCTGTAAGTAGTCCTTGACAGAATTTTTACAAATATCATCTTATAAAAAATGAAAAAGTTATTGGCCGAATTTATCGGAACATTTTGGTTAGTCTTAGGAGGTTGCGGGAGTGCCGTCTTAGCCGCTGCCTATCCCGATCTTGGAATTGGTTTCGTGGGAGTTTCTATCGCTTTTGGATTAACTGTGCTAACCATGGCCTATGCTATCGGGCATGTTTCAGGATGTCATCTTAATCCAGCCGTTAGCCTTGGCTTATGGACGGGTGGCCGTTTTGGCACTCAGGATTTGCTTTCGTATATCTTGGCTCAAGTGCTTGGGGCCATTGCCGGAGCAGGTGTTTTATATCTTATTGCTAGTGGTAAGCCGGGTTTTGAATTGGGTGGTTTTGCCGCCAATGGATATGGAGCGCATTCCCCTGGAGGATACAGCATGCTAGCGGCTCTGGTAACGGAGATTGTTATGACCTTTATGTTCTTGATCATCATCTTAGGCACAACCCACTCCAAGGCTCCCCAAGGATTTGCTGGATTGGCTATCGGGTTGGGCCTTACCCTTATCCACCTCATTAGTATTCCCGTAACGAATACTTCCGTTAACCCGGCCCGAAGTACAAGTCAAGCCATTTTTGCCGGTGATTGGGCCTTGGAACAACTTTGGCTTTTCTGGCTCGCCCCCATAGTTGGAGCTGCTTTGGCAGGAATAGTTTACCAGTTTATGTCCCCAGAAACACCAGATTAATTCAATTATACCCTTTTATATTCTCACTTAATTTACAAGGGCCTGGATAGCTCATGTAAATTTAAGTGAGAATAATATTAGTACTGGGACAATAAGTAAACTTGTCGCCCAAGAAGCCGTAGCTTATCATCTGTGCTCGCCCTGAAAAAAAGATAGAAAGCTCTTACCCCTTTAATGTTTCCAATACTTTCTCCGGAGTAAAGGGAAGATGCCGCAGGCGTTTTCCAGTTAAACGAGCAAATGCATTGGCCACTGCCCCCCCGATTAAAGGAATGGAAGATTCCCCTACCCCCGTGGGGTGCTCAGCCGAGGGGATCAATTCAATCTCGATACTTTCTGGTATATCTGCAATCCGTAAAATGGGGTAGTCATGAAAATTAGACTGTTCCACCTGCCCATTTTTCATCGAGATGCGTTCGTGAAAAATACTACTCATTCCCATGATAAATCCCCCTTCCATCTGGGCCTTCACATTATCTGGCTGTACAATAAGCCCGGCATCCAAAGAAGCCCAAATTCGGTGAATTGAAATCTTCCCGCTCTCCCGGTCTAAAGATATCTCACAGATACAGGCGCCCAAGGAGCCACTACGCTCGGCAAAAGATACTCCCCAGGCTTTTCCTTCGGGAACCGGAGCCCCCCAATTGGCCATTTCGGCCACCATTCTGAGTACTTTTTGGGCCCGTGGGTAGTCTTTCATCAAGCGCAAGCGCATATCCACTGGATCCACTTTTTGGTCTTGGGCGATTTCGTCTAGAAAAGCCTCAATGGCAAATTTATTAGGGCCGTGACCTACCGCCCGCCAGTGTTTGGTCCGGATTCCGTGGTCTATATTGCGGACTTCCACCCTTTGGTTGGGAAATGCATAAAAATCGGTTTTAGCCCCAGAACCCAATAAACCTCCTCCCGTCCCTACTACTACATGATGCCATGACTGTATATTTCCTTGGGTATCTACTTGGGCCCGCATCCTCTGCAAAGACATCGGGCGGTACATGCCATACTGTAAGTCATCCTCTCGGGTCCAAATCAATTTTACCGGGCGAGAAACCGCCTTGGCCAAGTGAACGGTTTCAGCTATAAAATCTGGAGTGGAACGTCTACCAAATCCTCCTCCTAAATATTGTGGGTTAAACCTTACCTTATCTACTCCTATTCCTAAAATTTTAGCTACCGTAGACCGGGCCCGGCCTGGCGCCTGGGTACCTACCCAAATTTCGGCGCTTTGCCCATCGTCGGCAATAGAAACCACCGCATTGAGTGGCTCCATTTGCGCGTGGTAGATAGCCTCATTCTTATAATCGGCTTCGTAGGTTTTGCCTTCGATTTGGAGGGCTTTTTTTACGTCTCCTGTATCGCTAAGCATATTCGCCTGAAAAGTCGGGTCTTGGGCAATCGTCTCGTATTCCTTATAGGCTTCCGAGGTGTTAAAGGTTTCTGCCTTGGCTCCTTTACTCCACGAAATCTTCAATTGGCTTTTCACTTCCAGTGCCCCCTCCAGCGTTTCGGCAATGATGCCAATCCCGTGATCTAAGCTCACCACTTCCAGTACCCCAGGCATTTGCCTAATTTCTGGCTCATTTTGGAGGGTCGGTTTGGCTCCGTGCACGGGCGATCGGGAAATCAGCCCAAAAACCATATTAGGTACCTGGATATCCATGGAATATGGGGCACTCCCATCCACTTTGGCCGGGATATCAAAGCGGGGCATCACCTTCCCAATTAAACGGAACTGGCTAGGATCTTTTAATTGACTAGCCGGAATCTCTGGGAGTGTGTCTGGGCTTTTGGCAAAGCGGGCAATCTCGCCGTAAGAAATTTTACGCTTGCTTTTAGCGTGGATTACCATACTGGGTTCCGTTTCTAGCTCTTCTAGGGGTACTTTCCACTTCCGGGCCACATTACTAAGCAGTACATAGCGGGCCTGCGCCCCCGACTGGCGCATATAATTATAGTAACTGCGTACCGTTCGGCTCCCCACAGTAATCATCGTACCTCCGGGGCTGCCGTCCCAACCGGCCCCGTAAATCTCAGGCTCAATGGGAGCGTGCTCAATCCGTACCTGGGACCAATCCGCATCCATTTCTTCGGCTAAGATGACCGGAACGGCGGTCATACTGCCTTGCCCCATCTCAGAGGCCGGGTTGTAAATGGTAATTTGTCCGTCTTCTCCTAAGTGCACCCATACAGAAATTTGACGGGCTTCGCCACGACGCTCGCTCCCCTCCTCGTCCTCATCCTCTTCGAGAAAACTGGGAACAATCATAGCCGTGGAGGCCAAAAAAGTAAGCCCGCCAGCCGTGTATAAAAATTTACGTCGAGAAAGCGGAAATTGGGTTGATTTCTGGGAAGTTTTCATATTATCCTTCTTTTGCTACTTTTTCGATGGCCTTCACAATACGCATATAGGTTCCACAGCGGCACAACACGCCGTTCATGTAAGAGAGAATTTGCTCTCGGTTAGGACGTTTGTTCTGGGCCAACAAAGCCGCCGCTTGCATGATTTGACCCGATTGGCAATAACCACATTGGGGTACTTGTGCTTCAACCCAGGCCAGTTGGAGGGGGTGTTTTCCGTCTTCCGATAGCCCTTCAATCGTAGTGATTTTTGCTCCTTCCGCCCGGGAAACTGGTGTGATACAAGCTCGGGTGGCTTGACCATTGAGATGAATCGTGCAACTTCCGCAAAGCGCTTTCCCGCAGCCATACTTGGTACCCGTAAGGCCCAAGTGTTCGCGGATGACCCAAAGCAAGGAGGTTCCTTCGGCTACCTCTACTTTTTGCTCTTGGCCGTTGATTTCAAAGGTATATTGAGCCATAGTTTAGGGTTTTTCTAAAAGTAAGGAATATATAAAATAAATCTGAAAAAAACTGGAAGGGTTTTTCTGCTTAGGGGCTTTCCCGCGCATTAGCGATAAAGTAGCCAATTGACCAATAGTGCCGGCGCGGGCCGGGCTGTCACTACTCGCCTGCCCCCCGCAAAGCCATTGCGGGCTCAAACAGGCCGTTCCATCCCTAAGCCGAAGAAGAAAAGAGAGCAGAGAAAAGAGAGGAGAGATTGGAGTCGGGGGCCAAGAGCTGGAAACCCGGACAAAAGGAGAAAAACGAGAGTACAGACTATGGGAGGGATATGGCTTAACTAGCCCCCCTTATTTCAGGCAGCTTATAAAAAAAACCTCCTGAGGGAGGTTTTTTTGCTCATACATTCCAAAGAAAATGCGACCAGGAAATTATTTCACGGAGAAGCGGTACTGCTCCAGCTTCCCTTCTTGTCGGAGGATTTCCAAGAAATATACCCCTGTACTTAAATTGGAGACATCTATTTGAGAAAAAACTTGGTCTGAGTTACCCTTACCCACTTCGTTTCCAATTAAATCTCTGATTATAAAGTTGAATGATTGATTGCTTTCGCTCAAATTTTTAAGGTATAGATTGGAAGCTGCCGGCACGGGATATACCGTAAAGCCTTGCTTTATGGATAATTCAAGCGAGAGAGGTGCCGTTCCTTCTATCACTTGGAAATTAATTTCCAAGGGCAAGCCGGCTTGCCCTTCCCGATTAGGCAATCGGTAGGGACTTGCCTTGATGGTATAAGCACCTGGGATCAAAGACTTTCCATTAATATCGTTCCCATTTTTGGCAAATAAGGAAAATGGTGCAATATTTTCGGTTCCTTGATACGATACTGGTCCCTGGAGATCCATCCAGACACTTCCTATTTCCGAAGCGGCCAAAGGATTGGCCACAATACCTAAGGATGTACTACCTAGGGTACTTAAGTCAATTATATCCCCTTCTTTGAGCGTCTGTAAGACCGTGTCGGCATCGGCATTAAACAGCACTAGGTCTGTAAGACCAAAACTATCTGTAACTTCAAAGTTTATGCTTATTGGGGCCCCAGCTTGTCCGCCCCCATCCGGCTCTGTATAGGGAGTTGCCGTGATTGTGTAACTACCTACGGGAAGCAAACTAGGCACATAATTGTCCCGAGAAGAATCTCCAAAAATAGCATAGGGACTGGTGTTTTCGGTACGGGTGGTTTGAACAGGGCCTGTTAGTTCAAGAACTACGCTACCCAAATCCCCATTATTGGTATTAACCCGGATGTTAAACTGGATATTGCCTAATAGGTTTAAATCGATCAAAGCAATTTCTTCTAGTGGGCCAATATCGGTATTATCCTGAGCATCAATTAAGGTAAATCCGGTAAGCTCGTTTTCTAAAACGGGCTCCAAAACCAGCACTTCTACTTCCTCTTGAATTTCCCCAGCTGAACACACAATAGTATCAATTCCCGGATTTGCGGGTACATACGCAAATTCTATAACCCCAGTAATATCTGTAAAGATGGTTGTGTCAACACCTCCGGTGCTTAATTCAATAGGAAAGAAAGGTACGGTATTATCACTTTGGTCAAATAGCTGACAAGTAACCTGAACTTCCTCTCCCAGATTGACTTGGGGAGGGGCGTTTACTTCCAAACGGGAAGGGGAAGAGGTACTAGTCTCGGCATACCACAATTCCTGCCCTCCAAAGCCTCCCCCATTGGCCAGAAAAAAGAAGGAATTATTGGCTGCTGGGGTAATGGAACCTACTTCGGTAGCCCCTCTTTGTCCAGTTTCATCATCCATAAAATCCTCATACAAAAGATTTTGTGGGTTCGTGGGGTCATTGGTATTGTAATACATCAAGCTTCTCCCCCCTAAAGTGGGCGGGGAAACAAAAAACATAAGACCTCCAAATACATTGGTCAGTCCGGTGGGATTAGAGGAGTTGCTTAACTGAGAAAATTCAGGAGCGGGCCCCATAAGACGGGTGACGGTGCCATTGGTCCGCCATAACTCGGTACCATCATTTGCCGAAGTAGCTCCAAAAAACAAGAAACCGCCCACATCTGTCAGCTCGTAGGGGTCAGAGGAAGCATTGCCAGGATTAATATCCATAAGCAGATTTGCAGTCGTGCTTCCCAATTGAGTGGAATACAACTCATTTCCATTGCCCGCATTGCTGGCTACAAAGTAAAGACGGCTACCGGAAACCACGGGAGTAACCGAAGTATCAACCTCGCCTCCCCCCGTGAGGCTTATTTCCTCGAGGCTAGGGGAAGTTGTATTATGCTGGGTGCGATACAACCTAAACCCACTGCCCAAATTGGCCATAAAGTAACAATACTCCCCAAAGGCGGTAAGTTGCTTGGGGTTTGAAGAGCTGGCAATATTAGAATCAAATTCTAGTTTTTGAACTTGGGCTGGGGCTACATCAGTACGATAGACATAGATTTCCCGGTTAATACCATTGCCTACATTGGAAGTACGCTCGGCATCGGCCGTAAAGAAGGTATGGGTATTCCCTCCAATGCTCACCTCGGTAAAATCCATAGGGAAGGAACCAATCGATTGTCCGGGTAGGGTATTCGAATTAATCTCCGGATCGTAGGGTACCGTACCGCTCTCGGTTCCGTTACTGATCCATAATTCACGGTTGGCTTCTTGGGTTCGGGCACCTGAGAAAAATAGTAAACCACCACTGGCCGTCAAGTAGTTAATTTTTCAGTCCCCGCCAGGAAGAATATCTTTTATTGGGGTGGCAATCGAGCTGGGGGGTAATGCAGGATTAGCATTGGGTACTAGCCTAATTTGTACTAAGCCTCCAGCGATGGTTGGGTTTACCTTATCAGAAATGGCCGATAAGTAAATGGCATTGTTGTACACTGTCAATTCCCGAGGGTTATCCTCATCCGAACGGTTATTGTTCGTTCGGGTTGGCTGAAAGAAAGTAGCTGGATTATTTAAAGCTAAAGCCCCTGCATTTGAGTTCACAAGCCTATTTCCAGTACCAACTCCCGAATTTTCTTGGGTAACGTAGAGGGCTCCATTTAAAACAGTCATTTCTCTTGTGCCTGGGCTCAATGGATTACAGACTCCTGCTCCAAAGATCCCGCGGCTAATATCATTACATTCTAAAAGAATAGGAGGGCCAAAAGGTAATTGAGCCCAGGCCGATTGACTGACGCTGCCTAAGATAGAAAGAAGGAGGAAAAAAAATAGGCCGCAACGTTTAAGCGAAATAAAAAGCATCATACTGGAATAATTTTTTAAGTTAATTACTCTATATCTTATAGATTACCTATATATACTTTTCCTGAAAAAAAAGTAACAAAATAAATGAGATTACTAAACTATACTGAGGACGGGTAGACTAAAGAAATGGCGTTTTTACAAAGTATTATTTTACTTTCACACGATGAACTTACTACTTTACAAATTTTATAAAACTTATTTTTTATGCAGTTTAAGGGCGGTTATCAGCTAAAATTTGATAGGCAGCCCAATTTTTTCCAGCTTTAATCAAGGTATACAGCTAGCTTGGATGAGTCAAACTAGTTCCCGCTGAGTTTAGGTATGCCAGGTATTTATCGCTAGCTTTTAGATCATAAAAAGCTAGTCTCTAAAAAAACCCATATACTATATTTATGTAATTAAAATTAGCTTTTAGTATGTATTACCCTAGATCTAAAGATAATTACTTCACGCAAGAGGCGACAACTTGCTAGTCTCAGGAAAATACAATAGTAAGCAAAGGATGGCTGAGGGATAGAGCGGCCTGTTTGAGCTCGTGTAGGCCAAGCGCGGAAAGGCAGCGAGTAGCGAAAGCCCGACCCCGGCGCCCCTAATTTTGTTGGGGAAAATCAGGGTTGAATACCGGGGGCAGCCCAGTGCCATTGCATTAAGGAAATGGATAAGAGAATAGAGTACCGCCACAACCTTGGTCGGTCCCCCGACAGGCCACTTAGCCTGCTTTCGGTCTGTTAGGGGACAGACCGGGGGCCGGGTTCCACCAGCCCCGCTGCCTTTTCCTAATCTCTCCTCTCACTTCTCTGCCCTCTCCTCTCCCAAGGCTGAGGGATAGAGCGGCCTGTTTGAGCTCGTGTAGGCCAAGCGCGGAAAGGCAGCGAGTAGCGAAAGCCCGACCCCGGCGCCCCTAATTTTGTTGGGGAAAACCAGGGTTTAACGCCGGGGGCAGCCCCAATTCATAAAAATTTATAGTTTCTCAAAGACCAAGCGGTAGTGGTCCATAATCTCCTTCTCGAAGCAAACCCGGTTGGGGCTAACTTTAAATACTTCTACTTGGTGCCGGAATTCCTTATCTAGCAAGTAGCGGGGAATTAAAGAGGCATAGAGCCAGTACTTTTGGAGATTGAATTTTCGGAATTTTTTGCGCCATTCGCCGATGGTCTCAATGTAATCTAAGCGCCCACTACTTTGGGAAATAAGTTTGAAGTGGGGTTCGGCATTGCGGATGACCATTTCGGGGCCATAGGGAAGCCAAGAGCCTGGAAACTCCTTGACCATCAGGGCCAAAACGTGGGGAGCGGAGCCTTTTTCGGCATTGATATCAAATTGCTCAAAGGGGATCATATTTTTACTAAATACCATGGTCTGCATATAAAACCGACCGCCTTTGGGGAGTAGGTCCAGGAGCATGGTAAAGAAATTCTTGTAGACTTCCTCTTGCTTGCCAGCTTGCCATTCTTCCACGGAGCAAAAGTGTTCCATGCCCCCAATGCAGGTTACGGCATCAAAAGTACCAAAATCTTCGGGTTTTACGTAGCGACAGTCTTTTACGATGACATTCATCCCGTTATTACGGCAAGCTTGGGCCTGTCCTTCGGATAGCGTCAAGCCAATGCTTTCGGCCCCTCTTTCTTCATTGATATACTTTATGAAAGGTCCCCAGCCACAGGCCATATCGAGCACTTTGCTGCCTTGACCGATGTTCAAACTATCGGCGATAAATTTGTGTTTGGCCCTTTGGGCTTCTTCTACAGTCATGGAAAAATCTCCATCGTATTTGGCCCCGCTGTAGTCGGCGCTTTCGCCAAAGCTGAGGCGAAAAATTTTATCAATCGTAGTGTAGGTGAAATCCAGATCTTGCTTATCTGCCATTTGTGTATTGGTTTGAGGAATGTTACCCGCTTAAAAAAGGTATTCCTAAGATTCTTATAATTTGGGCAATATACTGGGGATCTTAAACCAATCCTAGGGAGGCTCTGCTTTTATAGATTTTATTTTTTCCCTTTGGTGAAACTTAGCTAGAATCTTATATTAGCATTAGCAATTACACCCATATACCCTAAGCGATACCCATGAAATTGACCTATCTGTTGGCTAGCCTTTCCCTTGCCATGGCTTTGTTTTTGGCCATTACTACCCTAGAACCCAATAATGAAGGGGATACAGAAAATACCAAAGAAGAATATAAGGAGTACTGCAGTGGTTGTCACGGAGCCCAATTGCAGCACTTCAAACGCTTAAAATCCTTTAAAAAATCAGAAGAAGCGCTGGTTAAAATTATTGCCCAAGGGAATGAAGTCATCGGTATGCCTGGCTTTCGGGAGGCATTGAGCGAAGAGCAAATCGCTAGCTTAGCCCGCTATATTCGAGGTTTTGATTATACGCAAAACCATACCCAAAGCAGCCAGGCCTCCGCTGATGTGCCTTACGAAACCGTAGTGGACGGTATGGAAATCCCCTGGGCTTTTGCCTTTATCGGAGAGGGTGAGATGCTTATCTGCGAAAAGAAAGGTAATTTGTACCGCTTTGTACCCCAGGAAGGAAAAATAAAAGTGAAAGGACTGCCCCCCGTCAATGCCGCGGGCCAAGGAGGCCTTTTAGAAGTGAAGCTCCACCCGGATTACGCAGAAAATGGCTGGATTTACATAGCTTACTCGTATATAGATAGGAAAAACAGTAGCTTGACCAATACCGCTATCCTCCGGGCCCGGCTCAATAAAAAGAAAAATAGTTTATACGATAAGGAAGAAATCTACCGGGGAAGCCCCAGCGTGCGTACGCGCCACCACTACGGCACCCGGATTGTTTTTGACAGTACCCATCATATATATTTTGCCAATGGTGACCGGGGCAAGCGGGATATTTTTCCTCAGTCTCTAGACAATACCAACGGGAAGATACACCGCCTCCGGGACGATGGGAGTATTCCCCGCGACAATCCATTTTTGAAGGATGCCCAAGCTCAAGCCAGTATATTTACCTATGGACACCGAAATCCCCAAGGTTTGGCCATTCACCCTCAGACCCAGGCCCTTTGGGAACATGAACACGGGCCCCGGGGCGGTGATGAGATTAATATTATCCAAAAGGGTAAAAACTATGGCTGGCCCGTAATCTCTTACGGGATCAATTATAGTGGTACTAGGTTTACCGAAATCACCGAAATGGACGGAATGGAGCAGCCTGTGCATTACTATGTCCCCTCTATTGCCCCCTGCGGCATGACTTTTTTGGACAGTAAGGTCTACCCAGCCTGGAAAGGGAATCTCTTTATAGGTTCCCTCCGCGATCGCTACCTTGAACGTTTGGTTTTACAAGATGAACAAGTGATTTACCAGGAAAAATTACTCGAGAACCTCAACAGCCGGGTGCGGGATGTGCGGGTGGGACCGGATGGCTATCTTTACGTAGCCCTGGAAGGGCCGGGACGGATTATCAAGATTTTAAAGTAAATCGGTATCTACTCTTTTTTACCTAAATTCGAGCATACACTAAGAAATCAAAGGGCGTACACGCATGTGAAGTAATAGGCATGAATTTTACCTCCATCATCTTATATAAAAAACTATACAAGCATGTTCTTGAAGAAGGCATAGACCCCCAAGCCATTGCCCACCTCCCTAGCTTAGACCAACTAGGCCCCGATACCCAAGCCGTACCCGCCGACCAATTTTTTGAATTACACGAAATAGGTGATAAACACTTAGGGCCAGGCTGCTCCGTGCGCGTAGGCCAAAAAATGCTCATGGATGATTATGGGGTACTTGGCTTATCTTGGAAAACCTGCTCCAAAGCGGGTGAATTATTTGAACGCAGTGAGCGATATTTTATCCTGCTCTCGAATACCTATGTAATCCAGGTAAGTAGGGAAGGAAATTTCTCCCACATTCATCTCAACCGGGACACCTATAGAAGAGGGGTGCGCCTTTCTAATGAAGCCACCTTCTCGGCCACCGTGGTGGTATTGAGAGCGATCACGGAGAAGAATATTACGCCCCTTCAGGTCTCCTTCCAACATGCCGCCCCCCCAGATTTGAGTAGCTATCAGGATGCCTATGAATGTCCGCTTCTCTTTGATCAGCCTTCCTACTTCATGACGTATAAAACCGCCGACTTGGAAACCCGGACAGCCAAGGCGGATAAGAGCATCAATGCCTATTTTTTAGAAAGGTTAGAAGAGGAGAAAAAAGGCTTGGAAATTCACCCGAACCGGCTTGCTAATCATGTCCGGGACTTAATTCGGGATGCCCTGCCCAGTGGCATACCCAGCATTGCCCAGCTGGGTGAGCACTTAGGTATGAGTACCCGTACCCTCACCCGCCGCTTATCCGAAAGTGGTATCAGTTTTCGGGAGCTGGTGCAAAAAACCCAGGAAGAAATCTCCCAGGAGCTTCTTAAAAACACCTCTCAGAGTATTGGTGAAATTGCTTTTCTAACGGGTTTTTCAGAACAAAGTGCCTTCAACCGGGCTTTCAAGCGCTGGACCGGCCAATCTCCCTTAGAGTACCGCAAAAACTGAAGAATTCCCCTCTTGGCTTAAACTGTCAAATCATTGGCCGACAAGGTCAATCTTTTGCTAGCTCCTCCCCCTACCTTTACTCCTGTAATCAAACAGGAATACCATGCCAAACAAACTCATACGAACCCTATGCTTAGGCATGCTTACCCTAGGCTTTATGCAATACCGAGCCTTAGGCGAAGCTCCTGAGACAAGCAATTACGATCCGAATCAAGTCAAACTTCTCGAAGGGCCTCTTGATACCCTGCGCGGACAAGTCTATCTAATTCTCGAGAAGCAGTGCAATGTCTGCCATCGCGAGCAAAATCCATTTATGGTTTTCTCTCTCAAAAATATGGAGAAACGGGCGGGTAAAATTTACAAGCAAGTCTTTGTAAAAAACGCATGCCCCAAGGAGAAAACAACTCGCTAAGCGAGCCTGACTTGGTTGCCCTCAAACTATGGTTACACTCCTTAAATATCTATTAAGCCTTATGGTACTCACAAGTAAATCGATCATCCTTTTCGTGACAATTCTTATTACGGGTCTCTCGGCTGGCTTCTTTTACGCCTGGGCCGTGACCGTAATCCCCGGAACCCGTAAAGTATTGGACTTACCCTATTTGCTAACGATGCAGTCCATCAACCGGGAGATCCTGAACCCCTCTTTCTTTCTGATCTTTTTTGGCAGTATGATCTTCATGGCAATCAGCGCCATACAGCACTTCCAACATGGCTGGACCTTCTGGATCTTGTTAGCGGCCTTTCTTAGCTATTTGATAGGAGCCTTTGGGGTCACGGCATTTGGGAATGTGCCCCTAAACGAAGCCCTGGATGCCATCCATCTTAGCGAACTCAGTACCCAAGAATTAGCCCAATACCGGCAAAACTACGAGCTCTCCTGGAACCGCTGGCATATGATCCGGACATGCTTCTCCGTTGTGTCTTTTGGGCTCACCTTGCTGGCCTTGTTTATTAACTCAAAATCCTTGTAAACCTTGGAGAGACAGGGAAACCCGCTCATTTTTCTAGAAAACAACTAGCCAAGCATGGCTATGGAATGCCCCGGAAATAGCTTGGATGCCTCGCTTATAAATCAAGGGCATCCTATTAAAACGCGTGGCTCAAGCCTCGCTTATACAGCCCAGAACTTTATTTTATAACCTTTTATATTGTAATATCATGAAATCAAACATGTTAGTAATTGGCGGAACCGGAAAAACAGGACGCCGTGTTGTAGAACGTTTAGAAAAATTGGGATATCCGGTACGCATCGGCTCCCGAAGTGCCCAACCCGCTTTTGACTGGAATGATACCGATACCTACGCCCGGGCCCTGGATGGGATGGACAAGGCCTATGTGGTTTACTCACCCGATTTAGCCGTGCCCGGGGCCAAAAGTGCCATGGAGAAATTAGCTCAAGCCGCCCAAGAATCTGGCCTACAAAAAATCGTCATCCTATCGGGTAAGGGAGAACGTGAAGCCGAATTGTGCGAGGAAATCATTATGAAATCGGGTATTGATTATACCATTGTTCGGGCCAGTTGGTTTATGCAAAACTATAGCGAAAGCTTTTTTATTGATCCTATTTTAGCCGGACACGTAGCCCTGCCCAAAGCAGATGCCCAAGTACCTTATGTCCACGCCGATGATATCGCCGATGTAGTCGTAGAAGCCCTCATACACGAAAAGCACAATGGCCAAATTTATCAATTGACAGGGCCGGAAACCATCACATTCCCCCAGATTGTTGAGGCTATTGCCCAGGCGAGTGAACGGGAGATTCAATTTAGCCCCGTTTCATCCGAGGCCTATCACCAACTCTTGAAAGATGCCGGGCTTCCCGATGACTACGTTTGGTTAGTCAACTATCTATTTACCGAAGTTTTAGATGCTCCCGGAAATAATGAAATAAGCCCGGATGTAGAACGGGTTCTCGGCCGAAAACCTACTAATTTTGCCACCTTTGTTCGAGAAACGGCAAAATCTGGAGTTTGGAATCAAAACATCCCCCAATCAATTTAATAAAAAGCCCCTCCGGGGGCTTTTTTGAATACTTTTTACGTATTGACAAATCAGGAGGTTGCTAAGAGATTTTTACTTCCCTCCTTCCCGACTCCGTATATCCCCACTTCCTCTTGTTTACCCCGAAGACAGATAGCTCCCTTGTAGTCAAATGAAAAAGGGTTTTCTTGGAGTTGATGCATTAACTCCTCCGAAATTAAGAGCTCTTCCTCAAATTCATTGCATTTACCTTGTATCCGGGCGGCCGTGTTGATGGGGTCGCCGTGATAAGCAATCTCTTTTTTAAACTTGCCAATCTCCGTCACGGTTACCCTACCGCCGTGTACACCCGCTTTAAATACAGGAACCTTAGCATAGCGCTCTTCGTAATAATGCGCTCGTTTTTGAAGCGCATCTTTAAAGCGATAAAACGCCTGGATACAATTTTCGTGATCTAAGCCCGGCTTCATTTTCCAGGTAAGAACCGCCTCATCTCCTACATATTGATAAATCTCAGCCACGTGTTCCACCACCACGCCTAAGTCATTAAAACAGTCTTGAATCAGCAAGCTATACTGCATATGCCCTAAACGTTCGGCCCATTGGGTAGAGCCCTTTAGGTCCATAAACATGAAAATACGATTTTCTTCTCTCGGTGTGTAAAATTCCCCTCGGATAAACTTCCTTAAATTGCCCTCTCCGAGCAGCATGTTGACTTGGTGCAATGCATTTAAGAAGAAGTCGACCGTAAGTATGTAAAAGTAGATAGCAAAGCTCCCCTCATCGAAGGCAAAGATGAAAATATCTACGCTCGTTCCAATAAATAGTCGATAGGCCACATACGATATCAGGGTCAGAATAATAATAAACAAGAAGCTATATAAGAAGCGCAGAAATAAAAAACGCCCAATGGTAATCCGCTTATACATTCGTTCTTCCAACCAGAGCTGGACTAAGCCAGACAAAACACCAAAAATGGGACCCAAAATAAACGATAGCAACAAACTAGATTGCATATCAAATTTCAAATTACCCAGCTCTTCCGTTCCGCTCCCTCGAACAATGCTCAAGAAGAATAAAGAACCTGTCCAGGCAAGTATATAGTCTCGAAGAATACGCAGGTGCCGTTTTTTGTAAGAATTCATGGGTTCTTGCAGTTAATTTCAAGCGAAGAAAGTAAAAAAATTAAGACTTTGGGCAAGAGGGGTCACTTCCTAGAGGAAAGTAAGGGGCTTGCCCGCGCTATATTAGACCCTAGAAGCTTGCTCATGGGCGGTAGGCGCGGGCCGGGCTTTCGCTACTCGCTGCCTCTCCCCTCTAGGCCTACACGAGCTCAAACAGGCCGCTCTATCCCTAAGCCAAATGAGGTTACAGTATATAAGGGTACTCCTTAAAAAGACCTATTAATTATTTTACAATTAAAAAAACCAGACAAAAGCCTGGCTCATGTATAAACACCTGTTAAAAAAAACTTTTCAAAATATGTCCGGGTGATTAAGCTATTCCGATTCCCCTTACGATTAGGTAAATCATACTTACCATAAAGTACAATATCAAAAACTGAAAAAGGGTAGTCCAAAAACTCGGTTTTACTCTTTTTCTTTTTTTAAAGGGGCTACTTGTTTTTTCATTTTTCTCTGATTCGCGTTTTAGGATGCTTCTCACCCGGTTGTAAAACTCGTATACCTCATACTCTTTGGGGTACTTATCGGTGAGTTGTTTGGCCTCCGATTCTAATCCTTTTAAGTCCTTCAGGGAGCGGCTTAGATATAATTTTTTCCGAAGGTCTTCTAATTCGGTTTTACAATGCACCGAAGCCTTTTTTGTGAAATACTTAAGTTCTTCTAGCAAGCGTAGAATCCTATCGTGCATCTCATTGAGGTAATAGCGATTCTTGTACAAGCCATGCCTATATTTTTTTTCCCCTTGAAAATATTCTGCTTGCATATCCTTGGCTTGCTTAATGTACTGGGCATACATCTCTCCGGAGGGCAACTCTGTTTGTAAAATTTGTAAGGCTTCTTTGGTATTGTCTTCGGAGACTAGGTCTTGTACGATCTCGATAATTTTTTTGATCCGCGTTTTCATCTTGGTTTGCTTAATTTGTTCTTAGAATGTATGTTATGTATGATTATTTAAATCCGATGAGCAAAAATGTAGACCAGGCTTATATTCTTGGGTAAAGGGCGTGTTATCTTATAAAAAACAAGGTTAAAGGTGTTTTTTAGAATAATTTCAAATAAGGCAGTAGGTTTATATTGATTTTTGTTTAAATGACTTTTACATCTTTTCCGGGTAATTATGTTTACAAGTCCTTGTATTCATGTACTTCATTTTTTGAATTTCGTTTCAATCTTTTTTGTAGAACTGAGTTATTTTTATGTGAGCACCTTATATGGTGCTGTAAATTTAATCCTAGCCAAATACGAGCTATTCATTAGTTCTTAGTAATGACGGAACTTTCATACCCAAATTCCTACCGCTCGTCAAAAATTGTGGTTTTCTCTTTCTCCCATCACGTATTTTATTCCTAGAAACTTAGAAACTGTTTAAATTTAATTGTATAGGCTGCAAAGAGCCATTTCGGGAACCTGATTTCATCAAATTCATCGCCCGTAGCGCTGCTATGCGCTCCTTGTTGATTTCATCAGAACCCCAAACTGGCCCTTCTCGCCGACAAAAACTAAACTTAAACAGTTTCTTAATCCATATTTGCTCCCATGAAAATATCTGCTAAGAAACTTGCAGGCATCACTTCCTTGTTGGAAGCCGTGGTATACCTCATCGGCTTTACTGTGCTATTTGCCGTCTTAAGCCCCATCATGGAAGAGGCCAAGACCAGCCAAGAACAACTGGCCAGCTTGCTGGAATATAAAACCCTCTATCAAGTATGGATTTTATTGATTTATGTACTCTTTGAGGGTCGTCTTAGTGGTCTTAATTCTCAGCTTAGACGCCTATCTTGAAGAAAGTCAATCCCTTATTTTACCAGTAGCCCGAGTATTTGGCTTCATTTGGGCGGGCTTCGTATTGGCGAGCGGTATGATTACGAATATCGGCTTAGACCAAGTAGCCCTTCTATTTCCCAACCCCCCCCAAGCGGCCGATACCCTGTGGCAAACCATCTTGATCCTACAAGATGGTTTGGGGGGTGGAGTCGAGATGGTAGGGGGAATCTGGATATTAGGCACGAGTTGGGTCGGAATGCAAGGCCAAAAGTTACCATGGCTACTCAATCTAATGGGGATAGTAACGGGTTTGTCGGGTATCTTAACTGGGGTTCCCGGACTGGGTATGCTTCAAATCGTGTTTGGTATGGGGCAATTGCTGTGGTTTGCCTATTTGGGAGTCTACCTGCTTCTGTTTTCCTCTAAATAAACCCCTTCGGGCAAGGGCCTGCCCAAATTTTAATTATAGAGAAACGGGCTACAGTCTATTTTTCTTATTTTTGAAAATAGTCACTTAACGTATTAGCCTTACCTCTCTATGTCTATTGATAAAAGCGCCCTGGATTATCGAGCATTTCACCCCTTTGCGTCTGAATTTCATCTTGAAAACGCTCTTTTCTTGGCCAAAAATGCCCGATTGGCCTATGAGACGGCCGCCTTACAAGAACACGTGTGCCGAGAAATCTGGGGCTTTCCAAACTATCGCTTCTTGGAGTACCGGAGTGATGAAGATGATGTACAGGCCTATGTAACGGCCAATGCTGAGGTGATACTCGTATCCTTTCGGGGGACAGAAGCCCGTAAGTTACAAGACTGGGTCAATAATATGGACACCCAATTGGTTGAGCGTTTTCGGGGCCAGGTACACCGGGGTTTTATACGTTCCATTGATTTGATTTGGGATGATCTTACTCAAGTCATCCAGGAGTTTAGAACGCAAAACCAAATGCTCTTTTTTTGTGGACATAGCCAGGGGGGAGCCCTGACCAATTTGGCGGTAGCCCAAGCCCTAGCCAGCGGTATGCCTTTACACCAAGCCTATACATTTGGGCAACCCCGGGCCGGCAACCTCCTCTTTGCCGGTTTTTTCAACAAGCAATTCAAATCCAAGTATTTTCGGATTGTGAATCACGGCGATATTATCACCCGGGCCCCTACCCGCAAATCTGACTACAGCCATTGTGGCACCTTCATTTTCTTGGACAAACAAGGGCTCATGCACACCGATTCGGCCTACTGGACCAATTTCTGGGACGATTTAGGCCTTTCTATTTGGGACCTGCTCGATATGGCCATTGCCGAAGTAGAAGAGCATAAAACAAGCACCTATATTTCTAAGTTGGCTGGGCTTTGATTTTATTTTAGGTTTTAAGAACCACCCCGACAAGAATACACTCCGCTCAGACGTGAAACGGGTAGGTCCTTTATTTCTCGCAAAAGGTCTTCAGGTTTACCCGGTTTTTATTTGCAAGTCCACAGATACCGCCCTGCCGTCTCAATTTCCCCTTTTGGATTTGCCCAAGGCCTCCTTGCAACTTCCTCAGTAAATGGTAAAACTCAAGCTATTTCTGAATTAATTATTTAATTTTAGTTGCCTAATTCTTCATACTAAAAACCGTAACTTCATGGCAGCCAACATCCCTGAATGGGCCGAAAAACGTCTCCTCCAATTTCTAAACAGGGTTCAAACCCCTGAAGATATACTAAACCACCCCGACTTTCAAGATGATCCTGAGAGTGGAAGTGCCCAAGGCTATCGTCTTGGGGAGCAAACGGTGCAAAATATCCTAGATAGCCGCAATACTAGCTCCACTCGCCGCTTTTCCTCTGTAGAGGATGTATTGGCGGTGCCGGGCTTGGGCGAGGATAAGTTGCAGGACTTGCTGCATAGTTTTGCCCTCACCGCAGATGATGCTTTTGTGAAAGCTCTTTTTAATGAGCTTATACAAGATAATTGGGAATTGTTTCCACTAGCGATTGATTATCCTTCGGAGGAGTCTTTCCGGCAGGTAGTAGACCAGGCCGAGTCTTTCCGGCGGGCGGTGGCTCCGGTTTATGCAGAACGGTTTAGCTATTACAGCCGGGAGGCCCAAAGAGAATTACAAATGCGCGTCCATCGCAGCCACCAAGAAAATTATTTTGAAGCCCATTTGGCTTCCTTTCCTTTTGCTTTCTGGTGGTATCAATTTGATCAAGACAATTGGTTTAGTTTCGAGCGCATCCGGGGCTTTTGCGAAGATTACTTAAACTACCACGGGAATGAGGCCATGCAATTTCGGATGATCCACCTGGGAAGCTTTGAATCGATCGAGGATTTTCGTAGGAGCCACGTCATCCCGGTAGTGGTCAATTACGCCGAATTTCGTGTTACGATCTGGGACGCTCAATTGAATGACTAGTCCTCTTTAATGGCTTTTTGGCTTAGGGATGGAGCGGCATGTTTGAGCTCGCCGCGGGTCTTAGCGATGGCCAGCGAGTAGCGAGAGCCCGGCCCGCGCCAGGTAGCTCGGTACAAGCGGGCACATTCGTTTTGGCGCGGGCAAGCCCCAGGTTTACCCTAAATTACTATTTCTAGCTAGGTTTGAGGCTTTGCTCCATTTCTTTTTTTATTCTAGATAACCATTCCGGACGTACCCCCATAAACTCGGCGATGTACTTATCGGGCAGTTCTTCTAATATTTCTGGGCATTCTTGGCATAGATAGGCATACATCTTTTTGGTACTGAGGCAAATACGTTTGGTCAAAAACTCATTCATAACCGTTAGGGCATAAATGGTTTCTTGTAGGTAGGTCGCTTTTAATTCGGGCCGGGTGTTCATTTCGGACAAAATGACTTTCTTGGGCAAAGACAAAACTGCTGAACGTTTGAAGGCTTTTAATTGGCTCTTAGACACGACATCCCGGTAATAGCTGTCCAGCACGGTCATGATTGGATGGAATTTTTTTGTGTGGAAGTTAATGGTATAAAAACTATCTGCATCCAGATCATAAGTTTGGCAAACAAAGCCGCCACTGAGGATCAAAAAAACCTTGTTACTAGGCTCCCCGACGTGTATGACACATTCGTGACTTTTAACGTCGATGGCTTTCCCTCGTTGTTTAAACAAGTCTATTAACTGATTTTCTGGGGTGTAGCGGCTTTGATTGGGCATACGCTTTAAATGGATATATTGCTTATTATTTAGACGGTATGAGAGGAACCAACAGATGGGAATCATAGTCTCCCCCAATATGCAGCACATGACGGCCGGTATTTCCCTTGGTAGACTTTTGATAGGGCCGGGAGGGAATAATTTCCTTAGCTGATACAATCAACTCCATCATTTCTCCTTTACGAAAAAAGGTACTTTGGGGGTATAAAGCAATTTCAATGGGCACTATTTCTCCGGCAGAAAGAAATTCACTGGTGGTTCCATCATATACCGGATGCCAGAGGCTTGAGGCTTCTGCATTCAATTTGCGTCGGGAAACCCGGAGGCACCCCCGGGTAACCATGTCAGAATCTAAGCCTACTGATCCGTAGAAACGCATATCTTGGCCTTGAGTGTTATATTTTTTGAGGCCTGAGAAAATAGTCATATCAGGCGGAATTTGCTTGGAAGCCCCTCCGGCTTGTGACTCTACCCATAATTTGAGCTTGAGGTAGCCACTTAGCTCGGTATCTTCGGGAAAGGTATAATGAAAAGACATCATGCCGCCTTTTCCGTCATAATAATGGCTAGTCGGGCTGGGGGCCAGAGTCGTTTCTAAACTCCCCTGGGCCGCATTGAGAAAGAGTTGGGTATATTGGGTACGGGCTAGGGGCCATTCGTTTTCGTAGCGGACTTCGTGTATCTCATCTTTGGAAGAACGCACTTCCAATCGCACAGGGGCCATTTCTAACATACCGTTGTCGGTCTTGTCTTTCAGAAAGCAATCCATAAACTGCTTGGTAAGCTGCTGCACTTCCTCGGAGTAATAAGACACCCACTTCCCCGTCCGGTGAGTGTATACCCATTTGTGTGGGGAGCTTACTTTCTCAAAGGCCCGAAAAGAACCCATGGTGTGGAGGCCTTGATCGGAGAAAGAAGCACAGACCAGCATGGGTAGGGTTATTTTCTCGAGTTGGGGTATTTTTGATTTCCAATAATCGTCATAATTGGGATGTAGCTCGAGAAGTTTGGTAGCGATGGCCCCTTCCACTTCAATAAAATCATCTACGGTTCCGTTGATGGTTTCCTTTACTTCGGTATTCCACCAAAAGCTTAGGAAGCCATTGTCGGGCACCCCTCCCACACAAGCCACATCTTGGTACATATCGCTCAGGCCTTCCCAAGGAGAAATACATTTGAGGGAGGGGGGAGGCCCACCAAAGGCCCGGGTAAAGGCAACGGCGTATTGACTAATTGCTAGAAAGCTTACCCCATTCAGGCCCACTTTTCCGGTACACCAAGCTTGTTGGGCAATCCATTCTATTGCTTCATAATAGCATTGGGCTTGATGGTCAGAAAATACAGAAGGCTTGCCTTCGCTGTTGGCGTAGCCAGGTAAGTTCAAGTTGACAATCGCATAGCCAGCTGGTACCCAAAAATTAGGATCGGGCGATTCCCAACTGGTGATCTCGGAGAAACGGGGTTTGCCCCCTCCCTGGGGAATGATCCGGTATTGCTGCGGAGGCCCCCCGAAGGGCGTGTTTTTAAGAGCGGGTATTTTATGGTTGTCATAGGGGTGGGCACACATCACTACGGGTACTTTTTCACCGTTTTCTTCAGCTTTTTGGGAACGAAAGATATTGGCTGTGAGCTTCGTTCCATCAGCCATGGGCACTGGGATGTCATATTCGCAAAGTATATCGGGATGAGGAGGGCTTAACTCACAAGATGGATGTAGCAATTGACCGCTTTTGAGGGCATCGCCCACAATGGGGCCAATCGATTTAAGTAAGCTTGAGATATCACTTAGGTTCATAGTAAAAATGGGTTTATGTGGATTTTCAGGCTAAAATTAAAGGTAATCCCCTCCCCGATTCTTTAAGTACTTAAACGATCTGCATGGTTTATCGTGTTTTTTGCCTACCAATCCCCAAATCTTCGATAGAAAAACCGGCGAATATCCTCTTATAATCTCAGGAAGAATAGGAAGAATAAAATTTTATAGAAATCTTTGGGTACTTTTTTAAGAAAGCCTTTTAGCTTCCATATAGCCGCTATATCTATGAGAAAGAATTCTAGCCTTCCCTATCTCCTGTTTTTTTTATTCCTATCCCAAGGGCTTTGGGCCCAAAATCTTAAAATTCAAAGAGCCTCCTACCCAATCAAGCTGGATGGAGTCATGGATGAAAAAGCCTGGGCCGAAGCCGATGTGGCCGAGCACTTTAACCAATATTTTCCCTTTGATACCTCCGAAGCAGTAGCGCCTACCGAAGTCCGCATGACCTATGATGACAATAATATCTATGTCATCGCTAAATTACATAACTTGGGGCCCCGTAATTATGTAACCCCTTCGCTAAGGCGTGACTTTAGAGGCGAGGCCTTTGACGGTTTTACCTTGATATTGGACACCTATAAAGATAAGACGAATGCTTTTATATTTGGAGTAAACCCTTACGGAGTACAAAGAGAAGGCCTTATCTCGGAAGGGGGGAATGGAGGAGGTAATTCCTTTTCCTTGACCTGGGATAATAAGTGGTATGCGGAAGCCAAAATCTACGAGGACTATTGGATTGCCGAAATGGCCGTGCCTTTCCGTACCATTCGTTTTAAGGAAAATATGGACTCATGGTATATCAACTTTTACAGGATTGACAGTGAATATACGGAGCGGTCTACGTGGGCTCCGATTCCCCGAAATTTTTCCATCATCAATCTCGCCTATAACAAAGAATTGATCTGGGATAAACCACTTAAAAATCCTGGACGGAATATTTCTATCATCCCGTATATGGCCTATAGTACTTCCAAAAACTTTGAAGAAGGAACCCCGACCGACCAAGATTTTAATATAGGGGGAGATGCCAAGGTAGCCCTGACTTCAGCCTTGAATTTGGACTTGACTATTAATCCCGACTTTTCCCAGGTAGAAACCGACCAGCAAGTAACCAACTTAGACCGTTTTGAGATTTTCTTCCCTGAGCAAAGGCAGTTTTTCCTAGAGAATGCCGATCTCTTTGCCAATTTTGGTACGGGGGGTGCCCGACCTTTCTTTTCTCGTAGAATCGGGGTAGCCCGCGATACCGTAACTGGCACCAATATCTCCAATCAGCTCTACGTGGGGGCCCGGGTAAGCGGAAATCTCAATAATAAATTTCGTTTGGGTTTGCTTTCGGTCCAAGCGGCCGAAGAAGAAGATATATCCCTACCTTCCATCAATTATACCGTTGTCTCGACCCAATACCGCATTGGGCAGCGCTCGAATATTTCGGGTATTTTTATCAATAAACAAGCCTTTCAAGACTCCTTGGGGGGAAGCTTTGAGTTTGATCCGCCTCAGGCCAACCGGACCTTGGGTTTTGACTTAAATCTGGCCACTCCCGATAATGCTTGGAGTGGCAAGGGCTACTATCACCAGACTATTGATGGCGGTGGGGGGCTAAAAGAAAGTTACTCCACCGGCATAAGCCTTAACCACCAGACCTACCGATGGGATATTTTTTCGGATATCCGGGCGATTGGCTCGCAGTTTAACCCGGAAGTAGGCTTTGTACGACGGACAGACTTTAATCAGTTTCGAGGAGCTATTTTTTACAATTTTTACCCCTCTAAGGGAGCGATTCAGTCCCACGCTCCCGGGTTTGACTGGGACTTTTTGCGGAGCAATGTTTTTGGCATAACCGATTGGGATTTAAACATCCGCTACCGGATCAGTTTCCAAAATACGGCTCGCTTTAATATGCGGCTGCGCAGGCAATATGTTTTTTTATTCAACTCATTTGACCCCAGTGGTAGCGATGGCCAAGAACTCCCTGCCGATACAGATTATACAAATAACCTGATTACAGCTAGTTATAACTCCGACAACCGCCGGAACTTCTTCTATTCTATTTCTACCCGTTCCGGGGGATATTTTAATGGTAGCCGCATCAATCTAGAAGGCACTTTATCGTATCGCTTTCTTCCCTATGCGGTTACTTCGGTCAACTTCGAGTACAACCGCATCCGCTTGCCCAATCCTTACAGCGATGCCGATCTTTACCTCATTGGCCCTCGCATAGACATTACTTTTTCGCGCAGTATTTTCTGGACCACCTTTATCCAGTATAATAGCCAGATCAGTAATATGAACATCAATACCCGTTTTCAGTGGCGGTATAGCCCGGTTTCGGACCTGTTTATTGTCTATTCGGATAATTATGAGGCCGGAGAAGACCGCTTTATTGATTTCAGCACCCCCCGGGCCCGGGCTTTGGTGGTGAAGCTGACGTATTGGTTGAATATTTAAGCTAAAAGAATCAGCCCGAGCCATCAAAGAAACTGCACTTTGGCCAGATTCTTTCAAGCGCGGGCTGAATTTATTTACTGGGTAATCGGTATGCTTAGGTATTAGATCCGTGGGCTTTTAGCCTTCCAAAAATCGACCGATTTTATAAATCTGGTTTTCCACCCACTTCAGTTCCTTTTGTATACCGGTTCCATCTAGCTTCTGTAGAAGGTCTTTATATTGAGTCAAGGCCTCGACCGCAAGAGCATACTCTCTTTGTCTAAAATATACAAGGCCTAATTCGGCATACACTGCCGAGGGAATATCTACATTAATTTGTATTGCCTTTTGTAAGTGCTCAATTGCCTTTTGGTTGCTCTCTTGGGAGTTATTTTGATAACGCATCAATAAGGCTTTCAAATAATAGTCTTCACTGTTAGGAGCCTTACCAGTTAAGTTTCGGTCTATCAAAGACTCGGCGTAGGCAAAGTTATGGTTGAAAAACTCAAGACGGGCATTGAGCCTTAAAATTTCGCTAATCTCTAGATCGTAGGAGGAATCTTGTATATCTTCAAAGGTATTCTCCTCCTTTATTGTTTGTAGCCGCTCATTTAAATGCTCATAAGCACCCGCAGAGCTAATTTTCTCGTATTGATTCGTTTCACGAAAGTAATCTCGACAACGCATTAGGATGGTAAGTAAACAGTTGGGATTATTATAATTACTATACTTGACGTGCTTCAAGGCCATTCTATCACTCTCTCGTTCTTGAGCCAATTCAAACTTAGCCCCAAGGCCTTTGATAATCCCATCCGCCAGGGAAGAAGTAATACGGCTAACCAGTGTCCCTTCGGCGTAGGAATAGAGTAAACCTCTGCCCCTGTTCAAATTGTTAATTGCTGAGAAAGTACCGGCTATTTTACCCGCAATTTCCGAAAAACGCCTAGCTCTCCCTTCTTTAATAATATTCTTCAAGTTGTGGTCTAAAATTACTACCGAGATCCCTTTGGCGATCATCGATTTTAGCTCTTCTTCATTTCGACAAAGGCTCAACAAACCCGTACTAAGGATGATGCTTCCGTCGTCACTAGCAAAGACAACTGGATCTGTAAACTTTAATAAATCTATGCGGATGCTCCCAGGGCGGTGTTTAGGCATCCCACTAGGGATAATTTCCTGTAACAATTGGTTCAAATAATCCTCCAAAAAAGGATCGTTGACAAAACCATAAAGATTATCCAGCTCTTGAAAATATTCGGCTGATACTTCAAAGAGCTTCTGTCTTTCTTCGTATCGAAGTTCATTTTTTTTCCAGGCTTTTGGAGCAATTTGCTCAAGCCAAATTTTTTGAAAGTAATCTACGGGCTTGTAGGTGAAATCTACTTTTTTTTTCTTGACCTCAATTAAAACTCCGCCTATGTAAAGACCCAGGTTGCTATCTTCTATATACAGTATTTCCCCTTCGGTACCAGCAGGAATTTTAATGTTACCATCTGTATCAACATACATGGAATATTCTTCTTTTAAAACCCCCTTGAGATTTTGGGCCACAGTTTCACCCCATAGAATAGCTAGACAAATCGCTAGAAAAAGCTTTTTTTTATACATCTGTTTGAATTTTGGTTGGAATAGGATTTATAAAATATACGAAATTTTATTCAAACCAAGCAAAACATTAACATCAATTTGTGGTATTCATAGCTCCAATATTACACGATAACCTTATTGTTCGCTTTGCTAACTGAAGGCAAAAATGTAGCTACCGTTTCAGTCCTTGTTTTTTAGAGATAAAAGCATTTTAACAAGATCCTTTTGTATATTTTCTTAAACCTAATTGGTTTTTTATTTATTCTTGCAGGTCTAAAAAATTGTAAATCCCATGTCTCGTTTAGTTTATCCTATTCTTTTTATATTTTCATTTTCTTTCTTGTATGCGCAAACGGAACCCAGCATATCATCCGGTCTCCAACTCCAAGATGTGGAAAGCCACATCCGATTCTTGGCCTCCGATGAACTGGAAGGGCGTAAAGCCGGCTCCAAAGGCTGTAAACTGGCCGCTCGCTACATAGCCGAACAATTTCGGAAATACGGCGTGAAGACCGTTCCTGGCCACAATTCGTATTACCAGTCTTTCAATCTGGATGAAGTCAACCCCGCCCAGGCGGGATCCATTACGGGGCCTTCCCAGAAATACACCCACGGCGACAACATGTTGGTAATGGGTGGGGAAGCCTTAGACTTTGAGGGCCCACTTGTATATGTGGGCTATGGAGCCAGCGAAGAAGCATATCAAGGTTTGGAGGTAGCCGGAAAAATTGTGGTCGCCCGTATCGGCGAGTCGGGTAATTCGGATGCGCGGAATGCCTTTCAGCTCAGTCCGAAGAAACGGGTCATCGCCCAAGAAAAAAAAGCCGCCGGGTTTATCGAGTTATACGACTTACCGATCTCCTGGACCTTGCTCAAAAACTATCTTAGCAGCACCCGTTTGCAGTTACCCGGAGAAGCCCCCCCAAGCTTGCCCGTTTTTTGGGTCAATGACCCCAAACAAGAGATGTTGGCCCAGGTTGATCAAAAAGCAATCAAAACCCTGAATGTACAAAGTAGCGGGGCCTTTAACCGCAAAATACCTACCCAGAACGTACTGGGCTTTATCGAGGGCAGCGATCCGCAACTCAAAGACGAATATATTTTGCTTAGCGCCCACTACGATCACGTAGGATACAATCAAAGCGGAGACCCCGGGTTTAACCCGAAGGATAGTATTTTCAATGGAGCCCGCGATAATGCCGTGGGTACCACGGCTATTCTCAACGCTGCCCAAGAATTTGCTAAAAATCCCCCTCGGCGATCGGTTGTATTGATTGCTTTCACCGCCGAAGAGTCAGGCCTTTTGGGCAGTAGTTACTATGCCGACCACCCCATGTTACCCCTCCGTCAATGCATTTTTAACCTAAACATTGATGGAGCTGGCTATAATGATACCAGCATCGTGACGATTTTTGGCTTGGACCGTACGGGAGCTGCCGCCCAGATTAAGCAAGGTACCTCTGCTTTCGGTTTGCAATGTATTGAAGATCCTGCCCCCGAGCAAGGCCTCTTCGATCGCTCCGATAATGTTTCCTTTGCGGCCAAAGGCATCCCCTCCCCTACATTTAGCTTAGGCTTTACCGCCTTTGATGAGGAAATAAACAAGTATTATCACCAAGTAAGCGATCAGGCTGACAACTTAGACTACCCCTACCTTTTGAAGTTTTGCCAATCGTATATTTACACGGCCCAACTCATTGCCAACCTAGACCAGGCTCCCCGCTGGCAGATGGGGGATAAATACGAACCAGCCGCCAAAAAACTGTACCAGTATTAAATAAAAAGCCCAGACTGTTTTTAAAGGGGTCTGGGCTTTACTCCTTACTTCTTTTTGGAAATTGGGGGGCTTGCCCGCGCGATTTCCCAAGCTTGCCCAATTAAACAAAATGCCCGCGCGGGCCGGGCTGTCACTACTCGCTGCCTCTCCCCACAGGCCCACACGAGCTCAAACAGGCCGTTCCATCCCTAAGCCAATGGATCAATTTTTACCCTGCCCAATCCCGAGATGTATACTCCTATTTTCTGCCTCGAGAATAGCTTAACAAGGGAAAAAAATAAAATTTTCCTGTCTAGCTCAACATCATTAAATATATTTGATAAGCATGTATTATATTAAGTAGATAAGTAGAGCCTTATTCGCAAACGTAATCTATTCGGATTATAATACACACCTCCATCTTCTTAAAGATAGTGAGTTTTCAAAAAAATATTAAGCCCATTCAAACCTTTTAAATCGGTATTTTATGGACCCCTTTCAGTCTATTAGAGTCCTTGTTTCCAAAGCCAAATTGCAGGAAGCCACCCAAAACATGCTGGACTTACCATCCTCCCATAAGGATGCAGTTACCCTTATTCAAACTCAGCTTACTTCTCTAAAAAATCGAGAACTTACAGGAGTAATCAGCTTTCAAGATTTAAACCTAAGCCGAAACAAAATCGCGGCCCGAATTTTAGACCTGCTCAGCCTAATCGAGGAAGAACAAGCAAACCAAGAAGTATCAGTTCCCAGTGAGGAGGAGCCCATTAAAATCATAGATCCGCCTATCTACGAGAAGCTTATGGCAGATAATGCCTTCTTAAAGATTGACTGGCTGGCCCAAGGACTAGAAAAAGCCAAAAGTGTCTGTAAAATACATACTTCGGCTGGGTATATTGGCACCGGTTTTTTGGTACAGGGTGGTTTTATTTTTACCAATAACCACGTTATTGCTTCGGCCGCCATAGCGCAATATTCTGAAATAGAATTTGGCTATGACAATCCTGAGGTAAACTCCGTGAGATATCGCCTAGATCATACCCAGTTTCATACCCTGCGAGCGCTCGATTACACCAAAGTCAAGGTGATTGACAATCCTGAGGCTCCACTGGCCCAGTGGGGGGTATTAGAAATTAATCCAATTATCCCTCAGGCCCAAGATACCCTCCTGATTATACAACACCCTCGGGGCAGGCCCAAAGAATTGGCCTTTAGCGACGGAAACATCAGTACCTGGGAACATCGCCTACATTATGAAATCAGTACCGAGCCTGGTTCCAGTGGTTCTCCGGTTTTTGACATCCATTGGAATGTCGTAGCCATCCACCATGCCGGGGGTAACATCCCCGTAAATGGTCAAGGAGATATAAAGTACGTCAACGAGGGGATCTTATTTAAGTATATTGAGGAAGACCTCTCCCAAAAAAACCCAACAGATGCTCAGCAAGTAGAACAAACGGGGCCTCCCACCATCAAGGTAGAAAAACCCATTAAAACCATATTGGTCTATAATATTAGGGACAAAAAATACGCCGATGATCTGGATGCCCATCTTATCATGCAGAAGAGGCAAAACCATATTCGTATTTTTGATATTCAAAAAGATATCCCTGCCGATGCCGATAAAAAAGAAGCATTAGACAAAGCGCTGAAAGAGGCTAGCATGGTCTTGGTATTAATTAGCCCAAACCTATACCGCCCCGATACGCTCGAGATAGCCCTGGAAGTAGAAGATTATGTCTCTCAAAAGAGGGTCATTCCCATTAAATTAGTACCATTTGATATCAAAAGCACGCCTTTTGCCAAATTAATGGGCTTACCCATGCACGTAGATTCTATTAAAACCTCTCAAGACTCAGATACGACCCTTTACGAGATAGCTCAGCAAATTACCCGGGTAATTCAGGATATTCTCAATCCTTAAATAATTAAGCTCCTTAACTTTGCCCGGACCTGGTAGGTTCGGGCTTTTTTAATAATTTCATACCTGCAAAATTCAACTTCATGTTTAGAAGCTCATATATTTACCTAAAAAAAGGCTTTTGGTATGAAGCCTATAGTCACCGCTTTCAACGAAATGTACTCCATGCCCTACGAACTCAACCCCTTCTTCCTCATTTTTCTTTCCTACGGCATCGGCACGGCCAGTACGGAGCTGGTGAAATTTTTGGGCTTGTACAGGTATTTTGAGGGGCAGAACTACATCAGTGACCAGCTTACCCAAAACTTAGGGGTCTTATATTTTGGCTGGCTTATCCGGCATTCGTTTATGGGAGGCTTTAATCAAAAACTGAAGTATCAAGGCAAAGGACAAAGGGCAAAGCTCGAGCAGCTCAAAAACGATATGACCTACGCGGAGGTAAATCATCTGATTGCCTTTGTTTTACTACTCGTGGCTTCCCTCTTCTTTCCGTTATGGGGGGCCAGTTGGTGGTACGTGTTGGCCTTAGTGCCTATCAATATCGTTTTTAATTTGTACTTGGTCTTCTTGCAACAATACAATAAAAGAAGGATAGACCGCATTTTACCCAGAAATTGATTCCATTTTTTTCCCCTACTGATTTTTTGGCTTAGGGATAGAGCGGCATGTTTGAGCTCGTGTGGGCCCCGTGGGGAGAGGCAGCGAGTAGCGAAAGCCCGGCCCGCGCAGGCACGCCATTTTCTTTTGGGCACTTCATTATCAAGAGCGGGCAAGCCCCTATAATACATTTTAGTAAGATCATGTAGAACCCTACTAAATTGATGGGGCCTCGTTTTTAAGTAATTCATCCCGGCAAGGAAAGAGCGCTCCGTCCTTAGTAATTTTCATTCCTTTTTAGGTAAGCCTGTTCAAATTTGAGTTAATCTACTCGGCTGAGGCAGCCTGGTATACATTTTTTACGAATAGCCTCTTAGAAAACCTTATAACCATGATTATTCAATTTAAAAAGCTTCCTCTCTGGGGTATATGGCTCGGTATGCTGGCCTGTCAACCCTCTGAAACTGAAGAATTAGATCCTGAACCGCTGGTGTATACGATTCCGGTGGTTGTCCACATTATGCACAAAGGCGAAGCTGTAGGAGAAGGTAGCAACCACTCCACAGAACGGATTCAAGGACAGATCCGAAGGCTTAATGAAGACTTTCGCCGTCTAGCCAACACTATAGGCTATAATGAGCACCCCTTGGGGGGTGACGCGCACATTTCTTTTGTACTGGCCAATCAACGTCCTGATGGTAAACCAAGTGATGGAATTGTACGGGTAAATGGGCTAAACAGCGTTAATCCCGTAGACCCAAATGACCGATTTAGATACTATGCACATTTCAGTTACTGGCCCCCCGAACGTTATTTAAATGTCTGGTCGGTGCCCTTAAACCCCTTACAAGATATATTTCTGGGAGAGGCTACCGGTCCGGATTCGGATCTGCCCGGTATTGATTTGTTACTGCGGGGCGAACCTTGGCAACCGGAGGGAATTATTATTAATGCTCCTCACTTTGGGGAAAGCACCGAAAGTAATGATTACAACCTAGGCCGTACCCTTACCCACGAAGTAGGTCATTATTTAGGCTTACTTCATACTTGGGGCAAAAATGACTGCGAACATAACGATTATTGCGATGATACTCCCGCTGTAGACCACCCGGTCTTGGGATGTTCTGGCCCCCCTCCCCTAGGTTGTAAAGGAGAGCCCCTATTACTTGAGAATTATATGAATTATGGCGAAGATCGTTGCTTAACCATGTTTACCCAAGATCAAATAGCCCGGATGCGCTATGTACTGGAAAACAGCCCTAGAAGGAGTAGCCTTTGGTCTTGGATGAAATAATGTGTTTTAGAAGTATCTCTCAGCTAGCAGCCCCAATATTTAGTGAATAGTCAGGGGCTGCTACTATGAGGGCTAGTGATCGTGTATTTTTCCACAATCACTGCTATTCATGTAGCAAGCCTGCTTAAATATTACCTTCCCCTTTTGGCCACTACTCCTAGGAGAGCTTTGGGTTGCTACCCAAGGAGAGCTTTGACGCTCCGATCCCCATTTGGCAGCATCTTGTACCTTGGCTCCGATGGCTATGTGGACCAAAACAACCAAGCCCGCAAAAGCTTGGGCAAGAGAAAATTGGAAGAATTACTCCAATCCATCTACCACTTGCCCCTGATTGAGCAAAAAATTGCCCTAGAATCTCAACTAGACAAGCATATGAAAAATACCACCCAGCGAGACGACATAATGGTGATCGGTTTTAAGATTTAGGGGCTTGCCTGCGCTACAAAAAATCTGGTCTAACTTAGCCATTTTACCCTGCGCAGGCCGGGCTTTCGCTACTCGCTGCCATTACCCTGCAGGCCTACACGAGCTCAAACAGGCCGCTCTATCCCTAAGCCAAAACCGGATAAGATATAGCACAGACCCTCTGCTTAATCAGTTAAGAATATAGCCAAAAACTGCTTCACCAGCCTCCCAGACTCCCCCACAATACCTAGCACCCGCAGATATTCCTCGCCAAACAAGCGGTGATTTTCATCATAGACTTGGTCTGCAATCTGTACCCGGAAAATCTCACCTTGCTGCAAATAGACTCTCACTTCCGGCTCTGCTTTTACCAAAGCAAATACTAGCTCACCCTCTAAATACTGAAACGCTATTTCGGACTTTTCGGCGGCAACTTGCCGACTGACCTCAATTCTTTTTAAACAGGATAATTTTTTATTTTCTTGGTAATCGGGATCCACTCGAGGGTCATCGCTATGCCAAAACCGGATACGTTCTTCATAATCCCCCACGGCTCGCCAAGGACCGCGGAGCGAATTCACCCGCAGTTCACTCAGATAAAGCCCCAAACCCACACCTTCCCTTTGGTAACTTTCCATGCTTTGCTCAATAAGGCGGCTCGTCTCATAATACTCGGCCCGAATACGCTCAAGCGCTTCTTGTTGAGCCCAAAGCCTTGCTTGAGTAAAACTAAGCCATAAGAGCAGTAAGCTGAGTGTTTTCATACCTTAGATGCGATTCGTTTATATTTCATTAGACTGGGCTAGCCTCCGGTAGGCCCCGTAAAGCCCAAGGCATAAGATGAGCAACAGGCCACTTATGAAAATACCCACCCAGTACATTTGTCCAGGAGCTAAATTCATGGCGAGAAAAAAGGAGCCCACCGAAATGAGTCCCGCCCCAAATGCATAAGCCGCTTCAGGATAGTACCAAGCCTAAGGAAATAGCTACGCTGCTTTGCGGGGTCTCTTCCCTGCGGGCTTCCATCCCTTTGCCAAAGTAAAGGGCTTAGGACAAAGAGAGCGATGAGAACAATATTTCAAAGGGGGCAGTCCCTAAATTGACTACACTAGTGACCTTACCTACTCGAGATACGACTACTCATAGCGTAAAGAATCCACCGGATTACCCCGGGCAATCTTAATAGACTGATATGCCACGGCCATAAAAGAAACCACAAAGATGCCTGGCCCGGCCAAAAGGAAAATTTCCCAACTGATGCTCGTCCTGTAGGCAAAATTTTGCAACCACTGATAAATGGCCAAGTAGCTCAAAGGTATGGCTATCACCACCCCCAATAATACCAAGATGTTAAACTGGTTACTCAGTAGCCATATCAAAGATTGGATACTCGCTCCCAATACCTTCCGGATTCCAATCTCTTTGGTGCGCTGGGTAATGCTTAAAGTTGCCAAACCAAAGAGCCCCATCAGTGAGATCGTGATGGCAAACCCCGAGGAATAGGTCAAAATACTAAACCAACGGGCTTCAGCTTCGTAATAGTGGCGGTTTTCAATCTCGACCAGTTCGGCCCTAAAGGGTCGGAAAGGCTCATATTTTCGCCAAGTACTTTTCAACTCTTGCATCGTACCTTGAATATCTTGGGGAGAGACCCGTACCCAAATTTCGGAGTAAGGACGTTCTGGCCGAAGGTGCAAAATATGGGGTTCTATTGCATTTCGTAAATTCCGGTAATGATAATCGGCATATACTCCAACTATTTTGGACTTCAAATCCCGGCTCCAATTGGAGGTAACCACAGCCCCAATGGGGTTTTTAAGCTTAAACTTTTTGACAAAAGCCTCATTCACCAAAACCGCTTGGGTGGAATCACTGGGAAATTTAACCGGGTCTAGGTTTCTTCCTACTAAGAGAGGGACCTCAAGCGTTTTCAAAAAATTCTGATCAATTTTAGAGAGTACCACATCCTCTTCATGTTCCCCCACATTCAGCGTAGACCTGTGAGTACCCCCCGAGCGCCCTGTGATATGGACTACTTTGGGATTATTTTTCAAATCATCCCGAAATACTTTCAATAAGCGCTCCCCTTTGCCCCAAGCTGTCCGGATACGCACCAGGTTGTGGTGATTGAAGCCCAAGTCCTTACTCTCTACGTATTCCATTTGACGATTAATACCAAAGAGGACAATCAGTAGAAAAGCCGCCAGGGCAAATTGCAATACCACCAATACTTTGGTAAAGCCCAATCTACGAGTGAGCCGAAGTTTTCCTTTGAGCGCTTTTACCGGCTCAAAACGCGAAATGACTAAGGCCGGGTAAAAGCCTGCCAAGAAAGCTGTGCAAAATAGTAAAAGCACCACTACCAAGGGAAGCCAGGGGTTATGTAAATACTTCAAGGACAATTGCCGCCCGGTAAGTTCATTGAAGATGGGCAGGAATAATTCGGCTACCAGCAATGCCATGAGTAAAGCCAAGGTACATAATAACCAAGCTTCCCCCAAAAATTGCCAGGCCAATTGCCAACGAGTAGCCCCAATCACTTTTCGAAGGCCCACTTCCCGGGCCCTAGGCAGAGACTGGGCTAGGGATAGATTGGTAAAATTGATGCAGGCAATTAATAAAATGAATAAACCAATGGTGCTTAATATCCAAGAGTAGGTAGTATTGCTTGCTTGTTCTAAGCCATTCCCGTTACCAACTTCGGGGGACAAGTGAATTTCGGAGTAGGCTTGTAAAGTAAATTGGATTTCTGTCTCAATTCCTAGCTCTTTTGCCAACAAATCCAATTCGGCTTGGGCATACTTTTTAACCAAGGCCGGAAATTTGGCATTAATCCTTTCGGCCGAAGCTCCTGGTTTTAGCAAGACAAAATTGTTGACGTAATTGCTGAGCCATGGAGATTCTTCTTCTTCTCGGATAACCGAAAGGTTAGCCAAAAATTCAAAGCGAAGAGAGGAGTTAAAGGGAGGATCTTGGGCCACTCCTGAAATCTTGAAGGACTCAAACTTTCCATCTTTTTCCAATAAGAGGCTTTGGTTGAGTACATTAGTTTTACCAAAATATTTTTTGGCAGTACTTTGAGTAATAACCAACGTATTGGGGGCATCCAAAGCGGTCTGGGCATCTCCTTCTAATAAAGGAAAACTAAAAATTTCCAAGAGAGCAGGATCAACAAAATGTAGCCGTTCCGTAAATGCTTTTTCCTGATGGCGTACTAAAAAATTTCCCGTAGTGAGGCGGGCATACGCTTCTATCTCAGGAAACTCCCTGGCCATGCTTGGCCCTAAGGGGTCAGATGTTATGCTATATTGTTGGGCTTTTCCATCCTCCATATCAATAGAATTGACCCGGTAAATTCTATCTATTTTCTCGTGGAATCTATCAAAACTATTTTCTTCTTGTACAAATAGAAAAATAAGTAAGCAGGCGGCTAGTCCTATCACAAGTCCAGAGAGGTTGATAAACGAATACAATTTGTGGCGCATGAGGTTACGCCAAGCAATTTTAAAATGGTTTTTCCACATGGTTTTTTGGGCTTAGGGGCTAAGGAAGTAGAATTTCAAATGATTGGGGGCAATTGATCTGCCAAACATACAAACAACTCACTATCAATCCACTACTAGCTCAAGCAAGTTCTCTTACGTCCCGTATGCGGACAAATAATGCACAGTAATGAACAATCGCACCTGCTTAAAAAATTAAATCAAGCAATAGGCTGAGGGATAGAACGGCTTGTTTGAGCCCGCCGCTGCCTGTGGGTGGGCCGGCGAGTAGTGATAGCCCGACCCCGGCCAGCCTGTTTGCCTAAGTGAGGTACACCCTCCCTAGCCGGGGGCAGCCCCCAACCTTCGCAGTAAAAAGCATGGGCTATGAATATACTCTTTGCCACTACTTGCTCCCTTGCCCTCCAAGTACATTTAGCAGTTTTCCGTGAAATGGATTGCCTGAGAAACAAGCATCTTTATATATGAAAATAGTAAGCCTCCTGACTTGCTTGCTACTATCGTACTGTTGGTGGACTATACTGTATGGAGGTATCAGCGCGTGGTTTATGTGACTGTTTTCCAGTATGCCTTCTATACAGGTCCTTTTTAAAAAGCTGCTTTCTTTGGAGAGCAGTTTTTTTTACAAAATTTAGGAATCATTACTTCAAATCGAGTTTTCTGACCACTGGCTTCTTTACTTTTTCCAAAATCAAATTTTTATGTCGGTCGTAGGCTCCCCAAGGGCTATTTGCGATATAATACAGGGTATCGTGGCTTATGATACCCAGGGTGGGTTCCTGCATGATTTCTAATGCCTTCTCGAGAAAACGGTAGGCTACGATATGATCTCCCGCTTCATTGAGCTCATACTGTACCACCCGAAAAGGCTGCAAACCATTGTGTATGGCAATGAGGGTGTTATTATAAAAATACAGCCCGTCAATCCCTTTGAGAGGATGTTCCGTTTCATTTATCAGTTTTTGGTAAGCCTGGCTTGCTAGATCCATGACAAATAAGCCGTACTTGTAATCACTGAAGTACAATTTATCTTCTGGTTCATTTAAGCACAAACCCTGCAAGGAGATCAAATTCTTGGCCTCTAAAAAGGGGTGCAATTGCTTACTTTTCGGATCTAGTTTTAGAATTCCCGGGTGTGTAGGGGAACTATTGCTGAGTAATACCTCTCCATTAGAATTAAGCACTAGATCGCCCAACCAGTCATCCGGATGGGGGGCGGGATAGCGCCTCAATAGCTTACCCGTGCTAAGGTCAAACTCCAATAAAGCCGCTTGGTCTCTATCACTTTTGGGCTTTTTCATTTCTTCGGTTGGGGTAGAACAAGCCCAAAGCCGAGCGCGGGCCGTATCTACCTGTAAGCCCATAATGCTCAAATACGTATCGGAAGCGGCAAATATTTGGGGTTTTTGCTCAGGGCCTACTTGTATTATTTTTCCCTTGTATACACTACTTAGATAAAATTGTTTGGTCTTAGCGTCAAAGGCAATCCCCTCTGGATGCAAATATTGTTCATCCAGTGTCCAGAGATTGGTGCCCTTGTCCAGGCTAGACTTCAACCCCTCTATTTCTTTTTTTAGGTCTTGGAAGGCTGGTAATTGATGCAGGGCTTGAAAATCTGCGTCCTGCTCATAGTCTGGCTTTGCGTTTAACCACAAAGCATTTCTCAACTCCCGAATACTTTCTGCCGACATATTATTTAAGCTATAAGCCGCTGCCAAATTGTACAAAATCGTAGGATGCTGAGGGCTTAGGCTGTCTAAGCTTTGCATATAACGCAAAAATTGATCGTACTCTTTTGCTTCATAAGCGGCCTTCCCTTTTTGATATAAAGTCTGTATGGTTTCTTGGGCAGAGGCCGGTATTTGTAAACTGAGCAAAAGGCAAACAAGTAAGTATATTTTTCTCATGCTAGTACTGAATTTATTTGGATTATAATTCCGTATTTATTTTTAAAAAAGATAGGCCTGTCAAGTAAAAGGATGCAAAAAACTTAAAAAAAAAGAGAAGACAGCCTAGGCTTCCCCGCGCTAGGGTAAAAAGGGATGGTTTGAAAAATCCTGCTGGCGCGGGTCGGGCTCTCACTACTCGCCTGCCCCCCGCAAAACCCTTCCGGGCTCAAACATGCCGTTCCATCCCTAAGCCAAATCAAAAGTAGAAACGATACCCCCTAGTACAAGAATGACCATGGAAGGGGCTTGGCATGGACATAAGCAAAAAAACTTGGGCTAGATTAAAAATGGAGCGATCAGGCATAAAATAGCGCCTTTTTTTTGAATTAGTTTAAGATTTATCGCTGCATTTATCCCGACATTCGCCCCGTGTAATCCATTAGGTGGATAAATAAAAGTCTCGAGGAACACAAAGTAAGTACCCATATTTACATATACCTGGTGCCAGCTGTAAAACCTGAGGAGTCCCAACATCCATAAGCTCCTACCTACACGAAACTTTCATCGTTTATCCTTCCTCGATGGGCACATTACAATTTTGCTAACATCTGGTAAAGAGCCTTTTCACATACGGTTGATGGCCTACTTACCAGGCTCAGGATACTGAACGAAGTATGTTATGGCAAAGGCAAGGCCCCTTTGTCTGAATTTAAGCCTTATTCTGTCTATGAAAACACACCTTATGAAATGGTTTTTTACTATCGGGAGCCTTATTATAACCTTATTACCTAGGTTTGGCCTCGCTCAAGAACTCCCCCAAGTACATATCAGTATTATCGATGATAAAACTGATTCTACTTCGGACGAACTCAACCTAAGCACCCGTATACGTGATGAGGTGCAAGCCATTCTTAAAAACCGCTACCAAGTGACATTTGACCTCTACTTCGGGGATTTTCAAGTGGACATGATCCGGCAAAAACTTGAAGAAGCCTACGCCAAGCCCGAAGTTGATTTGGTGATTGCCTCAGGTGTACTTAGCTCGGGGATTATGGCCCAAAGGGATACCTATCCCAAACCCAGTATTGCTTCCGTCATTCTGGATAATGAGTTGCAAAGGGTCCCTTTAAACCCAGACGGTAGCTCGGGAATTCCCAACTTCACGTATTTGCAAACGCCTTTCAATATCAGTAGGGATTTGAATACGCTTAAGAGGGTGCATTCCTTTCAAAAAGTAGGCTTCGTAGGGCCTGAAAAACTGGCCAACATCTTAAACTTCCCATTGGAAGAGCTTTTCCAAAAAGCGGCCCAGGATGCCGGAGCAGATTATGAACTCGTTTCTATCCAAGCCGACGTATCAAATACTCTTGCACAAATGGATGAGGATATTGATGCCATATATTTACTGCCTTTCTTAGGTCAATACACTAGTAATCAAAGACGCAACATCATTGAAGGAATTAACTCCAAAAAACTCCCAAGTACAGCCTTGCTCGGAGAAGTACCGGTACAAGAAGGGGTCTTATTGGCTTATGAGGCAGAGAATAACATACGCCTTATCCCTCGGCGCATTGCCACCAATTCTTTAAAGATTCTAGAAGGACAGGAAGCTGCCGACTTAAAGGTTGCCATCCCAGTGTATACCGAGAATGTGATCATCAATATGGCTACGGCCAAGCAAACGGGTTATTATCCCGACTTTGACCTGATGGCCGAATCTATGCTGATCAATGTCAATGTTAGCCAGTCCGAAGATGAATTAAGCCTACAAAAAGTAATTCTCAGGTCCTTGGAAAGCAATCTCGATATCAAAGTGGTGGAAAAGGATGTGGAACTGGCCGACAAAGATGTGGACATTGCCCAATCGGACCTTCTCCCACAAATTGATGCCAACACGAACTTAAACGTCCAAGATCAAACCTCTACCGATATCTCCTTTGGCGCTCAAGGGCGTTGGAATTGGACCGTGGGAGGAAGCCTTTCTCAGGTTATTTTTAATGAGCCCGTCTTGGCCAATATTGCGATCAACAAACACTTGCGGGAAGCCGAAACCCAGGTCTTAAAAGAAACCCAACTGGATATTATCCAGCAAGCAACCACCGCCTACCTCACTTTGTTGCAAGCCAAAACTTTTGTCCGGATCCAGCGCGATAATGTTCTGGTAACCAAAGAAAACTATGATATCGCCAAGGCCAAAGAGTCGGTAGGATACAGTGGGGTGTCCGACTTAAACCGATGGACATCCGAATTGGCTCAAAGTAATATTGAGTTGAATAGCGACCAGGCTAATTACCGTCAATCGCAATTCTTACTGAATCAATTACTCAATTTTCCGGTAAATCAGGATTTCCAAACCCAAGATGTCTCCCTAAACGATCAACTCTTGTTGGTAACCGACCAACGCATTACCGACCTAATCAAAAATTACGGAGACCTTGACAAACTGGCCAGTTTCATGGTAGAAGAGGGCATGCGTGAGCTCCCTGAACTGAAACAGATACAGGCTGGAATCCTGGCCACCGAAAGACAAAGAAAATCGCAATGGAGGCGCTTTTATTTGCCGTCTGTCCAATTGAGTGGGAATACCAATTACTTAATAGAGCGCTGGGACACCTCTCCTTCATCCCTTGGACAAGGAGATGCCTTTAGCTCCTTTACCGAACAAGTGCCCACTTGGAGTTTTAACCTAACCCTCAGTTATCCTATATTTTCGGGAAATCAACGCCGTCTCAACTTACAAAGAACCTATATCAGTTTGGCCCAGCTCAAAGATCAAACTCTATCCTTGAGATTACAACTAGAATTAAGAATCCGCTCCGCTTTGGAAGTGGCCAGTGCTTCTTTTTTCCGAATTGAGCTCTCAGAAATTGCCGCCGACGCGGCCCGCAAAAACTTTGAGATTATGCAAGATTCTTATTCCCAGGGCTTGGTCAACATCACCAGCTTGATTGACGCACAAAATGCATCCTTACAAGCTACCTTAAATGCTGAAAACGCTATCTATCAATTTATTATTGACTTTCTAGAAGTAGAAAGATCCGTGGGAAGTTATTACTTCTTGGCCGAACCGGCCGAACGCGATGCCTTTTTTGAAAGATTAAATACCTATTTACTAAGCAATGATTGATCCTATGAAAATTCGAGTTATCCTATACGCCATACTGGTTGGAGGTTTTTGGGCCTGTGGCTCATCCGAGAAACTAGAAAACAAAGTGCGCAAGCCCGTTCGTTACAGTACCATACAAAACTTGGGTGAAGGAGAATCACACACATTCTCGGGCATTTCCCGCTCCGATCAGGACGTTTCGCTCAGCTTCCGGGTCAGTGGAGTAGTCAATGGCATTTATGTAAATGTGGGTGATGAAGTCAAAGTTGGCACCCTAGTAGCCGATTTGGACGCAACTGACTACCAAGTACAGGTACAACAGTCTTTGGCCGACTTACAGCGTTCGCAGACCCAGATAAGCAGTTCCCGGGCGCAATTGTACACCGATCAAGCTAATTATGAAAGAGTGGAGACATTGTATGAAAACAATAGCTTGCCCCTAAGCGATTTCGAGCAAGCCAAAAGCTCCTTTGAAGCAGCCGAATCAAACTACAAGGCTAGTTTAGCCCAGGTAAATTCCTCTCAAAAACAACTAGAAAATACTCAAAATCAGGTAAGCTATACCCGTTTGGCAAGCCCCATTTCGGGTATCGTAACCCAAAAAATGGTAGAAGACAATGAGCTGGTAAATACAGGAACCCCCATTGTAAGCATTAGTACGGAAGGTAAACCCGAGGTGGAAGTAGGAATACCCGAGGTGTTTATTGCCCGGATCAAACGAGGAGATAAAGTAAAAATCCGTTTTACCACGATGCCGGAGGAGAGTTTCTCAGGTACCGTTACTGAGGTGGGATACAGTTCAGATGCCTCTACAACGTATCCGGTCACCGTCCAGATTGACAAGCCCAATCCTGATATCCGCCCAGGTATGGCCGCCGATGTAAGCTTTACGTTTAATCCTTCGGGATCTCAGAAAAAATCCTTAATTGCTCCTCCCGAGGCCGTTCTGGAAGCGGCCGACCTCAAACGTTTTGTTTTCATCCTGGATAAAAAAGACGATTACTACGTGGTACGCAAACAAATTGTGGAAGTTGGCAAGCTACAAAAGAGTGGGTACCCCATTTTAAAAGGAGTGAAAGAAGGAGATCTGGTTGCTACCGCGGGTCTGAGAACTATCATGGATGGCATGGAAGTCCGCTTAATTCACGAAAACGAAGGCATCTAGTCACTAATTATTAACCAGAATTAAATCAAAATCCTATGAACCTCACGGAAACGGCCCTCAAATATAACCGGGTCACCTATATGTGTATTTCCATTATATTTTTGATGGGAATACTATCCTACTTTAGCTTGTCCCGTGACTCCATGCCTCCCTATACAGTGAGGATCTGCAATGTAGTCACCTATTTCCCGGGAGCCTCCCCCCAAAGGGTGGAAGAACTGGTTACCCAAAAGATTGAAGAAATAGCCCAAGAACTCCCCGAATTGGATAATGTTACCAGTACCTCACGAACTGGCCTTTCGGTTGTACAGGTAGAAGTAACGGCCGATATCCAGGAAGAAAACCTACAGGCCATCTGGGACCGCTTGCGGAGAAAAGTAGAGGCTATCCGTTCAGAATTGCCCGAAACCGCTTACGATCCAGAAATTGAAGATGATGATGTAGGAGTTGTGTACGGAATTATCATAGGCCTTGAGTCGGATGGGTTTTCCTTTGCCGATATGAAAAACTACGCCGAAGATATCCGGGATGATCTGATCAAAGTGGAAGGGGCTGCCAAAGTAGACATAAGCGGGGTACAGGAGGAGCAAATTTATGTGGAGTTTGACAAAGCCCGTTTGGCCGAAATTGGACTTACCACCAGCAGTCTCCAAAATATTATTTCTACTACCAACATTGTATATCCGGGGGGTGATGTAAGCTTGAAAGACAAACGTATCAAACTAGAACCTACCGGAAATTATGAAAGCCTGGATGACTTAAAAGAGACCTTGATCCCCTTGGCTAACGGCAAAACGGTCCAGTTGGGAGATATTACTCATATTACCCGCACCTACGCCGACCCCTCTACCCAAATTGTAAAAATCAATGGAAAACCCTCCTTGACCATTTCAGTTGCCTTGAAAGATGGAGGTAACCTTACAAAACTGGGAGAACTGGTAGATCAACGTATGGAGGCCTACAATGAAATGCTTCCCCACGGACTGGAAGTAAAGCGGATAGCCACCCAGGACTACTACGTGAAGAAAAAAGTCAGCGACTTCTTGGTCAATGTAATCCAATCCATAGTCGTGGTTTTGGTCGTGATGTTGGTTTTTTTGGGGCTTCGCACAGGCTTTATTGTGGCCAGTTTGATCCCAATGGCGATGGTATCTACCATTTTGTTGATGAGTGTTTTTGAGATCGGGCTGAATCAGGTATCCTTGGCCGCCTTGATCGTGGCCCTTGGTTTGCTGGTTGATAATGCCATTGTAGTATCCGAATCCATTTTGGTGAAAATGGAAGAAGGTATTCCTGCCCGGCAGGCAGCGATCGGTTCTTGCTCCGAGCTAAGTACTTCCCTTTTAATTTCATCTCTTACTACCTCGGCGGCCTTTCTTTCTTTTTTCTTAGCCGCCAATACCATGGGTGAGATTATGGGGCCCCTCTTTTCGGTTATCACCCTTACCTTGATGTCTTCTTGGGTTATGGCCCTCACCTTAGTTACAAGCTTGTGTGTGGCCTTTATCCGGGTAAAAGTCAAGGATGCCAGTCAAAATGAAAAAAAATCGGTTTTTGACCTCCTGATTGTGTACTATGATAAGATTTTGAAAGGATCATTGCACTACGCTAACTTAACGATTCTAATCATTGTAGTTTCGTTTGTGGCCTCTCTTGCCTTATTTCCTATGATCCCTTTTACTTTTATGCCCGATAGTGACCGAAATCTGGTAACGGTAGACTTGAAACTTCCCCAAGGTAGCAAAATTGAAAAAACGGAGGCAGAAATTGCCATTTTGGAAAAATATATCCGGGAAAACTTCTTGAAAAGCGAAGAGAACCCAGAGGGCATTGTGCGCGATTGGGCCTCCTTTATTGGCGAAGGGCCCTACTCGTATGATCTGGGTTATTCCCAGGATGAACCGAGCAGTGCCTACGCCCACATGCTTATCAACACCACCGACCAAGCACACAACGCGGCACTTTCTAAGGCCTTAGATAAGTTTAGCTTTGATAATTTGCCTGATTCGGAGGTTACGGTTTCTCTTTTGGCCACCGGAGAGTCGGTTCCCGACGTGGAAGTACGGATTTACGGGGATGATGCCAAGGTCCTTTTTGACATTGCCGATAGCGTGCGTAAGGCCATGAACAACATACCCTTTGCCTACAATATTGTCAATGACTGGGGCATCAAATCCAAAAAGTTTATCGTGGATATCGAGCAGGATAAAGCCCAAAGGGCCGGTCTTAGCAATCAGGATATTGCCATTTCTTTACAAACCGCCCTCAGCGGGTTTAACTCAGGTTCTTTCCGGGATGGAGACGATAATATCCCTATCGTCTTACGCACCGAAGGCAGCCAGCAACTTGATGCTCAAGAATCGGAAGACTTAAACATTTTTGCCCAGGGCAGTGGTAAAAATATCCCTTTGGTCCAGGTTGCCTCGGTGGAGACCCAATGGCAATACGCCAAGATCAAAAGAAGGGACCTATATCGAGCCCTAACGATAAGCTGTTATGCCCGAGAAGGATATACCGCCTCTGATGTTACCGAAATGATTAACCCCATAATGGAAGGATATGCCAAGACTTGGCCTTATGGTTACAGTTATGAATTGGGTGGGGAATCTGAGACCAGTGACGAGGCCTTGGGTGCCGTGGCCGCCAAACTACCTATTTCAGGCTTCTTGATTATTTTGTTACTCGTCTTACAGTTCAACTCCCTCCGGAAAACCTTTATCGTATTGGCCAGTATCCCGCTCGGCCTGATTGGGGTAATTTTAGGTTTGATCCTTTTCCAATCCTACTTTGGGTTTATGGCTTTCTTAGGAGTCATTTCCTTGGCGGGTATCGTGATCAATAACGCAATTGTATTGATTGACCGGATTGAGCTGGAAAAAAATGAGAATAAAAGAAAGCCTTACGACGCTATCGTAGAGGCAGCCAAACAAAGGTTTAGGCCAATCTTGCTCACAACCTTTACCACGACCTTTGGCCTAATCCCTCTTTATTTAGGCGGAGGGCTTATGTGGGAACCCATGGCCGTGGCCATCATGGTGGGGCTCTTGTTTGCCACCATCATCACCTTGGTCTTTGTACCAGCCTTGTATAAAGTGCTATTCTCGGTCAAAAAAGAAGAGGCTTAGCCAATTCTCCCCTAGTTTTGCAAGCTTTTTTTTGAAAAATTCTTAGGTATAGTTAAAAAGAATCCTCTAATCAGGATTCTTTTTTTTGCCCTAGGCTTAGCCCAAGAGTATGGGTCTAAAGATTAAAAAAAGCGTACTGTACAACAGCTTTACATTCTCTAGATACTAAAGTACCCCCTTCCATCCAAGCCCCTGTCTCTTCACCTGCCCAACTTAGTGTATTAGATCAAACTATATAATTTTTTATACGAAAATTTCTTAAATTAAATTAAGATTTAATACTTTAGATGATCATGATAGAGAAATTTCGCAAAAGATTAGAGAATTATACGCCTATTCCAGATGCTTTGTGGTACGAGATTTTAGAATCTGTAAAAGTAATGGATGTCCCACGGCAAGAGATATTCATCCGTCACGATACCTGCTATCGTAATTTGTATTATATCTTAGACGGAAGTTTTAAATCTTCCCTTATCCTGGAAGACGGCACCAGCAAAGCCGTCTGGTTCCATTTTGCCGATCATTTTGACTTTGTTTGCTCGGTAGAAGCTTTTTTCTTGAATGAACCCAGCCGAAATGAAATCGCGGCATTGAGCGATTCTAAGGTCTTATCTATGAAAAAAAGTCAATATGACGATTGGATTGAGCGCTATCCCGAATTTGCCAAAGCCTTTTTAAATATTGTACAGGAAGAACTCTTGAAAATTATAGGAATATACAAATACATGATGTCCCATTCGGCTGCCGACATTTTTAAATTTATACAAGAGCGATATCCGCATTTTATCGAGAGGCTCCCTTCTTACTTAGTTGCCGAGTTTATGGGCATCACCCCCGAGTGGTACAGTAAGTTATTAAAAAAGCAGGAACTCCCTTCTTGAATTTTAGGCAGGTAGCCTAAACAAAACAGCTTAGGGATGGAACGGCCTGTTTGAGCTCGCCGCTGGCTGTGGGTTGGCCAGCGAGTAGTGAGAGCCCGACCCGCGCCGGCAGAATTTTTCATGCCATCACTTTTGTCCTAGCGCGGGGAAGCTCCAAAACCTGACTTGATTTTAGGGGAAAATGTATAATTTAACATTCCAACTTGTTAGCTAATAGCTCATGTTTACTAAATTACGTGAAAGAATAGAACGGTATGGGCCTATTTCGGATGCCTTGTGGTTCGAAATGCTAGAATCGATTAAAATGATTGAGGTGCCCCGTCAGGAGATTCTTGTGCACCATAATACATGTTATCCCAATTTGTATTACATTCTAGAAGGGGGCTTTAAAATTTCCCACATCTTAGAAGATGGCTCTTGCCGGGCGATCTGGTTTAACTTTTCCGATCGTTTCGATTTTGTGGGGGCTGTAGATTGTTTTTTACTGCAAGAACCCACCAAATATGAAATTACGGCCTTGCAAGATTCTAAGGTCTTGCGCTTAGCCCAGAGCCAGGTAGATGATTGGATCGACCGGTATCCAGAATTTTGCAAAGCCCTATTACGTATATTTCAATTTGATTTTTTGGTCATTGCCGAGGCTCATAAATATATGATGTCTCATTCGGCTGCCGACATTTTTAAATATATCCAAAAGAAATTCCCCCATTTTATGGAGCGGCTTCCCTCCTATTTGATTGCCGAGTTTATGGGCATCACCCCGGAGTGGTATAGTAAAATGCTCAAACGGGTGTGAGGGTTTGGGGCTGCCCCCGGCTAGCCCCCTATATCCCCTTTTGTCCTTCTCTACCAGGCCGGGGTCGGGCTTTCACTACTCGCCGCCCCCCGCTCAGGCCATTGCGGGCTCAAACAGGCCGTTCTATCCCTCAGCCAACATATTGACCTTATAAGAAATTTTTCTATTCCTTAAACTAGTACAAGGTATAGTAGCAAAATTATTCGTAATAATGCACTTGATATGTATGAAGTACATCTTTACGCATTATATCGAGTACTTCACAGACAATCTCTTAATCGTTCACTTGTATTGCCCATCATGGAGCCTAAGACCAACCCATCCGAATCCTCAAAATTTTCAAAAAAACCAGGTTTTCGCTTCAACCCTTTCCGAAAAGGGGGGAGTTGGCTTTATAAAATACTTTGGATAGGTTTTGTGGGCTTGACCACCCTATTTATAGTATCTTATGCCCTCATTTACTTTTACTTCAACCCCTTTTTGAAGCATTATATCATCCAGAAAGTCCAGGAAAGTAGTGACAGTCTCTACGTTTTAGAGATCAATAAACTGAGTATTAACTTATTTGATCAAGATGTTGATTTGGCCAATGTCCATCTGCGCCTCAACCCTCAAGAAAACGAAAAGCGGCAAAATACACAGGACAACCAGTTGGATATTGATTTGAAAGTAGGGGAATTAAAAATAGAAGGCATCCACTGGATCAAATTTTTACGCACCAAAAAGCTACACATTGAGCAGTTTTTGCTAGACCAACCCGAAATATACTTTCATAACCGCAAAAATAACCCCCAGAAAAAGGAGGCGGTATACCAAGCCCCCGATCGGGTCATGACATTTATAGAAAAATTTGGGAAGCAGGTCAACCTGGATGATTTTCATATTCGCAATGCCCAAGTAAACCTCAAAGCCCAAAACGGGGATAAATTAATCCTCCACGAAGGCCAAGACATAAACCTCCGTATCACAGGCATACAAGCCAAAAAACCCACGGGTTCTCTGGAAGATGACCTGCAATTTGAGCGCTTGGAGTTCCAAAGTGGAGCCTATCAATTTTATTCGCCCAATGGAGATTATCAATTTGGCTTAGAACGGTTCCGCCTATCTACCTCCGATTCTTTATTCACCCTGAAAAATTTTCAGATGATCCCCCGGGACTCGGCTTGGCATAATCAATTGGCCGGCAAAGGCACTAAATATACAATAGATTTGCCCTCCCTAGACATGCGGGGCTTGGATTATAAACGGCTCCTTTACAAACAAGAGATAGACTTGGAAAAGCTAATCATCCAAGGCTTATCCCTAGAAACCGAAAGAGTCCGTACCCGACAAGGGGAAGCGGTCAGCATAAACGAATCGGTAGCCCGTCAAAAAAAGGATCGCAAGCAAGAAGATGCCCTCAAAATTGCCATCGCCGATATTCCCTTTTACGTCCGTATGGATACCTTTCAGATTCGGGGATCTTCTTTGTACATTAAAGAATATAAACCCGAAAAAGTAGAGGAACTTCTTACCTACCACCAGGTTCAGGAAGCCTCCGTAAGCTTTTATAATTTGGCCATTGGCCAAGCCCTGGATAGCAAACAAAGTAACCTCCCACTCTACTCGAGTAATGTTCAAGTACTCGTAAAAGGCTATAAGCATCAAGCCCCCAATGGTTTTTTCGATTTGTACATTGATAAAGCCCAAGTCATTTCCCAAGATTCCCTCTTAGAGATTGAAAACGCCTACATTAAACCCCGAATAGACCCATGGCAAATCAGTGCCCAATTGCCCTATCAGCAAATCGTTCTGGATGCCGAAGTGGAAAAAATTAGGGCCCGACAATTAGATATCGAGCGCATGGTCTACCAGCAAGAGTTTGTTTTAGGAAATGTCAGTCTGATAGCTCCCCATTTTAAAGGCTATTTGGATAAAAAGAAGCCCAAAAAACCGGGACAAAAACATAAGAACTTTGAAGAAATCATCCGCTCCATCCCCTTATTTATCGAAGTAGACACTTTTGCCATAGAGCAGGCTTCTTTGGATTATAATTCCCAGAAGTATCTTAAAAATGGAGAGGTAGGGAGCAGCCGCCACCAAAGCCCACGGATTGACCTTCGGGTCACCAATGTGCAATTTGGTAAAGCCTTTGCCCAATCCACGTTGCAGCATATTGACAAAAAGAGCCTTCTTCTTCAGATTCAAGATTATGCTTATTTACCTGCCGGGGGCAAGTACCAGATGGGGATCGGCTTGATTGATGTTAATTCCAAAATGGCTAGCATTCAATTAGATTCTTTTTATTTTAGCCCTGCCCTCAATACGGAAGCCTTTGCTCAAAAACATCCGTATCGCTATACGCGGGCCGATATACGCGTTGGCCAAGTACTCGGTAGCCACGTTAATTTTCCGCGTTTACTCCTGAAACAAGAAATAGAATGGGGTAAGATCCTGATGAGCCGACCTCAGATTGACCTCTACACCGACAAGCGAAAACCCCTCCCCCCCGCCAAACAAAAAACCAAGAGCCAAAAAAAGGAAAGGCAATTGGTCAGCACCACACTCAGCCCTAAGGAATTACGTATTCTCAACCGTAATCTTAGGGATACGAGTGGCCTACGTAAATTCTTACGGGATATCCCAACCTACATTGCCGTGGATACCTTTTTGGTCAGTCAGGCTACCCTTGACTTTCGCACCCAAAGTCAAGTTTCCATCGGTCGGGGCATCGCCCATCACCAAGCCGATAACATCAATTTTATGGTCAATAAGATTCGTCTGGGCAAGGCTACCCAAAGCCCCGATTTTCGGAACTTTTATTCGGGCAATATAGTCTTGAGCCTAAGCAACTATCGTTTCAGCGATCCCAAAGATGGCTTTCTGTTTAGTCTAAGCGGCATTAAGACTTCTCTTCGAGATTCTTTATTGCAAATTAATGCCATCAAGGTCCAGCCTTTATTAAATCGAGAAGCTTTTGTGGCTTCGCGCCCCTATCGTTCGGCCTATATCGAGGCGGAGTTAAAGAGTATTCAAGTTGGCTTAGTGGATGTAGAACGGCTTGTGTTTGACCAGGAAGTGATCATGCGAAAGCTCTTTTTAAACCGGCCTAAGCTATACATGTATACCGATACCCGCAAACCCAAAAAGCCTAAAAAACCGGGAAGAGTCAAAAAAATACCCACTCCCGAGGAAATGATCGAGGCCATCCCGGTACATATCCAAATGGATACCTTTGCCCTAGTAGATGCCTACTTAGAATATGATGCCTTGAAAGAAAAAAATGGAAAAACCGGAATCGCCCAACATAGGGCCCAAAAATTCAACATATCGTCCCTCGATATTTCCCTTGGCCGCAGTGAGTATACCGACAAAACCAACAAAGCCGACCAGCTGATTTATACTCAAGATTTCCAAGTAATCTTAGACGATTATACCTATCTCAACTCCAATCAACAAACCCGCTTATCGGTAGAACAAATAGCCACCTCCGTGGCCGACTCGAGTCTATCCATCAAAAACATACACTTGGAGCCCCTACTCAGTATTAGCGCGTTTGATAGCATACATCACACCTTTCGCAAGCCCCGCATGGACATTCAAATTGAGAATATCCTGTTCAAAACGGCCGATTTACGGGAGGTATTTAATGAGCAAAGCCATATATTCCAATCTATGGATATCAACAATGCCCGCTTTGAGGTTTATCAAAATGCTACCCTACCCAAGGACACAAGCCGGGTCAAAGGTGATCCCTACGGGTTCTTAGACTCCTTCCCCGCTCGAGTTATCGTCAATACCTTAAACCTAAACAATGCCCGCTTCCACTACCAAAACAAGGCCTTCAACAAACAAGGGGAAGTGATAAACAAATACCAAAAAGCCGATAGTATTTTTGTGAGCCTCTCAGGAGTAGACCTGAACCCCGAGGTAAAGCCCGACCCCAAGCGCATATTTTTTTCGGATAACTTAAGCCTCCGATTGGCCAATTATGAGACCTTGAGTGCCGACTCCCTATACCGTATGCGGGTAGGCCAATTAGCCGCCGATTGGGCCGCTTCTAGGCTCACGGTCAAGGATTTTCAATTCAAACCCACCGTTTCCAATGAAGTTTTTAATAGCTTCCAGCCCTACGAAACCGATATTTATGACGTGCATGTCGCCTCTATCGACACGCGGGGCATCAACTACCCCGACTTACTAAACGATACCAAAATTGACATTGCCGACATAGAAATCAAAGACTTAGACTTGAATATCTATCGTGACAAACGTCTGGATGACAAACCCGATAAGATAGGCATGCGCCCCAATAAGTCCTTTCAAAAGATTAACTTGCCCATGCAAGTCCAACACTTCGCCATTCGGGACTCCAAAATTAATTACAGAGAAAAAGTACCCGAAAGCCAAGGAACCGGAGAGGTCTTTTTTACGGACTTTAATGTTCAAATAGATAATTTGAACACCTACCCCGAAATCCTAGACACCACCCACATCCTTTTAGAAGGCAAGATTATGGGCGAAGGGCTTCTTCAGTTAGACTTGGGCATCCAACTTAAATCTGACACTATGGTCTGCGAATTTGAAGGGAGCTTGGGGCAAATGCAAGCCGCTGCCTTTAATACATTTCTCGAGTCGAATGCCCGCGTCAAAATAGAAAACGGAAAAATTGAGAAGATCGCTTACGGAGCCTCTCTACGGGATACCATCGCTACCGGGTATTTGGCCGCTGGATACAAAAAGCTACGGATCAAATTACTCAAAAAAGAAGATAATGAGCGAAAAAAAGGCATACTCTCCTTCCTCGCCAATCTCCTGATCAAAAACAACAGCGACGCCGACAAGAAAGGAAAGGCCGCCAAGATCGAGTATGACATACAAGAAGAAGACGGTTTTGTAAAAGTACTTTGGAAGGCGATCGCTTCGGGTTTGGTAGATACCCTAAAACCCTAAACTCAGGCAAATAACCTTTTCTATAGCATTTTTGCAATATACAGGAAATTTTAGTGAGCTAGCTATCCAATATAAGCATTACTATGGATGCCCAAAAACGCCAAATGCAGGTATTTCACAGCCTCTACCATCACGCCCAATCCCGTTTTGAAGGCCATACTGGTTTCGACTGTGTCTTACTTTACCTAAATGAACCGGTATTGACCCGGGTCCTCCCCCAGTTTGCCCCCCAAGAAAAGCTGGCCTTTGCCGACTTTACTCAGCAATACTTTGACTTTCTCAAACAAGAAGGATTAGCCGTACAATTTTTGGCCAATTTGCTTCAATTGTCCCTCGACAGTGGCAAACCCGACGAAAATGCCCAAGCACTTACCCAGAAAATCTTAGCCCAGATGCAGGCCGATGCGGGCCTTGCAAATAAAACCATCCGCCGCCCAACGTACTATATCTCTCTCGATGAAGAAACGGCCCACATCGGTATGATCATCTGCGTCTCCGACCAGTTTTGGACGGAGGATTGGTAAGAGCTTGGGGGGCTGCCCCCGGCGTTTACCATGCGTGCTATTTATTAAATATGTGCCGCCGGGGTCGGGCTTTCGCTACTCGCCGACCTGCCCACTTCCCAGCGGCGGGCTCAAACAGGCCGCTCTATCCCTCAGCCATTCTTGAGAAGAGAGAGAGTGAAGCGGGAAGAGAGATCCTGAGGATTGGGTTATCATAATGCTTTTAAAAGTGGTGTCCTCTTCCCCTATGGTGCAACCACATTTGAGTAGAGTTCTTTTTGTTTCAT
>CAWUIO010000033.1:0-56010 GCA_963922455.1 uncultured Microscillaceae bacterium
ACGAAGACGAAGACGAAGACGAAGACGAAGACGAAGACGAAGACGAAGACGAAGATGAAGTACGCAAAATCTATTTTGCTGCTTATGTTTCTAAGGGAAATATGTTTAGGGTATTGGCCGAAAGAGCAGACCAAGACGAACTAGACGAGCTTATTGGGATTACTATCTTGGATGAGCGGCACGGGAACGTATTACAAGAAATTTGCATAGAGACTTCCTGTAAAGAACCTTTAATCCCTGGGGATAATTTTGGGGGAGTACAATTACAAGGGGTATACTTTGATGATGAAGCCCCCTGTGAATTGCCCGAGCCTCCCCAAGAATTGTCGTCTATTGGTGACCGTGTCTTTGAGGATCTTAACCGTAATGGCGTTCAGGATGAAAATGAACCTGGCTTAAAAGATATTAAGTTGGTTTTGAGAACTTGCCAAGACAGCATTATCGGGGAGACCACCAGCGATGAGAACGGATTTTATCGCTTTGAAGGATTAAAAGCAGGAAGGTATCGGGTACAGATTGCCGACTTCCCCTCAGTTTTACGGATATCTCCGGCCAATATAGGTGACGATGATGAAAAAGATTCTGATTTTGGTCCATTAGGATTTAGCCGCTGTATTTCTTTAGAGGCAGGGGAAGATCGTAAGGATGTAGACGCTGGTTTGTATGAATTGACTTGCGAGGCCTTTGCTGGTACTTTACAAATTGTAGACAGCCTGGTCACCATCGAGAACGGATCGGCCCTCATCGCGGCAGTGCCTAACTTGGATCAAGTAATTCCCGAAGGCTACCTGAGTGCATTTCTCTTAAGCCGAGGAGAAGAGCAGCTCATTGTGGATGTGAGTGAGAGCCCCATATTCACGGTCAACCGGCCGGGTACCTACCGCATCCACACCCTGGTATTTAATTCGGATCCTAGTAGCTTGCCCAAGCTAGATCCTAGTTTACTCGATTTAGATTCGGTCACGATCGAGGACGTACTCAACTTTATCATGGACAATAATCTCTGCGCCGATTTAGACGGGGAGGGTGCCCAGGTTGAAGTATTAGAGGAAGCCCCTGGCGCTTGTGAAGCCAACGCGGGTAGCATTACGGCCATAGATAGCCTGCTCACTATCCAAAATGAGAGCGTGATGCTTGCGGCCTTCCCTAATTTGGATCAAAATATCCCCGAAGCGTATTCATTTATTTTTGTCTTAACCCAGGGCGATGATTTAGTGATCGAGGACGTTAATCAAAACCCCGTATTTGAAGTCACCGAAGCGGGTGTATATCGTATACACACCCTTGTGTACAATTCTGATCCTAATGATGAGAACTTCTTGGATTTAAATAGTGTAGAACTAGGCCAGACGACGGGTGGGGATGTCCTCAACCTTATCAGCCAAGAAGGCATTTGCGCCGATCTGGATGTGGAAGGGGCCCGCATTGAGGTAATTGCCGACCCCCAAACTCCTTGTGAAGCCGAGGCTGGCACCCTCAGTCCTACCGACAGCCTTCTTGTGCTGGGTGATACAGCCGTGATGCTGCAAGCCATTCCCGATGGAAACCAGGCGGTCCCCGAAAATTACATCCTACGGTACGTGCTTACCCAAGGCGATGAACTGATCATTCAGGGCCTTTCGGAAGAGCCGGTATTTTTGGTAGATAGGCCGGGGGTATACCGTATTCACAGTCTTGTTTTCAACCCAGACTCCAGCAGCAGCGATTTCTTGGATTTACGGGGGGTAGTTTTAGGACAAACGTCGGCAATTGTTGTGTTAGACTTGATTGATACCGAGGAAATCTGTGCCGATTTGGACGTAGCTGGGGCCCGTTTTGTCGTGGAAGAACTGCCAAGCGCGTGTATAGATTTTGAAGAGCCCGTTGCCGAATATAAAGTAAATAATGGCCTTCCTCAATTAAATACCCTGGTAGGAATTGAAACCGGGCAAGATCTCCTCCTCAATTTTGTGGGCACAGACTTCTTAGGCTACCAGGTTTTTTGGACTGGCCCGAACGATTTCCAAGAAAATAATACCGATACAACCCGAGATGACAATGACAAGTTAGAAATACTTGCTATTCAACCAGAACAAGCTGGCTTTTATGAGGCCGCTTATATTTCTCCTGAGGGTTGTAGGGGAGTCATCCGCTTTGAAGTCATCGTGGACCCTGATTCTTGCGAAACCTTTACCCCTCCCCTACCAGAGTATCGGGTGGGAAGTGGATTGTTTACCCAAGGTACTGAGGTAAATGCCGAAGTAGGCAATGATGTTATACTCAATTTTGTAGGGGGAGGCTTCCGTTTCTGGACCATCCGTTGGACGGGGCCCAATGGCTTGGATTCTTTGAGAGATGATCAGACCAACCCCAATAAGGATCAACTCCTACTTAGCAACGTCACCCCCAATCAAGCGGGAGAATATACCGTGATGTACACTTCGCCACAGGGGTGTACCGGCAGTGTCGTTTTTACGCTGAATGTTGCCGTGGATACCAATGCCAATAAAGCCTGCTCGAGTAATTTGGCTCTAGGCAAGCCCGTTCGTCAATCTTCTACCTATGCTTTTGGCAATGCCGAACGAGCCATTGACGGCTCAAGCAATGGTGTATGGCAAGAGTTTAGTGTAAGCCATACAGAAAAAGAGTTGGGGGCTTTCTGGGAAATTGACCTGCTTTCCGTATTGGACCTCGAGGCCATTGTTTTGTGGAACCGCAGCGATTGTTGTACCGACCGTCTTAGTAATTTCTATATCTTGATGTCGGATAAGCCTTTTTCTTCAACCAATCTGGATAGTGTTTTAAATTCGGATGGAGTGGAAAGTTATCGGGTGGAGGAAGCTCCTAACCCCCGTTTTGAACTGGATGTGGAAACAACAGCGCGCTATGTCCGCATCCAATTGGCTGGAAACAATTTCTTATCCTTGGCCGAAGTAGAGATATGGGGTTGCCCAGGGCAAGATACCAGCCAAATCGTAGGCATTACCAATAGCCGTAGCAATACGGAGGTAGCCGTTTACCCCAATTATGTTCGGACTGGAGAAGACATCAATATCTCCTTGAAACAGGCGCCTCAAGGCCCACTCCAAATGTACATTTACGATTTGCAAGGCAATTTGAAATGGAATGCCCGTAGCGAGCTTTTCTACGAAAACGAAACCCTCAAGATCCCGGCTCTACCAGTAAGCCCAGGGACGTATTTTCTGAGATTGGAAGCCTTTGGGTGGACCAACACCCAGCGCATTATGATCCGCTAGGCGATCAGGAGCCTTGGCTTATTCCCCTTCCGGCCTGCGGCCGGAAGGGGTTTTTCTTTTCGAGCAATCGTTAAAATATCCTAGAAAAAAACGTATTTGACAAATCCTTGCTATATTCGTCCGTTTTTACACAAACCACGGCCTGTTATGCTTAGAAAACTACTTTTATGGGGCTTATGTCTGGTAAGCTTGGAGCTAGAGGCGCAAACTGTCATTTCCCTCGACTCTATAACGGTAAGCTCTACCCGTATCCCCCTAAAAATATCCGAAACCGGAAGAAATATATCGGTGATTACTTCCGAGCAAATCCGCCAAATGCCTTATACGTCCCTGGATGAATTGCTGCAGTACATACCAGGTGTCGAAGTGCAATCCCGTAATGCATTTGGGGCCCAGGGGGACATCACGATGCGGGGTTCTACCTTTACCCAAGTATTGCTCTTAATTGATGGGATGAAACTCAACGACCCCTTAACCTCTCATTTCAATAGCTATATCCCGGTAGCCCCCGATGAAATTGAGCGCATTGAAGTACTCCGGGGGGCCGCGGCGGCCCAGTATGGAGCCGATGCCGTGGGTGGGGTTATTCATATCATTACCAAGGGTTTTAGTGAGTCTAAGGAAGAGCATACCCAAGTTTCGGGCGATCTTAACCTAGGGGAGCACAGCCTCATCTTGGCCCGTCAGGGCTTTTCTTATCGCAAGAATGGATTGTATTTAGGGGGGGGATTCAACTTTAGCCAATCGGATGGGGAACAGATTCCTGAACGAAGCCTGGGAGAAGATGCTAATTTGGAAGCTTTCCGTAACTTTTTTGATATCAAGACGGTAGCCGCTTCCTTTGGCTATGCCTTCGACAATGGCTGGAACATCCGGGCCCGGAGCGCTTACGATTACCGGGATTACAGCGCCCGCTTTTTTTATACCTCCAGCCCCTTGGATAAGTCGGTAGAGACTACCCGGCATTTTTGGAATCAACTGCGAGTAGACAAGCAAGGAGAAAAGAGTCAAAGTGATTTTCAGGTAGTTTATAAATACAATACCGATGAGTTTGTATTCAGCCCGGATTTTCCTTCTACCAATGAGCATACCACGCAGTTTTTAAATTTCAATATTAATCACCTCCAGAAAATCAATGAAAACCTAGAAATCCAAGGGGGCATACAGGCCGATTACCGCCAAATTCGCAGCAATGACCGGGGAGACCACGAAGACTGGCACTATGGGCTCTACACCAGCGCGATTATCCGGCCCGGTACCCGATGGAATATCAACCCCAGTATCCGGGTCGATTATGACCAAAACTACGACTGGGAGTTGACCCCCCAACTGAATGTCTCTTACATCTTGCCAGGGGCCATTTTCCGGGCCAGTGCCGGCCGGAGTATTCGGGCAGCCGATTATACGGAGCGCTACGTCTCGAATAACCTACAAAACCTTAGTCCCGGACGAAATTTGGGTAATCCCGATTTGTCGGCCGAACGGAGTTGGTCGGAAGAAATCGGGCTGGATGTATACCTGAAACCCCGCTGGATATTAAAAACGACCGGCTTTTTCCGTCAATCTTCCGAATTGGTAGATTTTATTCAAACCAATGAAGAAGACATCCCCCGCAACCAAAACTTGCAAGACAGCGCCAATTATTTCTTTGCCCAAAATGTAAGTGATGTGCGCACCCGGGGAGTCGAGCTCGAATCTTGGTCGGCTTTTAGTCTGGGCCAGGATAGCGAGTTGCAAGTAACCCTGGGCTATACCTTTATAAAAACCACCAATGATGAGGATGTCATTTCGGTGTATATTTCCAGTCACGCCCGTCATTTGCTTACCATCAACTTGATTTTGAACCATAAATCTCTCGAGTTGGCCCTCAATGGGGTATATAAAGTTCGTAACCGGCAGTTTGCCGAGGGTATTGGGGCCGATTTGGCCCGCGCTTATAATCTCTGGAACTTCCGCTTGGGCTATCGTATTCACCAGAATTTTGGTTTGAATTTCCAAATCCACAATATTTGGAATGAGGATTATCAGGATATTTTGGGAGCCCAAATGCCCGGACGTTGGGTCTTGGGAGGAATCCGTTTTCAATTGTAATCGCCCCCAAAACGTACTTGGGGCAACTTCATCCCAGCATATTCGTTGCTAGGGTAAAAAAGATGAGTACAATTAGTATAATCCCTAGCTTTATGATTGGAATAGGTTTAGTCGTTTTATTGGGCCTCGCCGCCTACGGTTTGTACAAAGTTTTTCAAGAAGACTAGGTCTGGCTTGATGAGTAGTATTATCTAGGTTTTAAAAAAGAGGTCCCGACCCGATCGCTTTTGTAAAACCTGTATAAAGACAATGCCCTTGGAGAATTAAACCTCAGGGGCTTGCCCGCGCTATGTCCAGATGCTGCACTTGGCAAAGGAGTACCAGCGCGGGCCGGGCTCTCGCTACTCGCCGGCCCACGCGCAATCCAGCGGCGGGCTCAAACAGGCCGCTCCATCCCTAAGCCATTTGAGAAGAGAGAGTAGAGATGTGAGAAAAGAAATAAGGGCCGGGATGCTAGGTGAGATTTGGAAGCAGGAGGTGGCTTTATTTGGGTGGGCTTAAAGTTTCCTAGGTGTCATACTGGAGGGCATCGGTTTAGGGGTACTAGGTGCCCTAACTTGTGGTTGAAGCTATATTAAAACAAGAAGCCAGGGGAAGAAATAACAAAAATTTTGTCATATAGGCCGTGGGGAGAACTCTAAAGGTTTGTGGGATGTGGCGTGTCATGTACATGAAACATCTAATCCCGCAAAAGCTGACAATCCAAGCAATTCCCTTCGAGATACCCATGAACCTGCCTTACAGGAACAGACTGGTCCTAGCTCCCAAAATCTCGCCTCTCGCTTCTCGCTTCTCTCCTCTCTCCTCTCTCCTCTCTCCTCTCTCCTCTCAAGAAGGCTGAGGGATAGAGCGGCCTGTTTGAGCTCGTGGAGGCCTGGCGGGGAAAGGCAGCGAGTAGCGAAAGCCCGACCCCGGCGGCACATAGGAAAATTTGGCTTTCCCCACTCCACCGCCGGGGGCAGCCCCTTAGTACCGGTGATAATATTCGGTAAAATTGTGTGCGCAGTAGGTATCGTACTCGTCCCACCAGTAGATCTGAAATTCGGCCTTGTCGTACTCGTCATGATCATAAACCCCTCCGAGAAAAGCATCGGTATAGGCAATTTCACCCCGGCGCATATGGCCAATATACCCCCCACCCCGATCGATCAAACGGTTGTCGCGGTACAGGCGCACTTCCCAGCCGGCCTGGAATACGGGATCTTCTACATTTTTGACCCGAAGCTCGATACTTGCCAAATAGTCGGATGTGGCCCGGTAGCGCCGGATGTCATCTACCCGCACGTAGGTGTCTTCAAAAAAACAGCCCGAGGATAGGGTTGTGAGGCTCAATAATAGGAAAATGGAAGAAAGCTTGAAGTTTTTCATGGTATGGTTTGTTAAGTTGTTTCTTACTTCTTTAGACCAGTACCCGATCTAAGTGGTTGCTACTGTGCATGTTAATGACTTGTCAATGAGAATATGGACCAAGTCCGCTCATTTTCCGTTATATTTGAAAGGAGACTATGCACCTATGATAGAAATCGATAATATTTACAAATCCTTTGGCAAAAAGGATGTCCTGAAAGGAATCAGTGCCGTTTTTTACCAAGGCAAGACCAATATGATCATTGGGGCCAGTGGTACAGGAAAGAGTGTATTACTCAAGTGTATTGTAGGTCTCATCAAGCCTGACCAAGGCGATGTGCAATACAATGGGCGGGAGTTTACCCGTTGCGACGAGGAAACCAAGCGGGACATTCGCCGGGAAATTGGCATGCTTTTCCAAGGAGGGGCCCTGTTTGACTCCAAGACGGTCGAGGAAAATGTAATGTTTCCCCTGCACATGCTCACCACAATGAGCCTAAGCGAAAAGCAAGACCGGGTCCATATGTGTTTGAAACGGGTGGGTTTGGAACAGGCAGCTACGCGTATGCCCTCGGAAATCAGTGGAGGGATGCAAAAGCGGGTGGGTATTGCCCGGGCCATTGTCAATAATTCCAAATACCTGTTTGTGGATGAACCTAATTCTGGCTTGGACCCCTTAACGGCCATCAAGATCGATAATTTGGTGCAAGAAATTACCCACGAATTTAATACGACCACCGTTATTGTAAGCCACGATATGAACTCCGTGATGGAGATTGGCGAGCACATTATCTTCCTTTACAAAGGCCATAAATTGTGGGAAGGCAATAACCAAGAAATTACCCACTCGGGAGTGGAAGAGCTGGATGATTTTGTCTTTTCCAATAAACTATTGCGTGAATTAAAAGCCCACCTTTGATGGTTAGTCCTCAGGAATATCCTTTTCCGGTACAATATGCGACATTGACTGACGGTATGCGCATTGCCTATGCCGAGTCGGGTACCGGGCCTCGCACCTTAGTTTTTGTCCACGGTTTTGCCAGCTACTTGCCTGTTTGGTCTAAAAACATGGAGGTCTTGCACCGCTATTACCGTTGTTTGGCTTTAGACTTACCGGGTCACGGGCTCTCCGACCGGGGAGATTTTCCCTACTCCCTTCCTTTTTATGCGGAGGTCTTGAAGAAGTGGCTCTTACAAATAGGGGGAGCTGGGCCTTTTGTTCTGGTAGGCCACTCGATGGGGGGGCAAATATCCATGCGTCTGAGTTTAGACGCTCCGGAGCTTATCAGTCATTTAGTACTTGTAGCCCCGGCCGGATTTGAAACCTTTAGCGATACCGAACGGATGGTCTTACAAAATATGACTACGGGCAGCATCTTACAATCTTCTCAATACTATCAATGGGTCTTGAACCTTAAAAACTATTTTTACCAGCTCAATGAGAAGGAGTATGAGAAATTGCGGGAGTTTAGCCGGGATTTTTATTCCTTACAAGAAAACCCTAACCTGCCCAAGTTGATTTACCGTACGGTGAAGGGCATGCTAGACAACCCGGTTTATCCGGAATTGCCTCGTTTGGAATTACCCTGTCAAATATTTTTTGGCAAAAAAGATCGCTTAATTCCCAATCCTGTCTTGCGCCGAAACGTAGCCACCGAAGATATTGCCCGGAGAGGGGCAGGTCAAATCTCGGGAAGCCAATTAAAACTCTATGAAAATTGCGGGCATTTTTTACAGTATGAATTTCCCTCCCGCTTTAATATTGACCTCTACAAGTTTTTAAACCCCTTAACTTACGCCTAAAACGAAAAAAGAGGGCCCCAAGGGAGCCCTCATTTCACTTGTTTGAAATGCTAACAGTTTATTAATTTTGATTGCGGTTCCCGCGTCGGTTTTGCATACGGTCTTTGGCTTTTTGCTTGGCTTTTTCTTTCATTTCCTCATAAATAGGCATTTGTTCCTCAGTAAGCAAAGCCGTAATTTGCTCATCTCGTGATTTTTCTACACTCAAACGTTCTGCTTTCATGCTTTCCCGGTCCAGTTCCCCGTTTTGCACTTTTGCCCGAAGTTCGTCGTTTTTCTGAGCGTGTTCTAAGTTGATGGCATAAATGGATTCGTTCTGCGAATCGCTTAAGCTCAGCTTTTTGCTCATACGGTTTGTAATTTTTTGGGCTCTTTCTTCTGGGGTTTTAGGTTCTCGGTCTTCACCCCGGCCCGCTTGGGCCATTACAGATTGAGCAACAAACAAAAGCACAGCAGATAAAATCAGAATTCTCACGTTCATAATCCTTAAATTATTTTGTTATACAAATTAGACAAGGGCACTTCTCAATGGTTTAATCGAGAATAAAAAAAATCTTAGATGTGTGTATGGGTAGGGCCAAGTCTCGTCAAACATTAGGGCAATAGGTCTCGGCGGGCATATAATTCTAATAAAAACCAAGAAAAATGGCGGTTTCGCTCATCTAAGACAGACTTATCTAGCATGCCATTTACTCGTTTATCCTTGGCCCAATGATAGTAATTACTCTCAAAACGTGTCATTTCATAATAATCCAACCACAATATTTGGGCGGAAACATTGGCGGGCTTATTTTCGTGAATAATCCGCTCCACCAATTTACGAAACTCTGGGTCTCTAAAACGAACCGTCCACTCAGGAAATATTACACTTATCCGAAAATTGTAAAAATCCTCCGGAACCAGTTTATACATCCCCGCATCTTGGGGGGAACTGGAGGAAGATTCTAAGGCAGGTGCTTGCCCTTCTCCTTGGGTGCTTTTAGAGAGCTTTTGAGGGACAAACACAAATAAATCGTACTTACGGTCAAAGGGACTGGCATATTCCAAATCGGCCAAATATTTAACCAGACTGTCCATCTCTTCGTGCGCTTCTTGGGCCGACTCGTAAGATTTTACACTTACAAACTTAAGTTCGGGGCGTGGTTGAAAAACAATCTCGAAGGTACTGTCTTTATCCCTTTGTTTTACGGTAAAATAAAAGTAGTTCTTTTCTTCGGTCTCTCGCTTAACCCGCTCTTGCTCGGGCCCAAACTTATCGTACAGGTAGGGTTTTAAATCTCGGATTACCTGAATCCGTTCTTCAAAATTGAAGCTGCTTTCTGAGCGTAGAAAGTAATTTCCCTCCTCATCTAATAAGTAAATCCCAAAGCGCTTATCTTGCGTGTCGGGTCTTAATAAAATGTGCTCAACCAAGTACATACTCTCACTCAACTGATTTATTTGCCTTACTTCAGTCAAGAAAGCCTTGAGCCCGGCATGGGCCTGGTCTTCATCTTCATATCGCCCTATGTAGGAATACTTTCCTTGATCAGGGCTTTTATATAATATGAAAAAAGGTGGCGTTTCATGCGTGTCAACGGGCACCAGCTCCCCTTGATCATCCAATAAGTATCCTACTTGCCCAATTCGGTAATTACGCAAGTCTAATCCCTTTTGGAGTATCTCGTAAGAGATTACCTTGGTCTCACCAAGTATGCTGTACTTACGGTATTCCTTCAACTCTTCTTCACTGAGTTGAATAGGCTTCAAATCTTCATCATCTACAAAGTCAAAACTTTCCTCTATCACCTCTTGGCTCAAACGATGAGCCCGGATATCTTGAGCTTTAGACCAGTTGTCCCAGTGGGTAGAAATTTCTTTGGGGTGGGTAATCCGAAGGCCTTTTCTTTCCCGGATAGTCTCGTGTATGGGGTGCTTTCCAATCCGAAAAGTATGTTGTTGCCCTAAAAACTTCATATGCAAACCCAGGGTAATCCCTACCCGGGCTTCCAAACCTGAGATATTCCCATCTTCAATACTGTCTTCTAGGTAATTATAAGCCCGGGCCCGGTTTTGGTTTAAGCCTGGCAAGTACTCCAACAAGCGGCTTTTGTTGTAAATTAGCTCCAATTCTTGCCCTTCAGCATCAGAATAATAATTTTGATAAGCCAAGGTATAATCACTCAAGTTTTCCCCGTGTATGGCTAGTAAAAAATCCAACATCCGGTTTCGGCGCCCGGCATAGTCATCGTGGGTTTTCATCAAGGTGTCCAGGCCTTTTTTATAATCATTAGGAAGCAGCACATCTCCCAAAATGATATCGGGTTTGAGGTCTCCTTTCTCCTTCTTCAGCAAAGGGCCAATATTCGGGACATTGTCCAGATATTGATAGAAATACGTGCGCGAAACGTGGTTTTTTAGGGAGAAAAGGTCCCGTATGTGGGCCAATTGAGCCAAATAATTGGCCAATACCTGCTCAAATATCAGCAGGTAGGCTTTTAACTGCTTGGCTTGGGCCCTTCTTTCCGTATTGGGTTTACCAGGGAGCCCAAACTCTCCTATCCCATAAATCAAGGGGAATTGGTTCTGAATCGAGAAATACTCCTGTATATCTATTTTTCTACCTCGGGGGATCTGTACCCGGGTATCATCGGCCCGGTAAACCCGTTTATGAGCCGACTCAATTTCATTTCTTTTTCGCTCGAATAGCACCGGGTCGATGGCATCATAATGAATGCCCCCCTTTAAAAAACTAATGGTATAATCTTGATTGTCCGGACTACTCGTAAATAAAAGCTTAGGGCTAAAACCTTTGGGTATATTGAGTTGATTGTCGTAAATATCCTCATCTACTTTCAAATAGATGTTTTTAACACTCACCACCTCGGGCACTTCCATAATGATTTTGATGATTTCCGAAATCACCACTTTATCCAACTTAGGCAAGAGGTCTTCACTTTCAATAAACCCATTTTTTAGGCGAGGGCCTTCAAAAATAGAGTCCAAAGCCTTCGTTTTTTCTTGAATTTCCTGTAAAGAATAGAAAGGAATCCGTGGGTTGAGGTGCTGGTCTATTTTGAAGTAGATATGGGCCATCGTTTGCTCAATCTCCTCTACCGTATCCAGTTCTATATCCGCAAAAAAAGTAATGGGCAAAGGCTGCAAAATAAAAATATTTAAAACATCCTCGCAAAGGTTACGATTTTGGCAATAAGCCTCCCGAATTTGACGAATAACCTCTTTTACTTCTTTCTTGGCTTGTATTCTTTCCTGAAACACCCGAGCCTCATCTACCTTATTGCTCAACAGGGGCTCTATCTTATGCAGGTCTAGGTCTAGATATACATTGTACAAGCCGGCCAAGGTATTTTCCTGATCATCTGCTTTAAACAACCAAGCATTTAATATTTTGGAACTCTCATCTAAAAAAAGTTTCCTATAGTCTTGTATCGTTAAGGCATTACATGGCAAAATATCTTCAGGAGGGTAAAAAGCCATGTCCCCCGAAGACTGCGAATGAATGAGATCTTCAATATTCAACTCCGAGCGGTACACCAAATCGGTGATCGCATAACAAAGCTGCTCCAAAATGGTAATACCCGGATCATGATCATTATAATCAGTCCAAAATGCCCCGGTGAGCTCTTGAATGTACTGGATACCCAACTCTTTCAATGATTCAAAATCCAGTCCGGCATTGCTAGGGGTTTCTTCTGATATAAAAAGCGGTTTTTCCATAGTTACAGCCTATTGTTGAAATTGAAGTTAATATCCGGATCGTTTGCGTTTTGATTATTGAGTTGGGTATTGGCTTGTTCATTAAGCTTACCAATGAGTTCATACACTTCGGCAAAAGGGAGATTGCCCAAGGCCTTAAAAATTTGATTCGCTTCTTGCAAGCTTACCGTAAATTGAATCTCTTGCTCTTTCATCATAGGGAATAGCTTAATTGCTAAATGGTTTTGCGAAGGCGTCGTATCCGCTTCTTGTAAATTTAAGAAAAAATGCAGGCTTACCAGAAACAATTAAAAAAAAGGAGAAACTTGAATCATCCTATATCCAAGCCCTATTTCGTGAGGAAGCCGAGTAAAAGCCTAGTTATACAACATACTTGGGGCTTCCCCGCGCTATAAAACTTGGGCCAATAGGAAAGATCCTAGCGGCGCGGGTCGGGCTCTCGCTACTCGCTGCCTCTCCCCCCTGGCCTATACGAGCTCAAACATGCCGCTCCATCCCTAAGCCAAATCCTCCCTACCTTAAAATTCATTTTGTACCAATTCCTACTTGATTAATGTGATTTTTTTAAGAAAACTCATCAAGTGCCCTTCATTCTTTTTCCTCTGGCTTCCTTGAAGTACAGATGAGATATTTTTAACTTAACTCATTAATTTTCATATAAGGTACATAAATTTACTCTCAGAATCCAAACCATTTCTGGCCCCGAAAAAGGGCAGGAAACCTAGCGTGCTTATAAAACGAAACCTGATTAAGGCAATTAACCCTTCGTTTAATCTAATTAATTATTTAATTAATCTGAGTTTTAAGAAGTTAGATAGTTTGGAAAATTCCATATTTATTACCAATATTATGACAGGAAAGTATCTCGTCCCAAAAGGGTAGATTTTTATTTCTATTTTTTATGGGGAATTTCTAGGGGTCTACATCAAGTACCCTCAGATTATAACGGGAACATTTCTTTGACTTAGCAACCATATACGGGACTTAAAGCAAGCATGCTAGAAATATCATTTCAATATCAACGCTGGATTTTTCTAGAGCTGGAGCACGGGTATTATTCCAATCCGGATTCTATTCAAGTAGGGTATGAGGCATCCCAAGAGACGCAAAATATCCTCAGATCAGCCGGCTTATTGTTACGGTTTACAGCAAATAGCATGTATATTCTATACGACCAAAGTCGTTTAAACGCTTTTTCCCGGGTATTCGAACGTGAGCCAATTTTCCGAATAGCCATTTGGGTACACGCCCAACCCGGTGAGTTTGTCTACTCATCTAGCCTTCCTTTACAATTCCGCAATAAAATACTCTATTTCAATAACCGCGGAGAAAAAAATAAGGAAGGAAATGTTTTACACGCCAAACCTAAAGTAGCTGGGGAGGACTTATACCCCATTTTTAGCGATTATCAAGAGTTAGCAGCAAAAGGCAAAAAATTAGTATACGAAATAAAAGACCCGCTCGATCAAACGGTCTACAAGGAAGATTTTAGTGGGATGCAGAAAGTCTACCTGGATCTTAGCCGATTGCCTGAAAGCAAATACAGCTTATTATTAAACGGCAAGGTTCAGACACAATTTGTCCTTTGCAAAACGAGAAGTATCCAAAGACCTCTGGCTTTGGTGGAGATTATTTTAAGCAAAAAGGAAGTCAAAGAATTGCTCAAGTATGTGGAAGAAAAGCAAGGCCTAGCTGAGCAGCATTTCAAAATTAGTTTTGAAAACCGCAAAACATATTGGCGCTATTTCATTATCCAAAAGCATTTAAAAGATTTGGAATCACCCCAAATTGATACAGGCGATGAGAGTATTGCTTTTGAGGGCCCTACCCCAACCGAACTTATGGGGGGAATGAAAGCCTTTGTTTTTGAATCAACGACAAACTTAGAGTTAAAAGATAATACCCCATACCAATTTCAATTAGTCCGAAAAGCCAATACCAAAGGCAAATCGTTTAATCAAATATTGAAACGTTTGCCGGTTCCCAATAGCCAAATATTGAAGCCGGAAGGACAAGGAGAAGAAGAGAAAGTTTTTTCTGAAATTTATGTGTACATCTAAATATTATCCATTATAAATTAGTTCACTATGGCGATTAGACTAGCAACCCCGGGCGTTTATATTGAGGAAAAAAACGCCTTTCCCAGTTCCGTTGCGGCGGCCCCAACAGCCGTCCCGGCCTTTGTAGGCTATACTCAAAAAATAGTAAGGGCTGGTCAGTCCCTGGTTAATAAACCAGTAAGAATTACATCCCTTCCTGAGTTTGAGCAAATTTTTGGCTTTGGTTTTCGTCCTACTTTTAATGTTGGAGAAACTAAGGATATTGAAACTGACTTTGTACTAGGAAGCAAAGCGTATAAAGTGATGGCCGATAAAAAGTCACGCTTCGTTTTATACGAATCTCTCCGTTTATTTTTCTCTAATGGGGGTAGCGCTTGCTATATTGTATCTGTAGGTTCATACTACAAACAAGATGATAGCCCCACTCCTCCTCCTCCACCTCCTGGCCCTGATGGAAAGAAGACCCCACCTTCTCCTTCCAAGTCGGGTGAGCCTAAGATGAATGCGATTAAGAAGAAGGAACTAGAAGACGGGATTAACACTTTAATTTCGGAAGATGAGCCCACTATGTTGGTTGTTCCTGAGGCAGTTATGCTTGAAAAAGCCGATTGCTTTGCCTTACAACAACACATGCTTATGCACTGCGGGTATAAGATGAAAGACCGTTTCGCCATTTTTGATGTTTATGATGGATTCCTTGCCCGTACTTATGATGACACCGATGTCATCACGCAATTCCGGGAAGGCGTAGGTAGCAACTTTTTGAATTACGGAGCCGCTTACTATCCTTGGGTGTATACTTCGGTGGTGCAGAATACAGAGATTAACTATAAAAACATATCCAATCTCGACAAATTAGCCGATATCCTTACCGAAGAAATCAAGGAAACCACCGAAGAGGGCAACAAAAAACGTCAAGACGAGATCAAAGCTGAAATTGCCAAGCTAAAAGACCCTAAGGTAAATCCCGAAAGCCTTACGGAGACGTTGAATACAATCAGCCCGATATTCAAAATCATCATTGACCGTATCAAACGCCATATGAATATTATCCCGCCAAGTGCTGGATTAGCGGGTGTGTACACGACCGTGGATAATACCTCAGGAGTTTGGAAATCCCCAGCCAATGTTGGTTTTAATAATGTAATATCGCCGGTAGTAAAAATGACCGATGATGACCAAGAGGATTTGAACATTAACGTTACCGGTAAGTCTGTAAACGGTATCCGAACATTTGTGGGTGAAGGAACCAAAGTTTGGGGTGCCCGGACCTTGGAAGGAAACAGCCAAGATTGGCGCTACATCAACGTACGTCGTACCTTGTTGTTTATCGAGACTTCCGTAAAAGGAGCTGCTCGTACCTACGTTTTTGCCAATAACACCAACAATACGTGGACTCTGGTAAAAAGTATGATCACTTCCTTCTTAAATGACCTATGGAAGCAAGGAGGTCTAGCGGGTCTTACTCCCGAGCACGCTTATGAAGTACAAGTTGGTTTAGGGACTACGATGTCACCTAATGATATTTTAGACGGAGTCATGCGCGTATCGGTGAAAGTAGCCATCACTCGACCTGCTGAATTTATCGTCATTACCTTCCAGCAAAAAATGCAGGAATCCTAATCTATCTTATTAACCCAATCATTAAAACCACAAAAAATTAAAATATCATGGCAGATCCGAATTGGCCCATACCGAAATTTCATTTCTCTGTAGAATTTGGCGAAGCTGGTCAGGTTTCATTTCAAGAAGTTACCGGACTAAAAATGACCACAGAACATATTGAGTACCGTGGAGGGGATGACCCAACCTTTATCAAGCAGAAGATCCCAGGCATGAAGAAGTTTGAAAATCTAACGCTCAAAAAGGGGGTTTTTCAAGATGACCTGGCCCTTTATGACTGGTTTAAGGATGTACAAACCAATCCAGAACGTCGAGATACCGTCACGATAAGCTTATTGGATGAAGAAGGTAATCCCGTTTTAACGTGGACAGTGATCAACGCTTTCCCTGTAAGTTATTCGGGTCCTGACTTAAATGCCGAAGGGAATGAATTAGCCATCGAGCAAGTAGAACTCGCTCACGAAGGAATTGAGATGTCATAAGTTGCATCTCCTAGGCTTTAATCCATGGCTTATTCCATAGTATCAAAACCTCCTGTTGGCTTTTTCTTCAAAGTCGAAATTAAAGGCATTTCTGAAGAAAACAGTTTTCAGGAGGTATCTGGCCTATCCTACGACATGAAAACCGAGGAGATTCTGGCGGGAGGTGAAATAATCCCTTACAAAGTCCCCAAAACAGTCTCCTTCCCTAATCTTGTGCTAAAAAGAGGCTTGGTCGTTCCCAAATCTAAGTTACTTACCTGGTGCTATGAAAGCTCACAGGTAGCGGTTGGCAACCCTATCAAATTAAAAGATATCCAAGTGCAATTACTGCAGAAGAAAAACGATAGTAGCCAAAAAGTAATTTTTAAATGGGATTTAAAAAAAGCCTATCCCGTAAAATTTCAATCTTCTGGCTTAGGGGCCGAAAAAAACGAAATTGTCATAGAAACCATTGAGTTGTCTTATCGAGAATGGGCAATTCAAGATACAGCACCCTAAATTGCTATGTACCATGCCCGTTGAAATCAAAGAGTTGCTTGTTAAGGTAGAGCTTGTAAATGAGCAAAAAAATCTCAAACAACCTATCCCTAACGAAGATATTAAAGTACTCAAAAAAGAAATTTTGGATTCTTGCCGAGAACTCATTCAAGATTATTTTGACAAGCATGAAGGCCGTTAATCGCTAACTTCTATTCGTATGAGTTTAGAAAAAATGATTATCCGGGAAAAGGGAGGAGGAGATGAGTTTGAAGCCTTGGTAAACCCCAACTCGGTAAAGTGGAATATCAACCTTAATTATACCGCTAATGAAGCCTCCGGTAAGGACTCTCACAAACAAAAGTTTGATAGAACCGATCCAGAAAAACTAACATTTAGCCTAATCTTAGATGGCACGGGGGCCATTTTAAATCGCCAGGGAGAAGTGATCGTTGTTCAAGATGAGATAGCTAAGCTGAAGACAGTTATTCTTGAGTACAAAAAAGAAAAACACGAACCCAACGATGTAGAAATAGTCTGGGGCGAGCTGGAGTTTGAATGTATCCTAAAAAGCTTGGACATAGATTACACGATGTTTGACCAAGCAGGTAAAGTACTGAGAGCCAAAGTCAACTGTTCTTTTGAAGGGACTACTCCCGTCAAAGAACAGGCCAGTACGGATAGAAAATCCCCAGATTTGTCACATTTAAGGGAAGTCCTGGAAGGCGATACCCTCCCCTTGATGTGCCAAAGAGTATATGGCGATAGCCGCTATTATTTAGAGGTAGCGCGAATTAACAATATTGTAAATTTCCGACAACTTGAACCGGGCACAGAGATCTTGTTCCCGCCCGTAAAAAAATAAATATGCCCAGCAATTCCCCAGAAAGTAAGGATTATCAGGTAGTAAGCTTTTCTATACTCGTAGATGGCTCAGAAATCCCCCAAGGGTTTGGCGTAGTAAGCATCTTCGTTTCAAGGGAAATAAATCGGGTACCCTATGCCAAAATCAAACTAGCCGACGGGGGAGTATCCGAAGCCGATGGCTTTGAAATTAGCGACTCTGATACTTTTTTACCGGGTAAGGAAGTAGTGATCAAGGCTGGCTACGATTCCCGCGATTCTGAAATATTTAAAGGAATTATTACCAACCATAATATCAAGGTAGACCAAAGAGGCTCTTACCTCTTAATCGAGTGCCGTCATCCAGCCATTAAGATGACCGTAGGTCGTAAAAACCGACTCTTTACTAAAAAACAAGATAGCCAAATCATCAGTAGCATCTTAGGTGAATATAGCCTTAGTCAGGGAGTTGATTCTACCAAAGCCACCCACGAACAAGTTGTTCAATACCACAGCTTAGATTGGGACTTCGTATTGATGCGGGCTGAAATTAATGGCCTGGTCGTTATGCCCACACTTGATAAACTCTCAATAAAAAAGCCGGAAAACTCATCCCCTGCCCTGGACCTAACCTATGGTTACGATCTTATAGAGTTTAATGCCGGCATTGATTCCAGAAAACAGTTAAAAAAAGTAAAATGCAGCGCTTGGGACCCCGAAAAACAAGAAGTGATAGAAGCTACAGGCAATCCTCCCAGTGTGACGGTTCCTGGCGACTTAACTCCAGATAAAATGGCCAAAGTACTTGGCTTAGAGGAATTTGAAATGCAATCCCCTGGCAATTACGTTTCAGATGTATTAGATGACTGGGCCACGGCCAGACTCAGCAAAGCAGCCTATTCTTTTTTGGAGGGTAGTGTAAAATTTCCCGGAAATGCCGATGTCAACCCGGGAGATACCATTTCCATAAGCGGGCTAAGCAAAAGAATAAATGGGGATGTGTTTGTCGGAGGGCTCACCCATCTTATTGAAAATAACGAATGGACCACCGAAGCTCATTTAGGCATTTCTGAGGAATGGTTTTCCCAAGAAACGCCCCATATCAGCAGTTTACCTTCCTCTGGCTTAGCCCCGGCTTTACAAGGCTTGACCATAGGAATTGTAATACAAATTCACGAAGATCCTGCGGGTAGCTTTCGCGTCCAAGTAGAAATCCCCATTTTGCAAAGCACCGAGAAAGTTTGGGCTAGACTCTCTACTTTTTATGCCTCAAATGGTTTTGGTGCCTATTTCATGCCAGAAATTAATGATGAAGTAGTTTTAGGATTTTTGAATCAGGATCCTCAAAACCCTATTATCTTAGGGAGCATGTATAACAAAAAGCTTAAATCTCCCTACCAACCCGATCAAAAGAATACGTATAAGGCCATCAAAACCAAATCTGATCTTCTATTAGAATTTGAGGACGTAAAAAAAATTATTACTATCCAAACCCCAGCTGGAAACAAAGCCGTTTTAGATGACGACCAACAGCTCATCCAGCTGATAGATCAGCATAATAATGAGATTACCATGGATTCATCAGGGATCACCATTAAAACAGATAAGGACATTAACCTGGTAGCTCAGCAAAATATAAAGGCTACGGCCAGCCAAGATGTAGGTATAGAGGCAACTTCCAACCTGGATGCCAAGGGCATGCAAGTTTCCCTAAAAGGAGATACCAAACTAACAGCCGAAGGAGGTGCCCAGGCAGAATTTAAAGCCGGAGGTAGTCTAACCGTTAAAGGTGCAATTGTTCAAATTAATTAATTTTTATATGCCCCCAGCATCCATCATTGGAGATTTTCATTCCTGTCCTATGCAAACCCCAGGTACGCCCCCGATACCGCACGTGGGCGGTCCCGTTATGGGTCCTGGCGCCCCTACCGTTTTAATCGGGGGAATGCCCGCCGCTGTTATAGGGGATACCTGTATTTGTGTGGGGCCACCAGACTCTATTGTAAAAGGTTCGGCCACGGTTATGATCGGTGGAAAACCTGCCGCCCGAGTAGGGGATACGACCGCCCACGGAGGTAGCATAGTAGGCCCCGGTGTAGCCACGGTTATGATTGGCGGCTAAGCTTTTTTCACTCTTTATTTACATAGCCTATTACCAAGCATGAAACATAAGAAGACATTTTTAGGAATCGGATGGAAATTCCCCCCGACTTTTGATAAGTCGAGTAAATCCGTGCAAATGGTTTCAGAAGAGGAGGATATCCGGGAAAGTCTGCATATTTTGCTTTCTACCCAACCCGGTGAAAGGATCATGCGACCCGAGTATGGCTGCGATACCAAACAAATTGTATTCAATACCACAAGTACCAATAACCTCACTTTACTTAAAAGAGCCATTAGCCGATCCATCCTACTTTTTGAACCCCGGATTGATCTAGATACTATTGACATCCAGGTAAGCCAAGACGTAGATGGCCTCTTGTTGGTCAATATTCATTACATCATTAGACTAAGTAACTCCCGACGGAACTTGGTATATCCATTCTATATCTTAGAAGGTACCGAAATCCGACTCAAGACCGGTTAATTCACTCTAAAATATGGATCAAGGAAATTCAAGATACATATCGCGCTTTAGCATGAGTCAGGAAAGGCGTTTTACCGGGGCATTAGATTTTGATTATGCCCCCATAGACGAACGCTCTCTGAAAGACTTATTGCTTTATACTTTTGGCTTTTCTAAATTGATCTACTATTTCAACTTAGAAAATAAACCCGATGGGGATTGGTCTGATTTCTTAAATGATGAAATTGTCATTCTCGCCACCGTCTCCGAAATCAAACCTAACCTCATCGAGAAAAAATTTAAGACCGACCTCTACAAAGCTGAAAACTTCCGAAGACCGGTCAAAAAAATACAATATCTCAAATACTGCTTAAAAGAAATATACCAAGCCGCCGACCTACTTGACCAATGGCTTTCTCGTTTTAAGGAAGTAGAAAAGTTTGCCAATGTCTATCTAGAATCCCGCAATGAGATAATCTATGCCATTAGCGATTCTTTAAAAGAACCCTTCCAACTCTTTAAAGCTATCTGTGATGGTATTGCTTCCAGAAAAGGGCTCAATACCCCCCTAGACTTCGACTTTTCCCGCTTTAGTTTCTATTGGAAACTGGAGGAAAGTCCAGAACGTCCTGACTTATTCGATTCTAAATCCTTAGACCAAAAAGTAAAATGGCTAGCCTCCGAATTAAGGGGCATTTTTCAAACCTTTTATGAGACCTTAATTTTTTTAAAAAACCGTTCCCAATCCTTATTCAACCAAAGCCTCAAAAATGACAACCACTACCCGGAGGTAGCCCTCCTCTTGTCATTTCTCAAACTCTACGAGATCCCTCAAAAGAATATTAATTCTCTCTCTAAAAAATATGTAGACTTTTACTTTCGTAAAATCCTCCGACAACACTTCAAAGCTCCTGTTTTTGATAAGGTCTATTTACACTTTGTCCCTAATGACAATGCCTTGTTTGCTATCATTCAAAAGGAAATGGAGTTTATTGGAGGAGAATACGAAAATGGAGACAACATCATCTATCTTGCCGATTCCCATTTGCAAGTCAACCGGGCGACCATTAAGCGGATATATACCATCTTTTTTGAAAAGAAAACCTTAGCCCAAAAAGGGCGTGAACGCCTGCTGATCCAAGATGTGCTTTCCTCTAATCTCTCCTTGGACAACCTACGCCCCGACCCCAATCGCCAAATAAAAAAATATTATCCAGTCTTTGGGGAAAGTCAACAAGATAAAAGTGCTTATGAACGTACCATGCAATCGGCCGATATAGGCTTTGCCTTGGCATCTCCTAGTTTATACCTCAGTGAAGGGGAAAGAGAAATCAATCTTACGTTCCAATTTACCGACGATTCCTTCCGAAGTTTAGAAGCCTGCTTGCTAGACATCAGTCGCCTCAGTCAAGGGAGCGAAAAAAAAGAATCCAAGGACGACATATTTGTAAAAACCTTTCTGGAAGCCTTCCGGATTTTTCTCACCGTCCCCGAAGGTTGGCTAGAAATCAGTCGCTATGTCGTCGTCAGGGAAAAACGGACCGAAGCCGACCTAGATTTTAATGCCCTCAAAATCACGTTTGATATTAATGCCCGCCAAGAGCCCATCGTGGCCTATGATGAGGATGTCCATCAAATCCAATTAGACACCAATCTGCCGGTCGTTAGGATTTTACTCAACAGTAACTCGTATCAGTACCCGTATACCCTGCTCTACGATCTCATACTGGAATCTATTGGTATTGATACCCATATCAAAGATGTAAAAGACCTAATTTTACACAATGAAACGGGAATTGTAAGTCCCGATTCGCCCTTCTTTCCATTTGGAGCCGTACCCCAATTAGGTTCCTATTTGGTTATTGGCAAAAATGAAATTTTTCAGAAATCTTTGAGTTCTTTGCAGATAAACCTTGAATGGTTTAACCTGCCCCGACAAAGAAACGGCTTACTGGGTTACTACGAACAATATGATGCCGATCTAGATAATGCAGCCTTCGAGATTAAGCTTTCTATTTTGGATGGAGGTCATTGGTTACCCGCCAAAGAGCAAGATCAACAAACCTTTAAGTTATTCCAAACCATCAACGGAGGTGTAGAAGAATCCGACTCCGAAAACGCTTCCCCCGAAGTTCTCCCCGGCGGTACCTTAGATACCATCACGCGCATTTCTCCCATCAATATTGAGAAGATAAAACTCCCCCATAATTTCGCCCAGGTGCAAGAGGCATTAGATTACAAAAATACCACCCTAAGAGGCTTTGTCAAATTAGAACTTAGCAATCCCGAGTTTGCTTTTGGCCATACCTTATATCCTGGTGTACTCTCTGAGATAGTTTTAGAAAACTCACGCACCAGCTTAGTAGAGAATATTCGCCGTGGATTCTCCAAGAAAGACTTAAAAAAACTGCCCAATCAACCTTTTGTACCCCAGATCAAAGCCCTTTCCTTAGATTACTCTTCCTCTTCGGTCATCAATGTTGACGACCAAGCTAAAAAAGATGAGGAAAGCCAAAATAGAGGACAGTTTTTCCATCTCTATCCTTTTGGCAACGATCAGGTCTATCCCAATTCCTCCTACCAGAAAGTACCTTTCGTTCCCGATATGGACTACGAAGGGGCCTTATTGATCGGTTTGGAAGACCTAGCGCCTCCCCAAGTAATTACCATTTTATTTGAAATTGAAGGCGGCTTTACCACCACCTCCGAGGAAAACCCACCCGAATTAGCCTGGAGTTATCTCCGCCAAAACCAGTGGCGACCGCTTTCCGAGTCTAAAATACTGCAAGACGAAACCGACAAGTTTGTCAAGACCGGAATCATCGCTCTCGAACTGCCCCACGATATAGCCTTGGGCAATACCATTTTAGACCCCAATTACTATTGGCTCCGAGTAGCCGTGCTTAATAATATCTCTACCACTTCGCGTATTTGTGGAATATGCACCCAAGTAGTGACCGCTACTTTACAAAATTTAGACGAAGAAGGTGAGCACCTCAACCAAGCCCTACCCGCCTTCTCGGTTAGTAGGTCCGTAGAACGTATCCCTGGAGTACAAGATGTCATTCAGCCCATTCCTTCCTTTATGGGCAAGCAAGCCGAAAGCGAACGCCAATTTTATACTCGAATTAGTGAACGCCTAAGACATAAACAAAGAGCCATTACTCCTTGGGACTATGAGCGCTTGATCCTGGAAAAATTCCCTGAAATTCATAAGGTAACCTGCCTTCCCAATATCACCAGTCATAAACTGGATGCTCCCGGGAATGTCCTCATTGTCGTCATACCCAAGGGCAATGCCGAGAATGCCAATTTTCTAGAACGTAAAGCCAGTAGCGAACAACTCAAACGAATCAAGGAGTTTTTAAGCCAATATACCTCACCTTTCATTCACATTGAAGTTAGAAACCCCAGCTATGAAAAAGTCCGGATTATGTGTGCCGTCAAATTGGCCTTGGGCTATAATTATGGCTATTACCTACAAACCCTCAACGACGAAATCAACCGCTACCTTTTGGGAGATATGGTCAAAAAAAGTAAGTCTCTCGAGCTAGGTGGCCGTATCAACAGTTCGGATGTTTTAAGTTTTATGCGTACCTTGCCCTACGTAGAGTTTATCACCAAATTTTCTATGATCCAGATTGCCAGCGACTTGCAAGGACGATTTGTACTCCTGGATACCGCCCGGGAAGATGACCCCAAGTCCTTTTTGCAAGCTACCAAGCCTTGGTCTATGTTGATACCCGCCAACCAACACCAAATCGTACGCTTGGAAGACAAACAAGAGCTTCGCTCGGTACAAGCTGGTTACGACAATTTGGGAATAGGTACTGATTTTACGATTGAAAAAGAATAAGCAATATGCCATTACAGAATAGGGATACCCTCAAGGGCTACTTCAAAAAAGGGCAAATGCCTTCTGAGGGACACTTTAATGACTTGATTGATTCCATGGTGAGTAAAGTTGACGATGGCCTCTCCAAAACCATCGACGAAGGTCTCACCTTGTCTCCCATCGGGGCTTCCCGCAAGCTAATTAGCTTTTATAAAAGTATTGAAGACAAAAACCCCGCGTGGAGCTATGATATCGAGAGCGGGAACGGTACCCTAAACCTTAATAATTTTCGGGGCAAAAATGTGCTCTCTCTCACCCAAGATGGCCGGGTAGGCGTTTCTACCCCAAGCCCTAACTACGAACTTGACGTAAACGGCTTAGTGGGTATGAAAGGCCGCATGGGTACCTACACTCAAGGCAAAGTACCCGGTAATGGCAAATGGCAAACCATTCTTCCCGAGTTGAACGGTTGTCATGCCTTTGAGGTCGTAGCCGGTATCGGGAAGCCGCGTACTGGAAAATATTCCCTGATTCACGCCATTGCCATTAGCACTTTTGGGAAGTCTCGCAATAAAATCAAAGTCGTACAAGGCTATTATGGCGTGCGCTGTAATAAGCTCCAGCTCCGATGGACCGGCGAAACCTACAGCTTCAACTTAGAGCTCCGCACCCGCTGTAAGTACATGAGCGATGAGATGAGGGAAGAGTGTAATATCCAGTACTACATCAGCTCCCTTTGGAATGACCACTTTATGGAAAACTCCGTCCGTATTTCCTAAGTAATTCCTTTTTTGAAACACTAAGTCAAAAGACAAATATGGGGCTTGCCCGCTCAGTTCTTGAGCTAGCCCTAGGAAAGTCTGTGCCTAGCGGGCACATGCTTTTTGGGGGCTCCTCACGTACCTACGCGCGGGCAAGCCCCTCCATTTTATTTTTTGCTACATAAAATGCGACCTGGATCGTTATTTACTCAGAGATTTAGGAAACTCTACTTTTCTGCAAATCGTTTGAGCTATGAATAAATAGTTCGGAGCTTTCTATTTATTTTTACAGTATATGATGCGATTCCTATTACCCTTTACCCTTGCTTTTTGGCTATTCATCTTGCCTGGAAAGGCCCAAGATGTGCTCAATGCGGATCAAATCCGGGCCGATTCCATGCTACTGTTGAGTCCATTGGTACAAATGGAAGCTACGGCAGCCGTCAATGATATGTACAACTTCAAATTTGACCGGGCTGCCAATCAGTTTCGGTGGTTTCAAGAGAAGTTTCCCGAGCATCCCCTGCCCGAGTTTCTCTTGGGGCTCAATGAGTGGTGGAAGATCATGCCCAACTTCAGCAATGAGCAGCACGATGATGATTTTTACCGCTTTATGGATGCCAGTATTGCCAAGGCCAAGACCATGTACAAGGTAGATAAGGAAAACATTGAGGCGGCTTTCTTTTTATCGGCAGCTTATGGGTTTAAAAGTCGCTTACTGGCCGAGCGAAAAAATTGGCGCAAGGCGATTGGTACCGGAAAAGCCTCCCTCCGCTACCTGAAAAGAGGGCGTAAAATCAATGCCTTGAGCCCCGAATTTATGTTTGGGGATGCCTTATACAACTACTATTCCGTATGGATCCCAGAAAATTATAAACTGATGAAGCCCGTTTTCCTTTTTATTAAAAAAGGAGATAAAGAACTAGGCTTAAAGCAATTGGAAGAGGTGGCCAAAAATGCCTTTTATACCCGTACCGAGGCCCAGTATTTTTTGATGCGGATTTATCGGAGTGAGGAAAAAAAACCCTTGAAAGCCTTGCCCATTGCGCAATATCTGGCCAAAACTTTTCCCGATAATCCTTACTTCCAGCGGTACTACGCCAGTGTGGCCTTTACTACTGGGCGATTCCGGGACTTGGAAAAGGTTTCTATGGATATTCTGGATAAAATCGAGCGTAAGATGCCGGGTTATGAGGGGATAAGTGGCCGCTATGCTTCGTACTATATGGGGTATATCAATAAAAGAAGAGACAAGGAAAAGGCGAGGAAATATTTTCGGCAAACAGTTGCTTTTGCCGAATCTACGAAGTCTTTTAAATCGGGGTATTATGTCCACGCCTTGGCTGAGTTGGCCCGTTTTGCGGTCAAGGATAAAAAAGTTGATTTGGCCTATGGCTACTATGCGAAGGTCAAGGAGAACACCAAGAAAAAGACAAAACTTTCCAAAGAGGCCCGCGCATTTTTGAAAAAAAACAAGAAAAAGAAAAAAGGCTAGTCAGGATTTCTTCGACTAGCCCTCATGCTAAGATGCTACCTACTAAGGGATCGGTAATACTTTTTTGTCTTTAAACGTGGAAAGGATTACCAAAGAATGCATATTACTAATCTCTTCGATCTCGCTAATCTCCTCCAGCATAAGCTTTTGATAGGACTGTATGTCGGCTGCGATCACTTTTAAAATAAAATCGCAGGAACCCGTAATGTGATGGCACTCAATCACATTATCAATCTTTTGAATTTTTTCTACGAATGCATCGAGGATAGACTTTTTGTGGCTGTGGAGAAAGACCTGTACAAAGGTGGTCACTCCCAAGCCTACTTTGGCCGTATCTAGAGTAGCGTGATAACTTTTAATCACTCCAATGTTTTCCAGTTTTTTGACACGCTCTAAGGTAGGTGCGGGTGATAAGCCAATATCCTTGGAGAGCTGTGCGTTGGTAATCTTGGCATTGGACTGTAATATTTGCAAAATTTTCCGGTCGGTATTGTCAAATTTTATAGCCTTCATCCATTAATTATTTTGATAAAAAAATCTATAAAGGTTTACCCTACAAAAAAACAAAATTTTCTTTTGAAATTAAGTCTTTCTGTAAAAAAATATTTTAGCCTTGGGAGAACTGTACTTATTTAGTCGTAGGAGGTTCGAGCCAGGATGCTTCGCCCCAGGGTAATCTCGTCGGTATACTCCAGCTCACTTCCAATGGGAATCCCTCGGGCAATTGTGCTTACTTTTACCGAAAATTCTTTAAGCTTTTTGGTGATGTAAAAGGTAGTGGTGTCCCCTTCCATGGTCGGGTTAAGGGCAAAGATAATCTCTTCGATTGCGTCTTCTTTTACTCTTTGTAAGAGGGCATCAATGTGCAAGTCGGCGGGCGAAACCCCTTCCATAGGAGAAATCACGCCTCCTAGGACATGGTAAACGCCAAAAAATTGACCGGTGTTTTCTACCGCCAAGACGTCTTGGATATTTTCCACAACACACAGAAGTTTTTGTTCTCTTCGCGGACTGGCGCAAATAGAGCAGAGTTCCTCATCGGCAATATTGAAACATTTCTTGCAATAGGCAATTTCGGTACGGAGTTTTACCAAGGCATCACTGAGTGATTGGGTAGTGGCCAAGTCCGATTTGAGTAGGTGTAATACAAGACGAAAAGCCGTCTTTGTACCAATACCCGGGAGTTTGGCAATCTCCTGTACGGCTGTTTCTATAAGCTTGGAAGTAAAATTCATAATTAAGGGCCGGGAAAGGGAGATTGTGCGTCCCTGAGGTATACATTACTTAGGCTACTTCGGCCGAGATGCCTCGGTCGCAAATGGCGTCGCGCATGGGTTTAAGCTCTTCATAAGCTCCATGCTTCACGGCGCATTTTCCCTTGTAATGGATTATCCAAGTACACTGCTCGGCTTGCTCGGGAGTGTGATTACAAACTTCGATCAGCGTCTGGATTACGTGTTCAAAAGTATTGATATCATCATTAAATACAATCAATTGTCTTTCTAAAAGCGAGACAATCTCCTCATCAACTATTTCCAGTTCATCAAATTCGACCATGATGAAGTACTTTTTAGCAAATTTAAAAAAAAATAAAGATTTTTGGGTACTAGTATTCTAGATTTAGGACGGTTTGATACGGAATTTGTTTGAAGAATGTACAACAATATTCCCTTGTGAACTAAAACTAAACAAACCAAAAATTAGGTAGAGCAGATGGGTGTAACCACAGTATTTATAACAATAGCGGGGTATTTTTTAGTTCTCATGGCCATTGCCCGTTATACTTCTTCCCAAGCAGATACTAGTAGTTTTTTTACCGCCGACCGCCGTTCTCCTTGGTATATTGTAGCCTTTGGGATGATTGGAGCATCCCTTTCGGGAGTTACTTTTATTTCGGTACCCGGGGCTGTATATAATGAGCAGTTTTACTACTACCAAGTGGTTATTGGGTATTTATTGGGCTATTTGGTTATAGGCACAGTACTCCTCCCCCTATATTATCGTTTAAACTTAGTCTCAATTTACACCTATTTGCAGGGTAGGTATGGGATGTATTCTTATAAAACGGGGGCGTCTTTCTTCTTGCTATCCCGTATCGTTGGAGCTTCTTTTAGGTTGTATCTGACAGCCACGGTTTTGCAATTAATTTTATTTGATTCGCTTGGGGTCCCTTTCTGGTGCACCACCGTCTTTAGTGTTTTTTTAATTTGGACCTATACCCAAAAAGGAGGGATCAAAACCATTGTGTGGACAGATACTTTGCAAACCGCTAGCATGCTGCTAGCCGTTGCGGTGAGTATTTATCTTATTTTGCAAGCTCTTTCCCTTTCGGTATGGGAAGCTCCATCCGTAATTGCGCAGAGCAAATTTGGTAGCATCTGGAATTGGGAGTGGCAATCTCCATATAATTTTTATAAGCAGTTTTTATCGGGCGCCTTTATCGCCATCGTGATGACGGGTCTGGACCAGGATATGATGCAGAAAAACCTCACCTGTAGGTCTTTGAAGGATGCTCAAAAAAACATGTTCTGGTTTAGTATTGTTTTGCTCTTTGTCAACTTATTTTTCTTGAGTTTAGGGGCACTTCTTTACATGTATGCGGAGCAAATGCAAGTGACCTTACCAAACCAGGGCGGAACGATTTTGACCGATAAAGCCTACCCCTTTTTGGCTTTTGAGCACTTTGGTACTTTTGCGGCCATCACGTTCTTAGTGGGGCTCATTGCCGCGACTTACTCAAGTGCCGACTCAGCCCTTACTTCACTCACTACCTCATTTAGTGTAGATATTTTGGAAGTACAAAGTAGAGATGAGGGCTATCGCAGAAAAGTAGTCAGAAGCGTGCATATTGCATTTTCTGTCATTTTAGTCTTGGTAATTCTCTTATTTCAGGAGTTGAGCCAGTCTTATCCGGAGAGTAATGTTATCGGTAATGTATTCCGGGCAGCCGGGTATACCTATGGCCCTTTGCTGGGTTTATATTCCTTTGGCTTGTTTAGTCGGCGTCCGGTGTATGATCCTTGGGTGCCATTTCTGTGCATTCTCTCCCCTATTTTGGCTTATTTACTCAACCTTTACTCAGAATCCCTTTTCTGGGGCTATCAATTTGGCTTTGAAATCCTGCTTGTCAATGGCTTTATTACGTTTCTAGGCTTATGGATACTATCTTATCGGGCAGAAGGCAATTAATTCCCTTGCCCCTTTTCCTTTGGCTAATCCTTTTTGGGGGGCAGGGGTGTAAGCTTCCCGATCCGCAGGAGCTAAACCGTAAACCTGAACTCTTAGGCACCTGGAAAGCAAATCATGATGGTTTGTACCATACCTTATATGTTCAAGACAGCATTCACATAGCCCTAGACACGCATTTGGATACAGTGTTTTTCTTTGAGTATCAGAAACACGGGGACAGTCTCCTTCTAAAACGCAGCCACGGCCGGCCTTTGGCCGGTCATCGTATTTTAAAGTTAGATTGGGACTCACTTATTCTGGATGGTCTACTAGACCGGGCCGGGATACAGCGCTATCGACGGAAACACGAGTGATGGTGCGTATTTCTTGAGTTATCCTATCGGCTAGGGTTCTACTTAGCTTAGCCCCATAATGCACCCGGTCTACGTACAGGTTTTCATTGCAGTTTTCTTGTATGCCAGATAGGTTTAAATAGTGTTTGGTTGGTTTTTCTTGCCCATAGCGTTTATCAAAAAGAAAATACCCTTTACTCGGAAATTTTTCTTGATCTGCTAAATCAGCAAATAGGTGAGCATGGGCATCATAGCGGTACACCGATATCGGTTGCCAAACAAATATGGCGGGTATATCAAAAGTGGCAGCAATTTGCTCACTCATTTGGATAGACCGGGTATAACGCAAAAGGCAGTTCTCCCAGTATTGAGCGTCTGGGATAGGATGAGACTGGGTAGCAACTCCTCTAAAAAATACGCGCATAGCTTTCATCAAGCGGTCCCAAGGCAGTTTTTGCCATAGCCTGGCTAATAAAGCAGAGGGTTCGCCAAGAAAAAGAGCCGACATTTCCGGGCTAAACTCGGGATGCTCAAAATAAAATTCATTGAGCCCGTCTACAAAAATCACCATGTTGGGCAAGTGGCCCTGGCTAAACAGATCTACCATACCATTCATCTCCTGGACAGAATAATGGAAGCCACTGGCAAAATTGTATACCCGAACGCTGTCTCCAAGGCTATCCTGGATATGTGCAGGGATGGTTTGGGCATCGCTGAGCCCGTAGCCAAATAAGGTAGAGCCCCCAAATAGGAAAATATTGTAATAGTTTGTATCCAAAGGGAAAGCCCCCTGCTGGGGAACGTGTCGAAATCCCAAGCTATCTACATTTACAAAATCGCTTTGGTAGGGGGCTTCTTTAAAGGCTGTGAAGGGGTCATAGCGATAAGGCCGCCCCCAGGAATGATGCAATATGTCAGAAACGACTTCTTCTTTTTGATCAGGATAGGCTTTGAGGGTTGTGGTTTTGCCATAGGTACGATAGATGGGGTTAGAAGGGAAACTGTAATCCCGGATAGCAAATACCCCGGCCAAAAGTAAATTAAGGCCCAGAAATAAGGCAATAAAACGCAAAAGGAAGGAGGCCAGTCGGTCTAATTGTTTCATCATAGCTTGTAGACTAGGGCATATCTGCAAAATAGAAGGCTTTGTCGGGATATGCAAGACAAACTATTTCACAAGATATTTGGCTGAGGGATAGAGCGGCCTGTTTGAGCTCGTGCAGGCCTGGCGGGGAAAGGCAGCGAGTAGCGAAAGCCCGACCCCGGCCCGAACCTAGGGAGCACAGATTTGGCATATTTACTCGGCCGGGGGCAGCCCCTGTTGTCTTATTTTTTCGGAAATACTTGCCAGGTCGGCTAATGATTCTTGGGGGTTTCTTCCCAGTTGCGCTTCGTACCACTCAAAAATACCGATGGCCTCTTGCAACTGGGGATGTTCAGGCTCTAAAAATGCTTCGGCCATAATGATCACCCCATTGATGAGGGACACATCTTTCATGCGGTCTTCTTCCCCAGCTGGAGGGTATTGGTGTACCATATGCCTTCTAAGAACGGCATTGCGGACCTGGAAAGACTTGGCACTCATTTGCCCGTATAATTTGTTGGCAAGTAGTTTAGCCTGGGTATAACAGTCCCGGGCCTGGTCAATCTTTCCGTACTCTCCCCAGGCAAAACCTAAATTTAGGTAGTGGTCCAGGAGATATGCGTGCCCCTCAGGATGTGCCTGATAGATCGCTTGACTGGCTGTTTGGTAATTAGCAATAGCTTGTTCATATTCTCCAAGATAAGAAAATACATTCCCTAAATTGTTGTAAATAGCCGATCTGAGCAGGTTTGTTCCGTTTTCGGTAAGTATGTTCAAGGCCTCTTGGGACGACTGCATAGATTTTTGCCAGTCACCCAACCGGAGAGAAACGGCTCCTAGCCAATTAAGCAAACAAGCTCTTTCTGAGCGAGTTAACTCTGGAAATTGTTCTGTATTGGGTGGATAGAGCATCTCCGCTAGGAGCATTTGACTTTTAGCAAATTCCCTTTTTTCCCTTTGGACCATAGCCTGACTTGCCCAAAAACTAACGGGGTAAAAGCGGGGCTTTTCTGTGGTTTCTTCCGACAACACCTTATCAAGTGCTCTCTCTGCCAAATGCGCTTCTCCCAAGAGAATTTGAAAAAGAATTAAGTAAGTGTAGATTTCGTGACGATAGGGGTAATTTGGGGATGAAAGAACTTGAGGGTCAAGCTGACTCACCAGACGAAAAGCCAAAGACAAGCCTTCGGAGTAGTCTCCAATATCGGCAAGTAGGGCCAGCGCTTGTCGGGACAGGCTCATTTTTAAATGAAAATCATCCTCGGATAAAGCATTGAGCTCTTCGGCAAGTTTTTGATATTGGCTACGGGTTTCCTCCGCATTTCCATGCTTGGGTATATGAGGAAATAAATAGCCATAATTACGATAGAGGTCCCGGATATCTTCTGATGGGAGTTGGGGGTATGTTCTCCAATCTAGGCTTAGCGCCCTTACAGAATATAAATCGGGTAGGTTGTTTGCCAAATGAGGCATAAAATCGCTACGTATAGATAATAACAAACCCCGGTGTCTTTGCGCTAAGAAATCGCGTTTTTGATTGAGATACGTCTGAAATTTTGGGTTCTTCAAGAAAAATTCGGCATCTTCTAGCCAAAGTATTCGGTTTGATGAATTTTCAAGCGTTTTCAAAACATCCTCGTAAGCTTGGGTAGCCAGTTTTATCCTTTCAAAAGAAACATCCGGTAGTTTTTCGGCAAGGATCTGAGCCAATTCGGGAATATGTCGATAATTCTGGTGTTCCAGAAAAATCACCGGAAAGCTATCCGAGGACAAAGCGCGGAGTAGGAGTTTGAGGTCGGTATGTAGGGCGGGTGGAATCATGAAAGTACGTATTGTTGATAGGTATCAGAAACTTCAACCAAGGGATGAACCCGCTTGTAGGTGCCGTCGTCGTACTCGAGGACGATTAGTTTTTCTACGAGTTCCTGTAAGACAGGATTAAAGAGGGTAGGTTTTCCATGCTCAAGATTCTCTTTGATTTTTTTCAACTCCTCAATTTCCTCGGCGGTGATAAAACGGGCCGATTCATTACTGAGGCGCTTAATGGCCCAATCCAGGGCTTGTTGGCTAATGACGGGATCACCATCTTCTAGGTACCAGTTGGCCGTTTCGAGAATGCGTAATAATTCCCGGGGAATGCCCCCACTAAAGCGTATGGCTCTTTGTACCGTCTCTGGGCTATCAAAGAGAGACGCATCAATGCGTTTGTAAACAAACTCCTCAAATTTTTGAAAGGCTTCTATTTGCTCTTCTCCCCGGATGCTTTGTAACTTAATACAAGGAAAAATCACGATTTCACTGAACATCTTGATCTTGGCCTGTTCCTTAATCAACTCAACGGGCAAGGTAAAAATGGCATTGACCATAATTTGCCGGATGCGGTTGGATTCTTCCATAATGACCTTGCGACGGGTATCGGCCGACATGGTTTTTTCTAAGCCATCAATGATGAAGAGTACTTCCTGCCCTAAACTTTGCTCTCGCAGTTGTTGATTCACGCGCTCGATAAATTCATTAAACTTATCGGCAAAGTCATTGAAGCGATTTTTGAAGGTGGTACGGATTTTTTCGGCCCGTTCCCGGCTACCGGTGATTCCAAATTTTAATTTGGAGGCAAAATTGAAAATGCTGAGTAGCCCCGGGGTACTTACGCCCATCTCGATTTCTGATTGGCCTTCATTTTTGAGGCTTCGGTTAATTTCTACAACGCGTTCTTCAAACCAGTCACTTAGGGACGTAATGATATCTTCCTTCAATTTCAGGCCAGCCTCATTGGCTTTTTCAACTAGTTTTTCCAGTTGAAAGATGAGAATATCCATGTATTCCACGTGGTCCATATCGAGTTCTTGATCGATATTACAGGTTACGACAAAGAAGCAATCGGCCTTGTGAAGTCTTTTGGCATATTTGGCCAATTCGGTAGTCTTCCCAATCCCCCTTACTCCGGCCAAGAAAAGCATGGTTTTATTCAGGCGATTGGCTTGCACGTGATAGCTTAAATCTCGTTGATTGACATTGAGGATTTTGTATACTTCCCGATCTTGAAACTCACCCCGAACCTTTTGAAAATCAGTAAAGAATTCGTGGTCGGGGTCAACGGCTTCAAATTTGTTGAGCGCATTGTCTACCTCAATGAGTTGATAGGCTTTTTTCATAGGGAGGGAAAGAGGGTTTGCTTAGAGAAGCTCGATCCGGGGGTCCCAGAAGACTTCTTGAAAATTTTGAATTTTATCGTCTACCACTTGGATGCCCTCGGCTTCCAGTCTTTTTTGCATAGTGTCCGGTTCGCCAAAAAAATGTTTGCCCGTTAATACCCCTGCTCGGTTGACCACACGGTGAGCGGGTACTTGTATATCGCCGTGTGAGGCATTCATGGCCCAGCCTACCATGCGGGCGCTTTTTTTGGCTCCCAGGTACTCGGCTATGGCACCATAATTCGTCACTTTTCCTTTGGGAATGAGTTTAACAACTTCATAAACATCCTCAAAGAAGCGTCTTTGCTTGGGGCTGCTCATGGATTCGGGTATTTTTGCTTAGGTATGAAACAAGCACAGCATCCTTAAAATTAGACACGCATGCCTAATGACTACTTTAAATTTAAGCAATTTCTCATAAAACAGGACCGTTGTGCTATGAAAGTTTGCACCGACTCTTGTTTATTCGGCGCTTGGATACCTACCCTTGGGAAACACGCTATGTTAGATATCGGTACGGGTACGGGCCTTTTGAGTTTGATGATCGCTCAAAGAAGCACTGCTCGGATTGATGCCTTAGAAATAGACCCTCAGGCTCGCCAACAAGCGCTGGAAAATGTCAAAAATAGCCCCTGGTCTAGCCAAGTGCGTGTTCTGGAAGGAGATTTTAAGGAGTTTTTCCAAAAACAAACTAGGGAAACCTACGACTTGATTGTTTGTAACCCACCCTTTTATGAGAAGCATTTAAAAACTGCTGACCATCGGGTAAATATAGCCCGTCACAGTGAGCACTTACAAGCAGAAACATTGATGGAAGGGAGTGCTAAATTACTTAAAGAGGAAGGAGAACTATTTCTCTTATTACCCGCTCAAGGGGCTGAAAGATATAGCGCCATAGGAAAAGCAACCGGAATAGTACTAGCAGAAATGATGGAGGTACGGAATAGAGCCGAAGGGAAAACCTTCCGGTGGATGCTTAGACTCAAGAAAACGAAAGAAAAAATAGTGTGTGTGCAAAAAGGCCACCTAGTCATTCGGGAAAGTGATAGGAAGTATAGCCCGGAGTTTATAAAGTATCTAGCTCCGTATTATCTAGCGCTTTAATTCCTTTGCCCTACTTTACCCAAATTTTGCCAGCTCCTTTGCCTGCGTAATCTCTGATACAGAGGTTCCGTTTTGATGGAGTCTTGAGCTGGGGCCCCTCGCATTTTATAGCCATCGTCCGAATTAGCCTGAATATACTGACGGGTAGATTTTTGTCCCACAATCAGGTTTTGGTTTACCCGGATGATATCAAAATTATTCAGCCGGTTCCACTTCCTCAAATCTGGCACCGTAATTTGATAATTCTTAGCAATAGAATACAAAGACTCACCTGTTTGTACCCGGTGTATCACATGATTTCCGTGGAGTTGGCCTGGGTCGGGCAAGGCTTGCATCTGGGCGGTCAAATCGGTGTGTCCAGAAGGGATCACCAATTCTTGTCCGATACGAATAATGTCATTGGCGTGTAAATCGTTGGCATTCCGAATGTCGGTCACACGGATGCCATACATCTTAGAAATGGCATATAAGGTTTGTTTAGCCTGTACTTTGTGAACTTTGACTCCGGTTGGCGCCGTCTTGGAATGGCCTGCCCTCGGGTCAGAAGTAACTTTATGCTGCTGCTCTTCCCAATAATCCTGCTCTTGTTGTTCGTAGATTTTCTTTAAATCGGGGATATTCACCTCAGCGTGTTCTTGGGGAAGTTCGTGTAGGGTTTTGACGGTTTGCACCTTAACCTCAGGGATAAGGCCATCTTCAGACCTTTGCATATCTGGCTCTTTTGGTATAGACAAGGGGGCATCAGTCCGAGCTTTGGCTAATAATACCGGACAACTAAGCCGGGCGGGAATTCGACGTTGTTTAAGCCAAGGGTTTAACAATTTCACAAAATCGCGAGACTGATCAAATTTATCCGATATCCGTTCCAAAGACGTATTGTTGCTTTCCCAAAAAACATCCAATTGTTGATTTGGATGGGTTGCGGGGTTCAAATAGCGTTGCAAAATGAGTTTATGGGCCAGCACCTTACGAAGAAAGGGATGGGTTCGTTCATTTACTTGGAAGACCTCTCCTCCGGAGATTGTAGACATCTCATAGTAGGTATCTACATATTTCCGGGCCTTCTCATAGCCTAAATCAAGGGTTAGACTGTTGAAAAGCCAATTGTTAAAATAAGCATTGTTGTGTTTGAGGTAGAGCCCTACCGCATGTGAGGAAAATACCAAATTGAAACGGTGGTCTACCGTTTGCGTCATCGTGATATTCATCTCCTCAGCAATTTCGGCCCGAAGGTTCCAAAAGCCAGTTTTGGCATTGGATGGGTTCTCGAGTAGGTGGTGTACATTGACGAGGGCTATGTACTTGTAGTCGCTGGGCAGGCCCTCTTCCTGGGTAAGTTTTTCCAGGTACTCTAGCAATAGGTAGAGTGTCTCCGCGTGTTTTGCATACACCTCGTGATGCTTTTCCAACTGCTGGACATCACTGCGGATTTGGCGGCGGATTCCGGAACTGAGTTTTAACTGGATTCCGGCAAAGGTCATAAGCTCCGGTACCGACTGGTATTGGAAATTAGACTCAAGAAAAAATAGGCCCACGAATATTATAGCTAATATCCGCGGTAATAGCATCGGTTTCATGAATTCCCTTAATTTTGGTGTCGTTTCACAAATTTAATTTTATATGTAGTAATTTCAAAGGAAACGACCAAGTCTTAACCTTGTATTATTGCGGTTTGGTATATTTTTATACGATGTAAGCCTATACTTTGTTAAATGCGGAGTAAAATCATTTTACTTTTTGTAAATCAAGCTTAAACCATCTCTGAGGGGGATAATGGTATTCTCGACCCGAGAATCTTCCTGCACCATTTGGTTAAACTCTTGCATCTTTAGGGCTTTTTTCGATATTTTTTCTTTATTTCTTACAACGTCTCCTCGCCAAAGAATATTATCAACAACGATAATTCCGCCTATTTTTATTTTGGAAAGGCACACTTCATAATATAAGGCATAATTCGATTTATCGGCATCAATAAACGCAAAGTCGTAGCTATCAGGCAGTTGCGGAATAATCTCTAAAGCCTCCCCAAAATGTACCCGGATTTTGGGAGCCAGGCCACTCTTCTCAAAGTATTTTCTCATCAGGCTTTCCCGCTCTTCATTAATCTCAATGGTGTCGATAATGCCATTTTCGGGCAGGCCTTCAGCCAGGCAAAGGGCTGAGTAACCGGTAAAAGTGCCCACTTCCAAGATGCGCTGGGGACGCATGAGTTTAGACAAAAGGGACAAAAAACGACCTTGTTGGGCTCCCGAGATCATGTGGGGCATGGTCACCTTTAGATGCGTTTCGCGCTCTAGCTCAGTAAGATAAGAAGGTTCTGGGCTAGAGTGATTTTCCAGATACCGAGTCATTTCTTCAGAAAAAACACGCATAGTTTTGGGGTATTTTGAGTTGGAGCCACGTTTATTCCTCCGGTAAATAGATTAAGCAACTTAAGCCTGCTTCGTCTAGCATCTCTTGGGCTACCTCTTGCACCATATCGGCGCTTAATTTTCGAATGGCTTCCAAAACATGAGGCAAAGGGTCAACCTTACCCATATCCAATAAGCTTTTACCCATCATGAGCATGAAACTCAAATTACTTTCTTCGGCAATGGCCAATTGCCCAATCAATTGTTCCTTGGCGTGCCGTAATTGCCGAATGCCGAGGGGCTTTTCCCGAAGGTTTTTAAATTCTTTATAAATGATCTGGCGGCTTTTTTCTAAATAACGGGCTTCGGTAGCAAAGGAAACCGAAAATAATCCGGTATCGGTATAGGGATGAAAATTGGCTTCCACGGCATATACATAGCCTAACTTTTCTCTTAAAGCCATATTAAGCCGGGAGTTTAGGCCCGGTCCTCCCAAGAGATTATTCAGCAGCAAAAAGGCTAACTTGCGGGAGTCAAAAATGGAATAGGCCGGTCGCCCCAATACACAGTAGGCCTGGCTATTATGGCGGTCTTTTACTACTTCTCGCGCGGTATAGCCCGTGAAGGGCTCTCTTTTTTTCTTCGCTTGTTTCGCCGGGAGGGCCTGCATATACTTTTCGGCCAGGCGAATTACTTTTTCAAAGGGCAGATTGCCTACGGAGCTAAACACAATCTCATCGGTATTGATATTTCCCTGGATAAACCGGTTAAAATCTTCCCGTTTAAAAGATTGAACACTTTCGGTAGTCCCCAAAATATTGTGGCCGAGGGGGTGGCCAGAAAATACCAAAGCATCAAACTCATCCAATAAAGCATCGTCGGGCGTATCTTGGTACATCGCCATTTCTTCCAAGATTACGTGTCTTTCCCGCTCGATCTGGGTCTGGGGAAAGATCGAGTCAAAGGTGATATCGGTGAGCAGCTCGATGGCTTTTTCGTAATGCTCCACCAAAAACGAAGCATAAAAGCTAATCTTTTCCTTTTCTGTAAAAGCATTCAGCTCTCCGCCCAATGATTCCAAGCGGTTTAATATGTGATAGGCTTTGCGTTTTTGGGTTCCTTTGAAGGCCATATGTTCCCAAAAATGAGCAAGTCCCCATTGCGATTCCTTTTCATCCCGGCTCCCAATATTCAAAACAAAGCCACAATGGCCCACCCGAGAATGACTGATCTGCTTATGAACCACCCGAATCCCGTTTTTCAACCTGTACTCCTGGTACCAATCCTGCATGCGTGTAAAAAAACAATCTGCTAATTTTCTACTCTCCGATATCTCTGAACCCTTCATTTGTGGTATAAACAAATTGGGGGCGTACAAATTTAAGAAAATACCCAAGTTTTAACTACATAATCCTTTTGCTCAAGGAAAAGGTTCACTTCGGGTAGATTGGGGGCTGCCCCCCGGTTCTCCTACCTAGCCCAATTCCCCTTGGGTAGCCGGGGGTCGGGCTTTCGCTACTCGCTGCCTCTCCCCACAGCCCAACACGAGCTCAAACAGGCCGCTCTATCCCTCAGCCAAGTTTGAGTTTTATTTTATAGTACTACTCCCTGTGTAACACCTTTACCTAGAAGAAATTTGTACAAATGGGTCTCCTTTGCCTAGCCAAAAACAAAATTTATCTGAGACAAGCCCGGCTTTTGGTAGAAGCTTTTTATATTTGGAGGCCGTTTTTGCTTCGTATTTGTCGGCAAAAGGCCCTGCTTGGGGTTCTAAGATTTATATATTGAATCCATAGCCGCTTTCAGGAGCTAAAAGTACTTCTTTGCCGCCCAAAGGACTCCAAGGTAAAGGCTTGTTTTTGAATAGCTAGCTCGGCTTAGGGATGGAACGGCATGTTTGAGCTCGTGTTGGCTAGCGGGGAGAGGCAGCGAGTAGTGACAGCCCGACCCGCGCACTACCTAATTTGTATGTACAGCCAAACTGCCTAGCGCGGGGAAGCCCCAAAACACTCATGGCCTTGATGAAAGTTATCGTATTTTCTTTTTTCTTATGTCTCTTTACGGCTCCTTTCCTTATCGCCCAAAACGATGGCTCCTTGATCGATCAAGCAGAGGCACAATACAAAAGGGGAAATATTTTAGGGTCCATTCAACTCCTGGACTCCCTCTTGTCTCAGGAGCCGGCCAACTACCTAGCCCTGCAAAAACGCGGACGCAGTTATCGCAAATTTGGCAACCTGGCCTCGGCTTTAAAAGATTATAATCAGGCCCTAAAATCCAATCCGGGTTTTGTACCGGCATTTTTGGGGCGGGCCCAGGCCTATCTGGCGCTTTCCAACTATACGGCGGCCCAGCAAGATTATGAGCAGGCCCTCAATTTGGCCCCCGAGCATCCTAAAAAGTTGTCTATTCATTACAATTTGGCAGGGATCTATTTTGAACTTAAGCAATTAGACAAAGCCAGTGCTTTGTATGAGGACATTTTGAGCCAAGACCCGCAGCATACCCAAGCCCGGGTCAACCGAGGGGTCATTCGGTATTTAAAAAATCAAGCCCAGGAAGCTTGTGATGATTGGAGCCGGGCCCGGGAATCGGGAAGCCGAGTGGCCCAGCGCAATCACAAAAAGGCCTGCCCTGAGTAGAAAAACTAAATAAAACCAGTTTTTAGGGGCAATTTTGATAAAACACCAACATTGAAATACTTGCACTTGGCATTTGGTTTTCTCGCTTTAACAAGGTAAACCTCTCCCCTGACAAATTCGGCTAAATTTTCTGAGCCTGCCTGCGTTTAGAAAGGGAAGGCAATAGAGAAGTGATTAGCCAAATGAACTACTACGATATTCTTTGGAGTTTTTTCTTCCTAAGCCGCATAGAAAGCAATGATATGAAACAGAATACGCTATTTGTCATTGGACAAGATATGGCTACGTTGGAAGAAATACGGGAAATAGCTTACTATTTTCCGCATACACAGGTAGAAGCCTTTGCCAAGGGAGAGGAAGCCATTCAGTTTTCTCGCAAAACGAAGCCAAGTCTCATTATTAGTGAGTTGATCTTAGAGGGGAGTTTGGATGGGATTCAAACCATTCATCACCTGAGTAAGCGCCGAGAAGTGCCCGTAATTTTTCTAATATCCAGTTACGAGCCCCAGCTTTTGTCTCTGACCCGGACCACCCAGATTGTTAACTATTTTGTAAAACCATTCAAGCCCCGAGAGCTTGAATTTGCCATGGAAATGGCTCTTTGGAGCGTTCCAACCAGTAAAAAAAGAAGCCTCTTTGAGTAGAGGCTTCCTATTTTTATATCGCTAAGTTACTGAGATTCACTCCCGTAATTTCTCTTATCGCTCCGTTTGTAAATAAACCGGATATCTTTTTGGTTCTTCTCTTCTCCCCCTTCGGCTACTAAGTTTTCCCCGATTTCTTCTATAACAACCCGACGGCTTTTGGCCCGGTTTTGTCTCGATTCTTGGCTTTCTTGTCGGGCCAAAAACTTCTCTTCTTCGCATTTCCCAATCTGTACTTGTTCGTCATAGTGATTGGCGATAATCCGATTGCTCTCAATGCCTTTTCCTACCAAATAATTTTTGACTGCATTTACGCGATTGATCGAAAGGTTGACATTGTAGCTAACACTGCCTATACAATCACAGTAGCCACCTAAGCTCACCATCAAGCCGCTATTTTCTTTCATAAACGTCACTAAGAGGTCAAGTTTTTCTTGCTCATTGGCCCGAATGTAATAGCGGTCAAAGTCAAAGTTTACCCCTTCCAGTACTACGGCTTCGTCTAAGAAAGGCTCAGGTATTACAGTGGTGTCACTTTTTCCGGGCTCGGGAGGAATGCTTAAATAAACAATTAAGGTAGTGGGCTCCGCAAAATCCTCGACTTTGACCAATACCAAGCTATCCTCCTCCATTTTTTTATACCGATCATCTTGGGCTTCGGCGCTAACCAAAAACTCTCCATAATTACCAAAGCCCAGTTGGAATTTTTTGCTTAGGTCTTTGTCATTGGACCTTTGGTAATTTCCATCTTTTTTTCGGACTTCCACGCGGGCTGGTATCAAGCTTTTCTGGGCTGAGTCTCTCACTTCTACGATAAGGTTGTACACCCGTTCAAGGCTTATCTCATAAATGTCGGCCCGGGTCTCGTCTTCGTGAAATGCTGAGTAGTATACCCGATCTAATTGTCCATTTTTAGGATTGTATAAGGGATAAAAATAGCCTTCAAATTTATCAGATGCATCCTGGATCGTATCGAGGATCACTCCCATGGGGCCGCCTGGATTTTCTGAGGCAGGGCCCCAGCTACCGGCATCTATCGCATCGCTTTGCCGGCTAGAAGCATAAATATGCCCATAGGGATGTTTATCTTCGGGGTGTCCAGGCTCTTCCCGGTTACTGGACAAAAACAGGGTCTGCTTGTCCCAGCTTAGAAAGGGAGCCGTATCATAGCCCAAGGAATTGACGTCTGTTAGGCGCTTTGGGGCGCTGTAAGTCAATTCTTTGCCATTCGCAATCCGTTCGCATACGTAAATATCTTCCCATTGGCTGGGAGCCGATTTATCGGAGCCCACCTTGTACGACAAGTATAGCTCCTCAAAATCATAAGTAAGTGAAAAGTGAAAGTGGCTATCTTTGGTAATTTTATCGGCAACTAACTCCTCAAAATCTTCAATAATAATTGGTTGAGGAACTCCGTAGCTGAGCGAGTCCTTTCCTTTTTCACGTAAACAATAGGCGGGATAGGCCACATAGATTGCCTTTCTGGGGTGTTTTCGGTTAAAAGAAACAAAAAGGGTATCGGCATTATGAGTCACCCCACATACCACATTATGCTCTTCGTTATTTACCGGGTTTTTAAGATTATACGCTTGCCCCCATACTCCCGTCTTCACATCTTTTTCGGAGACCCAGATATCTTGGTCCATAGGGAAATTTTGGTACCCTAAGTTTTCCGGATGTCCCCCCCGGACAAAAAACAACTTGCTACCATCACCAGAAATCACTGGGGCGAGTTCGTCGTAAGGGCTATTTACTGTGTTTATGTCCAGGCGTTGTTTTTTGATCAATTCTTGGGCCTGGCTAGGAAGGCAAAGGAGGCCTACAAAGCAAACGCCCAAGATCCATTGGATAAATCTATTCATACCAAATAAGGGTTTAAAACAAATTATGGTTATAATTTCTGAATGAACCAGTCTTGAACCTACGTGGCAAACGAAGACCTAGGGAAATCTCGTGCGTTCCCTGGCTAAAGTTGCTCACCCGGCTCGTAGTCAAATCATATGAGTAGTTCAACTCCAGATTATTCAGGATGCTCATACCCACCAAGGCTGCGACAGCATCCTCCTGGCGATAACTAATTCCCCCCCAGAGATAGCGGCTTGTATTCTTGATTTTAAAATTATAAGCCAATCTCAGGTTTAAATCAAAAGAAACCGGGGCATCTCCCTGCCATTTCAAGAGGACCGATGGATATAAAGACAGGGGAGCATTTTTACTGAAGTCCCAGCGATAGCCTCCTGTTAGATAATAATGTAGGATAAGGTCCTGGCCATCACTATCCCCAAAATCTAGGTTATTTTGTAAAAGTTGCGCGATCGAGAAACCACCATAAAACTTATCCGGCTGATACACCATCAAGCCTAAGCCCAAATCAGGGACTATCTCATTTACATTGCCATTTCCAATGATAGGATCTGGGTTGAGCGGGTTCAGTTCGTTTTGGTCTAATCGGTACTGTATTAGTCCGCCTTGCACCCCCAACGAGACCTTGAGCATTTCATTAAGCGGGATGTGGAGCCCATAGTTTACATAAAAATGTAAGCGATTGATGGGCGAGGTCTGATCAAAAACCAGGAGCCCTCCCAATCCGTGTTGGAGCCCACCCCAAAAATCCCGGATATGGCCATCTTTATTTGTTCGATATTTTTTGTCGTGGTAGTATACCGTACCGATAGTAGGCAGGGGTCTTGGTTTTCCAATAGGCGTAAAATTGGCAGAAATAAAAAAGGTGCGAGGATCATTAGCATTTTCCAATCCAGACCATTGGTTGCGATATCCTACCCGAATGTCGGTATAGGTATAGGCTCCGGCCATGGCTGGGTTGATCAGCATATTGTGCACCATATACTGCGTAAACTGGGGCCTTTGTTGGGCCATGATCGCGGTGCTGATTAAGCAGCAAAGACCACAAATAAGAATCTTTAATTTTGATTGCATGGTATTCATTTCAAGAATCTAAGACCAAATTAGAATGCTTAACGAAGTACAACAACAGAACCTGAGTATTCCTGCCCGTTATCCAGCCGGATGGAATAGTAATAGGTAGAAAAGCTTACCATCTTCCCATTATCATTCAAGCCATTCCAGGGCTCATCATAACCGGTACTTTCATAAACTGTATTTCCCCAGCGGTTAAAGACTTTTACTTCGGCATCGGTAAACTGCTCTAATAAAGGTATCTCCCAGACATCATTTACTTGATCTCCATTGGGAGTAAATACATTCGGGATGGTCAGTTCGGTAAATACCCTTACCTCCACTTGGAAGGTACGATTACACGCCGCCTCTCCGGTGCCGGTGGTAACCGTCACCGTGTATAATTCATCATCAAAAGGAGATAGGGTGGGGTTGGCTACATTGGGGTTGTCCAAGGTACTATCCGGGATCCAACGATAAATGGCTCCATCTGGTACATCTAAGCCTTCACTCACATCTACTTGGATACTCTTACCCTGGAATAAGTTCACAGTACGATTGGGAAACTCGGGGAGCGGCGGGACAAAAATAACCGATTGACTTTCGCTATCCCCACAACTCCCTTGACCAATGGTCCGGGTGAAGGTAATCTGGGTATAGGCTAGATTAATCGGGATCGTCACCTCAGTTTCGGCCCCGGTAGGGTTGCTAAAAATAACTCCAGCAGGACTGGATGTCCAAGTTCCCAAGGGGAAGCCGTTGGTATCCCGAAGTGTGGTACTTAAACCACAGATCGTATCCCGTCCGATTGGCTCCAAATTAACACTTATCGTATCACTCGTAAAACGAAGCAAGACCGTATCCTGAGCTTCGCAAGAAGTACCTCCCTCGATAGTCCACACAAAGCGGTATTCGCCAATGGTGTTTACGGTGACAACACTCGTCGGACTACTGGGGGTTTGCACCGTGCTTCCGGCATCCAAAGCAGTCCACTCACCTGTGCCTAAGGGTCCGGAGGATGGGCTAGCTTGCAGGTTGCTTGAATTACTGTCCAGAAAACAAATATCTTCTTGATCTGGCCCGGCATCGGGAATGGGTGGAACCACAAACTCGAGTACCACCTCATCATTTACTGTACACACGGTATCTCCAAGGGAGCGCAAGATACCCACATTCCAACTCAGTACATAGGTTCCTGGGGTACTTACTGAGATTTGGGTATTAGGATCGCTAGGATCATTAAAGCTTACTAAACCCGGTCCGCTTTGGGTTTGCCAAAAACCTATTTGGGCGCTGGCTGGGGCACTGGCCATTAAGGAATAATTATTCAGATCGCATAGGCCACTGCTATCGGGGCCAGCATCCGGATTGGGAATATCAAAAAAGGTAACTTGTACCTCACTGGTATCAGAACAGATCCCCTCTTGGATTACCCAACGGAATGTGTAAGTTTCTCCGTCTTGGGTACTACCTGTGGTATCTACAAATTGGATCGTAACCGAAGTATTGGGGCTTGAGGCATCAGTAAAAACTACATCGCCGGCAGAGGCTCCTACCGGAACATTGACAATCTCCCAAAAACCCACCTCTGGGTTTACAGGATTATTACCGCTTAAAACGGCACTAGGCCCACATACTACCTCTTGATCCATACCCGCATCAGCATTGGGGACAACAAACTTATACGTCACCCGGTCTGAACTCAAACATATTTCCTGAGGGTTGCTGGGTGGATGTAGATAAAATACATCCCACTGAAATACGTAGGTGCCCGCCGAATCGACTGTAACGTCCGTTTGATTATTGGTACTATCGGCAAAAGTAGCTTGCCCTGGCCCCGAAATTTGAATCCAGCGGCCCACTTGATTGGGATTGGTATCCATACCAAAGAAGGCTGGGTTGCCGCTGGTTTGCAAAGCACTCCCATCTAAGGAAGAGCTAAGCCCACAAATATTCAAACTGTCTACCCCCGCATTGGAGACTGGGGGTTCATAAAAAGTAACCACTACCGAATCTATGTCCGTACAAGGTATCGTAGCATCATCGTTGTTTACCTCCCAATAAATGGTGTAGGTACCAAAGTCTGGAGCGGTGGCTATTGTGCGGGTGGGATCTGCGGGAGCAGCTGGGTCTGGGGTAAAAGTAACTACTCCATTTCCTAGAGAAAATGGCGATTGGGACCAGGTGCCTGTTTCATCAGCAAGAATATCCGCATCTAAGCTTATACTAGAACCACACACAAAGGCTACTGAATCAGGCACTTGGATATTGGCCACAGGAGGTCGGAAAAAATCTACCCGGGCTGTTCTACTTTGAAGGGCCGAGGCATTTCCTCCGGGACATAATGTCCAATTGAGAATGATACTAAACTCATTTACCCCAGGAGGGAAATCAACCGGAATGTAACGCAAAACCGCCCGTGGGTTATTTTGAGGAGTACTCCGGGAGACCCGATCGTCTGAAATCCCATCTACAAAGACGAATTCAAAATCGGTATTTAGATCTATAAGCCCCACTGATTCAGGATTTTGGGAGAATATTTCCCACTGACCAATATCTGGGGCCCGGGATAAATACGTGGTATCGGCCGATAGATTCGCTTCGTTGCCACAGGCTACGGCATTATCTGTACTAATGGTCTCAATACGCTCGAATATAACCCGAAGTGTATCGGTACAAACCCCGGCCCCTCCGGGGTTATTGACTTGCCAAATTAAGGTGTATGTACCGAGATTATCCTCATCAATTTCAAAGATGGGAGTCCTTTGATTTTCATTGGGTTGAAACTCAAAGTTGAAGACCCCTGGATCGGGGTTATTATTCACAACACCAAAGGTGTCCACGTAGCTAATCACCTGCCAAGAGCCACTCAGATTGCCCGAAGCAGCAATAGATTGAGCAACATTACAAAAGTTTTGAATAGTATCCTCGGCAATGGCAGCCGCATTTTCATAGGTAATCGTGACTGTATCCAGGTTATTGGCACATGCTTGCCAAACAAATTGGTAAATCCCGTATTCATTTAAGGTGATACTGGTATTGGGCTGGGTAGGACTATTTATGACGGGAGCCATTTGAATTGCGGGATTACTTATCCATGTCCAACCGCTATTGCTGGGGTCTAAGGTACCACTCCCCGATACATTGACTACTTGAGATAAGGGGAAACAACTCTCAACAATATCATCGGCACCAGCATCAGCTACGGCATCTCCGTTTTGTAAGCCTAAAATATACGCCGCATCGTTGGAGCCATTAGGCAGCCCAGCGCTTCCTCCACTGCTAGCTGCCAAGCTTACGGCAAAATTGCTGGCTAAACGATAGGGTTGATTGGCAATGGGCAAAGCCGGATTAAAAGAAAATATATTTCCATCGCCCGAGCTGGCGAGTAATAAGCCATCGGTGATTCCGGCATTATTCCCAGAGATGGTATTCCCGTAGGCAAAACCGTGGAAATACGTTCCGCCGGGCTCCCGGGTTTGAATGGCATCCTGGGCACTATCCAGTTCTAAGACCGCCCAGTCCCCCGCCGTGGGTACCGCCGGAGTACAACCGGAGTAAGCGCTATTCCCGAGGGAGGGACTGGTGGAGCAAACTTCCAATAAACTCGAATTAATTGGCAAAACATACACCAAATCGCCATTGGCATCGGTTGGGTCATCGGCGGGGAGGTTGGGGTTGCGGTCCTGAGGGTTGTACAAAACAATCAATGCCCCAACCGGCATATTGGCCCACTGCGCATTGCTGGCAAACCGGATATGCCCTTGCGAGAGCCCCACTGGGCTAGCATCGCTAAAATCCCCGTTATTATCATCTACGATCCAGCCTTGAATATCTAAATTGGAATTTGGGCAGCCAACTACCAGTAATTCAATATATTGCTGCTCTTGACCACTGGGTCCTAAGCTGAGCTCGTGTACGACAAGTCCTTCATCAAGTTGGGCTTGTGCCGAATGTATACCTAAGCCAAAGAGACTTAAAAAAACCCAAAAAAATCCTTGGTTTTTTTTCATTGTAGTGACAATAGAGAAATTGATTAAATAAATTGCAGGGATAATCCTTGAGATTATGTGAGAAAAAGTTCCATAGGGGATCAAATTCCTGTCAATATTAAGTAATTTCTTACGCGACAAAAAATTTTGCTCTGCTTTTCTACTTGTTTTTATTGTGCCTAGAAGTAAATATGAATCGAAGAAGTTTTTTACAGTTGACTGCGCTCCCGTGGTGGGGGTTATGGGCCTGCCAAAGCAAGGCTAATAAAGCGAGTAGCCTCCATTTTCCCATCCATCTATTGGACGATAGCTCGCGCGGGCACCAATTGATGAAAAATAAGTCGGCTAAAACCCCTCAGGAAATACAAAAAGACTGCTTAATCGTAGGGGGCGGCATTGCGGGGCTTACTGCCGCTTCTATCTTAAAAGATAAAAATATCTGGCTTTGTGAGCTATCTGATCGCTTAGGCGGTAGCTCAGCTTATTTTACGCATCAGGGTTATACCCTTTGTCAGGGGGCGCATTATGAGCTGGATTATCCCCGTATATTTGGCCAAGAAGCCACCACCTGGCTGGAAAAACAAGGAATTTTAAGGTGGGATAAGGTAGCCGATCATTGGAAGTTTCGGGCGCAAGAATATTATATAAAGGATGAGCAATTGGAGCAATGCTACCAAGCAGGAAGCTACCGAGGAGATGTCTTACCCGATGTAGCCGAAAAGGAATATTTTCTGGACCTAATGCGGAGCTACGAAGGAAAGGTAGCCCTGCCCTCAGCTTCCATCCCAGAACCCCTTCGGGTTTTCAACCTAATCAGTTTTCAAACTTTTTTGAAGCAAAAAGGTATACGAGACCCCAGGCTCTGGCAAGGCATTGACCACCACATGCGCGATGATTATGGGGCAAATGCCTCCGAGGTTTCGGCCTTGGCCGGGATTGTATATTATGCTTGCCGTCCCTATACCAGCGATAGCTTAGAAACTTTTTCGCCCCCTCAGGGAAATGCCTATTTTGTGGAGCAACTGAGTAAGACATTGAGCCCAGACCAAGTTCGTAAAGGGCATTTGGTCAAAGCCATACGCCGAGAAGGGAAAGCCTTTCGGGTAGAGATAGAGCAACTAGATACCGGTAAAGTCTATGCTTTAAAGGTACCTAAAATCATCTTTGCGGCCCAAAAACACACCCTGAAGTACATTTTCCCGGAATGCTTCCCTTATTTTCAATCGCTACGCTATGCCCCTTGGGTCGTACAAAACTTTATTATGAAGGCTAGCCCAGACCGGGACATTTATTGGCAAAATGAAGTGCTCTCCTCCGACAAAGCTTTTTTAGGTTTTATAAATTCAAGAAGTCAAGCCAGCCCTCCCGGTTCCCCCCCCGTGCTGACGGCCTATTATTGCTTCCCCGATCAAGAACGCAAGTATTTGCTCGACTTGCCGGGTCAAAAACAAGCGTTTACCGGGCGAAGCTTACAACATATAGCCCAATACTGGGAAATGGACGTCGCAGAGCTCTCAAGCATGGTAGATACGTCCTACTTGAAGTCTTTTGGGCACGGAATGCCTATCCCCGGGCCCGGCTATCTGTTCCGGGATGCTAACCTTCATTATGATATGCCAAATTTTGCCTTTGCCGGCACGGATAATGGCCGACTCCCCCTCTTTTTGGAAGCCGTAGATTCTGGTATCCAAGCCGTAAAGCATGTGTACCCCGAGCAAGGAAATCTCCTCTAAAAATATTTGGATTTCAGGGTAAATCCTCCTACCTTTAGAATTAGCCAAAAAAATTGCTATGGCACACATCCTGCACAAAGAAATTATCGTCGTGGGCGCCGGGCCGGCCGGAAGTAGTGCGGCTATACAACTGGGTAAAGCGGGCCAGGAAGTACTTCTACTAGACCAAGCTGTATTTCCCCGCGATAAAGTCTGCGGGGATGCTTTAACCGCCAAAGTAGTGGCCGCCTTAAAAGATATGGATGCCCAAATCTTAGAAGATTTGCACCAATCTGAATTTGCCCAGGCCTCTATGGGCCTCAGTTTTATTTCCCCTTCGGGAGAGAACTTGGATATTCCCTTCCGCAAAAATACCCAACTCCACGGGCATATTCCGGGTTACACGGTCCCGCGGTACGAATTTGATCACTTACTCCTCAAAAAAGCCCTAGAATATACCCAAGTTGATTTTCAGGGAGGTACCCGAATTAGTCACATCGAGCGGGTAGATCAGGGCTGGAAACTTTCAGACAAATCGGGTAGTAAGCAATTTAGGGCAAAAATGCTCCTTTTGGCCAATGGTTCCCAATCGGCCCTCCCTCGGCAGGTCTTGCCCATACGGAGAAGCTTAAAAGATTATGCATCGGGCATCCGGGCCTATTTTAAGAAAGTAGAAGGAACACACAAGCAAAATTTTGTGGAGCTGCATTTTCTAAAAGGCTTGTTGCCAGGCTACTTATGGATATTCCCTTTGAGCCAGGGCTTGGTCAATGCCGGGCTGGTTTTGCGGAGTCATCACATTCGGCAAAAACGGGTGAACCTGAGAAACTTATTCCGCGAGATTATCCGGGAGCATCCGCTTATTCGGGAACGTTTTCAACATGCCGAGGCGATTAGTCCGCTTAGAGGATTTGGACTTCCCCTGGCTACCCGGAAGTGGCCCGTTTCAGGGGAGCGTTTTCTCTTACTGGGTGATTCGGCCGCTTTGACCGATCCTTTTAGTGGGGAAGGAATTGGGAATGCCATGATAAGTGCCCAGTTGGGGGCGCAAGCTACCCTTGAGGCCCAAGCCCAGGGATATTTGGCTCCCGCCCTAAAAAAATACGACCAGGCGCTTTATGCCCGACTAGGCACCGAATTCCGAATAAGTCGCTTGGTGTATCGCTTGTTCCAGTACCCAGGTTTGGTAAACCGCTTGGTAAAACAGGCCAACCGCAACCAATCGCTCCGAGAACTTCTTTCGTGCATGCTAGACGATATGGACGTACGGCAGAAACTGACCCAACCCCAATTTTACGCGCAGTTATTAAGGCCAGTGCGTACCTCCTAGATAGATTCGCTTTTTTACCCCTTGGTTTTGCTCGTTTAAACAAACCCGTTTAGGACTTCCCGGCGCAGATTACCTGGGTTTGTGGGATGACATAGGGGGGCTGGCGACGGGTAGGCCTGCCTGCGACTGCAGTATCAGTAGCACTGGCCCGGGTCTTAACGTTTTGCTTAGACCAGATTGGGTATGCCAGAAACGGACAAATCCATCTCTCTTCTCGGTTCTCTCTTCTCGAGAGGCTTAGGGATGGAACGGCATGTTTGAGCTCGTGTAGGCCTGGCGGGGAAAGGCAGCGAGTAGTGAGAGCCCGGCCCGCGCTGGCAGCATCGAGCTTAATTAAATCACCTTCGCCCATCACGCGGGCAAGCCCCTCATCTTCCGCTTGACTCATTTAAAACGCTTGTCCGTGGCTGTTTCGTACCAAGGTTTGGGCCAAGGGGGGCACGTGCTTGACCAGTTGGAGAAACCCTTCCCCCAAGCTAGGGTTGCCAAAAAAGTATTGTACCGTACGGCCTACGCGTAAACGGCGAGCGAAGTTTTTTTGCCAGCTTTTTTGATATTGGCTTTCCAGTTGGGAACGGTCCAAACTGCCTTGAAAATGCTGTATAAGTAGTTCGGAAAGGATTTTAGCCCCGTGGATGGCCATAGCCATGCCATTGCCGCAGAGGGGCGTAATCAGGCCGGCCGTATCCCCGCACATCAAAATACCTGCCTCGATGGTTTTTTTGGGAGCAAAGGATATTTCATTGATAACCAAGGGCTTGTCATATACAAACTCTGAGTTTTCAAATATCTTTTTCAGGAAAGGGTTTTGGCTCATCAGCTCCTTTTCTAGGGCCGGTATGCTACGATAGGCCCGTAAATTGTGCCGGCTACTCAGGTAACAGAGGCAATACTGCCCCGCCTCAACCCGCGAAATACCGCAGTAGCCATCGGCAAAATTGTGCAGGGCAATCTGATTATCCGGGTGCACATCGGTGCGGATGTGGTATTTGACGGCAAAATAGGGGGAGCGCTTCGTGAAAAAAGAGCGCTCCAGGTTCCGGTCAACATGGGAGCGCTTGCCATAAGCCCCGATGATTACTTGGGCCTGGTATACTTCGCCCAGTGGGGTGCTCACCCGGTAATGGCCGGCTTCGGCTTCTACTTTATCTACGCTGGTGTTAAGAAGAAACTTGCAACCGGCAGCCTGGGCCAGTTGATATAAGTGATGGTCCATGGTATACCGGCTAATCCCAAAACCGCCGAGATCCAAAGGCATTTCCATGCTGCGGCCTTGGGGTGAGCTGAGTAAAAATTGTGTCAAGGCTACCGCTCCGTGAGCAAATGGGTCAAAGCCTAGCGATTGCAGATAGCCCAAGGCTTCATTGGAAATGTACTCCCCGCAGACTTTGTGAAAAGGGTAGGATTTTCGTTCTATCAGGATGACCGAAAGACCGGCCCGGCTGAGAACCAGAGCGTTGATGAGGCCCGCCAGGCCCCCGCCAATAATGAGGATATCGTGCAAGTTTGTGTTAATTTTAGCGATTACGACATATGTAGGTTTAAGCTATACCGCTGGCCATAGCCCTTCCTACTCTAGATCATCAAAGGAAGCCATCTCTTCCAAAAACTTTACCGCAGACACCAACAAGGGATAGGCCAAGGCGGCTCCCGTGCCTTCTCCCAGGCGAAGGTTCATGCGCAAAAGCGCGTGGGCTTGCAAATGATCCAGCATCCGCCCGTGGCCAGCCTCTTGGGATTGATGACAGAAAATACAATACTCCAAGATTTCCGGGTAGAGTTTGGAGGCCCAAAGCAAAGCCGAAGTACAAATAAAGCCATCAATTAGTAAGATCATGCCCCGCTCGGCTGCTTTGAGCATGGCCCCTGCCATCATGGCAATCTCTAAGCCACCAAAGGTTTGCATGATATCGGCTACTTCTAAGCGAGCCGGGTATTTATTGCGGGCCTCTTGTAGGACACGTATTTTCTGGGCAAGCTTTTCGTCATTGAGTCCGGTGCCCCGGCCTACACAATCTTCCAGGGGGAGCTCCATCAAGCAGCTCATCAGCATACTGGCTGAGGAGGTATTGCCGATCCCCATTTCGCCAAACCCTAGAACGTTGCAGGAGGTTCTCGAGATTTCTTCTACAATTTCGCTCCCCTTTTCAAGAGCTTGGGAGAGCTCATGGGAAGTCATCGCCTTTTCCAGGCTAAAATTCCGGGTTCCTTGGGCGATTTTTGCGTGCACGATGGGCAAGGAGGGTTCAAAGTCGTGCCGTACCCCCGCATCGATCACTTTAAGCTCCATCTGGTGTTGCCGGGCAAATACATTAATGGCGGCGCCCCCCCGGACAAAGTTTAAAACCATCTGATACGTGATCTCAGACGGATAGGCACTCACACCTTCGGCCGCAATCCCGTGATCTCCGGCAAAAACCAGCATATGGGGCTTTTTAAGCTCAGGCTGGCTTGCATTTTGGATCAGGGCAAGGCGGTAGGCCAATTCCTCCAGGTCGCCTAAGGCGCCCAAAGGTTTGGTTTTTTGATTAATTATTTTCCGTATCTCCGGTCCAACTGTTTTGGACAATGGAGAGAGGTGGTATGGAGGTAGATTCAATTTCTTCTTCTTTGGCTTGGTATCCAAACAATGATTTTTTCTTAATGGCCGTGGCCACTGTATCGGGAACCATGTGTTCCCATCCCTCTTCCGATTCTTTAATCATCTTCAACACGATGTCGGAGAAGATATGCAAGTGGTCGGGGTTAAAGTTAACTACATCTTCAATCTTATTGTTCACCATCAGGTACTCAAAGAGATCGATAAGGTTGGGGGGAAGCTCAAAGTTTTGACAATTGTAATATTCCCCCAGTTTTTCTTTATGCTTGGCCGGGTAGACATACATTTTTACGTTGCGACTAAAGAGCGTACTAAAGGACTCCAAGATCCCGCCTTTGAGGCCTTCGTAGTATTTTTCGTCAAAGATCAGCTCTAGGGCATAGACTCCTAAGACAATCCCGATCTTTTCTTTGGTAAACTGGCTAAAATAGGAAACCAGGCGGTAATACTCCTGGTAATTGGAAATCATCACGGTACAGCCCAGGGAACTCAGAATGTCCACCCGGTCTAAAAAGTCTTGGTAATCGATTTTTTGCTGGCCCAAGCGCAGGTCATTGAGCGTAAGCTCGGCCAGTATTTCAATTTTGTCCTTGCGCACATCTGCTTCGCGGATAAACTGCTCATAGCCCCGGCGCAACATGTCCAAATTGACCAAGGTCAGAGGGCGGAAACGCCCGCGTAAGGCCAATACATTTTTTTTATACAGCAAGTCAGAGGGCTGGATCACCTCCCCTTCCGGACTGAAAATGGCGGCGTGGGTGAGGCCATTATCCACGAGTTTTACGCTCAAAATGCGGTTATCAATGTGCTCAAAGTCCGGACCGGATACCCGGAGCATATCTACCTCAATTTGTTCTGTGTTCAAATTATCAATGAGGGATATAAGGATTTTATCCGGATTGTCGTGGTAGTTATAAGCGGCATAAATGAGGTTGACCCCAATAATCCCAAGAGCGTGTTGTTGGGCCAGGGCATCCCGGTCGTGCATATTGACGTGGATCACAATATCATTGGGATGGGTCTGGGTTTTCAACTGAAAGCGGACCCCAATCCAGCCGTGGCCTTGGTTGGTTTTTTTAAAATTGATGGTAGTCACCGTATTGGCAAAGGCAAAAAAGCGGCGGTCAAAGCCCATTTTGATCCCCAATCGCTGCTCTAGTAAGCGATATTCTTTATCTAGCATCTTTAAGAGGCGGGACTCACACACGTAGCGCCCGCTTTCTTCGGCTCCGTAGATGGCATTGCTAAAAGTCATATCATAGGCCGACATCGTTTTAGCAATGGTATTGGAAGCCCCCCCGGCTTTAAAAAAGAAGGCAGCCACTTCTTGGCCGGCCCCGATTTCGGCAAAAGAACCATAGCAGTCATCATCGAGGTTTAGACGGCGGGCTTTTTCCCGGGTACTGAGGGCTTGGTGCTCGGTGCTTATCATGAGATTGAGGGATTCGTTTTGGGTGATACAAGCAGTAAAAAATTAAGTACCCCAGTCATAACAGGGCCTTAGCTCAAATTTAGTAAATTTTTTCCCCAGGCCGAAACCCTTTTAGGAGCAATTCTAATTTTTCGTACATACGTATATTCTCGCTATTTTCCCCTATTTTTGGTCTTAAACACTAAAATTCAGCAACATATGCAAGCCCTACACGCTACCACGGTACTCGCTGTGGTTCATAATGGAAAAGTGGCCATCGGCGCCGACGGACAGGCCACCATGGGAAATACCGTGGCCAAAAGCCACGTCAAAAAAATTCGTAAACTCTCCGAAGGCAAGGTCTTGACCGGTTTTGCCGGCTCTACGGCGGATGCCTTTACCCTCCTCGAGAAACTGGAAGAAAAACTCAATGCCTACGGGCAAAATATGAAACGGGCCGCCATCGAGCTGGCCAAGGAGTGGCGCACCGACCGTTTCTTACGCCGCTTGGAAGCCATGATGATCACCGCCAATAAGGAAGAAATCCTCATTATTTCGGGTACGGGCGATGTTTTGGAGCCCGATATGGGGATTGCCGCGATTGGTTCGGGAGGGGTCTACGCGCAGTCGGCCGCCCTGGCTTTGAAGAAGCACGCCACGCAATTGAGCGCCCGCGAAATGGTAGAAGAAGCCCTGCACATTGCCGCCGATGTCTGCATCTACACCAATCACAACTTGATTGTAGAAGAAATTAACTAAGATTGGGGGCTGCCCCCGGCCAAAGAACATTGCGTGCCTAGCCCAGACGTTCCTGCCCAGGCCGGGGTCGGGCTTTCGCGACTCGCCACCCCCCGCACATACCAGCGGCGGGCTCAGACAGACGCTCTATCCCTCAGCCGAATAAAGAAGAGAGAGGAGAGAAGAGAGAGGAGAGATTGGAAAGGGAACCGGGACATGGGAACCGGGAGACGGGACTTTTTACGTTTTCCCTCCTGGCAAAAGCATAAGCGCAGCGGGGCTTGTGCCTTGTCTTAGCGACAGTGTCCCCGTTGTCTGCCCTAGGCAAGGGAGTTTGGGGGATAGCCTCTATCTTTTTAATTATTTACTTGGGTTTACTGGCCCTGGTCTTAGCGTCTCGCTAAGACCCCCTCGAGTAAATTGTAAATGCTTTTAA
>CAWUIO010000034.1:0-55567 GCA_963922455.1 uncultured Microscillaceae bacterium
TCTTTCATTCCCATATTTACAAAAAAGATGTGGGTAATCAATAGCATGTCTGAGCTCGTGTTGGCCCGTGGGCAAAGGCAGCGAGTAGCGAAAGCCCGGCCCGCGCTTGCCCTGTATCTCCAATGGGGGCAGCAACCTAGGAGCGCGGGCAAGCCCCTCCTTCTTTTTATTTAAAGGTCACTTTGCAAGGGGCTAATTCTTTTTTGAGCCATTCTCGAATCTCCCAATAGTTGGGTAAGCTCCGGGGCAACTCCAATTTTTGGAGATTATGCAATCGAGCCAAGGATGAGGGCACACTTTCCAAGGGATTACCCGATAAACTCAGCTCCTCGAGGGAGGTGAGCCGCCCTATTTCCTCGGGTATGTGCTTCAATTTATTATTACTCAAATGTAAATGTTTTAAGGACCGGAGCTGTCCGATTTCTTTGGGCAATTTATGCAGGGAATTAGAAAAAGCCCAAAGTTCTTCTAGCCGGTGCAATTGACCAATTTCGGGGGGTAATTGGGATAAGCGATTGTTAAAGACCGATAAAATTTTAAGTTGGCTCAAGTCACCAATTTGGGGAGGTATGTGGGTGATTTGCGCTCCGGTAAAACGTAATTTGTAGATTGCTTTCCAGTTGGACATCTGGGGAGACAAGAAGGCCAGAGGGATATCGTCCAAACGGAGATATTTTAAATAATCCATTTGGTACAATACAGGGGGCAACTGGTTTATGTAACTGAATTGGCCAGGAGATTTGACAATCTCGATATGATCGATATGCTTATACTGTAAGAGAGCCGGGCTAATGTTATGAAAAGCAAACCGGATAGATAAAATCTGACTATAATTGATCAACTCTTCCAGGAGGTCGGAAAAAAACATCCCTCCGCTGGCTAAAATTTGTCCTTGGGCTATTCCTCCAAAATGATAGGCCATATTGACCCAAGCCTCCTGGTCTACTTCGGGACAAAGAAGCATTTGAGTGACTTGTTGTTCCGTGCTGAGTCTGTCGAGGCTCAGTTTAAAGCCCAGTACGTAATTACCCGCTTGCGTATTGAGTAGGGCATTTGCCTGCTTTTTGACCGCAGCTTCGGGGTGAAAAAAAGACAAACCCAAGACATAACTCAGTTGTACCTTATCCAGGCTTCGGGTTCTCAGGAGGTTCAAGGCCAAAAGCACGGAGGCTGGGTCGCGGGAAAAGAGTAAATTTTTGATTTTACTAAACTCTCTTCCCTTCAGGGGAGGCTCACGCTGCAATACATAGCGATAGAGTTGCTCCTCGGTAGCCCAATTTGAAGATTCTAGATATTCGGCTTGGAGTTTATAACTTGGTTTTTCGCCTACTACCAAGGTAGAAGCTTGCTCCAGGTCGCCCGTTTTTATGCGTATTCCTTGTTCCAAAAGTTTCTTTTTGGCCCCAGCCACGGTATAGCGTTTGGATCTACCAATTAGAGAAAGCTCTTTTCTATCTTCAATTTCGTGCAAATCACAGGAGGTTCTTAGATAAGACATGGCGGCCAGGGCCAAACGACTCACCGGAGCCAGTCTGAAGCGGGTTAAGTTTAGAAACTCCGGCATACCGGCCAAGGCCACAGCCGAGGGAATATCTCTTAAAAACAGGTAAGCCGCCGCTTGTTGCTCCACGAGGCTCCTTTCTTCTTGGTGGAGCTCCTGTAAAAAACTTCGCAAGGCTTGGGAAGGTATGTGACGGTTACCCTCCAAATTGCAACTTTTCAAGCGAATGAATAAAGGAGTCAAACATGGAGGCAACTGCTCTATCTGATTGAATGATACATCCAGATGAGACAAATATTGGAGGGATGTCAAACTAGAGGGCAAGAAACGGATTCGGTTGCTACTGAGGTTTAATTCCTCAAGACGCTCAAAATTGAGTATCCACGGGGGGATTTCCTTAAAATGGGCATTGATGGCATACAAAGTTTGCAATTGGGGCAGATGGGAAGGCAAGTCAGATGCTGCCCGGAAACGGTTGGCCAAGAGCGACCTCACGTGACGTAATTCTTTGATGTTATCGGGCAAGAACTTCCGGGTATTGATGAGGTCTAAGTAGTTTAATTGTGGTAGATCAGACAGGAGTTCAAAAGTACCCTGTAATTGTAACTGAGAGCTATCACGAAGGGTGAGGGCCTCTAAATTGGTCAATTTTCCTAATAAAGCGGGAAATTTCCGGATACGGCAGCCTGATAAAACCAAGTGAAAAGGGTGATCTAAACGGGAAAGCACCTCCAAAACTTGTTCTAAATCCAGGTTAGGATTATCGGATAAGTTAATCATCCGGATATTGGTCAATTCGCCCAAGTTTTCCGGTAATTTCGTCAAAGGATTTGCTTTCAAATTTAAGTGGGTGAGTTCTTTGAGGGCCGCAATTTGGTGGGGTATGGTTTGGATATAGTTATTGCGTAGGTCCAAATGCTTGAGGGTGGGCAATTGCCAAAGTACCGGAGGTATTTCTCTCAAGAAATTACGGGAGAGGTTTAAGTCTTCCAGGCAATGGAGTCCTTGCAATTCCAGAGGCAGGCCCTCAAGTTGATTATGCGAAACATTGAGTTTTTGCAAATACGTTAATTTCCCTAAGGAAGGCGGTAATTGGGTCAGCTGTCGGTTGTAGACCGACAAATATGTCACATTTGCTGGGCTGGCCAGGGCTTGATCTAAACTACGATAAACGGTCATGGAATTCTCTCAAATGCAGCTAGATAAATACAGGTGTCTGGGAATCAGGAATTATGCAGGCTATCCAGTGTGTGTTTTCTGCGGACTTTACCCGTTTCGGTACGTGCAAACTCCTCAACTGCGATGATTTTTTTGGGAATTTCGTATTTATTTAGCGTTTTTGCAAGTTGATTTTTTAATAAAAGCTCGGTTTTAACATCTAAACCTGGGTGCTCGATAAGTAGTATTACTTTTTCGCCTAAGCGCTCATCTTTTTGTGAGGCAATAAAATAGTCTGTACGCGGCACAATAGTCGTAAAAACCTCCGCCATTTTTTGCTCCAAGGGTTCTACCAATACCTTGATCCCGCCTGAGTTGATTACGTGGTCGACTCGGCCTAGCCATTCAAAGGCATCCTGAGCCTTGAGTCGTACCCGGTCATTGGTTTGTATCCACTGCCCTAGGGTTACCGCCCCTCGTACGGCCAAACATTGCCGATCATCTACTTGGATTTCATTGCCAGGTAGTAGTTGAAACGAAGTACTTGCCTGGGAACCATTCAAAGCTCTCAAAGCAATATGAGAGACGGTTTCTGTCATGCCGTAGGTACTGTATACCGGAGCCTTAAGCTTTTGGAGCTTTGCCCATAATGGAGCCGAGACCGGAGCGCCTCCCACAATTATGGCCTGGGCCTTTTCCAAAGACCGGATAACATGCGCTTCTTGCTCGAGTAAGGTCTGCAATTGTAGGGGTACGAGGGCCCAAAAATCATAACTTGGCAATTCCTCAGGACTTAAACTCCGCAAAAACTCCGCATAGGGATTGCTCTGGGGAGGAATTACGTGCAGATGCAGCCCCCCCAATAAACCCCGTACGAGCATCATACGCCCTCCAATGTACTGGGTAGGGATACATACCAAAGCCCGGGCCCCCGCTTGTAGGCCTAAAAAACGAAGGGTAGCCTGAGCACTCGCGTCCATTTGCTCCCGATGAATTTTAATTTCTTTGGGTTTACCGGTGGAACCCGAAGTATGTATAGGGAAAACTTCTTGGCCTTGAAGCCAATCTTGACAAAATTGCAGGGCTTGTTGGCCATAGGCATCTATGCCGAGTGAAGTTAGCTCAACCAGGGGAAGTTCTTCCAGGGTGAAATGATGGCCTTTCCAGGTAATACTGCCCCTTGGTTTACTCGGACTCGTAGATTTCATACAAATCTTCTTGGAAACGATTGATTAATGCTTGTTCTTCGGGAGTAATTCCGGCCACTTCGGCAACCTTGATCATAACATTCATAAATTTCTGAATGAGGTCTTCATCTAAGGCAAGCCGATTTTTACGTATTAGGAAAAGGGCGTGCTCATACGTGCTTTCTAAATCTAAAACCATGAGGTCCTTGATGACCTGAAAGCGATCTTCGGCCAGCCAATCAAAATGGCCTAAGTTTTCCTTGATGACACTTTGAAAGGCTTCTCTTTCTTCCTCCATAAATACCTTATCGGCCATAACCATAACGTAGGCTAGTTGACCAATGGTACTGTATAAATTACTGAGCTCGGCACTCATTTTAAGATTATGCCGGGATTGATTATGGATGTATAGGTCTAGCACTTCTTTTTCCAGTTCATAAGCCCCTTCTCTCTGGCTCTCAGGGATACCCAGGGAGTCCAAACCTTTTTCTATGGCATAAAAATAGGAGCGGATGCGTACCCGGTTTAAGGATTTACTCTCTTTTTTAAGTAATTGAAGCGTTTTGTCTTTTTGTTCATCCGGACTTGGCAAACTACCCCCAAATTCATTTTGGAGAGTTTTATATTCCATCATACTGTCAAGCCCCAAAACTTCACGCAAAGCATTTTCTAGAGGAATGGCTTTTAAATCGTTCAAAAGTATTTTTTGATTGGCATATGTATAAGCCCATACACATAAGGCTTGGCTTACATGTAACTCCTGGATCGTAGGTTTAAGCATTAGAGGCGTATGTTTGAATGTGGTTTTGCTCTAAAAATACTCAAATTGCCTGAAAAAATAAAACCCCTTCCTGCCTTTTGTTTTTCCAGTAAAAGAGTCATATACGTGCCTCTGAAACAATTTTGGCTTAGTCTCGTAGATAAGCTATCTAGATAAAGATATTAGATTTCTTCATCCCCAGCCTTAGAATTCAACAATATTTACTTATATTCTATACCAAGCTTGCTTTGTGTACCCTATTCAAAAACTGAAAACCATGGTACTACATAGTTAAATGAACATCTATGAATAAGATTCACTATCAAATCGTCGTGAACGAGTCGGGTTCCGAATTTTTGGAGGTATATTTTTGCCAAACCAAAATTAATTTTTCCAGCGAAAATCCGATGAAAGCCCGTAATCAGGCATTAAACTATCTATTTCAAACCAAGCAGGCCGGTAATTGGACGCGTGATGCTTTTTTTCAACTATACTTAGTATATGCCGAGGATGACGGGCAAGAAGAATCCATTGTATTGGCCAATGGTTACCAAAAAAGTACGGGTATTTCCTTAAAAGAAGACAACTTAAAACGAGAAAAAGAGCTCTACCGCATTCAAAGAATGGCTAGTCAGCTACCGCAACCCGTGTGGTAGTCTACCTTGTGCTAAGCGCATTTCAATCAATCTCCTAGCTGTCTAAGTCAAGGCTTTGGTTTTGGGTGAACCTTGTGTGGATACTCTGCGTCCAAACGCAAAGCCATGGGTACTGCCAGTAAATCATCTTTTAAAGCCCTTAGTCTGGCCCAAGACTATGCTCCATCCTGGCTGAGCAACCTCCGGTGAAAGTTAATTTGCCCCAAGTGGTAACTAAAATGGGCTAAAACATGAAACAAAATAAGTTGGGTGGGGTAATTTGCTCCTTCTACCTCCACCGGATACTGTCCATCTAAAAGTTGGGCGTCCAGGGGGTCTAGTATATTTTCTACCCGGCTAAGCAGTGTATTGAGTTCCTGTAACAATTGGCTACGAGACTGGGCCTCTCCCCGAAACTCCAAGGCCTTATCACGCGCGTAGGTTTCCCCTCCTAAATGGTCCCCTAGGTAAGTTTTTAAACTGCCAAGGAGGTGCAAAACTAGGTTTCCGGCCGAATTGGGGATGGAATCGGTTTTGATCCACATATCTTCCTCTCGAGCGTAGGATTCTACTTCTTGGATGAGAGATTTTAGTTCCCTTTGCAAGATCAAACGATAATGTTTAGGCTGCATATCTTTCTTTTATAAAGTTCTTTTTTAGGTTTGAATATACGAAGATTGTTCAAGATCTTTGGAGAGGCTGGTAAAAATGTTCTTACTTATTGGGATAAGTTCCATGCCTAGCTTTGGGAAACCAAGGAGACGAAGCCCCAAGGCTTTTTAAATTGTATTAGAAGTTTCACAATCACAAGATCATGACGAAAATTCAAAAGCTTTTTTTTCTTTTAAGTGTACTCTTATATCTGGGTGCCTGTGGAGGTGCCTCAAACCCTGACTCCGAAGATTCTGAGGAAGAAAATACTTCCGAAAGCAGCTCAAGCACTACGACTCCAGAGGCTAGCCCCAAAGAACCCGAACCCGAATTGAGTGAGTTGGCCCTGGCTGGTAAAAAATTATTTCAAGCCAACTGCTCGCAATGCCACCTGGTTGATGAGTCGGTACTGATTGGGCCAGGTCTAAAAGGAGTGACCAAACGCCAAGACAAGGAGTGGATCTTGAAGTTTATCAAAAATTCTCAAGCGGTTATCGAGAGTGGAGATGAGTATGCCGTTGCCTTGTACGAGCAATACAATAAAACCCTTATGCAGAGCTTTCCTTGGCCAGACGAAGACTTAGAAGCTGTATACGCTTACTTAGAAGCTTTATAAGGAAATCTTATGAAAAGTATGCAAAATATCAAAGGGGTTTACTGGTTGTTGGTAGCCCTTTTTTTGGTACAAGTTGCCAATAGCGTTTTTAAATTTTACAATAATCTCTATTATTTACGTTTATATCAGCTATTGGCCTTAGGAATATTCACCGCTATTTTGGGTTACTTGGCCGGAGTAAACCGTTGGTTGGTCATATTATTAAGCTTCGTGGGCTTAGGATTCGTGCTCATGCAATTTTGGATTATTTGGAATTAAGCCCCCAAAAATAAGCTAAATGTTACTTTTTCGAAAAGATGCTATTTTTATGATTAACTACTTTAGAGCCTTACACTTGTAAGTCATCGAAAAAAAGACGTAATTACAGGTGTAGGCCCAAATACCATTTACCAACCAACTCTACATCTTTATGCACGTTATCGGAATTGGTGCATCCGCCGGAGGTTTAGAAGCGATCCGCTCCTTTTTTGAGGAAATCAATGCATTTCCAAATGCTTCCTTCGTGATCATCCAACACCTCTCCCCTGATTTTAAGAGTTTGATGGGAGAGTTACTAAAAGACCATACTCCTCTTACCATCACCACCGCCTACGACCACGAGAAAGTTCAAGCCAATACCATCTATCTTATCCCCCAAGGAAAAGTAATGGAAATTCACGCGGGGGAGTTATGGGTTCACGACAAAGATCCCAATATTGCCATACACTACCCTATCGATACTTTCTTTCATAGCCTCGCCCAAAGCTATCAAGATAAGGCAATAGGTATTATTCTCTCTGGTACTGGCTCCGATGGGACCCGTGGGCTCAAAAGTATCAAAGAAGAAGGCGGGATTGTAATGGTGCAAGACCCTGAGTCTTCCCAATTTGATGGTATGCCCAACAGTGCTATCAGCACTGGGCTGGTCGATATTTTGGGTACCCCCGAAGAACTGGCTAGTCAAACTGTACAGATTGTTCGGCAAGAGCCCAGCTCCGGGAACCATACCTACCTCGAGCGCCCCATAACCACCCGGGGCCTAAACAATATCTTGCATACTATTCTCATCAAAACGGGTCTAGATTTTCAGTATTACAAAAAAAGCACGCTGGCCCGCCGGCTTACCAAACGTATTCGGGTAAATAACTTAAACACCATTGAGGACTATTACGACTACTTGCTTAGCCACGAAGTCGAAGTAGAGTCCTTGGCCAAAGATATGCTCATTGGGGTGACCCAGTTTTTTCGCAATCCGGAAGCCTACGAAATCATAAAAAAAGAAGTAATCCCTGCTCTTTTTTCCGAAAAAAACCCCAGTGAAGATATTCGTATCTGGTCAATTGGTTGCTCTACGGGAGAAGAAGCCTATTCTTTGGCCCTTTTGCTGGAAGATTACCGGCATGAGCATAAAATTCAACAAGGGTATAAGATTTTTGCTACCGACCTGGATAAAGAGGCCATTAATCGGGCTAGTTTAGGCTCCTACGTGGAAAGTATTTTTGTGGATATCCCCCCCGAGTTTTTAGAGCGCTACTTCATCCGCCGGAATGAAAGATATGAGGTGAAGAAGACTATCCGTGATAACATTGTTTTTGCCTCTCATAATGTACTAAAAGATCCACCTTTCATCAACTTAGACTTTATCAGTTGCCGCAATCTGCTTATTTACTTTGAGCCTAAGATGCAAATTTCTGTCTTAGATAAATTGCAGTACTCGCTCAATAAGGGGGGCTATCTCTTCCTGGGCATCAGTGAATACCTCAAAAAAAACCTGGAAGACTACGAAATCATCAATAATAAATGGCGAATCTTCCGAAACAACCGTTCGGATAAACTGCCGGTTACCGAATGGCAGCACAAAACCTTCACCCCTTTAGACCGTAAAAGAGTTCAAGAACCCATCAAGCGGCCCAAAGAAAGGATAATAGCAAACCCGCTGGCCGAGAGTTACGCCACCGTTTTATTAGACCATTATGCCCCCCAATGTTTGTTGGTAGATCTAGAATTGGAAGTGCTCCATATGGCTGGTAAAATGGGTAATTATTTAAAGATGCCCGCTAGCCGTAACCAGTTTAACCTGGAGTATATGGTCAACCGGGAACAAAGTGCCATTTTTCGCTCGGGTATCCGAAAAGCCTCCAGCAGCAATAGTCCCTACTTGGTAAAAGAAGTACCCCTCAGCCGGAATGGGCAAGCCCAGCTCATGAACCTTCGCTTTACCCCAGTTTGGTCTGAAGAATTACAAGATAAGTACTTTGTCATTGAGTTTGAAGAAAACACCCAAGCTGAGCTTGCCAAGGATGTAGAGTTGATTGAAGTATTCAGTCGTGATAAATATGCCCAACAACAGATTGAGTCCCTGCAATTAGAACTCAAAGAGACCAAGTACCGTCTCAAAATGGCCATAGAGCGCTATGAAACGACCAGTGAAGAATTACAGACCACCAACGAAGAACTGATGTCCTCCAATGAGGAAATGCAGAGCACCAATGAAGAGCTTCAATCGGTCAATGAGGAACTCCACACCGTGAATACAGAGCTGCAATCTAAAATAGAGGAGCTTACCAATGTCAATAATGATGTCAACAACCTCCTTACAAGCTCCGACATTGGGACCATCTTCCTCGACCGAGACCTACGTATCCGGAAATTTACCCCAGCCGTAGAAAAGCAATTTAACTTAGTCAATACCGATATCGGTAGGCCCATTTTTGATTTTAGTAGCAACTTTGGTTTCGAACAGTTCCGCAAAGATCTACTCGAGGTACTTAACGAAGGGGCCTCACATCAGTTTGAGATTGAACAACAAGAAGGCTTACACTATCTTATGAAATTTAACCCCTTTATCAATAAAAAAAGGGAAATTGATGGCTTAGTGATCTCCTTTGTGGATATAAGTGCTAGCAAAAAAGCCCAGAAAGCCTTGGAAGTAAGCGAAGGGAACTATAAAAAATTATACAACAATACCCCCGCCCTCCTTTATTCTATCAACCCAGAAGGGAAGATCACCTCCGTAAGCAACTATTGGCTTGAGTATATGGGCTACCAACGCTCCGAAGTACTCAACCGGCACTTTTATGATTTTGTCAGTGGTGAATTTAGGCCCGAAAGTCAAAATAATCACGGCGAGCCTTTCTTTGTATCAGGCAAAGCCGAACACCTTCCCTTCCAGTTTGTAAAGAAGAGTGGAGAAATCATGGATACCCTGCTATCTGCTATCTCCGAGAGTGATGAGTCGGGCAAGGCTACCCGCGCCCTGGCAATACTCACCGATATAACGGGCTTAAAACGGGCTGAGAACGCCTTAATTGAGAGCGAATCTCGCTTCCGTAACCTGGTAGACTCCTCACCTGTCTTAATCTGGATGCTTGACCAAGATATGAAAATTGTTCACCTCAATAAGACTTGGGAGCAATTTAGAGGACATGAGCTTTCTAAACAACTGGGCCAGGAATGGTTTGCCTGGCTACACGAAGAAGACCAAGAAGCTACCCGTACCTTGATGGAAGAAGCCTATGCCCAAAGGGTCCCTTTTGAAAACCTAAGCCGCATCCATCGAAGTGATCTGGCATTTCGCTGGTTGATAACCCGAGGGGTTCCTTTTCATAACCGGGAAGGGGAGTTTCAAGGGTATATTGGCTCAAGCTTGGATATTACCGAAAACAAAATCAATCAAGAAAAGCTAGAACGCTACAACCGGGAGCTGGAACAGTTTGCCTATGTGGCCACCCACGACCTCCGTTCTCCCATTGTAAATCTAAAAACCCTGGTACAGTTTTTCTACCGCAAAGGGCTGGTCAATTCAGATAATGAAGAAGTAATCGACCGCATTGCCCAATCTGTAGACATCATCCACGATACCCTGGATGATTTAATTTATATAGTAGCCTCCAAAAAAGCCCTCGACGATAAAGTAAGTCAAGTGCATTTTGAGACTTTGGCCCAAAATATTATGCACGATATCAATGGGCAAATAGAAAAGTTCCAGGCCCAAATCACCTTTGACTTCTCCCGTGCCCCTCAAATAAACTCCGTGCCCAGTCATTTAAAAAGCATTGTAAGCAACTTGCTCATGAATGCTTGTAAATACCGTCATCCAGACCGGCCTCCGGTCATTTACATTTATACCGAGTCCGTAGAAGCCTATATTTGCTTTACCATCCGGGATAATGGCAGGGGCATAAAACCCGAAAATTATGAAAAAATCTTTGGGATGTTTCAAAGATTGGATGATGATGTAGAAGGTAAGGGAATCGGGTTATACGTCACCCGCTCCCAAGTAGAAGCCTTAGGTGGGTATGTAGAGGTAAATAGCGAGTATGGGCAAGGAACCACATTTCAAGTGTATCTCCCTCGAGAATTTAAGCCAACTCTCGAGACCACTTCCTAAGACCCTTGATTTTTTTCCCAAAAGGTAACACGCGCTAGATTCAGCCGCAAAAAGACAAGTAACCGCTCCTCATACCAAAAACGCCCATAAATTACCAAGTTTCTTAACATATACATAGTCTTTTAACCCGCTTTTATCGTCTATTTTGGCGTAAAACAGGAGGATTTCAGGCAAAATATCACATAACTTGGCATCCTCTTTTCCCCCTCCCCTCCAATTGCCGAAAAAAATTTATTAAAATTGGAAAAATAAAGCTTAAGAATAATCAACCCATGTCTATGTCTCAGAAGGTTCCGAGTATCCTACTGATTGATGATGACCAAATATTTAGTTACATCTTCAATCAACTCCATCAGTTTTCGCAGGTATCCTTTGATATCACGACTAAAGCGAGTACCCAACAGGCCCTGGACTATATCCGGGCCAATCAAACCCATTTCCCAGACTACATTTTGGTAGATATAAACCTACCTCTGGCTGATGGTTTTCAGTTTTTAGATGAGTACCATCGCCTTTACCAGGGACAAAAGAGCGAGATTTATATGGTCACCACTTCGGTCTATGACTCCGATCGGGAGCGCGCTTTGAGTTACCCTTGCGTGAAAGGTTTTTTCTCCAAACCCATCCCCGACGATTTCTTCCTTAATCTATACAAGCAAAGTTTTCAGGCTTGTTAAGTCTTGCCCATAAGCGATTAGGGGCTTCCCCGTGCTAGAGAGATACGGCCCAAAAGCACGATCTTATCGGCACGGGGCGGGCTTTCGCTACTCGCTGCCTTTCCCCACAAGGCCCACACGAGCTCAAACAGGCCGCTCTATCCCTAAGCCTGCTTGGGAACCCGTATACTAAAGGGCGAGCGAGATAGGAACAATCTGCCCCTCTAGGGCAAATCAATTCTTAGGAAGTTTCTTTGCTTAAACACTAAGAAACTGTTTAAGTTTAGTTTTTGTCGGCGAGAAGGGTCAGTTTGGGGTTCTGATGAAATCAACAAGGAGCGCATAGCAGCGCTATGGGCGAGGAATTTGATGAAATCAGGTTCCCGAAATGGCCCTTTGCAGCCCAACGCAATTAAATTTAAACAGTTTCAAAGAAAGTATTTCATAAAAGCATCCCCTGCCCTTTCGGTTTTGCGAACTGAGACCTTATCCATATGGGCTAGGCTTAGGCCTGTCATTGTATGGCTCTGGGCATTAGGTTTCCGCAAATTGAGCAGCAGGCAATTCTGATAAAACCAAACAGTTTTTAAGGGGAGGAAGCTTTTATTTGGGGGGGGCAATGGCTAAGCATCTTGGACTTCTTGTATCCCTACTCTCTTCTCCAAAGGCTTAGGGATGGAACGGCATGTTTGAGCCCGCAAGGGCTAGGCGGGGTGGCCGGCGAGTAGTGACAGCCCGGCCCGCGCCGGCACATAGGCACTTCTAGGAAAATTTTTTTTTAGCGCGGGCAAGCCCCTATATAATATCTTAAAACCTCATATAGATGGGCTTTTCCTCCGTTGATTACCTAAACGGGTGCTAATTTCATGTTGAAAACTCGCCTGGGTAGATAAGTTTTTCCATGATAGCCGACCGTTGCATAATTAATTCTTGGCGGGAATGAAGGTTATGATTGATATGGATCAGGGTTTCATTGATGTGAGCATCCCGTTCTACGCGCTTGGTGCTATCGGTTTGGCCTCTTAGCTCACTTAAGTTCTGATATAACGTATTGAGGTCTTGAGAAAGAACCTTAATTTCCTGATCTAAGCGTAGTAATTGTTCCCCATCATTGATTTCCTCTAAAATACGGGGAAAAAGACTTTCTAACTTGGGGAGATTGGATTTGAGTACAAAGCCTGAGGCTCCATTGAGTATCGTTTGCGCCGCCAATTCTTCATTGTTGAGGGTACCCGTCACAAAAACAAAGGGAATATGAGGCACATTGCGTTTAGCATAGGTAAGGGCTTCATCTCCCAGGATATCGTCCAATTTATAATCGGCAATTATTAGTTTAATGTATTCTTTGGTAAGTAACTCATAATACTCTTTCTTATTATGGGCGCGATGTACTTGTAATTCTACGTTTAGGGCTTGGTTAATCTTTTTTAGATAACGTTCTATCAGGTAAGCATCAGGATTGCTATCTTCTAAAAGTAGGATGGGTATGGCTGGTGTCTCGCTCATCATGTAAAAAATTGGAGTGGATCTTAGTTTTTATACGAAAAGTCAAAAAATATGCTTCATCATGAGGGGGGATTGTAATTATAAAGCTGTATTTATATCTAACCAGAAGGAAGTCATAGCTTGCACTACTCGCTTCATTTGCTCTAATTTTGAGGGCTTAACTACATAGGCATTGGCCCCAAAATAATAAGACTGATGGATATCATTTACTCGGTTAGAGGAGCTTAACATCACTATCGGTATATATTTATTACTGGATACTTGTCTAATTTTTTCAAGTATTTCAATACCTGAAAAGCTAGGGAGGTGTATATCCATGAGGATCAATCGGGGCATATTGTAGGTTTTAAGACTGTAGATTCCTGTCCGTAAAAAAAACTGAATGGCTTCTTCGCCATTGTCGATAACTAGGCATTTCCAAGCAGGGTTTTCCTTTTTGACAAGACGTAGTATGACATCTGCGTCTATTTTATTATCTTCCACAAGTACCAGATCAATTTGTGAAAACTCCATAGATAAAAGCAAAAAAATAAAATACATGCAAGATAATCAAGACCTTATACGGTGTGAGGACGAGCCCATTCGGATTCCGAGCCTAACTCAAAGCTTTGGAGGGTTTATTATCTTGGATAATAAAAACCTAAATATAGTACAGGTAAGCAGTAATATTAAAGCTTTTACAGGATATGAAGTGCATTTTTTATTAAACAAAAAAGTTAGTTTTTTGTTTGAAAGTACCACTTTACAAAATAAACTGTATTCCTTAAACAAGGAAGGGCAAACGTACCTTGAAAAGTCAACTATATTTGGGAAAGTCTCCACTAATTTTTTTCTACGTTATTACCGTATAGGCTCTTTCATTTACCTGGAAGTTGAAAAGGATGTAACTGCAAGCAGTGAGGCGCAATCGGCTAAATTTGGCCTATTCCTTGGCAATTACATGCAAGGACTGGAAAATTATCCGGCGCTTCTTGATGTATTACAGTATACCACAGAGCAAGTTAAATCCCACTTAGGATTCGACCGGGTGATGATTTATCAATTTGATCAAGACTGGAATGGCTCCGTGGTGGCCGAATCCTGTGAAGCCCATATGGAGCCCTTTTTAGGTTTACATTTTCCAGCTAGTGATATACCGGCCCAAGCTCGAGAACTTTACCGGGAAAATAGGATCCGTATGATACCCGATGTTTCATCCTCTCCAGTTGAGCTCATTCCCACCCTTAACCCACTTACGCAGGCCAAACCAGATTTGAGTATGGTATCTTTACGGAGTGTTTCCCCTATTCATCTAGAGTATCTACAAAATATGGGGGTGGGCGCCAGTTTTTCTTTATCAATTTTATATCAAGGACAGCTCTGGGGTTTAATTGCCTGTCATCACCATGCTTGTTTTTACTTGGATCCTGAGACCCGAAGATCGACTGAGCTTTTCAGCAAGATCTTTTCAAATTACTTAGAAGTAAGAATTCAGAAAGATGAAATTGAGCAGAGTAAATCCTATATCCAACAAGAAGTTAGCTTAGTACAGGAGCTGAGCCAAAGCCGGAATTTGGGAAGTACCTATAGTAAATTTCATGAACAACTAATTGAAGTCAACTCTGCTCAGGGAGGTGCATATACTTTTAACACCTCATCCATCCAAGCATTTGGCAGCGCTCCTCCCCGTGAAGATATTGAAAATGTAATTCGCTGGATCTCTTCACAGCCTCATACACCTATCTTTTATACGCATAATATGGGTTCCTTTTTAAAACTCAGCGAAGAGGGTATACAAAAAATGTCAGGAGTCTTGGCTATTCGTTTTTCTTCTCAAAGTTCAGAAATGATATTATGGTTCAAACCCGAGGAAATTGAAACGGTATACTGGGCAGGTGATAAAAATAAGGCTATGATTTTAGATGAAAAAGAAGGCAAGTATCGCCTGAGTCCTCGTAAATCATTTGATAAATGGCAAGAAATCCGGCAAGGATTCGCCAAGCCCTGGTCTTCCTCAGAAATTGAGATTGCCTTACGTCTCCGTTCCCATATTTTTGAGGTAATTCAATCAATTCGTACTGAAGAGATTAACCGAAAACTCCAGGATATCAATGATGAGTTGAATGCTTTTAATTATACGGTATCTCATGATTTAAAACAACCTATTCGAAATATTGAAAATTACTCCGCTATTTTATTAGAAGAATTTAAAGATACAATAGAGGAAGCGGGAATATTTATGCTTCAAACCATTAATGATAGCACCCAAGTACTCACTCAAATTATTGAGGATTTACTAGAATATTCCCGGGTAAGCCGAAGCAATAATGAATATGTGCACCTTAATATGGATAAGTTAATAAAAGAAGCTTTTAAGGCCACAGCGCATCCTCTAGACAAAACCATCGATTTACAAGTACAAGAAGCCTTACCTAATCTGCGTGGAGATACTATCTTAATTAGGCACCTATTGCTAAATGTCTTAGATAATGCCGTAAAATATAGCCAACATCAAAAGGTAAGTAAAATTCTGGTAAGAGGACAAGATGACTCAAACTATACTTACTACACCTTCTCCGATAATGGCATTGGTATCCCTGTTGAACAAAGAAAGAAAGTCTTTCAAATATTCTTTCGCTTACACAATGAAGGAAAATATGAAGGGAATGGCTTGGGCTTAGCCATTGTCCAGCGAATTACTTTACGGCACGGGGGCCGGGTCTGGATAGAAAGTAATGCCTGGGGAGGTACCGATGTTTGTTTTTCCTTCCCCAAATCTTCAGACTATTTAGAAATCACCTCTGAGATGTAAAAGAATTTCGGTATACTTGTAGGCGGATTTAAGCCAATATGATCACATTTCCTCTACTACACTTTCTTACGCTTTGGTATGCCCTGAGCAGCAGTCCAGTTGCCCCTTCCCTTCCCCAGGATGAGTTGGAGGGGCCTCCGCCACCATCCCGGGAGTTTCGGGCCTTTTGGATCACGACCCTGGATAATAAAGACTTTCCTTCCCGGCCCAAGCTCCCCGTAGAAGAACTCAAGGCCGAAATACGGGAAATCCTCGACTATCACCACCAACGCGGGATGAATGCCGCCATCTTTCAAGTAAGGCCTTGCGCCGATGCTTTTTATGAGAGCCCTATAGAGCCCTGGTCGGAATTTTTGTGGGGCATGCAAGGCAAAGCCACCCAGCCTGCCTTTGACCCCTTGGAATACATGATTGAGGAATGCCACAAACGCCAAATGGAATTACACGCTTGGTTTAATCCCTACCGAGCGCAATATAGCCTGAAACTCAGTGACATTCATCCCCGGCATATCACCCGTCGGCGTCCCGACTGGTTTATAGAGTACGGGAAGCATTTATATTTCAACCCTGGCCTCCCTCAAGCGCGAGATTATGTCGTGCGGGTCATCTTAGATGTGGCCCGCCGCTACGATATTGATGGCGTACACTTTGATGACTATTTCTACCCCTATAAAATATGGGGAAAAGAGTTTGACGATACCCAGGCCTTCCAAAGATATGGCCGCGCCTTTCACACCAAAGGGGCTTGGCGCCGCAACAATATCAATACCCTCATCCGGATGATACACGATAGCCTGGATGTGATCAATCCAAGGGTAAAATTTGGGGTAAGCCCCATTGGCGTATGGCGAAACCGAAAACAAGACTGGCGCGGCTCGGCAACCAATGTGGGCCAGACCAGCTACGATTACCTCTCGGCCGATGTCCTCAAGTGGCTGGAGCAAGGATGGATTGACTATGTAGCCCCTCAATTGTACTGGAGTGTAGGCCATAAAGTAGCCGATTATACCGTACTGGCCGACTGGTGGGCCGAGCATCATTCCAACCGGCATATTTACATTGGGCAAGCCTATTACAAATACCATAATGATAGCGATCGGCGCTGGTATAACCCCCAAGAAATGATCAACCAGATTAAGATCAACCGGGCCCGAAAGACCATTACCGGAAATATTTTCTTCCGGGCCCGCTACTTTATGAAAAACACCCGCTCAATTAGTGATAAAATCCATCAAAAACTCTACAAATATCCTTCTTTGATCCCGCCCATGACCTGGAAGGATAGCATTCCTCCGGCAAAACCACAAAACCTAAGGCTCATCAATACGCCTCGCCACCTTTTACTCAAATGGGAAAGCGCCGAACCAGCCCAAGATGGAGAGTTACCGGCTTATTATGTCATATACCGCTACCCCGCCCAGACCGACCCGAGTGATGATCCCCGGTATATTGTTTCTATCCAAAAAGATGTGGAGTACATTGAAGAAAGAGAAAAAGCCGAAGCGGAAGGCTACTACTATCGAATTGTGGCCCTAGACCGCTTACATAATGCCAGCGAACCTGCTGAGTTAAGCCCCTTCCAAGATTAATGTCGGCCCCTTACTCAATTAATTCAAGCTTTTTTGGCTAGGATTACCGTCATATTAATCCTTTAGTATTAATTTTAGGGCCATTAGAGATAAGAAACCTATTGATCCACGGGCCCTGTTGGGGGTAATACTATGTTTTTATTAATCTTTTTCCTCTTATTGGCCATTTTGGTCTCCTTTCTATGCTCCATACTGGAAGCCGTTATCCTGAGTATTACCCCATCCTATGTCGAGACAATTAATCAAAAAAACCCTCAACTAGGGGCCAAAATGAAGGCACTCAAAGAGGATATAGACCGTCCCCTATCGGCCATACTCTCTTTAAATACCATTGCCCATACCATTGGGGCCGCTGGGGTAGGTTGGCAGTCGGGACAAGTTTTTAAATCGGAACTAGCCCTAGGCTTGGTACCGGTGGTGCTTACTTTATTAATTTTGATTCTCTCTGAGATCATACCAAAATCTATAGGGGCCAATTATTGGCGGACCCTCGCTCCTTATACCGCCCGGGTCCTTAGCTTCCTGATTACAGTTTTATGGCCCCTGGTTTGGCTATCCCAAAGCATTACCCGGATGTTGGCCCGGGACAAATCGGCCGCTTCTATCAGTCGGGCAGAAATATCTGCGATGGCCGACATTGGTCACAAGGAGGGCATTTTTGAAGAAGGCGAATCGAGAGTGATCAAAAACCTCCTACGCTTTAAACAAGTCAAAATTGAAGAAGTGATGACACCCCGCACGGTTGTCCTAGCTGCCTCACAAGAAGATACAGTGCGTACCATTTATGAAAATGCCGACTACTTGCGCTTTACCCGCATTCCCATTTACGAAGAGCAAATAGATAATGTCACGGGCTTTGTCCACAAGCACGATGTGCTTTACAAAATGGCCCGGGATGAGCATAATCTCAAACTTAAAGAAATCAAACGCGACCTGATGGCCGTATCCGAAAAAATGCCCGTGCCTAATCTCTTCGAGCGTTTGATTGACGAAAGAGAACATATCGCCCTAGCCGTAGATGAATACGGTGGCGTGGCTGGCATTGTCACCATGGAAGATGTCCTGGAAACGCTTTTAGGCATTGAGATCTTAGACGAGTTTGATAAGAACAAAGATATGCGGGCCTACGCCAAGCAAAAGTGGGCCCAAAAAGCCAAAGAGCTGGATATCAATCCCGAAAAACCGGGCGACAGCTCTTCGGAAACCTCTTCGTAATTTTGGAGACTTTTTTTCTTAGAATAGGCCCCTAAACCTCTCCTTTCGGCCATTTTTTTGAATAATTATATGGGTAAAGGAATTTTAAAAGCTACTCATTTGTTTTGAAACCACACGCAAAACGCACAAACCCTCCTTTTTTTCGGCAATTTTAACAAATTTTCTAAGGAAGCTGATTTTCAGTTTACTAGCTAGTAAGCTAAACCGCTATCCTGGGTATTTCCAGTGAATATGGTCCTGTATTTACCTTGTGGCATTTTCTTTTTTATATCCTTATGGAAAGAATTTGCGTAAATATTAGAAAATCCAACGCTACCAAAATATATCCCAACGCTAATGTATTGGTTTCTAATCTTGATTTTCTCCTCTCTACTATTTGCTTGCCAACCCCAAGAAAAAGATTCTCTGGTGGATGAAAAGGCGATCGATATAGATAAAACTCCGAGTACTACCCCGGCCACTCAAACCGTTGCCTTGGAAAGCCCTAGCCCTCCAAGCTCCGAAAATACGAGTGATGAAATCAGTCAAGAAGACCCGAGCGATTCTAAAATGGATAAAAAAACCGAAGTTTCCTCGGAGACCACCCAAGATTTGACGGAGATGGATCCTCAAGCCAAGCTTCTCAAATCCTTAGATCCTAAAGTAAAAGTTGAGTTTGCTCAACCTGACCTACTCGTAATTCAAGAAGATACCGTAATCACGAGTCAAAACCACAAATTTGAGATTAGCTATAAAACAAGCTGCTTAAATGACAGCCTCATCGCTCAGGAAATGTACGATTATGGGGGGACCAATGCCATCAGCTATCTAATTTCCCATAATTACCAGACACAGATAGCAATCAAAGTAGATGGCCAGCTCACCAGTGACCAAACCATTCACAAAAATATTTTTCAAAATAGCATGGATCCGGAATTTTTGGATCGCTCTATCATCAAACATCCACAATTTATGGGGTTTGACGACGAGCACCAAGAAGCTATTTTTGAATTTATTGTCGGGATTCCCAATACCGATTGGCTCGTACTGGCTGGTGTCAATATGGACAAATCCGGCAAGGTCCGTATCATCGATGTACAAATCCCCGATATGGCTTACTAAGATAAGATGCCTGGGCTTTTTCTTCGGTCAAAGCCCTACCCAAAAAGGTAGAAGCCCGGTCCTTAGACTGGGCTTCCTCGTTTTTATTATGAGCCGCATTGCTTAGAAATTCAATCCAGGATAATAGGCTACTTCTCCCAACTCCTCCTCAATACGAAGCAATTGATTATACTTGGCCATTCGATCCGAGCGAGATGCCGAACCGGTTTTGATCTGCCCGGTATTGAGGGCTACCGCCAAATCGGCAATAGTTGTATCTTCAGTTTCCCCCGAACGGTGCGACATCACATTGTTGTACTTATGTTTCTTGGCCAAGTTTACGGTATCCATGGTTTCGGTTAAGCTACCAATTTGGTTTACCTTGATCAGGATAGCATTGGCTACGTGGGTATCAATTCCTTTTTGTAAGCGTTCTACATTGGTCACGAACAAATCATCCCCCACCAATTGTACTTTATCTCCGGTCAATTCGGTCAGCTTTCTCCAACCGTCCCAGTCATCTTCGTACATACCATCTTCAATAGAAAGGATCGGATATTTGTCTACCCACTCTTTCCAGAAATTGGCCATATCGTTGGGAGTCAACTCATCCCCCGTAGATTCAAAAATGTAAAGCCCTTTCTCCTCATCGTAAAACTCCGAGCTAGCCGCATCTAAGGCGATATACATATCTTCTCCGGGCTTATAGCCTGCTTTTTCAATGGCTTGTAAAACTACCTCAATCGCCTCGGTATTGGATCCCAGGTTGGGGGCAAAGCCTCCTTCGTCTCCTACATTGGTAGACATGCCTTGAGCTTTCAATACCTTTTTAAGATTATGAAATACTTCCGTACCCATCCGAAGCGCCTGAGAGAATGAGTCTGCCTTAACCGGCATCACCATAAACTCCTGGATATCAATCTTATTATCGGCGTGAGAACCCCCGTTCAAAATATTCATCATCGGCACAGGTAGGGTATTGGCATTTACTCCCCCGATATAGCGGTACAAAGGTTGCCCAGTAGCATCGGCGGCCGCTTTGGCGATGGCCAAAGAAACTCCCAAGATGGCATTGGCCCCCAATTTTCCTTTGTTTGGCGTTCCGTCCAACTCCCGCACAACTTTATCAATCAAACGTTGGTCAAAAACCGAAAACCCAGATAGCTCATTCGCAATAACCTGGTTTACATTTTCTACGGCTTTTAATACGCCTTTTCCCATAAACGCGTTGGGGTCGTCGTCTCGCAGTTCAACCGCTTCGTGTTTACCGGTTGAGGCTCCTGAGGGTACTGCCGCTCGGCCAAAGAAACCGTCTTCGGTGTGAACATCTACTTCCACGGTAGGGTTACCCCGGGAATCTAAAATTTGACGGGCAAATATTCGGTCTATTAGGCTCATAGGAATATTGGATTAAAGAGGTAAAAATTCTTTACATTTGCGGTAGGCTGCCCAGTTCAGCTCCCAAATAAGGGATAAAAAAAACTGGTAGCCAAACAAATTTAAAAAGAAAATTCAGTTTATCTCAAGGGAGGCATCATTATTATAAACTTGTCCCAAACCAGGTTATTTATCTTACAAAATAGGCCGGGTACATTATTTTAGCACTACATATCCAATATTTTTGCGCTTTCAAGAAATTCCGGGTCTGCAAACATACAAGACCCCACTCTTACAAAGTATTCAAAAGGGGCAAATACCCCACGCTCAATTATTTTGGGGCCAAGATGGCCAAGCCCAGCTAGCTATGGCCCTGGCCTATGCCCAATACCTCCACTGCCAAAACCCAGGCCCAGATGATTCCTGTGGTGCCTGTCCCTCTTGCAAAAAACATCAAAAGCTCATACACCCCGATATGCACTTTGTCTTTCCGGTAGCCTCCACGGCCAAGGTGAGCAAAGCCAGCAGCCGGGACTTCTTACCCGAATGGCGAGAGAGCCTCTTGGAATTCCCTTATCTCGACTTAGACACGTGGTTGCAAAAAATTGGAGCCGAGAATAAGAAAGCCAATATCTCCGTGGGAGAGAGCCGTCACATCATCAAAGACCTTTCGCTTAAATCCTTTGAGGGCAGTTATAAAATTATGCTCCTCTGGCAGCCTGAATGGATGCACCCGGCCGCCGCCAATGCGATTCTCAAAATCCTGGAAGAGCCCAGCCCCCGTACGATATTCTTGATGGTTTCTCATAACCGGGAACGCTTGCTTGTCACCATCCTCTCCCGGGTACAAATGCGTAGAATCCCTGCCTTTGAAGACGAAGACCTGATGTTTTACCTACAAGATGCCTTGAGCCAGGACGAGGAAACGGCTCAACAAATTGCCTTTATGGCCCAGGGTAATATACTGCAAGCCCGGCACCTAAGTCAAGATCAGGATCTCAACCAAGGCACCTTATTTCAGGAGTGGATGCGTGCCTGTTACCGGGGCCAAGCCAAAGTTCTCTTGGATTTGTGTGATCAGTTTAGCCGGAGCCCTCGGGCGCAGCAAGTGGCCCTTCTACGCTACGGACTCGTTATCTGCCGGGAATCGCTTATCTGCCATAGCCAGTCGGGTGAGCTCCTCCGCATCCCGGAAGAGAAACGAAAATTTGTGCAAAATTTTTCCCGCACCCTCAACCTGGGCCAACTCAACCGCATGTACGAATTGCTCAATGAAGCCGTCTACCACCTCGAGGGCTACGCCAATCCCCGCATCCTATTTTTTGACCTCTCCTGGCAAATGGGCGGGCTCTTAAGAAACTAGTACTATTTTGGGGCTGCCCCCGGCGATGGAGTTTTTACCCCATTGACCCGCTCTTACCGCCGGGGTCGGGCTTTCGCTACTCGCTGCCTTTCCCCGCCAGGCCTGAACGAGCTCAAACAGGCCGCTCTATCCCTCAGCCATCTTGAGAGCAGAGAAGCCAGTGGAGAGAGGAGAGACTACTCGAACTTGAGTAAGCTGATATTCAGCATACTACCAATCACTCACAAGCCTTATCGTCTCTTTTCTCTCTTCTCTGTTCTCTGTTCTCTCTGCATAAAATCCCGACCCTCGGTCTGCCCCCTTGAATTTCTCGCAATTACTACTTAAAGTATTCTTAGAAACTGTTTAAATTTAATTGCGTTGGGCTGCAAAGAGCCATTTCGGGAACCTGATTTCATCAAATTCCTCGCCCATAGCGCTGCTATGCGCTCTTTGTTGATTTCATCAGAACCCCGTATTCTCAAGTTATACGGCCCTTTTCGCCGACAAAAAATAAACTTAAACAGTTTCTTAGATTTATCCGCTTAGGTAAATATTTCATCATTAAAAGACCTATTCTTTCAAACCTGAGCAAAAAAAGTCCCGGTTCTCGGCTCCCGGCTCCCGGTTCCTCCTTCCCCCGATTTTCATTAATGCCGTCTAGCCTCTATTTTTGTCTCGCTTATAAACCCTACACTATGCATACGCGTAAAGAAAAACTCGAGGCCTTTGGCCGACTACTGGATATCATGGACGAACTCCGGGAAAAATGTCCCTGGGACCGTAAGCAGACCTTGGAGAGCCTCCGGCACCTCACCATCGAGGAGACTTACGAACTCTCGGATGCTATTTTGGAAGAGGATATGCCCGAAATATCCAAAGAGCTGGGCGATTTGATCCTCCATATTGTATTTTATGCGCGTATTGCCTCAGAAAAGAAGGCCTTTGATATTTCTGATGTCTTACACGGTATCTGCGAAAAGCTCATCCGGCGCCACCCCCACATTTATGGAGATGTCAAAGCCGAGGATGAGGAAGCCGTCAAACAAAATTGGGAACAAATCAAACTCAAGGAAGGCAATAAATCCGTGCTTTCGGGCGTGCCCAATTCCCTGCCCGCCCTGCTCAAAGCCTATCGCATTCAGGAAAAAGTAAAAGGCGTGGGTTTTGACTGGGAACGGCCCGAGCAAGTCTGGGAAAAGGTACAAGAAGAGCTCCAAGAGTTTGAAGCCGAATTTGGTCAAAGCACGTATTCAGAAGAACAAAACCCAAAAGCCCAAGAAGAATTTGGCGATGTCTTGTTTTCCCTGATCAACTATGCCCGCTTTTTGAACATTGACCCGGAGACGGCTTTAGAAAAAACTAATAAAAAGTTTACCCGGCGCTTTCAGTATTTGGAAGAACAGGCCAAAAAGCTTGGAAAGCCCCTCAGCGACATGACCCTAGCCGAAATGGATGTCTTCTGGGAAGAAGCTAAAAAACGGGATAAGCCTGCCTAAACATCCCATTTTCTAATTTTAAAAAAAGCCCCCTATTGCTATCTCGTAAAACCAAATATGCCATCAATGCCCTCCTCTACCTGGCCAAACGGAGTGAGGATGGGCCTATTTTGATCAGCGAGATAGCCCAATCGGAAAATATCCCTCAAAAATTTCTTGAGTCTATTCTACTCGACCTACGCAAGGCCGGTTTTTTGGCCAGTAAAAAAGGACGGGGCGGGGGCTATTACTTTCACCGTTCCCCCGAAGAAATCAATATGGCCGAGGTCATGCGCCTCTTTGATGGCCCCATTGCCCTCCTACCCTGCGTCTCCTACAAGTATTACGAACGCTGCGAGGAGTGCAAGGAAGAGGAAACCTGCGGCATCCGGGACGTCTTTTTGCAATTGCGTAACGAAACGGTGCAATTGCTTAAAAAAGCCACCTTAAAGGAGATTATGGAGCGGGAAGATAAGTTGGGGGGGCCTTCCTCAGAAGAAAACTCTTGAGAAAGATGAATCCATGTGACCAAATCGCGCGGCTGGGGATTTCCAAGCTTCTCTAGTGTTTTTAAATATGCAGATTATAAATCCTGATCAGCAGGGGTATACAAAGCAGTCCCACCTCCCGGTTCCAGATCCCCCCGCTCACCTCTCTTCTCTGCTCTCTCTTCTCTGCTCTACTTAAGATGCTCATGCCCTGCTCGGCCGCAAATGTTTTGCGGTCGCATCTTTTCGGGCATTTGTAATGCCCAGGTTTGAATCGGCTTCCACTAGGTTGACGACATGGAGCGAGACGCTAAGACCAGTAAATAGCATGATAAAAACCTGTTTTTCAGGTCACTGCCAACTAGTCCCGGCTCCCGGTTCCCAAATCTCTCCTCTCACCTCTCAAGATTGGCTTAGGGATAGAGCCTTTGTTTGAGCCCGCCGCTGGATTGCGGGGAGCAGGCGAGTGGCGAAAGCCCGGCCCGCGCCACAACACCTGTCCTATGGGCAGAAGATCTCTAACGCGGGCAAGCCCCCAATTTTTTCTTATCAATCAATATGCCTTGGCAAAGAGTACCCGGCCTTTTGAAGGTTTGCCGGTGTAGATGCACTTTCCTTCGTCTTCCATCCCATCCAGGAAGGGGATGCAGCGGATGGTGGCCATGGTTTCCTTCTTGATGGCATCTTCGGTCTCGCCGGTTCCGTCCCAGTGGGCGGCGAGGAAACCGCCTTTTTCCTCGAGTAAGTTTTTGAACTCCTCGTAGGTGTCTACCTGGGTGATATGACTGTCGCGATAGGCTAAGGCTTTCTGGTAAAGGCTCGTTTGGATCTCTTCCAGGAGGCTCCCGATGTGGTCTACCACCGCATCCAAGGAAACGACCTGCTTGGCCCCATCTTGGTCGCGCGGGATATCCCGTCGGCTTACTTCTATGGTATTGTTTTCCAAATCGCGCTCACCGAGGGCTAGGCGAACGGGTACGCCTTTCATTTCCCAGTCGGCAAATTTAAACCCAGGTTTGAAACTGTCCCGATCGTCGTACTTTACCCGGAAGCCACGTTCGCGGAGTTGGGCCATCAGGCTTTCGGCTTTTTCGCCCACTTTGATGCGTCCTTCCTCTTTGCGGTAAATCGGCACGATGACCACTTGGTAAGGGGCCAGTTTGGGAGGTAAGACCAGGCCATTGTCATCGGAGTGGGCCATAATCAGGGCGCCCATCAGACGCGTGCTTACCCCCCAGGAGGTACCCCATACGTACTCGAGCTGTCCTTCTTTGCTGGCAAACTTCACATCAAAAGCCTTGGCAAAGTTTTGCCCTAGGAAGTGGGAAGTTCCGGCTTGGAGGGCCTTGCCATCTTGCATGAGGGCCTCGATGCAGTAGGTCTCATCGGCTCCGGCAAAGCGCTCATTGGCGGTTTTAATCCCCTGTACGACGGGCACGGCCATAAATTCTTCTACAAATTGGGCATAAACCCGCAACATTTGTTCTGCTTCGGCCACGGCTTCTTCCTGGGTGGCGTGAGCGGTATGGCCCTCTTGCCACAGAAACTCGGTGGTGCGTAGAAAAAGGCGGGTACGCATCTCCCATCGTACGACATTGGCCCATTGGTTGACCAAGATAGGCAGGTCTCGATAGGACTGAATCCAGTTTTTATAGGTACTCCAAATTACCGTCTCGGAGGTGGGGCGGACAATCAACTCTTCTTCCAATTTTGCTTCGGGGTCTACCACAACGCCACTTCCGTCTTCGGCATTTTTGAGGCGATAGTGGGTGACCACGGCACATTCTTTGGCAAAACCTTCTACGTGAGAAGCTTCCTTGCTTAGATAAGACTTGGGGATGAAGATCGGAAAGTAGGCATTGGTGTGGCCGGTGTCCTTAAACATTTCATCAAGTTGGCGCTGCATTCGCTCCCAGATGGTAAAACCATAGGGCTTGATAATCATACATCCTTTGACGGGTGAATGCTCGGCCAAGTCGGCTTTCTTAACCAGCTCATTGTACCAGGCAGAATAATCCTCACTTCTTTGGGTGATTCCCTTGCTCATTGGAAAAAAGTGTTAATAATTGGAAATATTATGGGATAATTTTGTTATAGATGTAATAAACACTATATTCTAATTATACAAATATACCGTATATCCGCTAAATACAAGCTTGAAGGTTCACTTTGACAATGTATTGGGAAATAGAAGATACAACAATTATACAACATGAAGAATCAGTCAATTTATATAATCGGCAGTCTTGCTTTTTTATTCCTCCTCAATGCCTGTAACAGCTTAGACAAGCTGGCCCGCAATGATCAGGAATACGATGACCTCTACTACTCTACCAAAGACCGTCCCGTCTTTGTTGCTTCTACCAGTAGAACCCCAAGCCGGACCAATACAAATTCTACTCAAATAGAAAACCCAAGCAATCCAGGACTGGACATTCCTTTTGACAATGAAAATATCAACTCAGATTATGTAGCTCCCCAAAACCCGACCTACAGCACAAATTCCTACTTTGACCCGAATTATGAGCAAAATTTGAATACGGGCAATTATTACCCCAATTCCAATATTGCTTTCCAAAACGATCCCTACTTTTATGATCCTTTTTATCGGGCCAATACCTGGTGTCCCACAACTTTTAACCGAGGCTTTAACGTACAAGTAGGCTTTGGTAATACCTGGGGCCGGAGATTTGGTAATCCGTTTTATGATCCGTTTTTCCAACCTTGGTCTTATGGCTATGGCATCAACCAGGGATTTTATTCGGGTTATTGGAACAACCCCTATGCCTGGAACAGTCCGTATTTTTACAATCAGCCGGTAGCCGTTTACTACCCCACGAGCGGAGCCATTTATAATGGAGTCAATACCTCTCAAGAAGTGGTACAAAGAACCCGCTACTACGGCCCTAGGACCAATAATGGGGCAAATAAAATTATCTCCAATGCTTCTCGTCGTAGAGTAAACCGCACAAGTACCGTGAGAACCACCACCAGTCAAGTTGGACTCGAGGATAACACCATCCAGCAAAATACAGGTACTCGTACGAGTCGTAGCCAACGGTATCCCAGTCGTACCCGTAATTCATACAATCAGACAAGCAATTCATCTAACTTGTCTACCACCCCCAATACCAATACCCGGAGCAGAGTGACCAGCCCAACCAAGACCCGGACTACGCCTCGGGTGAGCCCTACCCGTACTCGCTCCCGAACTGTAAGCCCGAGCCGATCTACGACCACTAGCCCCAGCCGAACAAATCGGAGCCGGGTTACTCCAAGCCGTACAAGTCCGAATATAAATCGCACCCGGAGTTCCACTCCAAGTCGGCGCGTTACGCCCTCCCGTAGCCCCAGTCGGACCAGCCCTAGCAGAAGCAGCGGGGGATCTCGCTCGCGAAGTAGTACTCCGGTTAAACGTAGCCCTCGTCGCTAATCCAAAAAGATACATTTGAGTTTTTTTTAAGGGATAGATTCTTGGACAGTCATGTTCAAGAGGCTATCCCTACGTGCCACCACCAAAAGGAACTCCACTCATATCCACAGAAACATGAACTTAAAAAGAAAATATAAACGCTTACTAGGAAGCATCGGACTCTGTATCCTATCCCTTTCGGCTTATTCCCAAGACATCTCAGACAACGCCTTGGGTTATTTTAACGACGCTATCTTGTTTTCGCAGACAAGTTTTTCTGGTAGCGGCAGGATCCTAGGTATTGCAGGTGCGCAAACCGCCCTGGGGGGCGATGTCTCGAATATTGCCCATAACCCGGCAGGACTAGGATATTATCGCCGGTCTGAAATTAGTTTTAGCCCTTCCCTACAATACGCAAATACGCAAACCGATTATATTTTGCCTTTTTCTGAAACCCGAACGCAGGATGATAAAATCAATTTTCATATCAACCACCTGGGTTTGGTCTTTTTCTCAGGGAAAGACCCACAACAACAAGGAAAATGGCGAGGAGGCTCGATTGGCTTAGCCCTAACCCGCGTCAATAATTTCCAAAACCGCATAAGCCTGGAAGGGACCAATACGACAACATCCCGTACAGATTCCTACGTGGAGTTAACAAATGGTATCCCCTTAAGTACACTGGAAAATTTTGACGAGGTTGCCTTCGATTTTGAAAGAGGGGCCTACAATACATTTTTGACCAATCCCTTCGATCTAGACCAAAATGGCAACCCCATTGCCGACCCAGACACCTACTTTACGCTGGCCCGGGATGAAAACGAGAACCTAATTAGTGATATCCAACAAAAACAAACGATCGATACCAAAGGCTCACAGTACCAATTCAACCTTGCCTTTGGAGGAAATTACGACGATAAACTCTACGTGGGAGCCGGCCTCGGCATAGGCATTCTCAATTACGAACAAGATTCCGAATATAGTGAAAGTATTGGGGGCAATTCTTTTTTGGACTCCTTTACAGAAAGTAATGAATTTAACCTGAGCGGTACGGGGTTTAATGCCCAGTTTGGCCTCATTTATCGTATGAACGACTGGGTGCGTTTAGGGGCTTCTTTTCAAACCCCTACGTTTTACTTCATCAATGAAGAATCTATTAGCAATTTTAGCTCCCTGGTATTTGACACCCTCGATAATTTGATACCCTTCGAATTTGAAACACTCCCCCAAGAGTTTGATTATCGTTTACAATCACCCTGGCGTTTAAACTTGGGTACTTCTTTCTTCTTTAATAAGTTAGGTTTTATCTCTATCGATGCCGAATATGTCGATTACACCAGTATGAAGCTCCGTAATTCTGATTTCCCAGGCTTCTTCGATGCCGACAACCAAACCATTGAATCTATTTATAGGCCTGTGTGGAATTTTAGGCTAGGCTCTGAGTTCCGGTTTGATTACTTGCGTTTCCGAGGAGGTTTTGCCTATGAGGCAGATCCCTACGATAGTGACTTTGACGATATAGATAAAGCCCGCTATCATATCACCGGTGGTTTTGGGGTTCGGGTACCCGAGTTTTATATTGACTTAGGATTGCAATACACTTGGTTTGAGTCTCCGGCATTTAACACCTACAGCTTGGATCCGAATGGTTTTTTGGGTGGGCTTGCTCCGGTAAACCAAAGCGAAAACACCAATATTCGCTTGATTATTTCCGCTGGTTTATTTTTCTAGTTCGCAATACTTTCTAGGTCTTGGCTAAGGCTATCCGGGTTATGCTCAACTAGGATAATGTCCAAGAGTTTTTCGGCAAAATCTATAGCATCTTCCATTTCGTTACGGTTCATTAATGTCAGGTTTTTGTGAATGAGTATCCGGTTATTATAGCTCTCTACATTAAAATCTTGGTTTTCCTCCAAAAACTCAATCAGCTCAGCATGGAAAAATCCCCGAATTTCCAGGGAGTTTAAGCCTTGCAGTAGGTAATACTCCGAAAACTTAGGATATTCGTCAAAGTCGATATCTTCATACCCCAGGGTTTGCCAGACTTTGGCCAATAAGTTTTCCTTTCCCAGATTGAAGACCGGAATGGCTAAAGAAAGCCGTGAAATCAAAACCACCGATAAGGTATGGGTTTCTTCTTGTAAACGCGTACCCCGACTAATCAAAATGTCAGAGAATTCTATTTGAGAGGCGGGGGCCTCCGGGTTTGTCCGGTATTTCTTGAAAAATTTGTTTTCGCGATACTTGATATCATAGCCCATGGCAAAGCGAAAACCTTTTAAACGCCCGCCATCATAATTGAGATGCGGTTTCAGTTTGGCATTGTTGATAGAAGCCACCGCCAAGACATCCAGTTGCCTCTCATTATATTGGGTACTTTCTTGTGTATACTTAGCCAAGCGGAACCCCGACTTGTCTCGCCGAGTAGCTAAGGGATGTCTCGATAAGGAAATATGTTCATCCAAACCTTGCAGTTCCAATCCCATCTCATTATCGGGAGAAACGTGGGGATAATGGTATATCAATTCTAAAAAACTGTGCTCTACCAATTTGCACTTGGTAAAGTCGAGATACACATGATTTTGGGGAGGGATGGTTTTGAGTTGCTTTCGTAAATTCAAAAAATTAGAAGCCAAAGCCTCACTACGCACCATGACCTTGCTTCTTTGGTTGGGATAGTTTACAACTTTTAATTGGATTCGGAAGAGATGTTTTAAGGGGGTGCCCAAGATCCAATAGATCAACCAACTCAGCAAAAGTCCTACCCCAAACCCGCCTAAAACTCCTAAAAATAGAGCACTTGTCAAGGTGCCTAAAAAGATCACCATTTGATCCCAACCAATATTTAAAATATTGGAAAACAGTTGGGGGGAATACGTACGGTAAATCCAATGGAGTAAAATAGCCGCCACACAACCCTGGGGAACCCATATTATCCAGGGTACCAAGATCATGTAGCCCAAGCCAAAGAATAAGCCAAGAAAAATACCCGACCAACGCGTCTTAGCTCCCCCGTTTACATTGATCGCGCTCTGGGTTTGAGAGGTAAACATAGGCAAGCCACCAAGCAGACCACATAAAAAATTTCCAATACCCAAGGAAATCAATTCCCAGTTGCTGCGGGAACGACGTCGGTAAAAATCGGTAGCTTCGGTAGATCTTGTATTCAGCAAACTTTCCAAAGATAGTATCAAAGCCATACTCAGGATAAGCTCAAAAGCTTTCCAATCTCTCATACGGTTCAAATCGGCCCAAGCAAACATGTGGTCTATCCCTTCGGCCGGGTAAAGAAAAATATCATGCCCAAAGCGATTACGGACGTCCATAAACCAAGCCATGCCTGCTCCCAGACATACTACCAAAAGCGCCGTAAGGATCAGCGGAGCGTTTCGGCTCTGAAAATAAGAGGCAATGGCCAAGGCTGCCAAGCATAACAAACCAATTAAGACAAACTCAATCTTCATTTGGTAGATCAACTCCAGGGGAAACTCCATCACTTGATGCGTAAAAACCCCATTAGGAATCTCCAAACCTACCAATGGATACACCTGCTGTATCACCAAGAGTATTCCCAAGGAAGATACCAAGCCATATGTAATCGATTCTGGAATGGTATTAAGCCAATTACCCAAACCTAATAAGCCCCATAAAATCTGTAAAATGCCACAGAGTAAAATGATTGCCAAGACTACCCGAAAACCGGTTTCCAAATACCCACTGCCTAAACTATGGATCGCCACAAACAAGAGGGGAGCCGTACTTAAGGCGGGCGCCCTAACACTCAAAGGCGAACCACTCAGAAAACCGAGCACTAAACTGCCTACCAAAACTGTAATAAGCCCGGCTTGGACAGGAAACCCACTACCATAGGTAGACACTAAACTGTAGGGCAAGGCAAAAAAAACTAAAAAAAGGGCGGTCAAGCTATCAAACCTAAAGTTTTTTACAAGCCCCTTGAAATAATCGGGCGGTGTTTGAAAAGAGGATTCACGCATAGTAAGGCACATTTAAAGCAAAAGCTGGCTGCTTTGTTCTTGCTGGTGTATAGGTGTTGGGGCTTGCCCGCGCTAACAGGTAGGGGCGGCTTAATGGTCTATTCTATCGGCGCGGGCCGGGCTTTCGCTACTCGCCGGCCAGCGCGCTTACCAGCGGCGGGCTCAAACAATAGCTCTATCCCTAAGCCAAATTCGGGAAACAAGGATTCTGGTTTTCCCAATAAACAAGCTTCAAAAATCGCAGCAAGGACGGATATTTCCTGAGGGTAGCATGTGCCTTCTGAGCTAATTCGGGCTAAATTTTATCTAAATCACCCGATCCCCTCGGCCCTGCCTTAAGGTTTTGGGTAAGTTGGTCAAGCATTTTTTCGGGATTAGCCTCAATTATAAGCCTTTCCAGGGTAGATTGCGATAAAAATTCCGTTTTTACCATCGAGTGTAATAGATGGAGCAAGGGTTCGTAAAATCCTTGCACGTTTAAGATCCCGATGGGTTTTTGATGCAAGGACAAATTTTGCCAGGTAAACACCTCAAACAATTCCTCCAAGGTGCCAATACCGCCTGGTAAAATGAGAAAGGCCTCGGCCAGCTCGGCCATCGTCCGCTTCCGGTCGTGCATGGATTCTACAGTGATGAGCCGGCTAAGCCCGCTATGGCCCACCTCACGAGTTTTTAAAAATTCGGGAATAACGCCTATAACCTCTCCTCCTTTGTCCATAACCGTAGAAGCTAGGGCCCCCATTAAGCCAACCCTGCCTCCTCCCATCACCACCCGCACGTGACGAGCCGCTAGTAAGCGCCCAAGCGTTTGGGCATATTCTTTAAAAACGGGCAGGTTCCCTTCCCGAGAACCACAAAATATGCATACACTTTTCATAACATTTTAGACTGTGACAGCTTTTACTAAAAGATTCTTAAGAAATAGTTAAATATTTCCGTTCAGTTGAACAGGAATAAAGCTGAGACTACTTTTGAGTTTCAAGCCCAATTGAACCTAAGGCTACATGAAACTATTTTTTTTGACGAATACCCTAGCCTTGGCCTGGGTACTATTTTTTGGTGCATGCCTAGCTCAAACCCCAAAAGACCCACACTATTGTTTGAAGGTAAACAAAACCCAGGAGGTCATCAAGATGGATGGCGAACTTCTGGAAGCTACCTGGAAAGAGGCCGAAAAAGCGAATCGCTTTTATCAGCAGTTTCCATACGATAGCTCATTTGCCAATCATCCCACTGAAGTGATGATGAGCTTTGACGATACCCACTTATACCTGGCAGCCATCTGTTATGACACTACTCCCGGAAAGTATATCGTTTCTTCCCTAAGAAGAGATTTCTCCGGTCGTAACAATGATTTTTTTACGGTATACCTTGACCCCTTTGGAGATGGCATCAATGGATTTACTTTTGGGGTAACGCCCTACGGTGTCCAGCGAGAAGCCCTTATTAGCAATGGCGATAATTTAAATGGCGATTGGGACAACAAGTGGTTTTCGGCTGCCAAACACTACGGTGACTATTACGTTGTAGAAATGGCCATTCCCTTCAAAACCTTGCGTTACAAAAGTGGAGCAACTGCTTGGAAGGTAAATTTTGCCCGAATCAATAAACGGAACAATGAAAACTCCTCTTGGGTCCCGGTAGCCCGCAACTTTCGCTTGTCTAACTTAGCGTTTACGGGTGAACTAAAATTTAATGCCCCCTTACCAGAGACCGGAGTAAATATCTCTCTGATTCCTTTTGTTAGTACCATTGTCCAAGAAGACCGGGAAGCTGGAGAAGATGCCTCCTATAATCTGGAATTTGGGGGAGACGTGAAAATAGCGGTAACTTCTTCTTTAAATTTAGATTTAACGGTCAATCCTGACTTTTCTCAAGTTGAGGTAGATCGACAGGTAACCAATTTGAGCCGCTTTGAGCTCTTTTTTCCCGAAAGAAGACAGTTCTTCTTAGAAAACCAAGACCTATTTTCTCGTTTCGGTTTTAGTCGTATCCGCCCCTTCTTTTCTCGTCGTATTGGCATTGGAGAAGACAGTACTACCGGAGACCGGGTACAAATCCCTATTTTATTTGGTGCTCGTCTCAGTGGAAAAGTCGATAAAAACTGGAGAGTAGGGCTACTCAATATGCAGACTCAAAGAGAGCCCCGCTTTGGGGTAGAAGGGCAAAACTATACCGTAGCTACCTTCCAGAGGCAAGTCTTTGCCCGCTCTAATATCGCTGGTATATTCGTTAACCGGCAAAGAACGAGTGGGGGAGACGAAATTCAAGGAGAAGACTCCACTGCTTACAACCGGGTCGTTGGTTTGGATTATAACCTATCCAGTCAAGATAATAAATGGCGGGGCAAATTTTTCTTTCATCAATCACTCAGTCCCCAGCAAAAAGCCAATGCCTATGCCCATGCTTCCTTTCTGGGGTATTTTACGCCCAATTTTGACCTGATATGGAACCACGAGTTTGTTGGAGAAAACTATCAAGCCGATTTGGGCTTTGTGCCCCGAACTAACCATTGGCGCCTGGAGCCCTTTGCCCGTATAAAATTTTACCCCCAAAACCCCAAGACTAAAGTGAATGTCCATGGTTTTGGGATAGGAAATAGCACATTTTGGGATACTGACGGACTTCTCACGGATCGCTTTTTTGGATTGTCCTACTTTTTTGAGTTTCTCAATACTAGCTCCTTAGAATTTGAGGTCAATAATGAGTACAATCTCCTTTTCTCTGATTTTGACCCCACAAATACCGGAGGAGAAGAATTACTATCGGGGGAAGACTTTAGCTATACCCGCTACGGCTTGTTTTATGAGTCGGATAGTAGACGCTTGTTTAATTATGAGTTGGGTATCAACCTGGGACAATTTTTTAACGGGACTCTAAGCTCCGTTTCCACCCGAGTATCTTATCGCTTTCCTCCTTATGTGCAGCTATCGGTATCCGTAGATTATAACCAAATTGATTTACCAGAACCATTCAATGATGCGAATTTGTTTTTGATCCAGCCCCGGTTTGATTTTACTTTTCGCAAAAATGTATTCTTGACTTTATTTAGTCAATTCAACAGTCAGGATGATAATATAAATTTAAATGCCCGTTTCCAGTGGCGATTTAAACCCGTTTCGGATTTATTTGTTGTTTATACAGAAAATTATTTATCCGATCCGCTACAGACGCGTAATCGATCTTTGGTTCTTAAGTTAACCTACTGGTTGAACCTGTAGCGCTATATTAATCTCTTATTTCCCAAAAAATATATGAAAAACTTTCAACTCTCCATCAAAAGCATACGCATGGAGACAGCCGACGCGCTTACCATAGTATTTGACCAACCCCAAGAAGGTCCTCTACAATACCATGCTGGTCAATTTCTCACTCTAGTTTTAGCCATTGAAGGAAAATCGGTAAGAAGGGCCTACTCTTTAAATACAGCTCCTAGCCTAGATAAGTACCCAGCGGTAACGGTAAAGCGGGTGGAGAATGGTTTGGTATCTAATTTTATCCACGATACCCTCAAAGAAGGGGATTCCATTGAGGTCTTGGAGCCCATGGGTCAATTTACTACGGAGATTAAGCCGCAACAAGCTCGTCATGTGGTTTTGTTGGGAGGTGGAAGTGGAATTACGCCCCTTATGGCACTTTTAAAGGATATATTGAGCCACGAGCCTGAATCACAGGTAAGCTTAATATATGCCAATAGAGACCCTGAGTCTATTATATTTAGAGAAGGCTTAAAAGAGTGGGCTCAAAAGTTTCCCGAGCGCTTTAGAGTTTTGCATATTTTGGAAGACCCCAAAGACTTTGCCGAGCCTCATTATGCCGGGAGATTGAATACTCCGGTACTCCGTGAAATGTTGGGCCGTCTATCTTTAAACGAAAGCAAACAGCTTGAGTACTTCATGTGTGGCCCCGGCGGCATGATGCAGCAAATTGAGAAAAGTTTTTCCGAATTGGGAATCCCCATGGAGCAACTTCGTAAGGAAAGCTTCGGAATTTCACCAGAAGAGGCCGCTCAGAAAAAAGCTGAAAGGGTAGAAGATGGTGAAAACTTACAAAGCCGGGAAGTAAAAGTGCAATATGCCGGAGAAACTTACACCTTTAAGGTAAGCCCGGATAAGACCATCTTACAAGCCGCTATGGATCACGATATTGATCTGCCTTATTCCTGCCAAAGTGGTATGTGTACCGCTTGTATGGGCCGTACAAGCTCCGGGAAAGTAGAAATGGAAGAAGAAGAAGCCCTGACCCCCAAAGAAATAGAGCAGGGCTATGTGCTCACGTGTGTAGGGCACCCCAAGACTGATGATGTGGTTATCATAATTGATTAAGCACTTTCAAAAAATAATATTGTAGTATTGAACTTCTTTATTGGCATTTTATTTGGTAATCATTACGTACTTTAATACATTTACAAGAACAATAAAAACATAGTCCAACTCAGCATCGTAAAAATGCAATAAGAAAGAGTCCGCAAGATTCTTTTTTATTATCAATCAGCCTTTATGAGTCCTTGCTTAAATGTGAGAAGGCACCTTGATTACACACAACAGTAAACCTATAAGGATTATGAAGTTCAAAAAGAAAAAGTTAAATATTATTGATGAGCTGTCTCACATTGAGGTTGGCAAATCGGCATCTCCTACTAATCAAGAAAAATTGTCGGGAGAAGCGTCTGAAACAGACCAAGATTGGTTTGATATTTTTCGTGATGCTCAGTCGGACAAAAAATCTAAACGCGTTTAATCTACAATCCTGATCTAAGAATCAGGATTTTTTTTATTTTTACAGAAAGGCGTTCAGGATGCTTGAGAAACCGTTTCGGAGCGTGTGAGCAATCCTGTTTTGCTTAATTTTTTAGGCTATTCATTTCCCCCTTTTTTCTTGTTTTTCTCTTATGGCTGAGGGATAGAGCGGCCTGTTTGAGCCCGCCGTTGGCTGGTGGGTGAGCCGGCGAGTAGCGAAAGCCCGACCCCGGCGGCAAACAAACCTACCTACCGAAAGAAGCTTTCTGGCCGGGGGCAGCCCCAAATAGTAAATTTTTACGTTAGAAGGACAAAACAATTAACTAAATTGAGTTTGTTAAGGACGTCAATCCAGATGAGCGTCCTACGCCTATTTTTTTGATTTTGGGCATAGTAATGATATGATTGAGTTTGAAAACCTGCATAAAACTAATAAAGCTTTTGCTGAGTCTTTTCAGCAAGTTTTTCAAGAGGTATTACAAGATGGCTGGTATATTTTAGGTAAACGATTAGAATTTTTTGAACAGGAATTTGCCGCCTACTGTGAGAGCCGGTTTTGTGTGGGGCTCAGTTCGGGCTTGAATGCTTTGAAATTGGCTTTGCGAAGTTATGACTTTCCAGCCGGTTCGGAGGTACTGGTATCGGCGCATACCTTCATAGCTACGATCATTGCCATATTGGAAAGTGATTTGAAGCCTATTTTGATAGAGCCAGACCCACAGCGCTATACGATGGATCCCCAAAAACTAGATGAGGCCATCAGCCCAAAGGCCGTAGCCATTATCCCGGTGCATATGTACGGAAAAATGTGCCCTATGCCAGCCATACAAAAGCTTGCCACCGCACACAATTTGAAGGTCATTGAAGATGCCTCACAAGCCCACGGAGCGCTATATCAGGGCAAAAAGGCCGGTAGCTGGGGAGATTTGGCGGCGTTTAGTTTTTATCCCACCAAAAACCTTGGAGCCTTGGGCGATGCCGGATGTGTTATGGGTGGCGATCTTGAGAAGGAGGCTTCGCTTAGAATGTTACGCAATTATGGGTCCCGAGAGAAATACTACTACGAAATTGTAGGGGGAAATGAGCGCATGGATGAAGTTCAAGCGGCTTTTTTATCATGCAAACTCAAGCACCTCGATGCGATCAATGCTCACAAACGGAAATTGGCTTTTCTCTACCATACGCATTTGAAAGATGAATTTGGCAAGCCGCTCTGGGAAGAGGAGGCCTATGATGTATTTTATATTTATCCTATTCGGCATCCTCAGCGAGACAGGATACGCGAATATTTATTTCAGCAGGGCATTCAAACCGGATTACATTATCCGATAGCCCCGGTTGACCAGAAAGCGTATAAGGGCCTATTATCTGAGCAATCCACCCCAATCACCCAAAGCTTGCACCGAGAACTTTTGAGTTTGCCTATTTCTTATTCACATACAGAGTCTGACATTATGCGGGTCATTGAGACGCTCAATGCATTTTAGCTATGGAATATCCCAAGATTAGTATCATTTGTCCGGTTTATCAAGGAGAACGCTACTTAGAGCAAAGCATACGTTCGGTTTTAGAGCAAAATTATCCAAACCTTGAATATATAATTATTGATGGGGGAAGTCAGGACCGGACGGTGGAAATCATACAGGATTATGCCTCCCAACTGGCGTATTGGGTGAGTGAGCCCGACCACGGACAGAGCCACGCCATCAACAAAGGCCTCGTAAAGGCTAGCGGTGAGATTGTAAATTGGTTAAACGCCGATGATTATTATGCGCCGAATTGCTTACACACGGTGGCCCGTTATTTCCAAGAAAAACCGATTTGGATGTATGGGGGAATTAGCCGCTTGATTGATGCCGAGGGGAATTTTATTCGTTACTCTCCGGGGACGGATATTTACCCCAATAATCTGGCAAAAACTCTGGGTTGGGCCCGGATTGATCAACCCGAAACGTTTTTTCACAAAAAGGCGCTGGCCAAAATGGGTGCCCTGCGGGAAGATCTTCATTATATCATGGACCGGGACTGGTGGATCAAATATTTGCTTCATTTTGGCCTGGAGTCAAGCTACAGATCTCAGGACGTACTGGTGAATTTTCGTATTCACCCGGGTTCTAAAACCGGCTCGGAACTAGGGCAATTTAATCGGGAAAGAAATCTATATTTTCAAGGGATTGCCCAAGAGCTAGGCATTTCTTTGCACAAGGATTGGGAAAATGAAGCCATCCTGCCTACTGATGAGTTTGCTAAGTGGCCAGACCACCCAGAGCTGGGCATGGAAACGATACACTATTTTTTGTGGCAGCTGGCCGAAGAAGCCTATGCAAGGGGTGATTGGGATATTTGCCATTTTTGGCTAAAAAAAATAGATAAAAACCTTCTGGCAAAAGAAGATCAGGAAAAGGTTAGACGCTTGCAATTTAGGAACCAGTACCTACCCCAGGGAATGGTTCAAACATTCCGAAAATGGAAAGCCTGGTGGCGGCCAAAAAGTCAAAGCAAGTGAGAAAGTTGTATTACTCGGAACTCTCCGTTTAAATTTAGGATTGGGAAAAAGGAGCCAAAAGCGTACATAGGTGAAATAGGATTCTAAAAATATTACTACCTTTATTTTTAGTTATGCTTGAAGGCTTATTACTCCTGATTTATGGCCTTTATTTTTTGGGGCTTGGCTTTTTCAAGAGTTTAGCGCTTTTGATAAATACCTTTTTATATGATCCTTTCTACTATATCTCTTCGCGATACTGGTTCTTTTTCACAATTACTTTTAGACTACCTTGATCGTAGCCCTGAATTGGGTCATTTGTATAATCACTTCCCGGACAAGGAAGGTTTTGCTCGTCAAATACAAGAAAAAGTGGATCAAAGGGATGAGCCTGAGGATCAAGCAAAACGACAAATACTGGTAGATGCTTTAAGCCAGCAATATTCGGAGATTCCAAATCCTCCAATAGAAGCCATCGAGCACTTGGCTAAGCCGAGCACTTTTACGATTACTACCGGACACCAGCTTAATTTAGCTACGGGCCCCTTGTATTTTATGTACAAGATAATACATACCCTCACTTGCTGTCGCGAACTGCAAGAGCAGTTTCCCGAGTATCATTTTCAGCCTATCTATTGGATGGCCAGTGAAGATCATGATTTTGAAGAGATTCAATATTTTAGGCTATTCGGGAAAAAATATACCTGGGAGTCGGACCAAACGGGGGCGGTTGGGCGATTTGATACCACAGGCTTAGAGGAACTGTTTAAGAATATCCCTGAGTTTCCTGAATTTATGCGGGATGCCTATTTGGAAGGACCTACTCTGGCGCATGCAACCCGTAAAATAGTACATCATTTATTTGGAGACTTCAATCTCCTCTGCTTGGATGCCGATGATGCTTCTTTAAAAGCCCTGTTTAAGCCGGTTATCTCACAAGATGTATTGGCGGCTGGGGAACTCCAAAAGTTGGTAGAATCCCGTACATCCGCTTTAGAAGGCTTGGGCTATTCTGGGCAAATCTACCCAAGAGAAATAAATTTTTTCTATTTGGAGGCTGGCAAAAGGAACCGCATCATACAAGAAGGAGCTAATTATAGCTTAAAAGGGGGCTCCCAATCTTGGAGCCGCGCGGAGATGGAGGCATTGATAGAGTCACACCCTGAACGATTTAGTCCTAATGTGGTGCTTCGTCCGGTATATCAGGAAATCATCTTGCCCAACCTGGCTTACATAGGAGGGCCCAGTGAAGTGGCGTATTGGTTTCAGTTAGGCAGTGTATTTGAAAAGTTGGGGCTGTCATTTCCAATCTTGATGCCCAGGCATTTTGTTCTCTTTATTCCTGCTCACGTAGAAAAGCGTATTCGAAAGCTAAAGCTGCAAGAGACGGAACTCTTCTTAGACAAACATAGTTTGAAAAAGCAATTTATAGCTCGTCAAGCGGGTGAAGAAATTGAACTCGGGGGAGAGATAGCAGATTTGGCCAACTTGTTTGAGCGCTTAAAGGATAAAGCAAAAAGTGTGGACCCAACTTTGGAGGGTTTTGTAGGTTCTGAACACAATAAATCCCTCAAATCCTTACAAAACATTGAAAAGCGGATTAAAAAAGTTCTTGAAAATCGTCAAAAGACTGAGATTGACCAGCTTTTTAACGTAAAAGATAAGCTCTTTCCTGAGGACAGCTTACAAGAACGCTATGATAACTTTCTAAACATATATTTGAATTATCCTGAATATATTCCCGATTTAATTCATAATTTGAAGGCCTTTGATTTCGTTATGCATATCGTGAAGCAAGGCTAAGTGGCAAACTTTTAGATAAATGTTGCGTAAGTTATCTTTGCATTGTAATTATAAAATATTAGGCGTGACTATTTTGGATACGTTTCGTCTTATTTTCCGGATGGGTAAGAAAAAGGAAGATTGGCTTGAGGGCTTAGGGAAAGTGCAAGGTTTTTGTGGCAATGTAGTTGTGTGGCAATAAGTTTTGTAGCTTTTTTGAGCATAACTTTATAGCTTTGCGAATACATGGGGATTGATCTTGCCCCTTGATAATCAAAGCATTCAAATAAACCAAGGAATCTTAGTTGGAAATAATTTACTTTAGTAGACCCAATTTATAAAAACAATAACTATGATGGTTTTAAACTTAATACTGGCTTTTTTTCTGTACTTTACTCCAAGTTCGGTCAGTGAAATGCCGGTAGACGTCAATTCGTGTGACGCGAAACCGTACAAAGACAAGTGTGTTAAAAACTTACCGTTTTCATATACTTTCTTGAAGAGCTACTCTATTGATGGAAAAAACGGTAGTAAGAAGTCTGTAGAGTATTCTTACATATTTAGTAAAAACACCAACTATTTGGTGATGCTGGCTAATAGTAATGCCCAAACGAAGGGTTTGAAAGTCACTTTGTATGATTCAAATCGTCGAGAATTGGCCACTAGCTACCAAAATGGTAAATATTATCCGGCGATGGGTTATACTTGCCGGGCAACGGGGATCTATTTTCTTCGCTTTACTTTTGAAAATACCAACGATTATTGTGCGGGTGCTGTATTGGCATTTAAGCGATAATACTTGATCATACTTGCATTAAAAAAATCCTTTCCGGTAAACCGGAAAGGATTTTTTAATGCTTTTTTTCTTTAATAGCCAATTGGCCGCAGGCGGCATCAATATCTTTTCCTCGACTACGCCTTACTTTGACAATCACTCCCCTTTCTTCTAGATAATCTCTAAACTGATCTAAGCGATCTTCGGAGGTATTAATAAAATTAGCCTCTTGAATGGGATTGTACTCAATGATATTGACTTTACTCGGGAGATGACGGGTAAAGCGATACAATTCCTCCGCATCTTCTACACGGTCATTAAAGTCCCGAAAGACAATGTATTCGTAGGTCACGCGGTTTTTGGTACGGCTATAATAATATTTGAGGGCTTCGGCTAAGGTTTTAAGACGATTCGTCTCGTTTATGGGCATAATTTCATTGCGTTTCTCATCATTGGCAGCATGTAGGGAGAGGGCCAAATTAAAGCGGACCTGATCATCACCCAACTTACGAATCATTTTGGCCACACCAGCGGTCGATACCGTTATTCTTTGTGCTCCTATATGCAAGCCTTGAGGGGAGGTAATTCGCTCAACTCCTTGAAGTACTTGTGCATAGTTGAGTAAAGGCTCGCCCATACCCATAAATACGATATTACTTATAGGGCGGTCAAAGTACTTATAGGCTTCCTCTTGAATAAGGCATACTTGATCGAATATTTCGGCCGCATCTAAATTACGGTGTCGGGGCATATAGCCTGTTGCACAAAATTTACAAGCCAATGAACATCCTACTTGAGAGGATATACAAGCCGTAATACGGTCTTCGGTGGGTATGAGCACTCCCTCGATCAAATGCCCATCAAAGAGGCGAAAAGTCATCTTGAGCGTTTGGTCATTACTCTTTTGAAGGGTATCCTTCTTTATTTTGCGAATTTCGTAGTGTGTTTCCAGAAGCTCCCGCGTAGCCAAGGAAATATTACTCATTTCTTCAAAACTACCCACGGCTTTTTTCCAGAGCCATTCTTGAATTTGCTTGGCCCGGAATGCTTTTTCTCCGTGAGATACTAGAAATTCTTGTACAGATTCGGGACTAGCCTTTCGAATATCCATTTTGGAGGATATAGATGCCGATTTCATACGATGTAAAATGATTAATCCTTGCTTATTTATACATTCATCTTCCAATGAATGCGCGCTTGTTGGTAGTACAATTTTCTATCATGCAAAGTTCGGGATAGGCGTACATGTAATGCCTCTTGGCTTTCCGCTTTATACAAAGGCCTTTCGGTTTGCTCAGGGTCATACAGGCGGTTTACCAACTCATCAAGAGGTACCTCTAAGTAAACACTAAGGCTTTTTTGTAATATCTGCTGCATATTATCAAAAAAGCAAGGGGTTCCTCCCCCACATGCCAATACAAGCGGGGATTTATGCAGGGCTTTTTGCAGGGCTTTTTGTTCCAGTTGACGAAAGTGGGTTTCTCCGTGCTCTTTAAAAATCTGGGGGATGGTTTTTCCAGACAGGTCACAGATAAAATCGTCCAAATCCAAGAAGGGGTAGTTGAGTTTTTCACTAAGTCTTTTTCCCCAAGTAGATTTACCGGCACCGGGCATCCCAACTAAGACAATTCGCATGACTTAATACGTTTTGGTCATAGTCTCTGGAATCGCTATGATAAAGTCTGCCCGGTTTTGGTAGTCTTGGGCAAGTGCATCAAGCTTTTTTTGCTCCACACAACTGAGGGTGACGATTTTAAGTGATGGATTCTTTTTCTTTAAATACCAATAAATACTCTCAAAATTGTCCGAATGGTAACTTCCATTGAAGTGAAGTACAAGTTTACCGGGCGAAAAACTTTCTAAAATGAAATGGGCCATGGTAGCATCCTTTACAGCTTGGGCGTAGGCAAAGTTTTTTGCTTTTGAAGCCATGCCCTCGTGGCCCGAAACATCTCCCATCATTTTTAACATGTTGGCATAAGCTGGCAATTCCAGGTCAACGGTGATGGGAAGGGGAGCAATCCATTGACGGGCTTCCTCGCTTAAGGTTTCTAAGGACTCCAAACCTTCTCGGGATACTAAGCTAGCATAACGGCGGGGGATATTGCTCGCTATGAAAGGTAGGGTATGCTTCTCTGCTAGATCGAGTAAAGGTTTATAATCGGTATCAAAGTTATTCCAAAGCTTAGATTCTTTTTCAAAATGCTGATAGAGAATTTTCCCTTGAAGATATTCGTTGATCACTATCTGGTCATCGGCTTCCATCATTTCGGCGGCAAGCACGAGGTTTTTCCCCTTTTTAGTCCATAGGTCTTCGGCCAATTCCCTTTGAAGCCAGTGACAGATAGGGTTATTATGGAGTTCCCCAAATAAAACTACATCTGCTTGCAGGGCAGCTTCCATAACCCCCTGGTATGTAATGGGGTCTCCATCCTTGGTAAAAAGGCGGTAAGCTGGTTTTTGGGGCATAATCCAACAAGCTAGGAACAGAACTAATAAAAGTCCCTTTAATATTCTGAAATGGGGCAAATGTAGCATTATCCTCGTAAAGTTACAGTAGCTCTATGGCAGACCCCTCCGACGGGAGGATTAAATTTGGAAACAGTGACCAAGATGCTATCAATTTGCGTAAAGTGCAAACGGATTTCTTTGATAATGCGTAGCGCGATATTCTCTAATAATTTAGAGGGCTGTTTCATTTGGTCGGCTACTATTTTGTAAAGGGCTTCGTAGTTTAAGGTATCTCCTAATTTGTCAAAATGGGCGGCTTTTTGCAAATCGAGAAATACCTGAATATCTACTTGAAATTTATTACCAATTTTTCGTTCTTCTTTGTAATAGCCATGGTAAGCAAAAAACTCAAGGCCTTCCAGGCTTATACTATCCAGAACAATGTCTTCTTCAACATTAATCGGCTTGGGTGGTTTTGACATCATCAAAAAATGAATTTGCCTCCTCGTTGGCATTGCCCTTAGGTTCTTGCACCTGTTGGGGTTTGCTTACTGGGGCATTAGAATTATTTTGGGAAGTTTGTTGCTCAATTGCTTCCTGTTGGTCAATAAATTCGTGCTTTTCTTCTAGTCTATCTTGCGCTTCTTTTATCTTCATTTGGAAGAAAGAACTAGGTTCTAGGCTATTAAATTTATCTACTTTCTCGAGGAAGCCTTTGGCAAAGCTTTGCAAATCTAATAGAAAACTATCTTTTTGCCGATTCATTTCAAAATATGTGAGCTCTTGTTTTTTCAACTCATTCAAGGCATCTTGTAAAGCACCCCGTGAGCGGGCATGCGCCTTCTGTACAATGGTTTTGGCTTGGCCCCGGGCATCCTGAATAATTACATCGGCTTTTAATTGCGCTTCTCTGACCTTTAATTCGGCCGTTTTTCGGGCTTGATCTACGATATTGGCGCTGGTGTCTTCGGCCGTACGGAGGGTACGATACAGGGAACCTTCCACCTCTTTTAGCTTTTCATTTTCTTTTTCTAGGAGTTGGGCTCTAATTTGTAATTCTTTATTTTCATCTAGTTTTTTCTCCCATTCCTGCGAGATCAACTCTAAAAAAGCGTGTACTTCTTCCCGATCATAGCCTTTTCCAAAGGAGCGGGTGGTAAAATTCCTTTGCTTGATTTCCAGTGGTGTTATTTTCATGTCCAAAAGGGATTAAATGAGCAATTAATACCGGTTTTTTTCGGATATAATCTCTAAATATACGATTTATTTACAAAAGGGCTTGTTTCCTACGCAAAAGATTAGCTGTCAGCTGTATATTTTAAAAGTAACTTGCTTTTTTTGGAGAGTAATCTTCTTCCCAATTTACTTATTTACGTAATCATACCTGAAACCAGGCCTCCCCAATAAAAATAAATAGGAGTCATTTTTTAATTTTAATTATATTGCTGGATGTCTTATAATTTTTCACAAAATATTCGCATAGAAGACAAAGAATTTAGCCTCCTTTTGGATCCTATCCGGATTCAGGAAAAAATTGCCCAACTGGCTCAGCAAATTCAAGAAGACTATGCCGATAAAAATCCGGTACTATTAATTGTTCTGAATGGAGCTTTCAGGTTTGCTGCCGACTTAATTCGACATATGCAATTTCCTCTTGAAATATCTTTTATTCGCTTGCAGTCCTATGCCGGTACCCAACAAAGTGGTAGCATAAAAGAAACCATGTCCTTAGATATCTCCTTAGAAGGACGCCACGTCTTATTAATTGAAGATATTGTGGATACGGGTGACACCTTAAACTATCTAAGAGAAAAGATAAAGGCGCTTAATCCTGCTTCTTTGAAGGAGGCTACCTTACTTCTTAAACCCAAGCCAAAGCTTCCCCTAGGGCCAGTACAATACAGAGCATTTGAAATTGATGACCAGTTTGTGCTAGGTTTTGGCTTAGATTATAAGCAAAAAGGGCGTGAACTCTCAGGAATTTACGTATTAGTACCTCCAAAGCACAAGGAAAATTAGCAGACTACTTTTACCTTTGCCGCTATATAAAATCTCTATTTGAATAAACACGGATATGGTTAACATCATTTTGTTTGGAGCGCCAGGGGCCGGAAAAGGAACCCAAAGTAAATTGCTGATGGAAAAATACAAGCTCATGCATATTTCCACAGGTGATTTGCTACACCGGGAGGTAATGGCCCAAACCGAACTCGGGCTACAGGCCAAGCAACTCATGAAAGAAGGAAAGCTGGTCCCAAATGATATCGTAGTGGGAATGATTGACCATCAATTACAGGTCCATTGCGACTGTCCTGGCTTTATTTTTGACGGTTTCCCCAGAACCCTGGTTCAAGCCGAAGCCCTGGATACGATTTTAGCTAAAAATGAGATGAAAATCCACATGGTCATCGCCTTAGAGGTTAAAGAAGAAGAACTCGTGCAAAGGGTATTAACACGAGGCAAAGAAAAAGGGAGATTTTATGACCAAAATGAAAGTATTGTTCGCAACCGCGTTCAGTCTTATTTTAATGAAACCGCCCCTCTAGCAAAATATTACGAAGAAAGAAAACAATTCCAGGCTATTGATGGGCAAAGAGATGTCGACTTAATTTTCCAGGAAATATCTAAAATTATCGAAAATAATCCATAAGCCGGCATTTCATTTTTTTCCTTCTTTGAAATTATTTATTTTAATAATCCTAACTAAGCAAGTACTTATAAATCATTATTAATTAGCGCAAATTGTATGAAAAATATTGTATTATTTGGGCCTCCCGGGGCCGGGAAGGGTACCCAAAGTGATAAAATCATAGAAAAATATAAACTTATCCACCTTTCTACCGGGAACCTGTTAAGGGCAGAAAAAGCCGAAGGAACTGAACTTGGCCTTAAAGCCAAAGAATACATGGACAAAGGGGAGTTGGTTCCCGACGAAGTAGTAATTGGCATGATCAATAACAAGATCAAAAATAACCCTGGTTCTAATGGCTTCGTCTTTGACGGCTTTCCGCGTACTATTGCTCAAGCAGAAGCATTAGATAACATGATGGCTGAGAATAATATCCACATTTGTGGAATGATTGCCTTAGAAGTACAAGATGAGGAATTAGTATGCCGTTTACTTAAAAGAGCCGAAACATCCGGAAGGGCCGACGATCAAGACGAATCTTTGATCCGAAACCGAATCAAAGTCTATTATAATGAGACCGCTCCCGTAGCCGACTACTACCGTAAACAAGATAAATTCCATTCTATCCAAGGCGTGGGTGATGTAGAACAGATCTTTCAGAGCCTTTGTACCGAGATAGATAAGCTACCCGTTTAATTTGTTTTCACATGCCTCCCGTTTAATTGTCCGGTCAAAACCGGACAATTACTCGATGTATTGGGGAAAAACTTTACCTATATCTGCCAGCAAAACCCATGAGCTCAAACTTTATAGATTATGTCAAGATATATTTCCGGTCGGGAGCGGGGGGGAGTGGTTCCCGTAGCTTTCGGAGAGAAAAGTTTGTGCCCAAAGGTGGTCCCGACGGAGGTGATGGAGGTAGAGGAGGTCATATCATCCTTAAAGCCAATTCCCAACTCTGGACCCTGCTTCACCTAAAATACCAGAAACACATCCGGGCCAAAGACGGTCATAGTGGAAGCGGACAAAGATCTACCGGAGCCCAAGGCGAAGACGTTTACGTGGAAGTCCCCCTAGGCACCATTGCCAAAGATGCTGAGACCGAAGAAATCATAGCCGAAGTCACCGAAGACCAAGAAGAAACCCTCTTGCTAGCCGGAGGGCGAGGAGGATTAGGAAACTTTCACTTCAAAAGCTCTACCCGGCAAGCCCCGCAATATGCCCAGCCAGGGGAGCCTAGTGAGGAAAAAGCCATTATTCTCGAGTTAAAAGTCTTGGCCGATGTAGGATTGGTAGGCTTCCCTAATGCTGGCAAATCTACCCTTCTCTCTGTATTATCGGCGGCTAAGCCCGAAGTGGCCGACTACCCCTTTACCACCTTGGTGCCCAACCTGGGGGTTGTACCGTATCGTGACTACCGCTCTTTTGTCATGGCCGATATCCCAGGAATAATCGAGGGAGCGGCCGAGGGCAAAGGCTTAGGAACCCGTTTTTTAAGACATATCGAAAGAAACTCCGTCCTACTTTTTTTAATCTCAGCCGAAAATCCAGATATTAGAGAAGCTTACCAGACACTACTCGGTGAGCTAAAACGATACAATCCCGAGCTATTAGACAAAAAAAGGCTGCTAGCCATAAGTAAAAGCGATCTCTTGGATGATGAACTCATAGCCCTCATCCAAAAGGAGCTCCCCCCAGATTTGCCCTATTTATTTATTTCCTCGGTTCAGCAAAAGGGACTTCAGGACTTAAAAGACATGATTATGGAAGCTATCGAGAAAGAAGTTTCCGCTTAATTTCAAAGCTCAAGATATGAATAATAACGCTATTTTTCGGGATTGGTACCAAATACGGTATTATGAAGTGGATAGTAACAATCGCCTCTCTATACCTGCTTTGGCCAATTTTCTTCAAGAAGCGGCCAACCGAAATTGTGTGAAGCTCAAAATATCCATGGCCGACCTCATGGAAAAAAACCTAAGCTGGGTTTTGATGCGCCTGAAACTTCATATTCATGAGTTGCCTCAGCTACACGACTCCATCGAGATTTTAACCTACCCGGCCGGTTTTGAAAAGTACTACGTTCACCGGGATTTTCAAGTACTCAATCAAGAAGGTAAGCAAATCATTAGGGCTACCAGCATTTGGTTGGTCATGGACCTGAGCCAACGTAAATTGGCTTCTGTCCCTAGTTTTATCTCCGAAACCCAATTGCCCGAAGGGGTGCAGTTTTTTGATCGTATCACCGAAAAATTACCCTCATTTAGCAGTGAGCCCTCCATTTCGGTTCCCTTTCAAGCGGGTTGGTATGACCTGGATGTCAACCAACACGTCAATAATGTGCATTACATCCGTTGGATACTTGAGGCTGTCCCCCAAACGATGTTAGCCAATGGCCGTTTGAAGCTACTCGACATTATGATCCGTCATGAATGTCTTTACCGGCAAACCGTAAAAAGTAATCTCCTGATGCTTCGGCCCAACCACTACTTGCATTCCCTTTTCAACAACAAGGTTAATAAAGAATTGGCCATTGCTACCAGTCAATGGGAATTGTAATCCCTACTCAAACGATTTTTCTGGAGCTGCCCCCGGCGTTCAAGTAAGCTGCCAGCATCCCAAGAAACTGCCGCCGGGGTCGGGCTTTCGCTACTCGCTGCCTTGCCCACCGGCCAACACGAGCTCAAACAGGCCGCTCTATCCCTCAGCCAAAGAAGAAGAGAGAGCCGGAAATAGAGACAGAGAGAAGAGATTTAAGTTTATAGAGCGGAAGCCCGAGCTCTTGAAAATTAGCTTCACTGGGCTCCCCTTAGTCGCTTGTAAGCCCAAACAGCCAAGGCCCTGCAAAAAAACAAGCAAAGACGTGCTCGTTTACCAGCAAATTCACTTAAACGAGCCTCGCGACTGCGGAGAACTGCTTTTTACTGAAAATTCGGGCGGCCCCTTCGGAACACCCACTCACCAAGGGGTTTGGTTTGCTAGTCGGAAGCCAATATTTTACCTCAAGAAAGCTTGTAATCTTTTTTGCAAATAAACGGCCTTCTTTATAATCATTTATCCCTTGAAGTCTCAGGGTTCCTTTGGCTTAGGGATAGAGCCTTTGTTTGAGCCCGAAATAGGCCGCGGGGGGCAGGCGAGTGGCGAAAGCCCGACCCGTGCCTTGCCCTAAATGGCTTATTCAGAAACACATGGCTAGGCACGGGTAAGCCCCAAAAAAAACCTCAAACCAGAGTTTATCCAGCTTGAGGTTATCCAGGAGTACATTTGCATTTAACCCATGGCATTTTCAATGAGTTCTCTTAATATCCGGAGGGAGTTTTTAAGATAAGGATCTCCTACTTTATCAAAAGGTTTGTCTTCCTTGCTTATTTCTCCAAACAGCTCATCTCTTTCTTTTTGTTTTTCGGTGTAGGCGTCCGACTCTACTTTTCGTTTTTCCAGATTAAGCGAAACCCTATCCCGTTTCCTTAACTCTTTTATTTCGTCGATCATTTCCAGGAGGGTTTGCAGCTCCTCGTCGGTTTTGAGACGCTTCTTGAATGACTTTTGCAGTTTTAGGATATCGGCCTTAGCCAGATCGCCTTCTTTGGTAAAATTGGCCGACTTAATCTCATCCCAAGGCAGGGCAGACGCTTCGCTACTTTCTCCCACAATTTCTCTTCCGTATAAGGAAGGTAACTCGATATCGGGCACTACTCCTTTGTGTTGGGTACTACTACCGGTGGCCCGATAATACTTTTGGAGGGTAAGTTTTACTTGACCGGCATTCTTGCCATCACTATTTTTTATGAAGCGTGTCAAGTCTATCATTTGCTGGACGGTTCCTTTACCAAAGGTTTGCTCACCCACAATAAGGCCGCGCTCATAATCTTGGATAACCCCGGCAAAGATCTCGGAAGCCGAAGCACTAAACTCATTTACCATGACGAGTAAAGGGCCTTCGTAAAATTTTTCGGGATCATTATCTGCTTTCATCTCTATCTCGCCCTGTTTGTTGCGTACCTGCACAACTGGCCCACGTTTGATAAACAGGCCACTTAAAGCAATTGCCTCTTGTAAATAGCCTCCCCCATTGTTTCGGAGGTCAATGATCAAGCCATCTGCCCCTTCGGCCTCCAAGGCGGTAATCAACTTTTTCACATCATTGGTGGTGCTCTTGTAATCTTTTACGCCAGCTTGGTAATCTTCAAAGTTGACATAGAAGTTCGGTATCGTAATTACTCCAAATTGGTATGTCTTATCACCCTTACTACCGGGCACTTCGATCATGCGCTTACTGGCCGATTGCTCTTCCAGTTTTATTTTATCCCTGACCAAACGGATAACGGTGGGGGGAGCATTGGCCCCAGCATCCCCCGGAATCACTTGGAGGCGTACTACGGTGCCCTTATCTCCCCGGATTAGGCTCACCACATCATTAATACGCCAACCTACCACATCGGTAAATTCTTCATCATCTCCCTGAGCCACTCCTACGATTTTATCGTCGGCTTTGAGTTCTTTGCTCTTAAAAGCAGGGCCCCCTGGTATAATCTCTACAATCACCGTAAAATCATCTTGATTTTGTAAGCGAGCGCCAATTCCTTCAAAGGATTTATTCAGCTCCATATTGAAGGATTCTGAATTTACGGGTGAGAAATACGTGGTATGAGGATCAAAAGCACTGGAAAGTGAGTTCATAAATATCTCAAATACATCCTCGCTCTTATACTGGTGGGCATATCTTTGACTTCGTTCATATCGGCTTAGGACTGTCTCTTTGCTTTCTTCCTCGGTTTTACCGGCCAACATAAGCGATAAGACACTATTTTTTATCTGCTTTCGCCATATCCCATCCAATTCGGCTTCGGTTTGGGGCCAGGGAAGCGAATCCCGGTTGGTAAGGAGGTACTCATCCTTTTCATAATCAAATTTCTGTTCGGGTAAATCGGCGATAATCTTTTCCAAGCGATTGAGCACACGCTGTTTACGGACATTAAACATCTCATAGATTGGATCTAAGTTGCCTTCCAACAAGTAATCGTCAATTAATTGACTGTTTTTTCTAAAACGCTCTATGTCGGAGGCCAAAAAATACAGGCGGTTGCCATCCAGGGCATCCAGGTAATTGCTTAAAATCTTTTGAGAAGTCTCGTTATTGAGTTTTTGGTCACTGTAATGATACAAATTAATAAATTGCGTGACCAGGGCGGCTTTTTGTTTGTGTACTTCTTCGGGTTTAAGGAGGGAAGTATCGGCCAGGGTAAACGGGTATGCTTCTAGTCTCTGGATAGGGTTTTGATTATGAAAACTCCATACAATGGCTAGAACAATAGGAATTAAAATTAAGTAAGCGGCTTTTTTCATGCTTAAGGCATTTATATAAAGGGTGAGATCTGCTAAATTATAATGTCTCACTCGTAATCACAAATACGAAAATTGCTTCATATTAGTCAACAATATTTACGATAAAAAGATTAATTCATTTCATATTATGGTCATTTTATATAAAATTTAACCTATATTTCTTATACTTTTCTTCCAAGAGTTCTATTAAACCCTAGTTTCCGCATTGATGACAAACCTTATCATTCCTCCCTATTATCAAGCTTTTGTAAACTTACTAGAGGGTAAAAATGCCCTCGAAGGTCTAAAAGCAGATTACCAGGCTTGGTCTTTTGCCCAAGAAGTAGCCCATGATCAGGGGCAAAAAGCCTATGCTCCAGGAAAATGGACCTTAAATGAGCTTTTGGCCCACATCATAGACTCCGAAAGGGTATTTGCCTACCGGGCCATGTGTTTTGCCCGGGGAGAAAAGCAAGACCTTCCCGGTTTTGAGCAAGATGATTATGTGGCCCAGAGTGGCGCAAATGCCCGCCAATTTTCTGATATGTGGCAGGAGTTTAATCAAGTTAGGGAAGCAAGTATTAGTCTATTTTCTTCTTTCAGCGAGGAGGCACGCATGCGGTCTGGCCATGCGAATGGGCTTGAAATTTCGGTTGAAGTCATTGGACGAGTGATGGCTGGGCACGCTATGCACCATCGAGGATTTATCAAGAATAAGTACCTAATTTGACACTGCTCATAAGCGAAACAAGGTAAAATTCTTTCATTTTCTTTATTTACATAATATAATTCTTCATATTGCTTTTACAGCTAAATATATCCCACACATTTAAGCAAAAAGCAATATGATAGTAGGAACCGTACATGTCTATTTGATCAAAAACTTTGAGAAGAAGACTTCTAAGTCTGGAGCCGAAGTATTTGTTGGTCAAGGACTTTATGAAAATCCGGTAAATGCACCTGGTCAAGTAAATGAAGTTTTGGTACGTTTGTACACCTATGATGCCTCCGTTTTGAACATATTTGGTGGCACTAATTACCAAAACCGCTTGATTGCATTTAGCGGCGTCTTTCGTTTGTATCAATTCGTGGATGGGGATTCAGGCTCTGACTTAAGCAATAATCCTGAAATTGTTCGCCGTTATGAAATGGAAGTTCGGGATTGGCAACTTATTACCAAGCATACGTACACCAATGACCTTAGTACTACGCAAGCTCAACGATTGTTTCCTGATACTCAGGAAAGCGGGGATGATGACCCGCCAGTGGATAATGGAAACTGTAAGCCAGACGGCAACGGTTAAACTTTATGCACTACTTATTCTAAGCGTACACCTCTCTTGTCATAGTAACCATTCCACTGAACTAAGTGATGCACAACAAGCCTCCTATGAGGCTTGTCTTTTTCTACATTATACCTGTCCAGAGGCCACAGAAGCTTGTTTAGCTTGTTTGAATGAAGATCTCCCCCTCCGGTATCAAATAGTCCCGGCTACTGAGGTGGCCAACTGTTTGCAAGAATCCCACAATACCAAACAAGCGCTGGACATCCTCCGCCAAGTTGAGTTTAAAATGCAGGTAGATCCTGAACTTGTCCCCAGATATCTGAAAGGCTTACTATATTTTTGGAAAGGGTACATTTACGAAGATCTTGAGCAATATGATGCCGCCATTGAAGCGTATCAAGTATCTCGTAGGCATTATTCTGATGATCGTGATAAACTTTCCCGGATTAGTAACAATTTGGCTAATCTGTTTCGTTTGAAATTTCAAAGGGATACAAGCCGCAAAGCATGGCTGGATTCTACCTTGAAATATCGTCAAGCGTCCATTCAATACTATAAAAAGGATCGTATTCATAATGGTTTTAGTAACCTTTCTGTGGATTATAGACTAAAAATGGAACTTGACTCCGCTATCAAAAACAGCCAAAAAGCCATTGATTATTATCATAGGTACTCACAGGATGGTAGTTATAAGTTGAGCTCTATCTATGAGCATTATGCCAAGGCGCTTTACTTGCAAGGATCGTACGATTTAGCTTCTCAATGCTTGGACAGTGCTTTAAGGCTTGGACCAAGCCGCTTGTCGGACCAAATATCCATTCAAGCATATTTTGCCAAATGCAAACTGGCGCAAAATAACTTTGAGGCAGCTTTTGAGGCCATTCAGGCTTGCGACACCTTGGTAAAAACGGCTCAATCGGAGATCGAGGATTACTCCGACAAAGTGTTACTGAGTACCGAAAGTAATACGGCTTTTAGCACGGCTATTGAGGCAGCCTTTAAAGCAAATGACCCAGAAAGCCTTTGGTATTATGCCGAAAGGAATAAAGCCAATGCCTTGTATGAGGTAATTGCCCGGGTGAGGCAAAAAACCGAATCTAACTTTACGATACCCAAGGTTTCTGAGCTTCAATCGCGTTTAAGGCCCAAGACGGTTTTACTTAATTATATTCATTTTGAAGGCAAAATGCTCCTTTTTGCCTTGAAGCAGGATGCATATGAGATTTTTGCCCTTGATAGGTATGATCCCGACGAGATCAAGGAATTCATCAGTCAATTATACGAAGAAGAAGGTTCCTTGTATCGCCAAAAGGCCCTTAAGCTATACCAAACATATGTAAGGCCGGCAGCGAGCTTCCTAGAGGGAAGCCAAGAACTCCTGATTATTCCGGATGCTTATTTACATTTTTTACCGTTTGATGTTTTAATACACGAGGAATCCAAGATTCCTTCCAAAGCCTTGTCCATGCTGCCCAAACCTGAAGAGCAGTTTCTCATCGAGAAATACAGGATAAAATATAATGTTTCGGCAGCTATGGCTTTTCGGGCTCCCGCTACTAATAAAGATTTTGAATTTACGTTCACTGGCTTGTCTCCTACAATTCCGGACGATATGCCCCCTCTACCGGAAGCTCCCAAAGAGGTGAAAGCCATATCTCAATATATATCAAAAGCCCCCTACTCCTCCAAGGTCTTGCTGGCAGATCAGGCACAAGAACGTTATTTTCAGTCTATGGTGAGTACCCGTATATTACACTTTTCTACCCATCACCATTATGACCGGACCCTAAAACGGCCTGCCTTATACCTCAGTAAGACGCGTGAGGAGGAAGATGGCTTTTTATTTTCGGATGAAATTTTTAATTACCCCATGCAAATTGAAACCGTTGTTTTGAGCAATTGCCAAGGGGTGCGCGGTGAATATAGAGCTGGGGAGGGAGTCCTTAATCTCAGCCAGGCCTTTCTCACTCAGGGGGCTGAAAATATCATCTATTCCTTATGGAGTGTAGAAGATAGCTTTACTCGAGAATTTATGGAGACCTTTTACCGCAAACTGGTACCCAATTTCCAGTATGCACAGGCTTTGCACGAAACAAAATTGGAAATGATGAAAAAAAAGCCATACCAGCACCCCTTGTACTGGGCCGGATTTTCGCTGCTCTGTGGCCTTTAAATTAAGCTTGCAGCCCGGAAACCAGGGGATCATCTGGTCTAAACAGAGAGCCTACCAGGATATTGGCTACCTATGACATTATCTGCAATGCGCTGATAATAAGCTACTTACTTTCA
>CAWUIO010000035.1:0-54789 GCA_963922455.1 uncultured Microscillaceae bacterium
CCGAGATAAAGCCTTCGTCGCTACTTATTAAAAGCCCCGATTCGGTGAGTAGGGTGTTTTCTTGAAAGCGTAGGCCGGGTAACTCCTCAAACTGAGGGTTATAAAAAGCCATTTGGCCTTGGTCGTCAAAAGACAACTCGATGGCGTTAATATCCGTGTAGCCAGGATTTAGGAGACGGATGAAGTTTTCGGTGTATTGATACGTACCTGATTCGTAGCGAATGCTAAAATGAGCCGGGGTATTACTGGGAGTAGTTTCATCAATCTTGATCCGGAAAGGGTCTAAATCGGTTTTAAACTGGCTATCCGATGCCAAGTTGAATACTACCGAAGTACTGTCACTTATATGGATGAATGGACAATCGGAACTGATGGTGATTTTGACACTATCCAAGGCGTTCAAGTGATTATTGATGGTCGCGATCACCAAGGTGGTATCACCTGCATAAAAGCTAGACCTTTGTTCTTGGGTAGCACAATCTTCCAAACTGAGGGCAATGAGAGGTTCATTTAAGGCTCTATACATATCCAGGAGCCCCTTGCCTAACAGCCCTTCAAATTCTCCTGAGGGGGCTTGACTGGCAATGGCTTGGGCTGTAGTTTTGATCCGGGCCATCACTTGGTCGGCATTTAGTTCGGGAAAGCGAGACCGGATCAATCCGGCACACCCCGCCACCAGGGGGGATGCGAAGGAGGTACCCGTGATGATAAAGCTCGGATTAATATACACGCTTTCACCTGGGGCAATTACATCTACCTCTCGGTTGTAGGTAGAAAAACCCGCTTTATCCCCCGAGGCATCCGTAGCTGCAACCGACAAAACATAATCGGAATAAGAAGCTGGCCAATACAAATTTTGAGTATTATCATTTCCTGCGGCGGCAATCAAGACAGCATCAAAATCATCTTTGGCAATTCTGACGACTTCTCTCTCAAATTCACTGGGTGGGCCTACCCGGCCCCAAGATAAATTGATGACCTTACAACCCTGCTTGGCGGCAAACAATATCCCAGCGTAGCCATCTATATAACTACCAATATCGTCGTCGGGAGCCACTTTAACGCCCAAAAAAGAGCAATTGTAGCCGGTTCCGGCATTGCCAATGCCATTATTAGGTACGGAAGAGGAGCAGTAGGCTACACTTTGGCCGTGAATGGCCGATGGAAAAAAGACATCATTGTCGGAGTCGAATGGATTACTCAAAGAGTTTCCCGAAATATCATTTAAGGTATCGGCGGCGCTATCGATAAATTGGGGTAAAACAACATTATCGGCTAAGTCGGCATCGCTTAGATCGTAGCCATTATCAATGATCCCAATAACTACCGAGGGGTCACCCGTTTCCACGTCCCAAGCCTCGAAAGCCCTAATTTGCTCTAAGTGATATCTCTGGGCATTGGGTGAAGCATAAGGGTCACTGGGGATGAAAAGAGCCGAATGATTGGTATAAATGGGTTCTGCATAAGCAATAGCGGGATCATGGCGCATAAGCTCCAGGGCATCTTCTAGGGAAGTTGCCGCGTCAAACTCTACAGTAAAGATCCGGGAAAGTTCCGGATTAAATTGCGTTCTTTCCTTCTTTTTGGGGTTTGAGGCAAGCCAGGTATGTTTTGAGAAAACGGGTTCGGGCGTATGAGCGTTTAATGCCTGAAAGCATTGATGTAGACTATGTTGTACAGGAGCCTGTACTTCAAGCGAATAGCCTTCTTTGAGTTTGAAAAGTAGAGTTTGTGGTAGACAGTTGCTACGGTAATCAAATTCCTTGTGCATTTCTTGGGCTGATAGGATGGATGAGAAACCCAGTAGGCTTATCAGCCATAAAGCACGATAGAATTGTATCATTCTTTGTGTAATAGAATTTATAATAAGGGACTTTTGGGTGTCAGTTAAATAGCTTGGTACTTGAATTGCCTAAATTTTGAAACGAAAGAAACACATAGAACGTTTCCTTAATTTTACAAAAAGAAAGCCTAAATATATACACTAGAATAGATTAATTTGTTTTTTTAGCAGTTAGGAGCATTCTTAGATACTGCAAGCGGCTTATTTTTTCCGTTTCGGTATACGCTATGTTGAGAAGTATTTAATTTTTAGTAAATTATAAAGTATGGAAACCAAAAAAGAAGAAACCGCTTCCTTTGTTGTACGATTCACCCAAAAAGTATTTACCGACGAGTCGGGAGAATCTCAAGTGCAATGGCGCGGTAATATTCAACACGTGCAAGGGGGAGATGAGAAGCGTTTTTCTGATTTTGAAGAAGTGATCAAATTTATCCAGTCAAAACTAACCTCGCTTACTTTGGAAGCTATTGGGGACAAATCTCCCGAAGAACAACAAGGCATTCTCCATAAAAGCTTTGAGCTATGGAAAACCATGACGTATACCTACCCTCAACAATTTTTGGAAGCATTTACCAACCCAGAATTGCCGGCCAAACAAATGGAGCAACAACTCAATGCTGTACAAGCGTTTTTTACCCAAGGCTTACAATTAGACGCTTGGATGCAAGTACCGGGTAGTAAAACCAGTCAAGTATCCCCCCTCGGGAATAAACTACTCGAACGATTGGAAAGATTAGAACAAAAAGTAGATCGATTGCTAGAGAAAGATTGATTAGATCTCTATGGCATCCATACAAAGGCAAATAGAACGTTTACATTCCTCCCAAAAGGAAGCAAGCCTTGAGGTATATACCTTGGGTAGCTTTCGGGTGCTTCGGGTCGGTGAAGAGATAAGCTCTAAGACCTGGGGGCGGGATAAAACCTTACAACTATTTCAATTTTTTGTCACTGCCCGCCACCGGCGTGCCCTACACAAAGAACAAATCGTATCCCGCATTTGGGAAGATGCCAATACCCAAAGTGGAGACCGGGATTTTAAAGTTGCCCTCCACGGGATTCATAAAGTGCTCGAGCCCGATCGGAAAAGCCGGGGGGAAGCCTTATACATCCAGAGAGAAGGACAAAGTTATCAGCTCAACCAACAAGCCGTCTGGATTGATGCCGAAGCTTTCGAGTCTTGGCTTAAACTGGGGAATCAAGCTTATATGGAAGACCCAGCCCAAGCCATCGAGTGTTATGAAGAAGCCATTCATTTATACCAGGGAAGGTATTTACCCAACCGGATTTATGAGGACTGGACCAGTGCCGAAAGAGAAAGGCTACAGCTCTTAGCCTTAAACACCCTGGGGAGCCTTGGCGAGTTAATTGTCTCTAAAAACCCTCAGGAAAGCATCCGACTGGCCCAGGAAGCCCTGCGCATCGATAATACCAATGAAGAAGCCTACCGCTTACAAATGAAAGCCTACCTCGAGCGGGGGAATCGCCCCATGGCTATAAAAACCTTTCTCCAGTGCGAAGAAGTGCTCAAAGAGGAGTTTGGCATTGCCCCTTTGCCCGAAACCCAATCTCTTTTGGCCCAGATTGAAGATATCGCCTAATTGTACTCCCCTTTTTTTCTGCGTAACTGCCTTGTAACTCAGTTGTAACTTCAGCCTCGTATTTTTACAGTGTAATTAAACATCAACGAGTACTAAAAGACAAGACAATGGCTGACAATCAAAATATCTTGAATACACTCCAAGCCCAAATGGATACATTTTCGGAGCAAGCCCAAAGCTACCAAAGTGAAGCGGTCAAAGTAAGTCAGAAAATGACCGAAGATTCTTTAAAATATTACCAAGAATGGCAAAACTTTTTTACCCAAGCTTGGGAAGAAAGTGAAAAAATGGCCAAAAAGCAGCAAGAGTTCGCTTACGAAACGATTGAGCAAGTACAAATCTACGTAGAGGCCTCAAGTCAACGTTTTCAAGATTTTTGGACCGAAGCTACCCAGGTTGAAGTAGCCACACCCGTAAAAAAGCCAAGCCCTGCCCCGGCTAAGACGGCCCCTAAGACCGTCAAAAAAGCCAAAAGCACTCCTAGCAAGACTAAAACCACGGCCAAAGCTAGCCCCAAAACGACTAGCAAAGCAGCAGGTAAGGATACTCCCGCAGTTTAATCTAATTGTAATAAAATCTTTTTTTAAAATTCACCCTTATAAATAGTACCATTATGACTAACGTATTAGAGCAGTTCACCAATTTTGACGTAAACAAAGAGATGGATAAATTCAAAGAAGCTCCTGAGCAAATGCAAAAATTTGCTATGGAAAATTCTAAAGTAGCCATCGACAGCTTCGTAAAAAGCAGCGAGCAGTGGCAAGAAGTTGCTCAAAACGCTGTAAAAAGCAGCTTGGAAGTTGCTGCCAAGCAGCAAGAGCTTTTCTTCTCTACTATGGAGCAAGCTAAAACTCAATTTGAAGCTGGAATGAACCGCAGCCGCGATTTCTTCCAAGTTGTAAAGTAAATATTAATAGGAGTAATAAACCCGGAAGTTTATTGTTTAAGAAAAAGCCCCTCAGATGAAGGGGCTTTTTTTGTTTCCCTACACTGGTTGGGCCCATTTGCTAAGAAATCCTTAGCTTTACCTCCAGCAAAATTCAAGAACGATATGGGCACCTATACAAATACCTGGAAAAGTAACGATAGTCTGCGTATTTACAGCCAATCCTGGCTTCCTGAATCACCCCAGGCCCTCATCGCTCTAGTACACGGATTTGGCGAGCATTGTAACCGCTACGAAGAGCTGGTTCAGTTTTTCCTGGGAAAACAAGTGGGTGTAGTAGCTATCGATCAAAGGGGCCATGGCCAATCGGAAGGCCCTCGGGGACATACCCCTCAGATGGACTTACTATTGGACGAAATTGGGCGTTTGATCCATTTCACGCAAGAAAGCCACCCCAGTCTGCCCCTGTTTCTCTATGGTCACAGCATGGGAGGGATGTTGGTGTTAAACTATGTACTGCGTAAAAAACCAAACCTGGCTGGAGTGATTGCCACCGGCCCCCTTGTCACCGTAGAGCCCCCGCCTTCTTGGGCACTCATTGCCCTAGCCCGTTTCATGAAAAATATTTATCCCCGGTATACGCAAAAAGTAAAAGTAAGCCCCGAGGCCCTATCCCGTCGCCCAGAAGTAGGAAAAGCCTACACAGAAGATCCATTAGTACACAATTGGGCTTCGGCCATGATGGGGCTAGGGATTTTAGAATACTCGGCCTTCTTAGAACGTTATAGGGGAGAAGCCCCAATGCCCACCTTACTCATGCATGGGGGAGAAGACCGGGTTACTTCCCCCCAGGGTACCGAAAAATTAGCCTCGGCCCTGAAGGGTTCCGTACAATGTAAAATATGGGAAGGTGCTTTTCATGAATTACATCATGAGATAAATGCCCCTGAAATCATGAATTATACCTGGGATTGGATGCAAGCTCGTTTACAAGATACACCTTAATCATCCCATCTCCATGATTCTTATTCGTAGCAAACCTTTATTTTCTTAGCAATATGAATACTATTTTAACTTCCTTGCTCTTTTTGAGCACTTTTCTGTACCCACAACCCGAAAACCCTCTGGTTGGCACGTGGCAACATCCCGAAGTACAGGGCTTGACCATCGTATTAGAAGCCGATATGAGCTATGGCGTAGATGGTGATGGCGATGGCATCATGGATGTTACCGGTACCTACGAAATCGAGGAACAAACAATCAAGCTGCACGATAAAAGCGGTGCGAATGCTTGTACCGATGCAGATGGCGTGTATACATTCACGGTAGAAGTAGACAAGATTCGCTTCGAGAAGAAAGAAGATAGCTGCACCGACCGTGCGGAGGCCCTTGATGGAGTGACCTGGAAAAAACAGTAAGTCTTCTCTCGTAAAGGGGGCCATAGCCAAGCAAACTTTGGCCCTCTTTCATTTGTTTCGAGTGTACACACCAAGTACATCTATGCTGCAAGATCTTTGGGTAGTATCCCAATTGTTTGCTCAACTATGGGTATGGCTCCTATTGGGAGGGTCCACGCTACTTTCTCTCCAATTTATTAGAAAATGGGATGCTGATTCTAGTTCAGAAACGCAGTTATATTTAGAACGCAAAACCTATTTGGTGTCCTCTATTGTACAATTTGCTCTGGGTTTTCAGATACTGATACTCCTCCTCTTTCTACTCAATAGTAACCATCATCTGCCAGGATTGCTAGATGGAGCCATGTGCGCTACGGGAAGTTTAGGAGTGAATGGATACGGTTATCCCGTCATGTATTTAAAAGCTGGGAGCGTTCTCCTCTTTCTCGTATTTTTAGGACTTAATTTCCTAGATCACCACGAGCCCTTATTCCCCTTGACCCCCCAGAAATATGGGCTCTTGTTTCCTATTTTCCTACTGGTAAGTCTTGATCTCGTATTTTCGGTCTTATATTTTCAAAATATCAAACCCGACGTTATAGCCACCTGTTGCAGTGTAAGTTTTAGCTCCTCGGCTCCCACCTCATTTTTTGAGCTGGAACATTTTTATCCCCAATCTCTCGGCTTGTACGGGGGGGTAGCTATCCTGCTCTTTTTGAGCCAGGTATATCATTTTAGGCGAGCCAAGCTTCAAGGTTGGCCAAATAAGCCAGGTATTTTTTCTATATTTCAGCTCATTTTAAGCTTTTTTTACGTGGCCTTGGCGATGTATACCCTCCGTCACTTTTGGGTAAAATACATCTATGGCCTTCCTTCTCACACCTGCATCTTTGATATCTTTTGGCAAAAATATCATTACATAGGCTACCCGATTTTTATATCATACTACCTCTTACTGATTAGCCAAATCTATTTTTGGCTCTTCTCCTACGTTCGCCCCAAATTACAAAGCGATCACTTTCCTCTTTGGCTAGGCTGGCAGTGGATCGGGATGCTAAGTTTGATAATTTCTCTGGGCATTCCTCTGGCCTATTACTGGGCTTGGTCTGGTCAATTGTAAATGGGGGCTGCCCCCGGCGATGCTTGAGGGTAGCCCTAGGGGTATACGTACCGCCGGGGTCGGGCTTTCGCTACTCGCCAGCCAGCCCACAGCCAGCGGCGGGCTCAAACAGGCCGCTCTATCCCTCAGCCAGGAAAATACCCCAAAACAAGTCAAGCCTAGGCCTAAATAATCAAAAAGAGGATTCCTAGAATAGTCCAAGTATGCATTTTTTATGCTTGGAAAGGGCTCTGCATTTAGATGTTAGACAACTCTCTAATTTTGTGTATTTTTACCTTTCAAGACAAACAGCTCCCCCATGGAAAACTTTGATGTCGTCAAAATTCTCAGTTATGGCCTATCCGGATTGGCCTTTTTATTACTATTTCTTACATACTCCTTGATCCGTCAGGAACAAAGCCGCTCTAAGCCACGCAAAGAGATTTTGGGAACCATACGCTCTTTTATGTTTCTTGTATTTTTTTGTGTGGTCGTAGTGGGTATATTTGGAGTACCTACCATGCGGGACAATGAGCTCTTACAAGCCAGCAATGACTCCCTGAGTACCGAAAACCAAGAAATTTACTCTCTCTATTCCTTTCTCCAAAAAATCAATTATCTCAAAAACGCCGAGAGCCTAGACAAAGATGAAGCGGTCATGATTGTGAGTGATTTGAGTCAAGAGTTAGACTCCTTAGGAAATTCACTGGACAAAGTAAAATCCTTGAAACGCAAAGGTATCCGGAAGATCCAAGAAGATTTGGCCCAGAAAGTAGAAGACCTAAAAAAACAAGAAGGGGACCTAAAACCCAAAGAACTAGCTGCCTTGGCCGAGGAAATTCAAGAATTAGAAAGCCGCATGGAAGAAGTTACCCGACGTAAATACCGAAAATAAGACCCATGTTATACGAGATATATTTTCTGGCCATTCATATCTTAGCCTTGGTGGCCGTATGTTTTAGTGTAGGGCTAAATGAGGACAGCTTTGACCACCAGAATAAGAAACCTACCCGGGAGGGCTATTGGGCCTTGGTACTCTTGGGCCTTAGTGTGTTGGGTTTGATACTGCTGGTCAACTTAATGACCTCTCCTCTTGAAGACAACCGAGGGCTCTTTCTGGGCTTTTTTATCACCTTGGCATCTTTTAGCTTGCCCTATTTTAGTACAACCCATAATGCGGAGATACCGGGCTGGCCCAAAATCAATTTAATTGGCTGGCTTACCATTGCATTAGGCGGTATTGGTCTATTACCCGTGTTATTATATTTAACGGGGGCCAAGGCCGACTCCATAGCGGTTATTGGGCACTCCATTACCGTAGCTTCGGCCCTTTTTGCCTTACTGGGAGAGACCATTCAATCGGACGGGAAAGGGAGGTTCTCCTTAACCGACTTAGGTAAATTAATTTTTACGGCTATTTTGATTGGTTTTACGGTCTCAGTAGTCAATTCGCAAATTGAGGACGAAGAGAAACGGGACTTACAAAAAAAAATGAGCCAAACCGTTAACAGCTTAGATTCGGCCCGGGTAGTGCTAGATGTTCTGAATCATCAACTAAAACGTACGGGCAAACAGTTTACCACCATGCTGGATACGAATGGGAAGCGGTTTTTAGAACGACTTGCTTCCATTCATAAGGATATTGACACCATCATTGTAGATGTAGAGCGACATTTGGAAGATAGCTTGTCCAAAGGCTTTCGCCGGGTACGTACCCGGATTCAAAATAAGATTGACTCCATTCGCCAAGGTTTGGCATTAGATCAAGACTTAAAAAAGGTATATCAACAAAGTATCAACCAGTACTATCTCCTCAAAAAACTGAAAGGAGAGATGGCACAGGGCTCCAAGCTGGCCAGCTTGGATACGTTTATCCGGCAGGAACAAGAAAAGCAACTTCAAAAAGTTTTGCTCAGCGAAACGATGCTACTGGATATAAAAAAGGAAGTCCTGCTGCTCAAGCAAAGGTTGAACAACTCCAACAATTACGTGACCCGGCAGGACCTAGACCAAATGAAAGGCGATATGATTCGAGATGTGCACCGCACCTTAAAATCGGCCCTAGACACCCTCAAAAAAGTCAAATAGATTTCTTTTTAAATCCCGAGCCAATTCCATACTAAGAATACCAGCGCAACTGCTGTCAGAATGAAAAAGTAAGGAAGGGCCATGATTACCATCCGAATGTAAGATAACTTCAAGCGGGCCGCAATGGCATTGGTCAACAAGAATAAGAAAGCAGCTTGGCCATTGGGCGTAGCGATGGATGGAATATTCGTGCCCACATTGATAGCAACAGCCACCTTATGGGATTGCATGGATTCGGTGCCCAACTCAGCCACGGCTTGTTTGATGTAAATAGTACCCACAAAAACATTATCACTGATAGCCGAAAGGATTCCTGAGAAAGCGAAGAATACGTATGGTTGGATAGCTTCACGGGCTTGCAAAGCCGACTTAATAACCGGTTCAAATAGGTGAATGTGTTCAATCATCCCAACAATTACGAAAAAGACTACCAGAAGGGAGGTAAATGGGGTAGCTTCTTCAAAAGCATAACCAATGGTATCTTCGTGGGTTTTTCCGGTGAGGGATGTAAGAAAGATTATTACCGACAAACCAATAAGCCCAACCTCGGCCAAGTGAAGGGCCAAGGCAATGATTAACCATATACCTCCGATACTTTGAACGATGAGAATCCACCGTTTTTGGGTATCCATTTCTTCCTCAGTTTTATCGGCACTCTTTTTAAGGATCTTGCGAACATTTTCCGGGAGTTGGTAGCCATAACCCGCAATCTTTAATTCCTCTACCAAGAGGGTGGTGCCCAAACCAAAAAAGAGAATTGGGATAGAAACATTGGCCATCTTTAAGTAAAACTCAATGAAGTCCCAGCCCATTTTAGAGGCAATAATTAAGTTTTGCGGCTCCCCAACCTGGGTAGACATCCCTCCAATGGCCGTACCCACTACCCCGTGCATCAATAAATTACGCAAAAACCCGCTAAATTTTTCAAAATCTTGGTTAGCTAAATGCTTTCGGTCATCTTCCGATTTATCCGGGTAGGGGGCTTGCTCGTCTAAAGAAGCACTGGTGTAAATATTATAAAAGGCAATGGCCACGGCAATCATCACTGCCGTAACCGTGAGAGCATCCAACCAAGCCGATAAGAAAGCCCCAACAAAGGTAAATGTTAGGGAAAGCAGCTTCTTGGAGCGAATACCCACAATTAAACGGGTGAAAATCCAGGAAAGTAAGTCTTTCATGAAGTGGATTCCTGCCACCATAAAGAGGAGGAGCAAGATTACCTCAAGGTTAGCCTCTACCTCGTGATATATCCCTTCAGGAGTTACCAAACCCATAAAGACGGTCTCTATGGCAATGAGACCACCGGGAATAAGGGGATAGCACTGCAAGGCTAAAGCCAGGGTGCCGATGAATTGGGCGATTATGAGCCAGCCAATGACTAAATGGGCAACTGATTCTCCATATGTATTCATCAGCGTGATGTACAAAAGAGGGTTCAAGACCAAGAAGAAAATGACGGCTTGTTTATACCATACGGGGCTATCGCCCATGAATGTACCGAAGGCTACTTCGCTAAAAGAAGAAGATTTGATTCTTTTTTCCATAAAAGACCGAGATGAAGCTTGGCAAATTTAGAAAAAAATTAAAGGATGTTTGAATTACGTAAAAAAATTACACAAACCCGAAATATCCGATTCTTTTTCTAAAATACCTTTCCTATTAAAGTAGCGAATATAAGGGGAATATGTATAGTAAAACATTAAATTGTTCTTTGCATATCAAAATTTTCCAAATAGTCTGCTACCCGTCTGGCAAAGCTTCCTCCCAAGGCACCATCAATGACCCGGTGGTCGTAAGCATGCGAGATAAACATCATATGGCGGATGGCAATAACATCTCCTTGAGGGGTTTCTAAAACGGCAGGTTTCTTTTTAATACTCCCTAAGGCCAGGATGGCTACCTGAGGTTGCATAATGATGGGGGTACCCATTTCATTTCCAAAAGAACCAATATTAGATACCGTGTAGGTACCATGGGATAGCTCATCGGGCTTTAATTTATTCTCCCGAGCCCGGCGAGCCAGATCGTTGACTTTTTTGGTTAGCCCTAATAAATTCATTTGGTCGGCATGGTGAATCACCGGAACTATTAAGTTACCGCTTGGTAAGGCGGCAGCCATACCTATGTTGATATCTTTTTTACGAATGATGTTGTCCCCTTCCACCGAGATATTGACCATGGGGAAGTCTTTGAGCGCTTGTACGACTGCCTCCATGAAAATAGGGGTAAAGGTGAGTTTTTCTCCTTCTCTTTTCTGAAATTCATTTTTAACCTTATTACGCCACATTACCACGTTGGTCACATCTACTTCTACAAATGTGGTTACGTGAGGAGAGATTTGCTTAGACTCTACCATGCGTTTCGCAATCATTTTTCGCATGCGGTCCATCTCGATAATTTCTTGAGCTCCGTTCATAGAAGCCGCTGGGCTAGGCATGGGGGTAGGAGTCGTAGCCGGTGAACTGATCGGGGCTTTCTTGGGTGCGGGTGGGGCCGGAGCAGGCGTATTTTTGGGTGAAAGAATTTGGGCAGAACCAGCACCTTTTTGTTCAATGTAGGCCAAAATATCGTGCTTGGTCACTCGATTGTCCATGCCCGAACCAGGGATAAGGGCAAGCTCATCCATACTGATATTTTCTTGTTTGGCAATGTTTAATACCAAGGGAGAGTAGAAACGGTTGGGCTGAGGCACGGCCAAAGTTTGGTAAGCATTACTCACTTGAACGGCCTCAGACAGGGTTTGCTCGATACTTTGTACCGCTTCTTGCAAGTTTGGCTCAGCTTGGGTTTGACTAGGGCTGTCAGTAGATGGAGCATCTCCATCGGTCTCAATACGGGCAATGGGGCTTCCTACTTGTACAACGTCTCCTTCTTCGGCTAGGATTTCTTTTAGGATGCCAGAGTGGGTAGAGGGGATTTCGGTGTCTACTTTGTCGGTAGCTACTTCCAGTACCGGTTCGTCTTGCTCAATTTCTTCGCCAACTTGCTTGAGCCAATTAAGAATGGTACCTTCCATTACACTTTCGCCCATTTTGGGCATGAGCATTTCGACTATTGCCATATCGATTGAGGGGTTTAGAACGCAGATAAAAAAAGAAATTACCAAAAAGCTAAGTAAAGCCAGTCTAGCCGCTGCTTTGAAGTAATAATACTATTTCACCCCAAAATTAATCAAAAAAATGGCAATATTGCGTATTTAGGCGAGGGTAAAGAAATGAAGGAAGTAGAAGGAAAGTCTGAGTATGAAGCATTTAGAGATGAGGAAAAATATCAGTCAACTGCAGGCCAAATAGTCAGAAGAATCCCTATGCAAAACCGATTAGCTGGGAATATAATTTTTTTTCTAAGTTTATAGATTTGAATTGCCAAAATTTCCTATGGCGGAGGGGCAAAGCGGCCTGTTTGAGAATTTGTCCCACATCCCGATTCTCGGCTCCCGGCTCCATTCAATCTGGCTTAGGGCCTTACAAACGCCAGGGAGATGCGGCCGCTAAACATTTTCGGCCGAACAGGAACTATTAAGAATTCCTCCTGCGACCCATCACAGCTCTCCACTCGCATCTCTGTTCTCAAATGGCTGAGGGATAGAGCGGCCTGTTTGAGCCCGCCGCTGTTTGTGCGGGGCCGGCGAGTAGCGAAAGCCCGACCCCGGCGGCACATAAGGGAAAGTAGACAGGAATGTACACCGCCGGGGGCAGCCCCAAAGAATTTTTTCTAGGATGCTAGGGGGGTGGATCAGGAGGCATGGGCAAAACTATGGCCATTTAGACTGGCTGCTTTGCCATTGTTACTGTGCTTGACACTGGCCAAGAGTTCTTCCAGTTTTTCAAGCTCGATCTTTTTTTGTTTCTTTTTTTCTTTGTCTTGAGTATTGTACATAGAGCGTTTGACATTGCTAATGTCGTACTTGTAGCTTTTTTCCCGCCAGCTAATGCTTTCTTTCTTCAGTATTTGGAGTTCTTCACTTTGTTTTTTTAACTGTAATTCTAAGGTACGTTTTTGGGCGGTTTCTTCTTTCAGGTCTTGCTCCATTTTATCTAAGGCCTCACTTTTTTCTTGTAGCATATTTTTGCGTTTAGCGTTTACTTCCTCTAGAAAAATTTCTCCGACAAAGTAAATGGAGGCCGCTTTAAAAAATGGGATAAACAAGGCGCTTCCAATTTCTATGAAGGCTCCGGTTTGGTAAAAGCTTATAATATCTTTTCCATAAAAGAGCAGCCCCCCTACAAAGTCAATACCGGCAAAAAAGATAGGCATCCAAGGTTTGTGGGAATGGACAATGATGATAAACGTGATGGTACTTAAACCCCCCGCTGCCACCAAGGCTATAAGTACATCTAAAATAGGATGAATTTGGTAGGGGTTGTGATGATAATACAGCTTCGCGTACATCTGAAAAAATGTAAGGATCAGGGTAGCGAGGGCAAAAACTGGAGCTTGAGGACTTTTTATAAATTCGTAAAACCGCTGCATAGACATCTATTCTTGTTCATATTTTAAACAAAAATATATATAATGAGCATAAATTGCTAATAAAAGGGGCATATTTTTAATATTTGAGCATTTTTGCTTAGGGCAACGTGCGTTTATTCAGTGCTACTTGGCCCGGGATTATTTATACCACTGAGGCTGCCACTGAGTTTGGGGCCCATTTTTTCCTCTGGATTTGCGGGGGTTTTTATCTCGATGGTTTGGGTAGTTTCAGGGTTTGAGGCGACTTGCAAAGGGGTTTTGGGCACCTTGGCTTTAACGCGTAATTTGAAGTCACTCAGAATATTCATATAGTTCATGTAAGCCTCATAAGGGCTTTCATAAGGATTGAAATAATCGTGTACATCGCCATCGGAGAAGAACTTGGTGCACATATAATAAAAATGGTCGCTCATCTGAAGACGGAGCCAATCTTTCTTAAGGACATTATCTCCATAGTTCAGGATATCCTCGCGTAGGGAATACAAATGCTCAAAGGCTTCATTTTGCAATTCGTTTCCTAACCAAGCGGTAAGGTCTTTTTCGGCATCGGCCCAAGATATGGTATTGGGTACGCTAAGTACACCCTTTGGTTGATGCATTTGGGCCACCTCACTGGCCGTGGCAAATGTCCAATCGGAAAACTTTTTGACGGCCCAGGGAAGTGCTCGTAAAAAGTCGAATATTCCGGTAGACTCATTTTGGTGTTCGCCAAATGTCTCATAACCCAAGAACACATTGAGTACTTTTTCTTGGGGAGTGAGTTCATTGAGCCAGCTCACATATTTTTCGGTCGTGAGGGGCCACTCAGACCATTCCCGGTCAGAAAACCGAAAGGCTATATCATCGGATAAATTGTAATTTCGTAGTAAGATCTTTAGGCGATTGTTGAGGGGGTTGTAATACAAGTGGTGGGGGCTTTTCCATCCGAGGATATGCTTGGCCCCTTCGGTCATGATTGCCTTAAATCCTAATTTAGCTACGGTAAAACCTATCTGGTCATCATAAATAAGCTCGGTATTGCGGAATACTTGTGGGTTTTGCCCAAAGAGATTTTGAATTTTTTGGCGATGTTGTTCTACTTGGGCCACAAACTCTTCTTCATTCCAAAGAGATGACAGGGAGTGGGCATAGGTTTCGCCCAAAAATTCTACATGACCCGTTTGTGCTAGCTTTTGAAAGCTCTCAATTACTTCGGGCGCGTAGGTTTCTAATTGCTCCAAGGCCATCCCCGAAATAGAAAAGCTAACTTTAAAGAAGTCACGGTATTCCTGGATGAGTTGGTATATTATTTCATTGGTGGCAAGGTAGCTTTTATCGGCTACTTTACGCAAAATGGTTCGGTTATTAAGCGAATCCTCATAAATATGATCTTTCCCTATATCAAAAAATCGGTAGGGTTTTAAGCGGTAGGGCTGGTGGAGCTGAAAGTAAAAACAAAGGGTTTTCATAGCGTACGTAGAATTTTTTCTGTTTTGTGAACCAAAGCTTAGGCAACCAAAGAATGATAAATTTCCTTAATTTCTTGGGCAGAGTTTTCCCATTTGAGTCCATCCACTTCTTTCCGTCCGTATTTGCGGAACATATCGGAGAGCCCATTATAGTATAAGAGAGAATAAATGGCATCGGCCATGGCATCAATATCCCAAAAGTCGGTTTTTACGGCGTATTTAAGCACTTCGGACACGCCCGATTGTTTAGAAATAATGACTGGCACATTGGAGCGCATTGCCTCCAAGGGAGAGATACCAAAGGGTTCGGAAACGGAGGGCATGACGTAGACATCACTCATGGAGAACATACGGTCTACATCTTTCCCTCGTAAAAACCCGGTAAAGTGGAAGTGGGTACCCATTTTTAGCTCGGCCACCCTTCGTATCATACGGGGCATCATATCTCCACTTCCGGCCATAACGAAGCGAACCTTATCGGTTTTTTGCAATACCCTGTGCGCGGCTTCTACGAAGTATTCCGGACCTTTTTGTTGGGTTATTCTACCCAAAAAGGTGACTATTTTCTCTTCAAGGTGATTTGGGTATACTTCTTTTTCGTTTTCCAGGGGTTGTACCGCATTATACACGGTAATGATTTTCTGGGGATCGATTCCGTAGCGCTCGATGGCTACCCGTTTGGTGAGGTTGCTTACGGTAATGACCCGATCGGCGGCTTCCATGCCTCTTTTCTCTATGTTAAAAACGTGCTTATTTACATTTTTGCCGCTTCGGTCAAATTCAGTAGCGTGTAGGTGTACAATGAGAGGTTTGCCAGATATGTGTTTGGCATTAATTCCGGCATCATAGGTGAGCCAGTCGTGGGCGTGTATCACATCAAACTCGTGGCTGGCGGCGATTTGGTTGGCCACTAAGGCATAATTGGCAACTTCTTGATAGAGGTTGGTGCCGTATTTCCCGGCAAACTTGAAGTTTCCTTCAATGCTCATTTCCCGCACATCCGACATCTCATTGACAATTTTGCTGGCTCTCACCGCAAAATCCTCACTAGACATATAGGGTATAAGCATCGAGCCCACCTCGATATAATCCATATCCCGGGCTTCGTGCTTGTAATGGAGTCTTTTCTTTTTGATATTGATATCCCCTGCCCCCACCAGTTGGGCAATTTCCTGATTTTCGTCGCCGTAGGTTTTCGGGACCACGAAAATAATGTCGGTTTCGTTTTGATATAAGCCTTTGGCCAAGCCATAACAGGCAGTCCCTAAACCACCGCTAATATGAGGGGGAAATTCCCAACCGAACATAAGTACTCTCATAATCCCTACTTTTTATATCCCTTAAGAATGATTGTGTTCTGTATTATAATGGTCTAGTAATTTGCGTATGCGAAGTAACTCGCCTACACTCCACGCTTGGGAAATAGCTCCCCGGGGCTGATGGGGAGGATTGCCATCATACACTTCAGAGATAGATCCAATGCCGTGCACGCGCATATCATCTTCAAAATTATGGAAGATTTGAGAGACCTTATAGAGTCCCGAATGTCTATGCAATTTGAGGTATGCCTCACAGTAGTGACCTAATAACCAAGGCCAAACGGAGCCCTGGTGGTAAGCCTTATCTCGTTCTTCTGGAGCCCCTTCATAAAAACCTTTATAGTCCTTATGCTTGGGGGATAAGGTTCGAAGCCCTTTGGGGGTAAGTAGTTCTTGATCTACAATTTCCATGATAGAAATCATCATGTATTCCTCCAAGGGGCTATACGGTAAGGATACGGCCATCACTTGGTTGGGACGTACCGACCAGTCTTTGTAATTTTGATGTACATAATCGGCTAGGTAGCCTTTGTCTTCATCCCAAAAGGCTTGGATCATGGATTCTTTCACCCGCTCTGGGACTCTTTCCCATTCCTGAATGGCTTGGGATTCTTGGACTTCTTTAGCCAATTCCAAATAAAAACAGAGGGCATTATACCACAAGGCGTTTATTTCAATGGGATAGCCCGTACGGGGGGTTATCGGATTGCCATTAATCCGGGAGTCCATCCAGGTTAATGCGATCCCCCTGTGATGGCCTGCGTGGATAAGGCCATTTTCGTGCATGCCAATTTGGTATTCGGTGCCTATTTTATATCCTTGGAGGATTTGCCCCATGCTGGGCCCAAAAGATCGCCAAACTTCTTGGGGGTTTTGAATGTGCTGCGCGTATTGTTGTACGGCCCAGAAATACCATAGAGGAGCATCGGCGGCATTGATCCCTTCATTGGTTCGGGTATCCAAATTGGCAAAAAGAGGACCCTGCATGCGGCTAGCCATGGTGTCTAAGACCGAGCGGCACGCATCTACATCTCCAATTGATAAGGATAAACCGGGTAGCGCAATGAAGGTGTCTCGGGCCCATTGCCCAAACCATGGGTATCCGGCAATGAGGTCTGTTTGTTCTCCTTGGCGAATAAGAAATTGCTGCGCGGAATTGATCAGGCAGTTTTCGTAGCTGTCCCGGGGGATTCTACGGGTCAATTCTTTATCGAATTGTACAGACATGTTTTCGGGAATAGCTTCCTCGAGGCCTGCCGCAAAATAGATGGATTCACCTGGCTTTAAGTTCATTTCAAAATAGCCCGGTACGAATAAATCTTCTTGAAAATCGTAGCCTCTTTTTTGCTCCTCTGGGTACTCAATATTATAATACCAATCGGGAGCGGAAATGAATTCGCTCTCCCCTGATGATTGCATATACAAATGGGGATAATAATCATACATACTGATCCGTATCCCGTTGGTGCTAGGAATGGTTTCAGAGTTGACATCCAGGTTGGCCTTGCTTAAATAATGAATATTGCGGAAAGCCAAATAAGGGCTAAGACGTAAACTCAAGGGGGCCGAGGCTTCTACCAATGTGTAACGAAAGAGAATGCGCTCCTCTTCTTGTTCTAAAAGGATCTCCCGGGTGATTACCACGTCGCCAATTCGGTAGGTAAGTTTGGGGATAGGCTCGGTCTCAAAATCGCGGACATACATATGGCCTTTGGGGGCGTAATGTCCCCCTGGGTATTTGTGTATACCCAAATGAAAAACCGAGTCTTCTATAACCAAGGACGCATCCAAGGTTGAAAGGAAAACGTGGTGCTGTCCATCGGCCAAGGGGCAAATGAGCAGGCCGTGGTATTTTCGGGTATTGCAGCCTAGGATGGTTGAGCTGGCAAAAGAACCCCTCCGGTTGGTACGTACGGTTTCCCTACTTAAAGAATATTCAAGGTTTACGAGTTCGTGCTTATCAAATACTAAATAGCTCATGGAAGCGTAGAGATTTTCTGATGCGGCAAGCCTAATAAAACATGCTTAGGATGGCATAGGTGTAAAGCAAATTACCTTCGTATAAATAAGTTTAAGAACTTTTTCTATAATAGGTAATAATTGGTAATTCTCCTTGTTATCGGAAAATATTTCTGCCAAATTATCTAATTTTTTTGAATGGAATTATTTTGAGCTATTATTGGGCCCGGGCCTGCCCGGATGGTATGTAAGTATTGACTTAAGCCTTCCTTTTTTACTTGTTTTATGCACACATTAAGACTCCTCAAAATACTCCTGGGTCCTCTGGGGTTTTTGATTATTTTGCTCATACCTTCTATGCCCGGTTTTAGCCCAGAAGGACAAAAAGTAATTGCCGTTGCCTTCTGGATGATCCAATGGTGGATTAGTGAAGCGGTTCCGCTCCCGGTGACGGCCTTGGTCTCGATTATCTGTTTTCCCTTACTCAATATTTTAACGATTCAGGAGACTACCAACTCCTTTGGTAACCCCATTATCTTTCTTTTTATGGGGGGCTTTATGCTTGCCTTAGCATTGGAGAAATGGAACTTACATCGCAGGATATCACTCAATATAATTCGTCTTACGGGTACTAATGCCAATGGGATAGTACTCGGCTTTATGCTGGCTACGGCGTCTTTGAGTATGTGGATTAGTAATACGGCAACCACGGTGATGATGTTGCCCATTGCCCAATCGGTGATTGCTCTCTTGGCGCTGGAAGAAATACAAGAAAGCCAGGGGTTTAAAAACTTTGCTTTAACCCTTATGTTGGGGGTAGCTTATGCCGCCAATATCGGGGGGATAGCCACCTTGATCGGGACTCCCCCCAATTCGGTTTTGGCCACCTTGTTTTTTGACCGCTATCAATATGAAATAAGCTTTGGGCAATGGATTGCCATGGGTTTTCCCTTTTCCTTGCTGCTCTTGCTACTTACATATATCATTTTGACGAGGGGGGTGTATCCCAATCGCCTGGGCAAGTTAGAAGGCTCTCAGGACGTAATTGAGCAAGAGCTAAATAAATTAGGTGCATGGAGCCCGGGCGAAAAACGGACTTTATGGGTGTTTTGTCTTACTGCTTTTCTTTGGATATTTAGAACGAGCATCAATCAGGTGCTTCCCGCGGAAGTGCGTTTGAATGATACGATTATCGCTATGGCGGCCAGCGTAAGTTTATTTGTTATGCCCGTACCTGGGGCCAAATCGGATACCATTCTGGAATGGGAAGATACCCGGAACCTTCCTTGGGGTATCTTATTATTATTTGGCGGGGGTATTGCCTTGGCCGGGGCCATGAACAAATCTGGCATCATCGATTTGGTGGCCCATCAAGTAAGTGGAGGAGGGGCCGTATCTATTTTCTTCATCTTGGCCGGGCTCACTTTTTTGAGTTTGATGATGACCGAAGTGATGAGTAATGTGGCCTTGGTTTCGGTACTCATTCCCGTGATTATGGGGATAGGGGAGGCGCTCAATCAAAATCCCTTATGGCTGGCTATCCCCGTGACGATGGCTTCCAGTTGTGCTTTTATGCTGCCCATGTCTACTCCTCCCAATGCTATTGTATTTGCCAGCGGCTACATAAAGGTTTTTCAGATGGTGAGGGTGGGCGTTTTTTTAAATATCTTGGCAGTGATACTCATTGTGTTTACGGTTTGGTATTTTGTTCCCTACGTCTTTGGGATCGAGTTAAATACCCTACCTTTTTGGGCAAATCCATAAATGAAGAATGATGCAATACAGACTTTTCCTTTTCTTTTTATGGCTACCGCTTATGTCTTGGGGCCAAGCATCGGAGGTGGAAAAAGAGGCCATTGAAATGGCCCAGAAGCAATTAGACGCCTACAATGCCCGGGATATCGAGGCTTTTGTGGCTTGTTATGCCGACAGCGTCGAGATTTATAATTTCCCTGGGCAATTAATTATGCAAGGGCGGGAGGCCATGCGGGAGGGCTATGCTGGCTTTTTTGCCAATAACCCCCAATTGCACTGTGAATTGATCAACCGCATCAGTATAGGAAATAAGGTCATCGATCGGGAAAAAGTAACAGGGGCCGGCCCTGAGCCTTTTCATGCCTTGGCCATTTATATTGTAGAAGGCGGATTGATTCAAAAGGTCTATTTTATGCGTCCTTAAATTAGGGGGCATGTTTAATTTTTAAGCCCCGGTTTTGGCTTAGGGATGGAACGGCATGTTTGAGCTCGAAAGGGCCCGGCGGGAGAGGTAGCGAGTAGTGACAGCCCGGCCCGCGCAGTAAGGAGCGGCCAAATTTGATACTGTACGGTTAGGGCGCGGGCAAGCCCCTCCTATATTTATTGATCTGCCGCAGCGGCTTCCCCAGGGTTGGGCAAGTTTTCAAAGGCTTTCATAAGTTTGGGATACATCTTGTCTGTCCAATTGTCCTTGGTGTAATCAATTTCTCCAATAAGCCAACCTTGCCACACCAATTCCTGGGTCTTTATATCGCGGAGGTTGATGATGAGGGTCATTTCCTCATATTGCCGGTAATAACTTTGGTTCAAATAAGGATTGTAAATAGAATAAAACCCCCAGGCGGGAACGGGATTAGCGTTTTGCAATTGTTGCTTATTTTGAATAGTTGTCTGAAAATCAAACTGCAAATCGGGTTTGTCCTGACGCATAGCATAGCCCTTGTCCTGCAAAACTTGGGAGATTACCGCTCGAAGGCGCTTCTTGTTAATTTCACTATCCAGAATGGGGTTGCTCCGGAGGGTAAACAAGTCTTTGGTATCGGGAAAAAAACTGGCATACTGATTTAAGCTAGCTTCTGGATTCACATCAGAACCTACTTTGAGTTGTGGGCTACAGGCGCCCAGCCAAAGGAGTACCCATAAAAGATTCCAAGGCCCTGGGGGGATTATTTTTTTCGTAATTGCGTTTGGCATATCCTTATTTTGCATAATTCCTAAACAGATTCTTTTACTTTAACAACGCGTGAGTCCTTGGGGTTTCTTAGCCTACCGTGGGCAAATTTTTTACAAAGTCCCCAATTTCTTGGACAGCTTGGCGTGCCTCAGGGATTCTATCGTAAAAAAAGTGCCAAACGTGTACCATATTTTTGGCTTTTCTCCATTGAAGGGCTACCCGGGCCTCTTTTAAGCTATCGGCAAACACTTCTGCTTCCTTGAGGAGCACTTCCAGTTCTCCCACATGAAGCAAGGTTGGGGGAAAGCCCTGGACATCTCCCCAAAGAGGCGAGGCAAAAGGGTTTTTTACTTGGTCTGGAGGGCAGTAGAGCCGGGCGGCTTCGGCCAAGATAGCCGAGCGGATCATGGGGTCTTTATGATCCATTTTGGGGTCTTGGGAGTGGGCCAAGCTCATATCCAGCCAAGGTGATAAGAGAATCAGGGCTTTGGGCATTTTTAAGCCTTCTTCCTTGATTTTGAGCACGCTAGCGGCTGCCAAGCCTCCCCCAGCGGAGTCGCCTCCCACTAAGATCTCGGCCTCGGGATATTGATGTATAAGCCACTCATAAGCCAGTAAGGCATCTTCGATAGCTGCCGGGAAAGGGTGTTCTGGGGCTAAGCGATAGTCAGGGATCAGGCTGGGGTGCCCCATGGCCTGCGAAATATGACTTAGCAAGTTTTGATGTGAGCGGATCGAGCCCGAAACATAAGCCCCTCCGTGAAAATAAAGTAGAATACGGCTAGGGTCAAAGCCATCCGCATCCAGCCAGGCAGCCTGTATGCCCCGGGCCGAAACCCGCTTGGATGTAACACCCGCCGCCGCCGAAACCTTGCTGCCAGCCCGGTCCATAAAACGTCGGGCCCCCGCTGCGTGAAAGGGTTTGTCTTTGTTTTTTCTTTTGAGGTAGTGTAAATAATATCGAAGGGTATAGCTTACCAAACTGGGCATAAAGCAGTTCTTTTCCTGTTTGCGACAAATCTAGGCAAATAATGCCAATTCTGGGAGTCGTGTAGGAGGGGCTGCCCCCGGCGATCTCAGAGAGTAGCCCTAGGAAAATTTCCTGCCGCCGGGGTCGGGCTTTCGCTACTCGCCGCCTCCCCGCAAAAAACCAGCGGCGGGCTCAAACAGGCCGCTCTATCCCTCAGCCAAAAGATCGTGTGGAGGCAGGAACATGTGTAGTGGGATGGGGCCATGTGAAGTTCCATAAAATTACTCCCTAGGGGCAATTATTTAGAATATTGCCGTATATTCGGGCGCTTAGTTAGTATCCAAGCCCTTATGGTGGGTCCCTTGAACTTAATAGCTTTCAAGCCTGATTTTATGAAACCAAGATCTAAACGGCGTCTGCCCCGTTTTCTAGTGATTATACTCGGAGTGGCTTTATTACTGGCTTATCTTCTTTGGCCCTTGAGTAGCCGTCGCTACCATATCGAGTTTGACAAAAAGGCAATTCAAGCCAAACAAGCCCTTTTACAGAAAATGGCTCAACCAAGGCCCCCCGCTTCGGACAGCTTGCAGGCTCCCAACATTATTATTATCCTGGCCGACGATTTGGCCAAAACCGATATTTCGGCCTATGGCTCACCCTACCTTCAAACCCCGCATATGGATTCTATTGGGCTACGAGGGGTCACTTTTGAAGAAGGCTACGTTACTTCGCCCATTTGTAGCCCCTCTCGGGCCGGCCTGCTAACGGGGCGCTATCCGCAACGTTTTGGCTACGAAATACAACCCCACGATCGCTATCCGCATAACCGGATGGAGTTTTTTTATTTCAAGTACATTATGGATACCGAAGACTGGATTGTGGCCGATCATATGGAGTATCCCTATCAGCAAGATATCCAGAAGCAAGGACTGCCTCCTCAAGAAATAAGCTTGGGAGAGTTGTTAAAAGCCCAAGGCTACACTACGGGCATTGTGGGGAAGTGGCACTTAGGCTTTGAGGAACAATTTGAGCCCAATCTAAGGGGCTTTGACTATCAATTTGGCTTTTACGAAGCCCATTCCCTCTATGCTCCCTTGGATGCTCCGGGCATGGTCAATCAGTATCTCGACGAATTTACCGATCCCTACATTTGGGGGCGGGCCCGGAAAGGACCTTGTGCTATTCGAAAAAATGGAGAAGAGATTGAGTCGGAAGAATACCTCACCTTTGAAATTGCGCGGGAAGCCAAAGAATTCATGAGCCGCCATCAGGACCGTCCTTTTATGCTCTATGTGCCATTTAGTGCGCCGCATACCCCTTTCCAGGCACCCCAGTCGTATGTTGATCAAATCAAAAATGCGAAGGATGAAGACCAGAGAGTCTATCTGGCGATGATTAAGGCCTTAGATGATGCAGTGGGAGACTTGATGGCCCATTTGAAAAGCTTAGGATTAGAAGAAAACACCTTGGTGATGTTTGCCAGTGACAATGGGGGAGCAACGTATACCGGGGCTACCAACAATGCCCCCCTAAAAGGAGGGAAGATTAGTAATTTTGAGGGCGGGATCAACGTTCCTATGATGATGTCGTGGCCGGGAAAAATTCCTCCGGGAAAGCGATATAATGAAGCCGTAAGCCTGATGGATTTTTTTGTTACGGCTGTGGCTGCCGGGCAAAAAAACTTACCAGAAGACCGGGAATATGATGGAGTCAATTTGTTGCCATTTCTCGAGAAAGATACATCCTTAGTGCCTCATGAGCATTTATTTTGGAGGGCCCGCTATAATAAGTCTGTACGCCAAGGACCTTGGAAACTTATTGTAGACGAGAAGTACCAAAGAAAACAGCTTTACAATTTAGAGGAAGATAAATTTGAGTTGCAAGATAAAAGCAGGGAGTTGCCAGATAAAGTAAAGGACTTGGAAAATAAAATTAGGGAATGGGAGAAGGGATTGCGTGATCCGCTTTGGCCACAAATTATGGATTTCCGCATGAAAATAGGAAGCGAAGTATTCTTTTTTGCCGTGTAGTAGCTTTTGCATTTTATCATCCCTAAAAAGAACTCCAAGGAAGTACCAAGAGTGAACCAAGTGCAAAATTTTTTGTTTTAAGTTCAAACAGCACGCCAAGCAATGCCCGACTCATTGATACAAGAAGCGGCCCGGGCTCTGGAAGTCCGAGATTTTAAGAAAGCCTTAGAGCACCTCCTCATAGCGGTGGAGCGTGGCAATGCCAGCGAGGCCATTCTTAAAAAGATTGCTTATTGCTATCATCAAACCCGCCAATACGCTCGGGCATTAGAGTATCATGATCAATTGCTAGAATACGACGAAAAGGATTTTTGGAATCTGAAAAATCTGGCATATTGTTGCCAAAAGCTAGAAAAATATAACAAGGCAATTGAATATTACCTAAGGGCCTACGACCTTGTATCCCAAGATTTATGGCTTCTCTACAATCTGGGGAATTGCTATAATAAACAGAAAGAGTACGCAAAGGCCCTGCCTTTTTTGGAAGCGGCCCTAGCCCAAGAGCCAGAGAATGTCCGTACTTTAAGGCAGATAGCCCATTGTTATTTGGAGCTACGAAAATACGCCCAAGCCCTTAAGTTTTATTTGTTGGCAGATAGCATTGAGCCGGAAGAACCCGTAACCCTGAGCTACATAGGCTATTGTTATCAGTTTTCCGAAAATTATGGGAAGGCACTGGAGTACCATCAAAGGGTCTATGAGTTAAAGCCCTTGGACGCTTGGAACCTTAGGCAAATGGGCTTTTGCTACCAGCATCTTAATAATTATTCCCAGGCTCTTGAGTGCCATAAATCATCCCATCGTATACAGCCTACCGCTTGGAACCTTCGTCAGATGGGTTACTGCCATCAGCAGTTGCAAAAGTACGAGGAAGCCCTAGAATATTATCGGGAATCCCTGGAGTGGGAGCCGGAGCATGATTTTGCTTTAGAAAATTTGGGGCATTGTTATGAAGAGCTTAAGCGTTTTGAAGAGGCAATTGCGTGCTACTTGATCTTGGAAAAAAATGATAAAGCCAATACCTCATTACTAGAAAATATCGCCTATTGCTATCAAGAAATGGCTTCTCACCCTATCATCGGGAGGCGTGAAGCCTTTTGGGATGCGATTACTTATTACCAAAAGGCATTGGAGCAAAACAGCCGAAGCCTCTACCCGGTTGAAAACATTGCCCTGTGTTATCAAGAATTAGATTATTACGAGGAGGCGATTTATTACTATAAAAAGGCTGAGCAAATGAACCCCGATAATCCGTTCATCATGAACAATATTGGGCTATGCCATCAAAAATTAGGCTTCTTAGAAAAAGCATTAAGCTATTATAAAAAGGCACGGGAAATTAATCCGGATGACCATTGGAACCTTGGGGCCATTGCTTTTTTAAATTTGTGTTTAGGTAAGCTGCAAGCTTCTCGAACAGCTTATGAGCTTTTGCGTGATACCGGACGTTGGGATGAGTTTGACAATTTGTATATGGGCCATTTGTATTTATGCTTGGGGCAAGAGGAGAAAGCCCGTGAATTTTATTCCAAAAGTTTGGCCGGCTTCGAGGATAAAGATGAGTTTTTGGATGAGTTTGAAGAAAATTACTCTTTCCTTGCCCAATATGGCTTACATCTGAACTACTACAGGCAGCTCAAAATGGAATTAAGCTTACTTTATTAGCTTAGCCACCCTTTGAGCCACGGCCTAGCAAAACAGTAGCCTTGCACAGACTGTATTCTTAAAAATTCAAAATTTAGGGTCAAGATTGGTTAAATAATATCGGTATGTAAGGGCTTTGCCTCTGTTTATCCGTTTTTCCAAAATTTATCCCCTACTTTACAGTTTATATTTGATTGAAACTCCATTGCTATGACTAAACTTACAGAACATATTCAAAAGGCCAAGAAGCCACTTTTTTCCTTTGAAATTCTGCCCCCCTTAAAAGGACAAAGCATTAATCAACTGTTTGATGCCATTGATCCTTTGATGGAATTCAAGCCTACGTTTATTGATGTTACCTATCACCGAGAAGAGTATATATACAAAAAGCATGAAAATGGCTTATTGGAGCGCATCACTACGCGGAAAAGGCCAGGCACTGTTGGGATTTGTGCGGCTATCATGAATAGGTTCAAGGTAGATGCCGTCCCGCATTTGATATGTGGCGGATTTAGTAAAGAGGAAACTGAAGATGCCCTGATTGATCTGGACTTTTTGGGAATAGATAATGTCTTGGTCCTTCGGGGTGACCCGATTAAGAGTGAAGGAAGATTTGTGCCAGAACCCGATGGCCACCATTATGCCTCCGATTTGTTGAATCACGTAGCTTGCATGAATAGAGGCCAATATTTGGATGAAGAGCTCAGTAACCCTAGCCCTACCGATTTCTGCATTGGAGTAGCCGGATACCCGGAAAAACATTATGAGGCGCCCAATTTTGAAAAAGACCTGGCATACTTGCAAAAGAAAGTAGATGCCGGTGCCGATTATATTGTGACCCAAATGTTTTTTGATAATAGAAAGTTTTTTGACTTTGTAGAGCGATGTCGTTCTATGGGTATCAATGTGCCCATTATACCTGGTTTAAAACCCATCACGACCAAACGACAGCTTACCATACTGCCCAGTATATTTCACATCGATTTGCCCTCCGAACTGGTGGCCGAAGTAGAAAAGTGCAAGGATAATAAACAAGTGCAAAAGGTAGGAATAGAATGGGGCATTCAACAATCTAAGGAGTTGATGGAATTTGGAGTTCCGTGTTTGCATTATTACTCCATGAGCCGTTCTACGGCGGTTAAAAATATTGCTCAAGCCCTATTTTAATCCCTTCAATATTCTCTTTCATGAAGGAAACAACGAGCTATTAGGTATGGATATCGGACTTTTTATACCCTGCGTTATAGATCAATTTTTTCCGGATACCGGTAAAAATGTGAAAAAAGTATTACAGGGCTTAGGATGTAAGGTATTTTACCAACCTGATCTAACTTGCTGTGGCCAACCGGGCTATCACGCTGGCGACTGGACGAGCTCCAGGGACCTTGCCTATCTATGGTGCCAAAGTTGGTTAGCATCTGATTATCCGGTTGTAATTCCTGACAGTTCTTGTGTAAGGATGATTAGGAACGCGTATTCTCAGATTTTGGCCGATGAACAAGCCTCTCTGTGGCATAATCTAGAGGCCCGTACTTTTGAATTTAGTGAGTTTTTATGGGACGTATTGGAGATAAGGGATTTTTCCAAAGCGATTTGTCCAGGTAAGGCAACGTATTTAGATACGTGTGCGGCATTAAGAGACTGCGGTATACATGAGGCTCCGAGAGGACTTTTAGGCCAGGTTCGAGAGCTAAAACTTATAGAAATGCAAAAAACTGAGCAGTGCTGTGGCTTTGGGGGTATCTTTACCTTACAAAATCCGTCTATCTCATTGGCAATGGCTGAGCAAAAAGTAGATATGGCTACGGCAACCCAGGCCGATTTTATGATATCTAGCGATATGACTTGTTTAATGCATGTAGATACGTATATCCGAAGGAACCGTAAAAAAATCAAAACCCTTCATATAGCCGATGTCTTGGCTATGGGGTGGTAAAGAACCATTTCTTCTGGCTACTATAAAGCTTTGCTGACGATATTGGCATTATTTTGTCTAGTAATTTACATAGTTTCTGCCTGATAATTTTTGGGGAGATCTTGGATTATTGCTTAACTTTGATAAGTATTATCATTTTCCGTTGGGCTTTTCTTCTAAAGCAGACCTCTTAACTTCTTCTGCTTAGCTCAAGTTGGATGAATTTATACTAATTTATGCTGGATGTTGACGAAGTGTACAATATACTAAACGAGCAAAATATACTACTCGCTCACCGAGGTGCACTAAATGGTGACCTGATTGACGTGATAGTCCAACTGATAGATTCAAAATTGGCCTATTCCCAAGTGCGTGTACGAGTCAAGAAAAAAGTAGTAAATATCCTGGTGGAATGTCTGCAAAATAGCTATCATTACACCAGTAAATTCCATGAGGATGAGGAAATGAACCGCTTGGTGGAGTCCCCCTTCCTAATTCTCAGTCAGCACAATGACGCTTTCTTCTTATTTACCGGAAATTTTGTTACGCCTGATAGGCTCAATTATTTGAAAGAAAAGCTGGATAAGATTACGGATTTGAGCGAAGAAGAGCTCCAGGCATTTTATATCCAGTCCTTAAACAAAGATACCTTACCTACTTCGGGGGGGGCAGGTTTAGGATTGGTTGATATTTTGCGGCGTTCACATAGGAACGTTAATTTTGATTTTAAACAGATAGATGAGCACTACTCATTATTTACTATATTAATTGAGATAAAATAGCAGTGGCTTGGCCTAAACGGACCATAAAGCTTTACCTATGAAAAATATTGAAATCAGTGGTACCTCCAAAACTCCGGATGTAAGCTTTGATCCCGAATCGGGATTATTAGAAATAAGCGGTAGGTCTATACCGGAAAATTCATACCAATTTTATGAGCCATTACTCTCTTGGCTAGATAAATATGCCTCTGAGCCTAAAGAATTTACCTTGTTGTCATTCAAGTTAGATTATTTCAACACTAGCTCTTCTATGTATATTTTGGGCATTTTGAAGAAGATGGAAAAGATTTTTCTGGCTGGACATAAATCGGAAGTAAAGTGGTATTATGACATCGACGATGAGGATATGCTTCAAACGGGTGAAGACCTTAAACAGATTGTGAAGATACCCATTGAGATGGTTGAGATAGATCAAGAACAAGTATAATACAGACTTTTCCCCATTTTAGGCCAGCAACGCAAAGGTTGTTGGCTTTTTGTGTATATCAGGGGGGTGTTTTTGCCAAGATTGGATACTCCGAGTCTGGACATAACCCGTCTCACTCGTTATATCAACACCTAAACAGAGCCGGGTATCCGGGTGAGCTGCTTGCCATAAGGCTTTGAGCATGGCCATATTCCGGTAGGGAGTCTCAATAAATAGCTGGGTTTGCTTTAATTTTCGGGAGGTTTTTTCAATTTGGCGGATAGCGGCTATCCTATCCCCTTGTTGTATGGGTAAATACCCCAAAAATGTAAAAGACTGCCCATTGAGCCCAGAAGCCATTAAGGTTAAAAAAATAGAAGAAGGCCCTACTAAAGGGATAACCTCCAAGGATTGCCGGTGTGCCAAGGCAACCAGCTGGGCCCCCGGGTCGGCAATACCAGGACAGCCAGCTTCCGACAAGACACCCACTGAATGCTCTTGGCTAATGCTTAGAAATTGCTCAGAGACCGATTTCCAATCAGATCCTTTGCCCATAGGGATAAATTCTAATTCTGAAATATGGAGCCCTAACTTCATGCCACTTAAAAAGCGGCGGGCACTCCGTACATTTTCTACAAAGTAGTACCTTAAAGGCGGAATATGAAGGGCATGGGCCGGCGTGAAGCTCCGGGAATGAGCTCCCGGAGCAAGTAATGTGGGTATTAGATAAACCTGAGGCATAGGCTTGGGGTAGGGTAGCCCTATACGGCCAGGTTATTTTCTCTTAAGGCCTCGTTGAGGGAGGTTTTAAGATCGGTACTTTCTTTACGCTGACCAATGATGAGGGCAGCGGGTACGTGATATTCTCCGGCCGGGAATTGTTTGGGAATGCTTCCTGGAATAACTACAGAGCGTGGGGGAACATAGCCCCGGTACTCCTTGGCTTCTGGCTGGCTTACATCTATAATGCGTGAGCTTTTTGTTAGCACGACATTGGCTCCCAATACAGCTTCTTTGCCCACCCGGACACCCTCTACGATTATGCAACGAGAGCCTATAAAAGCCCCATCTTCTACGATAACCGGAGCGGCTTGTAAGGGTTCTAATACCCCACCAATCCCTACCCCGCCACTCAGGTGTACATTGGCCCCGATTTGAGCACAGCTTCCTACGGTAGCCCAGGTATCGACCATCGTCCCCGAATCAACATAGGCCCCAATATTTACATAAGAGGGCATCATGACTACTCCTGAAGCCACGAAGGAACCATAACGGGCCAGGGCTTGAGGCACTACCCGAACGCCGATCTCGGCAAAGTTCTTTTTTAAGGGGATTTTGTCGTGAAACTCAAATGCGCCCGATTGGATGGTTTCCATAGGTCGCAAGGGAAAGTAGAGTACCACGGCCTTTTTGACCCATTCGTTTACTTTCCAGTCTTCTCCATAGGGCTCGGCTACTCGGAGGGAGCCTTTGTCTAGTTGGTCTATAACGGCAAAGACGGCATTCTGGTATTCGGCGTCTTTGAGCAGGGAGCGGTCGTCCCAGGCTTTCTCTATTTTTTCTTGCACATCCATTGGCTTTATGGGTTTAAGACGATAAAGTGATAGTGGGAAATCGGTTTAGCTGTTTTCTAATAAGAAACTGTTTACATGTAATTTGCTATAGGCTACTAGCAAGCTTGGCTGAGGGATAGAGCGGCCTGTTTGAGCTCGTGGAGGCCCGGCGGGGAAAGGCAGCGAGTAGCGAAAGCCCGACCCGTGACTAAAACGGGCCTCAAGCCCGTTTTAGTCACGGGGCAGCCCCTCAAACATGGTTTACAACTTCCCCTCGGCTTTTTTCTTCCAGTAGCGCATGATTCCGCCCACACTCATCCAGGAGGGGTTGGCCGCTTGATATTGGGTAATTTCCACCTCAGATAATTCTAATTTGACCAATTCATTGAGGCAAAATTCTTCAAATAGGGGCGTAATTTCCTCAGCCGTTTTTTCCGCCTCCATTTGTTCCTTGATCCAATTGGCTTGGGAGTGAATATTTTCCAGCAATTGGTCTAAATGAGGGTTGATATTGGTAACGGCCCCAAAGTGTGTGAGGTAAAAGGCCTTCGGGCTAATTTTGCGAAGTAACTCAATGGATTGTTCCCATAGCTCCACGTTGATGTCGGGAGGGGGCATGGGAGCCACCACGGGGCCCTTGCCAATCTGTACACCGGCTACATCGCCCGTAAACAAAATCCCTTCCATTTCCCAAGCGATATGGTGATGGGCATGCCCTGGGGTATACCAGGCTTTAAATGCTAGATTGCCTACTTTGATTACTTCCTCATCTTCCATTTGGTGCATGGACTCTTCGGGAACGGGTTTAATCTCTCCCCAAAGCTCGTCCATTTTATCTCCGTAAATGCGGGTTGCCGACTCGATGAGTTTGCCAGGGTCTTGCATGTGAGGAAAGCCCTTGGGATGTAGGTATACCTTGGCCCCTTGTTCGGCCCAAGCCCAAGCAGCTCCGGCGTGGTCGAGATGTATATGGCTTAAAAAAACGTGGGCGATATCTTCTGGGTTGAATCCGGCTTCTTTGATGCCTGCTATTAGGATGGGATGGGTAGAATGGGGGCCGGCCTCAATAAGCACTGGCCCTTCCCCGCTTTCAATAACGTATGCGCCAATGGTGCAAGCATTCTTTTGAAAGTATAGGTCTATGGTATGAATCATGCGTGTTTAGCGGTTCGAGATGTTTATTTGCTTTACGTATTCAAATAAGCAATTTAGACAAAATTGTAGAGAAAATAGGGGGATATTTTATCTCAATGCACAAACATACAGAATTTTCCGAACCCTGCTGCCTAATTTAGAGTTCTGAAGAAGATTTAGAGCACGCATAGCTACAGCCTAAACACACGATTTTTTTTATGGCACAAGATCCTGGTTTTTTTTGGTACTGGCAGATGGCCTGGCGCGATAGCCGGGTAAATCTCAATCGTTTACTACTTTTTGTTTCGTCTATTGTCTTGGGGGTAGCGGCTCTGGTTGCGATCAATTCTTTTGGAAATAACCTGAAGCAAGATATTGATAATGAGTCTAAAGAGCTTCTTGGGGCCGATTTGCAAATTTCGGGGCGGCAGGTCCCTAATGCGGAGGTACAGGCCATTTTAGACTCGGTAGAGTCGCTTAGCTCGGAGCAAGCCCGGGAAGTGAGTTTTTCCTCGATGGTGTATTACCCGGAAAAAGATAAAACCCGCTTAGCCAATATTCGGGCTCTGGAGGGAGGCTATCCCTTTTATGGAAGCTTAGAAACCGAACCTCTGGGGGCGGGCAGTGGCTTTCAAACCCGGGAAACTTCGGTGGTCGACCAAACCATTATGCTCCAATTTGAAGCCGATCCCGGCGACTCAATCCGTGTGGGAGTGAAATCCTTTGCCATCCAGGGGAGCCTGCTTAAAGCCCCCGGGCAAAATAGTATTGCCTCCACGGTGGCTCCCAAAGTGTATATCGCACTAAAATATTTGGACGAAACGGAGCTGGTTAAGCCCGGCAGCCGATTACGTTACCGATATTACTTTCAATTTCCTGGGGGTTTTGAAGTGGACGAATTGGCCCAATCGATTCGGAAACGTTTGCAAGATCAGGAGTATGGCGTGGAAACGGTGGCCATGCGCAAAGAACGCTTGGGGGATGCTTTTGATTTCCTGACTAGCTTTTTAAATTTAGTGGCCTTCGTGGCCTTGTTGTTGGGTTGTGTGGGCGTAGCCAGCGCGGTTCAAATTTATATCAAAGAGAAAATTAGTACAGTAGCCGTATTGCGGTGCCTGGGGGCCACAGGAAATCAGGCGCTATGGATTTATCTCTTGCAAATATGTGTGATGGGCTTGGGAGGTTCTATTTTAGGCGCAGCCTTGGGGAGCGGCCTCCAAGTCTTATTGCCCACGGTTTTGAAGAGCTTTCTTCCTTTGGAAGTGAGTTATTCGGTTTCTTGGGCTGCCGTGGGGCAGGGAGTGCTTACGGGGATGATAATTTCCTTGCTATTTGCCCTTTTGCCTTTGATTCGGGTACGGAAAATCTCCCCTTTGCGCGTTTTACGGGCTGCCTTTGAGGAAAAAGGGAGAAAGATGGACATCCCCGCAGGGCTTATTTATGGGCTGATTGGGGTATTTATTTATGGCTTTTCGTATGCGCAATTGCAAGATTATTGGGAAGCCCTTTACTTCAGCGGCTTTTTATTATTGGCCTTTTTGATTTTGGCCGGAGCGGCCCGGCTCTTGATGTTTTTGGTGCGTAAGTATTTTCCGGTTTCTTGGAGTTTCATTTGGCGGCAAAGCCTGGCCAATTTGTACCGGCCCAATAATCAGACGGCTACCCTGATCACGACCATCGGCTTGGGTACGGCCTTGCTCAGCACCCTCTATTTTGTGCAAAGTGTTCTTTTGGGCCAGGTTGCGCTTACCGACCGTTACAACCAGCCCAATATGATTCTTTTTGATATCCAAACCGATCAAACCGAAGAGGTGGCCCAAATGGTACGTTCCTACGGAATGCCCATCAAACAGGACCTCCCGATTGTAGCCATGCGACTGGCTCAGTTTAAGGGTAAAAGCCGGGCCGAATTATTAAAAGACAGTATTTTGGATTTGCCCCGGGATGTGATAAACCGCGAATACCGGGTAACCTACCGCGACACCTTGGATATCAACGAAGAATTAGTGGAGGGTGAATTAAAACCAGCGGGCCAGTCACTGGATGACCCAGTGTACGTATCCATCTCGGATAATCACCTGCGCCGGATGAAAGCCAAGTTGGGCGATACTATTGTCTTCAATGTGCAAGGGACTCCCATTACGACCATTATTGGGAGTGTACGCCGTCTGGATATCAAGCAGTTCCGTACTAGCTTCACCTTTGTTTTTCCTAGGGGGGTGCTGGAAGAAGCGCCTCAATTTGGGGTCTTGGTAACCCGGGTAAATTCCAACGAAGAGTCGGCCCGGTTCCAACAAGAGATTGTAGCAAAGTACCCCAATATATCGGTGGTCGATATTTCCTTGATTTTAAAAACAGCCGAGGAAATCTTAGGCGAAGTAGCGTTTGTGATTCAGTTTATGGCTTTGTTTAGCATTCTCACGGGTATTATTGTCTTAATCGGCTCCGTTTTGTTGAGTCGGTTTCAGCGTATTCGGGAAAGTATTTTGCTCCGTACCCTGGGGGCCAACCGAAGACAGATTATCCGGATCACGCTCTTGGAATATTTCTTTTTGGGAAGTCTGGCGTCTCTGGCGGGCATTATTCTTTCTTTGGTAGCCAGTTGGGCACTTATGAATTTTACCTTTGGCCTAGACTTTAACCCAGATTATACCCCTATTTTCTGGATATATCTCATCATTACGGGGCTCACCGTATTTATTGGCGTATCCAGTAGCCGGGGTATCCTAAGCCGTCCTCCTCTGGAAGTTTTACGGGCGGAAGTGCAATAATGGATAGGATGGGGGCTGCCCCCGCCCAACTACCTACCTGCCCATAAGTAAATTAGTGCTGGGCGGGGTCGGGCTTTCGCTACTCGCCGGCCCCCGCACCACCAGCGGCGGGCTCAAACAGGCCGCTCTATCCCTCAGCCAATGGGTACAGCCCTAGGTCTAGTCTGGTAACTTAAGTGCCAAAAATTGGTGCGACAGGCTGGAGTTGAACCAGCGACCCCTGGTTTTTCAGGCCAGTGCTCTAACCACGCTGAGCTACCGCCGCATGAAGCTATCACGGGCTATGCTTTGGAGAAATCTCAAAGCTTCGCTTCGCATAGTGTATTAGTGAGGGTAGTAGGATTCGAACCTACTTTGTCTAAAGAAGACGAGGTTTTACAGACCCCTCCGGCTCTCCCACTCCGGCGTACCCTCCTCGAGAAAATAGATGCCCGGGCCGGAATCGAACCGGCACCTCTGCCTTCAAAGGGCGGCGTCCTAACCATTAGACGACCAGGCAATGGTACCCCAACCGGGACTCGAACCCGGAAAAACCTGGTTTCTAAGACCAGTGCATATGCCAATTCTGCTATTGGGGCCAGTAGAGGCCTAAGCCTATGGGGGCAATTTAATCTTGGCGTCTAAAATGTTGTCATTTCGATTTGTTGTATTTTTCTAATAATTTACTAATGAGGAGATATAGCTGTCCTCTTCAAAACCCAACTAGGTTTTTAGCAAAACGTGACTCCTCAGACCGGGTTTTATTTCTTGCTAACACTGATCTTTGGCGTCTGCCTTACTTGCAGATAAACTAAAGCGCAGCTTAGGAAACCGGGAGGGTATAAAAAAAGCCCCGAAACGCATCGTTTCGGGGCTTTTTTGCTTTATGTATTTTCATTTATGGTATACACATAGAAGCTCGGCCCCGAAACTGAAACAGTTGGAACTGATAGAGGCTAAAGAGCTGCGTTACTATGTTGATTTTCGCTTTCATACTACAAAGGTGCAATATTCAGAGTTAAGATCCAAATATTTGTTTTATTATTTTTGTACTTTTTTAATGTATACGGCTTGGGTTTTAAAAGGTTTCTTCTTTTTTGCCAAATTTTTCGTCCATGCTTAGGGAGATAATCTCCAAAATCACGGGCTTCAGGACAAAATAGACGTCCTCATGTTTTTTAATAAGGGTTTTGTCCATGTGGGAGGAGCTCCAGATACTGCTTACTTCCCAAATTTCATATTGGGGCTCTCCATCTTTGGTGATAAAAAAGATTTTAGCATCTTCGGTTTTGGCTTCCACGCTATAGCCGCTTAGTTGGGCATAGTCCAACATATCTTGGGCCAGTTGTAGGTTTTCTTTTCCCATGACTTTCCATTAATTAGTTTAATACCTGAGGGAAAATAAGGGATTCCCCCTTAAAAGTAAAATGATTTTCATCATTTACTCAATATTCTAAAAATACTTCTTGGCGCGGCCCGTAAATTTCGGGGGTTTGTTTGCGCTTATGCAGGCGCCAGGCTTTATAATTTACTTCCTGCTCAATGTAATTGGCTAGCTCGGATAGCAAAAGTTTACCGTCTCGGTCTAGATTGGCCTCCCCCTGAATACCTTTTAATAAAAAGTAGGTAAACAACGAGTGCTTTTGCTCAGGATACCAAGAGGAAATTTGACTCCCCGAAGAAGAAAAGAAAATATGGCTTTTGGGATCAAGCAAAAGCTTATTTTGGGTTTTGATGTAAATCGGAGAAGCTTGCCGGATAAGCATCCCGCGTTCAGACGAACCACTAAAACACGCATCAATGACTAAGGTCAGCGATTTGTACGGGATTTTTGCCAAGTTGTTGAATAAGATTTTCAAAGAATACCCATTGAGGTTTACTAACGAAGGGTCACAATCTACGGGAACTAAATAGGCCCCTTTTTGCCCCGGGTCGGGCATACCGTGACCACTGTAATAGATAAAGATATCGGATTCTTCGGCTTGGGTGTAATTTAATAAAATACCCCGGTGGTTATCGCTGGTACCAAAGAGGGCATTCATTTGGGCTTGGGTGGCATTTTCATAATATAAGATGTTTTCATCCCGGTAACCGAAGGTGCCTTGCAGGTACTGGCGAAGGGTTTGGGCATCTTGAAGGGCAAAATCAACCGGTGGGACATCGGGATGGCGATAGTTATGGTTGCCAATCACTACGGCAACTGCCTTGCTTAAATCATGCCGGGTTTGGGGAATGTCTTGATCTACATCAGAAGGGCCTCCCTGGTGCACCCTTTGCATTTGGCTATGTAACGGTACAGTCTGGGAAGGTCGAGAAAGGGGAATGCCGGTGTATTCATAACGAAATTTACGAAGTGGCTCTACTATTTTTTGGGTGGCCTTGATAAAAGGTGTCTTCATGAAAATAAAAAAGCTGGATTTATTCTCTTGAAAGGAATAAAGCACGTTGCGGTCACAGTCCAAAAAAAAGAGATCCAGTGTAAGGTAATTGGGTACTTGTTTCCGGTTGACCTGCACTTCGAATAATACTTTTACGGCCTGGCAGGTGTCTACTCCTAAACTTTCCCAGGCATTCCGAGAGACATACACGGGAAAATCCTTTTTTTGCAGAAATTTAATGATCTCATTACGGATGTCGGAGGCGTGTTCTCGGTAGGGATCATCAGCTTCTACCACGAAGTAGCGGTACTGATTTAAGCGTTGATATTCTTGGGCAAAAATAGAGTGAGATGGTATAGCAAAGTGCAGCCATACCCAAAGAAAAGGGATCAATTTTTTCATGGGTCTAAGGTTATTTTTTAGGCCAATACCAGTCAGGTGGTTTCCTGGTATTAATTCTCTGTTAAATTAAGGCTTGGAGCGGTTTTATGGAAGGGAGAGCGAGTTAATGGAGAGTTAATGGCCAAAAAGCTAAGCAATAGAACGCTTGGGATGGGATAAAGAAAGAACATCCTACAATTTGCCTGCTCTGGAGGATGTTCTTGTGAATCGTCTTACATTTTATTCGGCAGCTTTTTCTTCTTTCTTTTGCGTAAACTCCTGGATGCTTTTTTTAGCGGTGTTTATGGCTTGGTTTAACTCATCTATACGCCCCATATCACGGTCCGCTTTCTTTAAATTCAACAATTTGCTGCGCTCTTCTTTTAATTTGCTTAGCTCTTCGTTTAGATTACTTAATTGTTCACTCATATGGACAATATTTAAATGTTTGGATGGGTAATTAACTCGCAATTTTTTAGAAAAACTTGGGTTTTCTAGGAGAAAGCAATTTGCTTGGCTTCCTCGTTTGGGCAAAGAATGGCTGTAATGCCAATCAATAGCCAGATTTTTCTTGCGTGCGCAAAGTTCTTATAAAAAAACTTTACTTGCAAATCTGGTAAATTGGCTGATTAGGTTACGAGCTTGGCATAGGGACCGAAGCCCGTAGGGACGAGACCGAGGGAGCCCTGCGGGGGGCAGGCTCGTGGCTTTGCCCGAGGGCCCGACCTCCGGCCTGGCCTATTGGGTCAATCTGCCATGGACTTGAAAGGCCGGAGGGATGCCCCAAGGGTTTTTATTAATAGGTATAGCCGTAGAGTTTAGTAACTTTTTTCTTCTTGATTTTTTCTAAGACCATGCTCATCTTCACATCTTTTAGGGGGCGGTCAGCTTTATTGGTTTGTTGTTTGGCAATGGTCATCACGACGTCCAGGCCCCCTATAACTTCCCCAAAGACGGTATAATTCATATCCAAAAAGGGGGTTCCGCCTTCCTCCAAGTATACTTTTTTTTGTTCGGCCGTGTATTGGATGCCCGAACGTTGCATAAACCGGGTAAGCTCTTCTTCGCTTTGTTTTTTTCCTTCCACAATATAAAACTGGGAGCCACTGGATTTTTTTTCGGGATTATTATTACGTGCCGCCGCCAAAGCTCCTTTTTTATGGAAAAGGCTAGAATCAAACTCAGCCGGCACCTGGTATCCAGGCCCTCCACTCCCCAAGGGCTGATTAGGCTTGGCTTTACGGGACTTAGGATCACCTCCTTGGATCATGAAATCCTTGATGACCCGGTGAAAAAGCAAGGAGTCAAAGAAGTTTTCTTGTACTAGCTTGAAGAAGTTTTGACGATGGAGAGGCGTTTTTTGATACAACAAGAGTCTTACGTCTCCAAATTGAGTTTGGAGAACAACCAAAGTGTCCTTTTTGGATGGTTTTACTTTTTTAGACTTTTGAGCATAGGCAGTTTGGAGGCTGAAGGCCAGGCATACGCTTAAGAGGAAGATTCGGGTATAGTTCATTGCTTTGATTTTGAATTACAATCCATAAGATTAAACCAGAAAAGGTATTAGGGCTTTTCTTTCCCTTGGATACTTGTCAAACGTTTTTTTATACCATTTGTGATGGGCCAGGGCCCGGGGTGCTAAATTGGCCATGGTCCATATGGCAAAGGAAGTCGCCGCTAAATTTTGAGCCATCAAGGCAAAGCCCAGCCATTCTATCATTTCTCCTAAATAGTTGGGACAAGAAACCCAACGAAAGGCGCCTCCCACAGGAATCCGGTATACGCCCGATTCTCCATTTTTTCGGAGATTTATGAGTATTTCATCCGAAGAAAAGTTGAGACACCATCCCAAAAAGAATAAAATAAAACCTGCAATTTGGAGGCCTAATAAAAAGCCCGAGGCTACTTGGGGAGGAGCCACTTGGCTAAGGGCATACCCATTGAAGGAGCCATTGATGCTGTTAAAAAAAATTGCCATCGCCACGATGGCCCAAGGCATTTTTTTTCCTTGACTATTTACCCGGAAGGGATATATGAGACTTCGGTAGAAATAGTGACCCGTCCATAAAAGACACAGAAAAATGCCATAGGGATTTTGGGCCCCAGGCCCGGTCCAAAAGAAGAAGTTAAAAGCCAGCGGAGAGACAAATTCCATCAAAACCCAGCCCAGGTAATTAGGAAGCTGGGGCCCCCAACCCGCGCGATTGTAACGCCCATAGGGTGCTTGAATCCAGTGTAAGAAAGCAAATATGAGCATGCTTAGGACAATCCAGGAGTATAGGCTTTGATGAAAAAAGTCCATAAAAAATTGATAAATAAACCAGTACTAAGAGTGGATGGATAAGATGCCTGTCATTTGAGAAAAAATAGGTTTATTGCATTCCCCGCTTGATATGTTGTTTGTGGGCCCGTAGTTCTTGGGCATCGCGTACTCTAATTTCTAGACTTCGTACTTTATTATTTTCATATTGGGGCTCAAATTGAATGAGCAAGAGCGCTACATATTTTTTTCTTTGATTGATAAATCCCTGCATATATTCAAAAGTCTCACCGGATAAGCCCCGATCGAGTAAGCCAGTCCAGGTTTCAAAAAAGGGATTCGTAAATATATCGGTCAGTAAATAATCAGGCTGGACACTAAAGCCCCATTCCCTAAAAAAGTTCCGGGTTTTTTCATTAGGTGATTGAATCAAGTATTGCTCATCGATTTCAAGGGCAAATAACTCAGGATAGTGTACATCTTGAGGGTTAAAATCTGCATTCGAGGCACTTGATAAGTCCAAATGCAATTGGTTGGTATCCTGGAATTCAGGGCTATGGCCATTTTCAAATTGGTGTAACTTGCGTATTTCAGCCCGGCGTTTGAGGGCTTTTAAGCGATATTTTTGAACCTCAGATGTGATATCGTTTGCCGTGATCACCGTATGGGTAACTTCGTGAGATTCATTCTTGACCGGGGTAAAGCGGATGCTGAATAGGCGTATTTGCTTTCGTTTATGATCTGGAAAGACTTGCTGAAATTGCACTTTTTCTCCATCTAAAGCCCGATCGCAAAGGGCCTTAAACTCATTAAACTTATATTGAGGAAAGGTGTCGGGAAAATAGTAGCTAGGTTGTAAGTAGTAATTCCAATACCGGTACACTCGAATGGCAATGGAGTTGAGATAACTTACGACATATTCGCGATCGATGGCGATAATGAGCGAGTCGGTATTTTGGAGATATTTGAGTTGATCGTGTAAATTTTGTAAAGCATTTTGGTGCCTCATCAACTCCGTCTCAAGCGCTCCTTTTTCCGATTGGAACTCGTGATTGGCACTTTTTAGGGCATTTTTCTGATTCTCAATAATCCGGGCGGTGCGAGAGGCTTGCTTTTTGGTAAACTCGGCAATATCCAATTCTCTTTGTTTCCGGTCGGTAATATCACGCGCAAAAATGGCTACCCCCGTGACCTGCTCCTGGTCATCGCGTATGGGGTTAAAATAAACGCTCAGGTAAAATTTATGATTGGTTTTTTCACTAAACAAAGCCTGCTCTACACTAAACTTTTCTCCTTGCAGTGCCCGGTCATAGTAGTTTTTCCATATGTAATAATAATTACGAGGCAGGCAATCCAAAACACTGGATGTGATACGCACACTTTCGCCTAATTGTTCATAGAGTCTTTGTGCACTCTCGTTGAGGAGGGTGATGCGGTAATTAGGTCCAATGGTATAAATGGAATCATCCGTATTGTTCAAAAGAGCAATAAGGCTGGCTTCTTTCTCTTGTAATTCCTCTTTGGTTACTACCATCCGGGCCTCAGCATTTTTCCGGTCGGTAATATTGATGATAAACTCAATGATCTTGTAGGGCTTGCCATCTAAGTCCAAAATCGGGTTAAAACTGCCCTGAAACCAAACCGAACGGCCCGATTTGGTGATTCTTCTTACCTCACCGATATGGTAGCTCCCTTGCCTTAATTTGTGCCAGAGGGCCATATAAGACAGAGATTCGCGCTCTTCTTCGGGTACGATGATGGAATGGTCTTTACCCAAAATCTCTTCCCGGGTATATTCCATCAAATCAAGAAAGTTATCATTGGCATCAATGATAGAGCCATCTAGGTCAAACTCTACAATAGCACTGGAGCGACGGAAGGAATCTAATTGTTCTTTGAAGTCTAAGCGCAACCTCTTATCACTAGTAACATCAAAGGCCAGCTTTAATATTTTGTAAGGTACTCCGTGCTGGTCTTTGATGGGGGAGTAGGTAGCGCGTAACCAGACGTCATTGCCATTCTTATCTACGCGTTTATATTCCCCGTAATGGGGGATACCTGCTCGGAGATCCTGCCATAGTTTTTCAAATTGGTTTTGATCTACTTGGCTATCGGGAACAATAGTACTTTGCTCGAGTCCTACAATTTCGGAAGCTTCATATTTAATAGCCTTTAAAAAGAGGTCATTGGCATTCAGGATACGTCCGTCCATAGAGATCTCTACGGTAATCAGGGTAGAGCGAATGGCAAATGATTGAGCAGCCAGGGCTTCTTGGTTTTTTTGCATCTCCGACTGCGTTTCCTCGAGCACCTTCAAGTTTTTACGCATTTGTTGTTCCTGGATACGCATTTGCTCCGTGATATGATTGGACTCAATCAGAAGCTTTTTGGTTTGCTCATTGGCCCGGGCAGCGTACAGGTTGGAGGCAATATTTTCGCTAAGTCTTTCTAAGAAGGCAATTTGATAAGGCCGTATGTCGTAAAGTGAGGCAAGCTCCATAACTCCAAATACCCGGTCACTCAATTTAAGAGGAATGACCAGTACACTCTTGGGTTTAGAGCCACCTAGCCCCGAAGAAATGTCTACGTAATTTTCGGGTATATCGGTAATATAGATGGTATCGGCATCTTTGAAGGCTTGCCCGGCTAGGCCTTCTCCTACGGCAACGGTTTTTTCAACATATTTTCTCTTATTAAATGCATACGAGGCAATAAGCTCCAAAAAGATGTTGTCTTCATCCTCGTTGACAATAAACAGTCCGCCCTGATTGGCATCAAGGTAGCGCACTACATTGGATATAATTTCAAAAGAAAGCTTATTGGTATCGTCGTTAAAAGTTTGCAAGATTTCCCCAAAAATAGCCAAGCCCTTGGTAGCCCAATTCCTTTCTTCTTCTTCAGAAGCTACCGCTTTCATTTTCTCGCGCATATTGATGAGGGCGCCAGCCAAGGTATCTTTTTCGAGGCTCAGCCCATTAAGGCCGTGGTAGGATACACCCAGGTCTCCTTGCTCTATACTTTTAATGAAGTTGGTAGCGTTTTTTATCTTGTCGACCATTCCATTGATGGCAGAGGCAACAAAACCTACTTCATTGTTGCGGGCATAGGGTACTTTTTGAGTCAGGTCTCCATCTCCGATACGTTCGGCTACGTCGGTAATTTGACCCAAGGGTTTAATTAATATCCATTGGATAAGCCCAATACCACCGGCAATCAGAATAATATTGGTGATCAACAAGGCCCATAGCCAGTTATTGGCTGAAATCTTATTTTGATTAGATATGGAAAGGAACTCATCACTCAGTTGGGCGTGAAGGCTCACTAATTTTTCGTGATATTCACTCAGCAAGCGCAGGGCTCGTTTGGCACTTTCGGTAAGTTCTTCATTGGGGGAGTTGAGCAAGAAAATATCTTGGGTATATATATCTTCAGCCCCAATGCGGTAGTAATTAAACCAGATACTTTCTATCTCGCTAAGAAGGGGGAGTACTTCGGGGTCTCCGGGAGGCAATTGGATGAGATTGTTATTAATGATCTTCTCTCCTCCCTTCATTAAGAGCTCCAAATTGTCATCAAAGCGGGCAATATCACTGGCCAGTTGGGTTTTGGCCAATTGTCGGTTAGTTTTGAGTTTGAGATCTTGATTTACCGACGTAATTTGATTGGAGTATAGGATGATCTGTTCTACGATTTCTTTATTCCGTCCGGCCATATCCAAAATGATTTGGTATTTTTCCAAACTGGCAAAAGAATTCCTAGTGAGGAGATGACTCCCGGTTACGGTTCCTAAGAAAATAATGAAAAATAGTATGAGCCGAATACGTATAGACCAACTATTTCTAATTAATTTTCCCATGTTTTAACTTTTCGAGGGCTTCAATTGAAATCAACAATGCCTAATTTAATTAAGGTCATATTTCAGCTGTAGCAAATATAAAACTATTATCACCAATTATCTTCTAAAAATTTATGGCGCAGCAAATATTGGTATTGGGAGCAGGGCGCTCATCTTGGTTTTTAATTGATTATTTGGCCAAATATGCCATTGAGCACGATTGGATCGTACGCGTGGCCGATCGAGACCAAGCTTCCTTAGAGTCCAAAACAAAAGGCTATGATCGCGTAGAACCCATTTTGGTAGAAAGTTCGGAACTCCGGGACCTCAAACCGCTAATCAAACGGGCCGACCTGGTCATTTCCCTATTACCCGCCTTTATGCAGGAAGTCGTTGCCTCCTTTTGCTTAGATCAGCGAAAATCGTTCCTGACTGCCTCGTATTTGCCCCACAATATAAAAGAAATGCATAAAATGGTGCGGGACCGAGACCTATTATTTATCTTCGAAGTAGGTTTAGACCCCGGAATCGACCATATTTCGGCCATGGATATGATTGATCGGGTCCGAAATAAGGGAGGAACCATCAAAGCGTTTCGTTCATTTACCGGGGCCTTGGTGGCACCAGAATCGGATAACAACCCCTGGCATTATAAATTTACCTGGAACCCGCGGAATGTGGTCCGGGCCGGTCAGTCGGGTACTGCCAAATATTATGAGAATAAGCATTACGCCTATATCCCCTACCATCAATTATTCCGACGAATTTGGTCTATCAAATTGAAAAACCACGGGGAGTTTGAGGGCTTTGCCAACCGTGATTCTCTCATTTACCGATATGCCTACCAATTAGAAGAAGTACCTACGGTATTGAGAGGAACCTTGCGTTCTCCCGGCTTCTGTGCCGGATGGCAGGTCTTGATTGATTTGGGAATGTTGGTAAGCGATTTTAACATGCCAGGACTCAAAGGGCTTAGCTATCGCGACTTTACCGCCTCCTTTGTAGCCGATACCCCTGGTACCAGTTTGGAAGAAAAAATTGCCCAAGTGGCCCATATCCCCGTTGACGGGCCTGAAATGGAACTCCTCCGCTCCATTGGCCTCCTTAGTGAGGAACCTATCAGCATTGAAGATGCTTGCCCAGCCGACGTAATTCAAGATCTGCTCGAGCGCAAGTGGAGCCTTGATGAAGAGGATAAGGATATGGTCGTGATGCAACACCAAGTTGAGTATGAACTGGATGGCAAAACCTCTCGACTTGTGTCAGAAATGATGCTTAAAGGAGATAGTTACCAACGCACAGCCATTGCCCGAACCGTAGGAATTCCCCTCGGCATTACGGCCAAACTCATGCTCACTAAACAAATAAATATAAAAGGAGTACATATTCCTACACAAGAAGAAATTTATGCCCCAGTATTGGAAGAGTTGAATGCATTGGGCATCTCTTTTGAGGAATACGAAGAAGATGTGTAAAACAGGTAGTAACAGGGTTTACCCACGCTTTTTTTTAAAACCGTAAGCCCTAAGCTTGAGATTTTTTTTTATGAACAAAACGAGTCAAACCCCACCCCCTCCGGTGGCCCAAGGTGAGGTCGTAGACCTCATCCAAGTCTTCCGTAAAGTCATGGAAGTGGTACAACGTAACCTAAAGATTCTATGGCTTTTTATCGTTGTCGGCGCGATTTTAGGATCCATCGGATATTTTACGTTCAAACCGGTATACACCACGCAATTAATCCTGGAAGTTGATCAGGTAGACTACGCCGAAGTAGCCGCTCTGGTAGAAACCCTTAATGAACTGGCCAAAGAAGGAAATACTCCCGCTGTGGCCCAAAAGCTACGTGTTTCTGAGAACCTGGCGCAAGAAATCCGTTCTTTAAAAGCTATCAATATTACCGAAAAAGAAACCGGCGTGGTCGAAAGGCAAGACATGGAAGAAAAGACCCTCATTATCGAGGCCAAGGTACATAGCAACCAAAATTTAGACTCCTTAGAAATTGGCCTCTTGCATTATTTTGAGAGCAATGAATATATCCAACGCCGCTTGGAAGACTTCAAACAGCAAAAACAAGCGCTTATAGACCATATCGATCAGGAGATAAAGCAAATGGATAGCCTCAAAAGAGCGATGATCCTCTTGCCAAGCCAATCCCAAAGTGACAATATTTACCTAGCAGATATAGGCGATATGTATGCCGAATCTGTAGACCTTTATCAAAAAAAACTAGACTTAGAGACGACCCTTAAATTTTCCCAGGAATTTCAAGTGGTTGAGCACTTTACGGTCTTTAATAAGCCTACTAGTTTTAATTTAAGCAAAAGTATCGCTCTGGGAGCCATCCTGGGGGGACTCCTTTGGATCATGGCCGTAGTCTTAATCGAGTTGAGACGCTTGATCCAAACAGCTTAAATACAGGTTGTGAAATATTCTCTGGGGCTTGCCCGCGCTAAGCACTTAGCTACATAACTTGAACCAATGTGCCAGGCGCGGGCCGGGCTCTCGCTACTCGCTGCCTTTCCCCGCCAGGCCGACACGAGCTCAAACAGGCCGCTCCATCCCTAAGCCAAAAGAAGTATCAATTAACTTAAAGGCTTAAATTGATCCAAAAACCGAACGTCATTCTCGAAGAAAAGGCGCAAGTCTTTGATTTGATATTTGAGCATCGTAATCCGCTCGATACCCATTCCAAAGGCAAAACCCGTGTACTTGTCGGGGTCAATCCCACTATTTTCCAATACATGGGGATCTACCATGCCCGAGCCACCGATCTCTACCCAACCCGTACCCTTACAGATATTTTTTGAGCCTCCACAAAGCGCACAGACACCCGGTTCGTTCAAGCCACAAGAAATATCAATCTCAGCACTGGGTTCGGTAAACGGAAAGAAAGAAGGCCGGAAACGAATTTTGGTATGTTTGCCAAACATCTCCTGGGCAAAGTAATATAAAGTCTGCTTTAAATCTTTAAGACTTACGTGGGTATCGATATACAAACCCTCCACCTGGTGGAAGATACAGTGGGCCCGCGCCGATATGGCCTCATTTCTAAAAACCCTACCAGGCATAATCGAGCGAATGGGGGGCTTTTGCTTATTCATCAAGCGTACCTGGACCGATGAGGTATGGGTTCTAAGGGCCACGTCGGGGTTTTTCTCGATAAAGAAGGTATCCTGCATTTCCCGGGCCGGATGATTGGGCGGGAAATTCAAAGCGGTAAAGTTATGCCAATCATCTTCAATCTCTGGGCCATCTGATACATTAAACCCTATGCGGGCAAAAATTTCTAAGATTCTTTGACGAACGATGCGCAGAGGGTGCAGGGTGCCTAGGCTATTGGGGACAATGGGAAGCGTTAGGTCTGTATTGACCTGCTGGGCTTCCTCCATCTGGGCCCTTTGTAAATCCGACTGGATGCTTTTAAACTTTGCCTGGGCTTTTTCTTTAAGGGCATTGACGGCAATCCCAAAGTCTTTTCTTTGCTCATTGGGCACTTCCCGGATAGCCCCCATCAAGGCTGGAATTTCCTTTTTGATAAACCCTAAACGGAATTCTTCCAGCTGCTCCTCATTTTCAATGGTGTAGGCCTGGAGCTTTTCTTCTAGCTCCTTTACTTTTTCCAGCATAATCGGACATATTTATGGGACGCAAGCTTACGAAAAATTGCCAATTTTTCAAAGCTAATCCCTGGATTGACTAAGATAGAGGCAATTCATTTCTAATTCCTGCTTTTTACTTTAATTTTGAGTATTACGATTGCTTATGAACGAGTGGAAAGACTTACTAGACGATTTACAGGACTCCTGGAATAAGAATGTTGCCAACACCTCTTTCTGGGAGAATATCCAGGCCGAATGGCGCAAGATGTTTAACCTTCCGGGGCCTTGGTGGGACTCTATACCCGAAGAATGGAAGGGGCAATTAAAAGCTGCCATCAAAATTTACGATGCCACTTATGTACCCAGCCCCGAAGAAATCCGGAAGATACTGGAGTTACGCATGCTAGATATCAGCGACTCGTCCATAAGCAATTTGGAACCCATCCGTAACCTAAAAAACCTGCAAGAGCTTAATTTAAACTCCAGCAAGGTCTTGGATTTGGTTCCCTTGCAGCACATGCAGAACCTGGTGAAGATTTCATGCTCCAACACCCACATTCATTCTTTAAAACCCTTAAAACGTTTGATCAACCTACGCTATTTAGACTGTAGCTTTACCGATGTAGACCGTTTGGATGGTTTGAAAAACCTGAAATACCTCAAATTTCTTATCCTTAATTCTACTCCGGTAAAAAGTCTCAAGCCCATCAGAGGGCTTACGCTACTACACGAACTCCACTGCGAAAATACACCCCTCAAAAATCGGCAAGTACGAAGTTTTCAGAAAAGACACCCCCAAACCCAGGTCTATTTTACCCTAAAACCTGTGAAGCGGTGGTTTTGGGGCTAGGGCTTACTCTTGTAAACACCTGGGGCAATCATTAGCCCCAAGGCCTGCCCTGCGTACAAAGGTGTTTTATGAAGAAGTTCAAGATAATCCTGCGGAATGTTCGTGACAGTAGAGGAGGTACGGAAGTTACCTAATCACTCATTTTACCTACATGTGCAAACTTGAGGGAGAAGGGGGGGAGTGCATACACCTACCTGGATAGATTTCTGCCAATCCTTCAGTACCAGCAAAATCAATGGCAAGTGGCTGAGATTGTATTTTGCTAAAATTAAGCCTTTCACTTACGTTATTTATACAGGTTTATCAAGACCCCCAAAACCCCAATAAAAAGGCATAAAGGAGAAAAGAGCAAGGTATCCCAGAAGGCAAAACCGGTTTGGTGAATGCTTTTGAAAAAGCCGACATATTTGAAATCACCCATGGTTCTCAGGAGGAAAATGAGGGGGATTGTCCAGCTTCCTAGTAATAAAACCCAATTGGGAAGGGGCAAAGGAATGTAGCTAGCTTTATATAAGTAAAATATCCCAAACAGGAGCAAAGCCATGCCCACGAGGGCACAATCTAGGGAGCTAGGACTCAATACCTTATTGCCCTTAATGGTGGTCGGCAAAACCACCTCAAAGGCCCAAGTGCCCCCCAACATCCAATAAAAATGGAGAAGGCCCAATAATAAAAATATAAAAAACAGCAGGCTTGCCAGTAGGGGGATCAGGGATGTTTGGTTCATCGTATGCAGACTGGATTCTTGGCTTTGTACATCCGGGAGAGACATATTTTGTTTTCGTAGTTTTTTTTCTCTTTCTACGCTCTCTTCTTCCTTTGGCTTAGGGATGGAGCGGCCTGTTTGAGCTCGTGTCGGCCTGGCGGGGAAAGGCAGCGAGTAGCGAGAGCCCGGCCCGCGCCTGGCACATAGGTTCAAGTTATGTACCTAAGTGCTTAGCGCGGGCAAGCCCCCAAAATTCTACATGTAAAGAAGGAAGATCGTAGCAGCTCCCGGCTCCTTTGTATGCTTACTGAAAAGGGGTATACCCCATATTGTAATAGGCAAAGGAGTACCGATCGGCTACTTCTTCAATAATCTTACTCATAGGTTTACCCGCTCCGTGCCCCGCTTTGGACTCAATGCGGATCAAAACAGGATTTTTGCCTGTGTGACATTCTTGTAAACGGGCGGTAAATTTATACGAATGGGCAGGTACTACGCGGTCGTCGTGGTCGGCAGTGGTGACCATGGTTGCTGGGTAAGCGGTACCCGGTTTTAAATTGTGTACTGGAGAGTAGCCTTTGAGGTACTCAAACATCTCAGGAGAGTCATCGGCGGTACCGTAATCATAGGCCCAACCCGCTCCCGAAGTAAATTTGTGATAGCGTAACATATCCATCACGCCAACGGCCGGAAAGGCAACCTTGGCCAAGTCGGGCCTTTGGGTCATGGTAGCACCCACGAGTAGTCCTCCATTGGAACCTCCAGCGATGGCGAGGTAGTCTGAACTTGTATATTTTTGATCGATAAGGTACTCTGCGGCGGCAATGAAATCGTCAAACACATTTTGCTTTTGCATCTTGGTGCCGGCCTTGTGCCACTTTTCTCCATACTCGCCGCCCCCACGTAAGTTGGGCTGGGCATAAACGCCCCCATTTTCTAACCAGAATATACGGCTGGCACTAAAACTGGGAGTAAGGCTGATATTGAACCCTCCGTAGGCATACAAATATGTAGGATTGTTTCCATTTAAGGCTAGTCCCTTTTTGTGGGTGATAAACATCGGGACTTTGGTGCCGTCTTTACTTTTATAAAAGACTTGTTTGGTCACATAGGCTTCGGGGTCAAAATCCACTTCGGGTTTTTCGTAGAGTTCTGATTTGCCTGAGGCAATGTCGTAGCGGAATATGGAAGGAGGGTAGGTAAAAGAGGTAAAGGTGTAGAAGAGCTCGGTGTCTTCTTTTTCGCCCCCAAAACCGTAGACGCTACCGATGCCGGGAAGTTCTACGACGCGCTCTTGTTTTCCCTTCATATCAAACTGGATAATTTTGCTTTGGGCATCTTCCAGGTAGCGGGCAAAGATTTTTCCTCCGGCAGTACCGGTATTGAGTACATTTTTGGTTTCCGGGATAAGGTCTTTCCAGGTGCTTTGCCCGGGGTTTTCAATTTTGGTTTCCACTACCCGGCCATTGGGGGCATCCCAGTTGGTTTGGATCAGGATACGATCTCCTTCGGAGGCAATGACGTAGCTTCGGTTGTCAAAATTGTCTACCATCTGGATCAATTCGGGGTATTGGGCGTCCAAATCTCGAATGTATAATTCGTTGGTACTGGTGGTGTTGGCGGCAGTTATCACCAAATAGCGCTCATCTTCGGTGGTATATCCACTCACATAGCGTCTGGGTTGATCTTCACCCCCAAAAATCAGTTGATCTTCTGACTGGGGGGTGCCCAATTTGTGGAAATACAGTTTGTGATATTGGGTCTTGGCGGTCAATTTATTGCCTTCTTCCGCCCGGTCGTAGGTGCTGTAAAAGAAGCCATCCTTGCCTTTCCAGGAGATCCCGGTAAACTTGGCATCTACGATTTTATCTGTCAATAACTTCTTGCTCTCGGTATCCAAGACATAAATTTTGCGCCAGTCAGAACCTCCTTCGCTTACCGAATAGGCGCAGAGGCTCCCATCTTTGGTAAAAGACATACCAGACAAGGATATGGTCCCGTCTTTGGAAAAGGTATTGGGGTCTAGGTAAATTTCTTCTTCTGTAGCGTCCAGGGACTTTTTACGGTAGACTACCGACTGGTTTTGCAAGCCGCTGTTTTTATAATAATAGTAATAAGGGCCTTCCTTAAAAGGAGCGGATACTCGCTTATAATCCATGAGTTTCTCTAGGCGCTTTTGGATGTTTTCCCGGTAAGGAATTTCTTCCAGGTAGTTGAAGGTCACTTTATTTTGTTGGGTGATCCAATCCATCACGGCTACGGAGTCGCTCGACTCCAACCAACGGTAAGGATCTTCCACCGGATTATCAAAGTAGGTGTCTACGTGGTCTACTTTTTGGGTTTTAGGATACTCAATTTTTTGAGCGGATGCATTCATACTCATTAAAAGAAGGAATAAGGGGATAAGCCATTTCTGGATGTATAATTTCATAAATCTCTTGATTTGGTTAATGTATGTATTTTGAGAGTGCATTCATTGTAATTTAAAAAGGAATAATATGATTGAAAAGTAATCAAAATACCTGTGCCGAAAAATATTTGCCTTTTTGGACTATACTTGCGTATAAAGTACAGAAAATATAAACAATATGGCTCTTGATTTAGAGAAATTATGCTTGCAAACCGTAGAGGTTTGCCGGGAAGTTGCCGCTTTTTTACGAAAGGAATCTCAAGGGTTTGATAAATCTAACATTGAGCATAAAGGCTTAAACGACTTGGTTTCTTATGTAGACCGAGAAGCCGAAAAGAAGCTAGTAGCGCAGTTAAGCGACTTGTTACCCGAGAGCGAATTTCTTACCGAAGAAGACCCAAATCGTCACGGTTTGACCGATAAAAAGTACCACTGGGTCATTGACCCCCTGGATGGAACTACCAATTTTATGCATGGGATTCCTGTGTTTGCCATCAGTGTGGCTCTTTTGGAGGACGGTGAATCGGTTGTGGGGGTAGTTTATGAGGTCAATCGGGATGAAGCCTTTTACGCTTGGAAAGGCGGGGGAGCATACTGTAACAAGAAGAGTATACAGGTTTCACCGGTACAAGAAATGTCGGAAAGTTTATTGGCTACGGGTTTTCCCTATCGTCATTTTGATAAAGTACCTTCCTACCTGGATATAATCAAAGAACTCATGATGGGCTCGCATGGCTTGCGTCGGATGGGTTCGGCGGCAGTAGATTTGAGTTATGTGGCCATTGGCCGCTTTGAAGCCTTTTTTGAGTATAATCTCAAGCCTTGGGATGTGGCCGCTGGGGCCCTAATAGTCAAAGAAGCGGGCGGGGTAGTAAGTACCTTCAACGGAGGGACAGACTTTATCTTTGGCCAGGAAATACTAGCCGCTTGTAGCATCCATCCCTCTGTATTAGAAGTCGTTCAAAAGCATTGGCCTGGTTTGCAAAATACCTAATTCAAACGAGGCAAGCTTTGGTTTTCTTCAGAATCACTAGCCTTCGTATCCGATCCCCGGTTTGCAATTTCGGCCGGGTCTATGGGAGCAAACAAGTCGGGGTGTTCCGGTTGTTTGCGATTGGCATAGCATTCAAAAAATTTTTCGTGAATATTGAAGGGCTCGTCTCCGGGGACAATCGTAGTCTTGGTATATGATCCATCCTCGTGCATTTCGTAGGCATTTACATTGTCTTTCATATTATAATGCAAAATGCCGGTAATTTGCCTTTTGAGTAGAGGATCAACAACCCGGAACAAAGATTCAATCCGGCGATCAAAACTCCGTACCATGGCGTCGGCACTGCCGGCGTATATCAAGGGATCGTCTTCGTTTTGGAAGTAAAAGATGCGCGAATGTTCCAAAAAGGCCCCAACAATGGAGCGAATCTGAATATTTTCGCTGAGTCCGGCCCGGTGGGGGCGCAAACAGCAAATCCCCCTGACAATTAATCTCACCGGTACCCCAGCTTGTGAGGCCATGTAGAGCGTGTCGATAAATTGTCTATCTTCCAGCGAGTTTATTTTAATGACAATTCCGCTGCGTTTGCCTGCCTGAGCATTTTCAGCTTCTTGAATACAGAGTCGTATCAATTGCAAGCGCATATCCCGGGGAGAGGTAATCAAGTTTTGGTAACGGAAAGGGTTGGAATGCCCTGTGATTACATTGAAAAACTCAGAAACGTCGTGGGCATACAACTCATTGGTCGTCATTAGACTAACATCGGTGTACAAACGAGCCGTGCTTTCATTGTAGTTTCCGCTAGACATATGAACATAGCGCACAACACCCTTCTCCTCCTTACGCACAATGAGCAATAACTTGGTGTGGGTTTTATACGAGCTAATCCCGTGAATGACAAAACATCCCGCCCTTTGCAATCGCTCAGCTTCCAAAATATTGTTTTCCTCGTCAAAACGGGCTTTCAACTCAAAAAGAACCGAAACGTGCTTACCATTTTCGGCCGCTTTTTGCAAGGCCCTGGTGATCCGGGAATTTTTGGCCAGACGGTAGATGGTCATTTTAATGGCCAAGACATTGGGGTCATCGGCCGCTCGCTCGATTAAGCTGAGCATGGGCTCCATCGAGATATAGGGGTGATGGAGTAAAATATCTTTAGATTTGAGCAGCTCAAACAAATTGGGAGCAGAAGGGTCCAAGCCCAGGGGTAAGACGGGTTCAGGTTGCTTGTTGAGGTGCCGGGTAAATTCTTCGTGAAATACAATTTCAAAAAGGTTGTTAAAATCCATCAAACGGTCGGCTACGAAGATATTATCATCTTCAATTTGCCAACGTCTTTTTAAGATTTTCATCATCCATTCGGAGTAGTGGGGCTCTACCTCAATCCGTACAACGCGGCCGGTTTTTCGGCTTTTGAGTTTCCTTTTTACTTCATCGATGAAGTCATCTTCCATATCCTCGCTCTCTTCCAAAGTAATGTCACCATTTCGGGTGATTCGGAACAGGGTTTTGGATAATATCTCGACATTGCGGTAGAGCTTGTGTACTTTCCAACGTACGATTTCTTCCAGAGGAACAAAACCTAGAGAGCTACCCCGGTCGAATTGATAGAAGCGGGGGAGGTTTTGCGGGATTTGGACAAAGGAGAGCTTTTGGTCATCTTCCCCATCCAGCGGACTTTGTGTGATGATACCCAAGGTGAGCGCTTTATTCATCAAGGTGGGGAAGGTGCGATAATTATCGTACACCATTGGGGTTAGCATGGGGTAGACTGTCTTCAAGAAGTAGTCTTCTACCTCTTTTTTTTCCAATTCGCTCAATTGCTCAATGCCCAATATTTCAAAACCATTTTTTGAGAACTGGGGCATCAGTTCTTCTCGGTAGACCCGGTTTTGTTGTTGAAAAAAGTATTGGGCTTCTTGAAGGAGGAGTTTGTGAAATGGGGATTCCCGTAAACCGGAATAATCTATGCGTTCCTTGCCAAAATCTAAGTAATTGTATAAACTTCCTACCCGAATCATAAAAAACTCATCTAGGTTGGAGGCCGTGATTGCCAGAAACTTCATTTGCTCGAAGACTCCCAGTTCGGTCTTTCGGGCTTGGTCTAAGACCCGAAAATTAAATCGCAACCAGCTCAGGTCCCGACTGATATAATTACTTTGCTTTATGGAATTTGAAACTCTTTCTTTGGTAATCATAGGCGTTGAAGATTATGTTATCAGGCAATGAACCTGAGATTACAGCTCTTGGTTGATAAGGCCAAGATATGACTTATCCCAGGTGGCTTGTAAAAGTATAGCGCAATAACTGATATTATTGGGTATTAAGTGCCTACTTAAATGGGCTAAGGTCCGGATGGAGGGCATTCAAGCATCTTCCCGGAGGAAGGGCCGGACTCAAATAACCGATCGTTCTGGTTTAGGGCGGAAGTAGGCTTTAACCGTCTATTTCGAGTTAAAATTGAAAAAACACCCTAAATAGTTCCCGTATTCCAGAATTTCCCTTAAAAAAAATTGGGCAAAATAAACAATTTTAGAATATACAACTGATTATCAGGGGCTGCCCCCGGCGTAGAAAATTAGGCAAATAAAGGAGCAAGAGTAGCGCCGGGGTCGGGCTTTCGCTACTCGCTGCCTTTCCCCGCTAGGCCTATACGAGCTCAGACAGGCCGCTCTATCCCTCAGCCATTTGAGAACAGAGAGCAGAGAAGCGAGAGGAGAGATGTGATGGGTCACAGGAGGAATACTCAGTAGTTCCTGCTTGCTCGCAAATGTTTGGTGCTTGCCTCTTTAGGGCATTTGTCATGCCCTTTCGGCCTTTAAATTGGAGGGGCATTGAAAATGCCTGAAAACACACAGGCGCTTGGTAAACGCACCCAGCACAAAAAAGTCCCGGTTCCTTTTTCCTTCTCTCCTCTCACCTCTCTCCTCTCTCTTCTTCTTCCTCAGCTTAGAGATGGAAGGGTATTTTGCCCTAGCTTAGGTATCCAAATCAGAGGAATGCCCGTGGCCAGCGGCCGAAGAGTTTCGTCACGAGCCTAGGGGCTCACAACTGCGATGTTTTTACCCCTGAAAAAATCCCGGTTCCCGCCTCCCGGTTCCCGGTTCCTTTTTCCTTCTCTCCTCTCACCTCTCTCCTCTCTCTTCTTCTTCC
>CAWUIO010000036.1:0-54430 GCA_963922455.1 uncultured Microscillaceae bacterium
TACCCTCGTGAAAGCCCCTGCCCACGCGGGCCGGGCTCTCGCTACTCGCCGGCCCGCCCGCCTACCAGCGGCGGGCTCAAACAGGCCGCTCCATCCCTAAGCCACGTATTTTTTAATGATTCTTATGCAGATCCGTCCTGAAATTTTACACCGGAAAGGGCCCCGAAAACCCCAAGATATTCCTGAGGAAGTCTTGCACCTACTCAACCAAGGCCAAATAGAGACCGTCAACCTCGCAGAATGGTTGGGGGTAGACCAACTGCACTTACTGGCCAAAATCCTGCAAGAACGGGGCAAAGCGGCTATGCATTTGGAGATCAGTCAAGCCGTACAATCTCAGAAAAAAATCACCGCCAATAACAATGCCCGGCTCATTGGTCAAATGCTGGGCCCACTCTTTCAAGATCCCAGCCTGGAGCATGCTTGGAGTACACATATATCCGATGTAGTACGTGCCTGGGCATGCTGGGCCCGTTGCCGGGGCAGACTTTCCCTCCAAGACTTGATTACACAAGTGTACGGCTTTGCCGGGGATGGGCATTTTGGCGTGCGGGAGGTAGCCGTTTTTGCCACTAAAGAGGTATTTGCCCAGCATCTGGAAGAATCCATAATGCTCCTCAGCCCTTTGACTGAGGACCCTGAAGAAAATATTCGCCGTTTTGTCGCCGAAGTATTACGTCCTATTGGGGTTTGGACCAAAAAAATCCCGGCCCTCCAAGAAAATCCAAGCCTGGGGCTCCCCTTGCTCGAGCCCCTTAAAGCCGATCCTTCCCGCTATGTACAAAACTCGGTGGCCAACTGGCTCAACGATGCTTCTAAGTCTCAAGGGGAGTGGGTGCGAAGCCTCTGCGAGCGCTGGAAAGAAGAATCAAGCCACAAAGCCACTCAATACATTATTAAGCGAGCTTTGCGGACATTGAACAAGTAAGCGTTATTGAGCTAAAGAGCTATATTGTTGGCCCAATTTACGGATATCGGCACCCATATTTGTCAACTGCCAATGCCCTAAGGCCATAGGGATGTTCCCCATCGCATTTATCTGGTCTAGAAACTCTCGCATACGGAAAGGCTCCCCCTTGGCTTCTTGGAGGCGGGCATATTCGGCCATGGTTTGCTCGAGCAGGTATTTTCCGGTGATATAACTGGTGCCGTAGCCCGGCTGGCGCAGGTATAAATGTTGCTCAAATAAGAGGAGTTCTTTTTCGGTTTTCATCCAGCCTCGAGGGGTATACTCAGAGTGGATCCCTCCGGCTTCTTCCATGGTCATATCATTGGCTTGGGCATAAAGGGATCCTAAGCCTCGGGCGGCCCGCTGGGCGATCATGATATAAACAATCTCGCGCGCCCGGGGCCGATCATCGTATAAACCCGCTTGCATAAACATCTCCTCGACCGCAGTGGCTATTCCTTCATTCCGCGAATCGAAAATATTATACAATAAGGGGCCTTTACGCACTGGGCTTTTATGGGGCTCTGTATCCATGCGGGCCAGCTCGAACCAGTGATAAAAATGGGAATAAAGCGGCCGAGGATCATAGTGCACGGTAATCCAAAAGAAGTTTCGGGTTTCTTTGGGTATAAACTTTCCCAAATGGGGCTCCAACGCTGGGGCAAAGTAGTCTTTGACCGTTACCATCTCATCCTGCTCTAAGAATTGCAAAAAGCTCTCGGCCGCCCATCGGGCCAGGGTATCATAGGCCTCGGGGCCATCTACTTCGGGAAGCGGAGGTAAATCCCGGTTGCGGTGCTCTTCCAGTTTTAAGGAAGACCATGCCCGGGCCAGTTCGCGTTTGAGCAAGAGCACCTCATCCTCCCAAGTCATGGGCACTAAGTGGACATTTTGCAGGTACCACGTGTAGTTATCTTTGCCAATCCCCGAGGGGCCGGTTTTGGAACCGGCTTCTTTTTCCAACCAAGCTACCAGTTCATCGGTAGATTGCACGGCAGCCTGAATGGCCGTTACGAGGGCATCCTCTTGCGCTACCCCCTCTTGTTCCAAAATGCTTTTTAAACCCAGGCTTTGGTTTTTAATATCGCGGATGCCGGCCACCCAAAGGTCCCGGGCATTACCAGTTAAGTTGACTTGGGCCTGGGCATTCAAGGCCGGAATTACCTGAAGGTCTCCCAATAATCGGGTTTTCTCTTCGGCACTGAGGGGAAAAGAATAGGTCCATATCTCGGTGGTAGCGTGGTGGGTGGGGCCTTCGTGGGCCGGCACATCGCTGCGGTAGTTCCAAAGAGATTTATAATAAGCGGGGTCTCTTACCCAAGGTTTTAGGACCCGCTCATTAAAATCATAGCCATTCATTTCGGCCCAGACGATCATCCAGTCTACCTGTTCCTCGATCGGCCAGCCCGTAGTGTCCATGGCCAGCAGTTGGCGGCGGAGCTGTTCAAATTGGGGACGTCTTTTTTGGAAGGTTTCGGCGGTGTAGTCGGGAGCGCCTTCGCGCATGGGGGGTTTTTCGAAAGTACGCCAGGCTTGAAAGAGACGGGGAAGGTCGGGATATGGGGTATCCTTTCCCTGAAATGCCTCATCCGAGCTAGCTTGGCGGGATGAGGAGCTTGGCTTGTTCTGACAATTTAGCAAACAAGCGGCTATACCGAGTAAGAAAATAGGAAGTATGCGCATAGGGTTCGGTTTTAAATAGTTTGAGCCAAGATATAATGGGCGAATAAGATAGCCATTTTTTGTAGGGATTGGAAGCTAAAAAATGTTGTCCAGAGGAATTATACTGACGGATTGAATTTTATAAGCACCCTATGAGGCAGGCTGAGTTTAGCTTAGCCCCTGCTGGCAAAAAATACCCACCTAGACATTTTAAAAAGTCTTCAGTATCCTGTAAATTGAATTGATTTTTAACCAGAATCAGCGGGTGTGTTCTGCTTTCTAAGCAGTTCTGGCACCCATCACATCCACAAATTAATTCACTTTATTCAGATGTTTAGCTCCTTTGGTAAAGTAAGCCTAGTTGCTTGGGCTATGCTCAGTATCACGGCTTGTCCCTTGCTTTCACAAGTAAAAAGCCCCTAAACACTTGAAAAACACCCTCTCTTTTTTAGCGGTAGACGGGAAGTACCCAACAATTATCTGGGCAGTGATCAATACGGGCATTACTTTACATACGCTCGGGGAAAATACGGACTTGGTAATTTAGAGCTGGCCAAGTGTGACAGCAACTTTACGCATCACGCTCGCAGAATCCCCCTAAGTCCTCCTGAAAGTGAAGTTCAAGGTACTGAAGAGGAAAGATTGGGGGTGATCCGTATCCAGGATCAATTATACCACGTCAGTTCGCATACCCATGAAAAATACCGTCAGTACTACATCCAAGGGGTTGATCTGAAAACCTTTCCCCTCAAGAAACAAGAAGAATTGATCCATATTCCGGTAGACGACTCCAAAAGAAAAAAAACGTTTAGTTTATTTACCCGCTCCTTGGACGGGGAAGGGGTAGGCCTTTTGTATGGTTATCCCACAAAAGACTCGGAGCCGCGAAAATTTAGCCCGATATTATTTGATACAACCTTGCAAAAGCAGGCTGAATACAGCTACTCATTCCCTTACACCCAAGAAGAACTTTACATACATAGGGCGGTACTGCACACCAAGGATGAGATGATCTTATTGGTAGAATATCCTAATTTGGATAAACCTCCCCTCAGCACTTCCAAAATTGACTATCAAATCCTTTCCTTGAAGCAAGGCAAGATCAAGACCTTGGCCCGCATCCCTACCGACGGTAAATGGATGTTGGCTCCCTATTTCGAGGTGACAGATTCCACATTGAGGGTGATTGGTTTATACGGGGATGTTCCCAGAAAAACCAGAGGTATTTTATACCACCAAGTAAACCGCTCGGATACCAGCCAGGTAATCCATAGGCTTCATCAGTATGGGGAAGACATCCTGGACTTGTACCACGGTAGGCCCTTATTCGCAGATAAAAAGGTGAAAAATTTAGAGCCGTATAGAAATGTTCCCCATCTCTTTCTAAAAGGAACAATTTCCTATCCAGATGGAGCCGTGATGACCCTGGTAGAGCAGACGTTTATAAGCTCTGGTTACGTCACGTATAAACATTTGGTAATAACGCTGTTTGACCTAAACGGACAAGAGCTATGGAGTACCTTTATTAAAAAAGACAATTCAAATGATAGCAACCCTCAATATTCCAGTTTTACTATTGGGAAACTGGGCGAAAATTATTGCATCGTCTATAATGGCAGCATAGGTAATCTCCTGGAAAATGACCCACGAGAGTTTCAGGCATTTTCCAACAAGGAGAATGAAGCCATCATTTTGGTGGAGCTCCCCCGTTCGGGGGAGATTAAAAAATATGTCCTGGCCCGTCGAGCGGATATGGAGGAGTTTCGTTTCCTACCCAGCATGAGTGGTAACCCCAATGAGGATACTTTTATACTGTATACCCAAAGAATCGGAAAGATCAAGGAGCAAAGGTTTTACAGCATTAAAATACAAGAGTAGGCAAGAATAAAGCTTGCTTTGTTTTCTTGGTCTAATCTGTAGCTTTTATCAGGATACCCTTCGTGCATACGGTCTACATACTCGATAAATCCTCAAGGACCATTGGCTACACCGGGCTTGGGATGGATGTATGCGGCCCCGAGCTTTCAAGTAGGAGCTTCCCGGGGATTGCCTTCATTGACCATGAGTAAGTTTATCACTTTTGCCCTGCCATTGGTCACGATTCCCGCCCAGGATATGCTTAGTTTATTTTCGTGCATACCGTTGGCTATAGAAAAGTTTAAAGCTCTTAGGGATGTTTTCTACTTTCTATTCTTAAGCTTAGGGATAGAGCGGCCTGTTTGAGCTCGTGCGGGCCCGGCGGGGAAAGGCAGCGAGTAGCGAAAGCCCGACCCCGCCAGGCAGTTTATGAGCATTGGGCCAGTATTTTTTTTAGGCGGGGGAAGCCCCTATTATTTTCCAGTAAAAACCCCCGGCAAAAAATTGATGAATCAAGGGATAGGCGTTTATTTTGGCTTAGACTATATTTTACAAGCTATTGGCAACCCAATTGTATAAGCCTATGAACTTAAGTACACTCAACATCCGCGATTCCTACCCTTTTGACTATGCCCAACTGGCTCCTTACGAACAAAAAATATTCGAGGCCTTGCCTCCCGATTATCAAGGTTTTTTGAAGCAGTACAATGGAGGATTTGTAGAGGGTGATAAGGCGCTTTTTAAAAATCACTTGGTATGGCAGATGAAAGACAAAGTCAACCGGGATACTTCTTCTATGTTTGAAGAATTTTGGGGCTTTATTAGTTACAAAAACCAGGAAAAAGAAGAAGGGAAACCGGCCTCGGTCCTGCACCAACATTTTGACCGTCATCTGGATGAGATGTTCCTGCCCAACGGCATCTTGGTGATTGGCTACGCCGCCCAGAGTTGTCTCATAGCAATTTCGCTCAATCAATCGGACTATGGCAGTATTTATTATTGGGAGTGGTACTGGCAATACCCTTGGTATGAGTCATTTTTTAACGCACGGATTGAGCAAGCCCAGGCCGGATTTGCGGGGCAAGACCTTAACAAAATTTTGGGTGATGAACATATGCCCTTGATTTATGACCCACCCCAAAGTGTGTTTTACCTCGTGGAAACTCCCGAACAAAAGCGGTATATGGAAGCTCACGATGCCTTAAACTATGCCACCTTGGTAAAAGTAGCCGATTCATTTACGGAGTTTGTGGAGGGCTTTTATGTAGGAAAGGATGATGCCTAAGCAAACAAAAGCCATGGGTATTTAGAAAGCCCACGCTTTTGTGCTTTATGATGACAGTCACTTAGGCCTTGTAACTCACGCCTAATTTATCTAGCCAGGCTTGTGGGGCCCCATCCCAATTGTAAGGTACATTGCCTTGATATTGTAAATCTTCCATACCCATCTTGCTCGACCAAAAACCGCTGGATACTAAATCTCGAAAACGATTAAAAAAAGCCACCCCTTGGCTCATCTCGGGAGGGGCTTCTTGGGGGTAGGCAATCAAATCCAGTAGCTCCGTTTGTTGGGCCTCGGAGCACTCAACGAAGCTTTTTTCAAAGCGGTTTAGGCAGGTTACGTGGAGCCAACGCAAGCCCCCTCGGAGGGGTGTCTGTTGCCAGGGTTGGTCTAGCATCATAAACTCAATAAAAGCTGGCACCCCAGCTTCTTCGGCATTGCCGGAGCGCTCATCGGCGGGGATGATGAGGTTGGCCAATACCCGTACCGTTTCCCGTTCTGCCTCGGTAAAAAACGTCTCGTTTAGCAAGGCTAGGTCGGCCTCGCTCAGGCCGTAGAGACCATCCTTGGATTCATGGACGTGGCCTTCGGGCCCTTCGTGGGCTGTATCGGCGGGAGTTTCCGTTTGGCATCCTGGGAGTAACCCGGTTGAGATTCCGGCCAGAATGGTATATTTTATCGTGTCGCGACGGGTAATTTTGCTCATGGTTTAGATATTTTGTTTTTTGACTTCATCCAAGATGTACTCGGAGGTGCGAAGGGAGAGGGCCAGGATGGTCCAAGTAGGGTTTTTATCGGGCATGGAGACAAAAGAGCCTCCATCTACCACAAATATATTGCCTACTTCGTGGGACTGACAGTAGGAATTGAGCACGGAGGTTTTGGGGTCACGGCCCATACGGGTTACGCCTACTTCGTGGATAATTCTTCCGGGGGCCAATAAACCATAGTCGGTATCCTTGCCCGGCTTGGGCCATAGTAAGGTTCCTCCCATGGTATCGATGATTTCCTCGAAGGTGTCCATCATATGCTTGGCCTGGAGTACCTCATACTCCGACCAACGGTGATTGAAGCGTAAGACCGGGATCCCGTATTTGTCTACTACGTTAGGGTCTATTTCGCAGAAATTATGCTCAAAGGCCACCGATTCTCCTCTACCCGAAAAGCCTACTGTAGAACCAAACAAGCGGCGATAATCTTCTTTTAAGCTTTTGCCATAGCCTCCCCCTCCTCTTTCCCGTTTGATTCCATCTATATCGGCCAGGTAGCCATTTAGGTTTTGAATCCCCCCGCCAAAGCCATAAGAAGGCATGCGACGCCCCCCCCAAACTTCGACATGATAGCCTCGGGGAAAATCCAATTGGGCATCGTTGAGCCACCAAGGTACATAGAGGTGCATCCCTCCGGTACCGTCTTCATTATGGGGGATATAATCAACCAGTTTAGGGATAAAACCACCCAAGGAAGCTCCCGTAGAGTCCATCAGGTATCTCCCGATCATCCCATTATCGTTTCCTAGGCCGTTGGGGTGGTATTTAGATTTGGAATTGAGCATGATCCGGGCCGATGAACAAGCACTGGCGGCCAAAATCACGACTTTGGCCCTAACCTGGTGTTCTGTGCCATCTAAAGTATTGATATAGGATACGCCATTGGCTTTACCCGTATCATCTACCGTTACTTCTCGGGCCATAGCGTGCAATTGCAGTTTTAATTTACCACTGGCTTTGGCATCGGGAAATAAAACGGAGGGCGAAGAAAAATTGGAGTGGGTGCTACATCCTCTATTACATTGAGCGCAATAATGACAAGGAGGGCGCCCATTAAGGGGGCGGGTCAAAATAGATAAGCGAGAGGGGATCATCGGGATGTTTAGCTGGTCACAGGCTTGCTTCATAAGCAATTCATAGCCTCGGGGCTTGGGGGGCGGTAAGAAGATTCCGTCAGGCTCGTTGAGAATACCTTCTTTGCTGCCAAAGACTCCGATCATTTGGTCTACCCGGTCGTAAAAAGGCTTGATATCTTCGTAGCCAATAGGCCAATTATCTCCCAAGCCGTCTAGCTCTTTTCTCTTAAAATCGAGGGGGCCAAAACGAAGGGAAATACGCCCCCAGTGATTGGTACGGCCGCCAAACATACGCGCCCGGAACCAGTCAAACTTGGTGCCTGGAGCGGTTGTGTAGGGTTCTCCCTCAATTTGCCAGCCTCCAAAACAGGCATCGAACTCTCCAAAGGGGCGATGGGTGTTGGCCCCTCGGCGAGGAGAGTTATACGACCACTTAAACATATCGCCTTGGGCCGAGTCATAATCTGGGCCGGCTTCCAATACAAGGGTTTCCAATCCGCCTTCGGTTAGGGTCTTGGCGGCCATTCCTCCCCCTGCTCCCGAGCCTACGATAACTACATCATAAACCTTGGGATCTACTTTAATTTGCATGTTTTTGATAATTCAGGTAAGGACACCTAAGTATAGGGCTTTTTTCAAAAAAACCTGGAAAAAACCCGGTTTTTTAGGACTATACCCAAACTATATTTGCACAAAAAGTAGTTAGCGTTTCAGAAATGGTTAAAATAGTACCAGTCTAGTTTTTCTTGTGCTAGCAAACTACTTCGCTTCTTTTTGAAGCATTTGGTTGGCCTTAACGATGTAGTCTAATTGGACTTGGTAAGATTCGCCCTTGGCTCCCTCTTGTTGGTATTGAGTTTGTATTTTGGGCACCTCAGATAAAAGTAAAGTAAGTCCTCTGCGGTTTAAGACAAAAAATTGACCGGTGCGGGTATCCATACATACACAATCAGGATCGTAGGTACTCCCCAAGGCTACTACCGTTTTATATTCATTCTCTTCATCGTAAACGTCATCTATCCAGGCCCAATAAGTACCTGTTTTTAATACTTTTACGTAGCGTTGGGTACCTTTATAAAGCCCTGCGTTGACATAAGCTTCCCCGTCTTTTATAAAGCATAAGCCATCCTTATCTCGGCTTCCCGAGTTTACATCAATCACTCTTCCGTGTTCCTCGCTTTTCATTCTAAGATGGTAAGCGCCATTAGATGGCGTATTGTTTTGCAAGGCCACAAAGGAGTGATACATACCCGCCTTAGTTTTTCCGAGATCAATGGCCTCAAATTTTTTAGGGGCCTCCTTAAGTGGGTCCACAAAACTATTGATCTCTAAGCCTCTTACCTTATTTTCTTTGATTTGTAAAGTTTCCAGACTTAAAAATTTAGCAATTTCCTCATCTTCCAAAGCAAACCGAATCAGGTCTGAATTGTAGCTAGATAAACATTGGCGTAAGGCTTGGACGATACGACGAGCATGCCCAGTTTGCAAACCAGGACCGGTATCCCCCACCAAAGCATGATATATTCTCTCTTTCCGGAGTACTCCTTTTGATTTTGCTGGTCTAAACCCTAAACTTACTTTTGCCCAGGCCGTATCCCCATCGGAGGTATTCAACTCGCCAAGCTCCAACTTGTATACTAACATCTCAACAGCCATTTGCCCTTCAAAAGATTTTTCTAACTTTTTGGAGAGGAAGCTGTATAAGTGGGTTTCTACGCCATTTCCCAGCTCTGCCTGTTGCAATGACTTGGTTTTTGCATGGGGCAATTGGCCAATACTTTTTTGATAGGCCCTAACATCCTTAACCCATTTTACTTGAAACAAACGATCAGGGATTTGAAGAGATTCACCCGACAGGTCTACCATAAAATTTTTCTGGGCTGAGCTGTTGTGAGGAAAAAAACCCAAGAGCAGTAGCCCCCCCAGAATAGACCTTAATAGATGTTGCGTTTTCATACAAAAGGACTTGATTGAAATATGATGTTGAATAAGGAGAGAGATAAAATTTAAACAATAAACCAAAAAGAAGCAAGAAGATAGGGGCTTTCCCACGCTTTTTAGATCTCTTTCAGGCGAGTATTGTTGTGCCAGCGTGGGTCGGGCTGTCACTACTCGCCGGCCCACCCACCAAGCAGCGGCGGGCTCAAACAGGCCGTTCCATCCCTAAGCCAAAAATTTTACCCCAGAATAGCAAATAACCCCTGATTGTCGGGGCTGGTTTTTTTGACTGTATAGGGCTCTTAAATATTTTTGATCTATTCCTTCGCCATATTCTGGAATCCAGTTTTACCCGAGAAAATGATTAGAAACCAAGTAAATAGAAGTATTAGTATGGCCTAGGTGCACTCATTAAAGACGATAAGCTACTGCGCTACGCTCAAAATCCTGCTAAAAATCAAAGATTTATCAGCCTGAAAATTGCCAACTAGCATAGAAATTATCTGCATTTAGTAGCCAATTCCTAGGGATACCGTTTTTTCTAGTAAAATAGACTTCTTAATTAACTTTTTCACTTTTAGGTTTACGGTCATTTTCTCTTGTGCTTCCTCCTTTTTTAAGGCCAGCTCATTAAATGTGGCCATTTGTCCATTTCTACCCAAACCTAGTACCAAATGTCCTGTAAGCTTTGCTACATAATAATCTTCTTCTTCACCCTCTGTTTTTTCAAGACTTAAGGTATCTCCTTGGCCCGTAAGTATACTTTTATCCCCCAGTAATGAAGCAATATTCTCAATTTCCATGGATATCTCATAAGCTTCCGGGCTGGCAATAGTATACAAGAGTTCGCCTTTTAACAAGAGCGCTCGACAACCCGAAGGCGGCACGGCGACTGTATACAATTTTATCACAAAGCCGCTTGTATCTTTGGCAGGGCCCAGTGTTTCAACCGATAAATCAGGGCTTCCCTCCGCCATGTTCGGATTGGAACGAAAGACTCCCCGTTTTTGCAAAGAAGCACTTTCCTTCCGATAAGCTGATTTTAGCTCCTTGGCCAAGTTGGACAAAGAGGTTCCCGATTGTTGATCAACTAGGTCTAGCTGTGATTCTGGAGATATATCGTGGAAATCTTCATTTTTGGTGTTAATCCAAACTTTTACTTGCGTATTACTAGCATCAAAAGAGGAATAGGCTCCGTTGCTGACACTCACAAAGTAAGGGGTTACTTGGGCAATAGCATGAGGAGAAATACCTATGCATATAAATGAAATAATACAAGATAATATCAATCGTAGCATATTGTTATTTTAAAATACAAAATTCAGGCTGCTAAATTATACATTAAACCTTTGATTTGCTCTATCCAGCTCTTTATACTTTCAGTAATAAGATTAATTGAGTTGGAATACTTTTTTTATCTGCATAATTTTTCAATAACGAACAAGTTTTGTTGCAAGCCGGACACTTTATTAATCTTTTTATTTTAAAAAAAATCATAAATCATTGATTATAAAACTTTTACTACTAAATACATAACAGGTATAAGCTTTGTATATAGTAAATTAAATATCTAAATAATTATCAAATCCTCAGCGCCATGTTTAAAAGTTACCTACAAGCAGCTCTCCGCAGTTTACTGAAAAACAAGATTTTTAGTTTTATACATGTATTTGGCTTAGCCCTAAGCCTTTCCGCTATTTTGGTGATATTTATTTTCACACTTGACGAGTATTCGTTTGATAAGTTTCATAATAAATCAGATAGAATCTACCGGATCACCCGAGATTTCTGGGAAAATGGAGCCGTGCGTTTACATCTTGCTACTGTACCCGCCCCAGTTGGTGAGCGAATAGCTGCCGAATTTCCTGAAATTGAGGCTGTAGTACGATTAAGAAAGGAAAAGTCTCAGTTTATCTTAGATGGCCACTCTTTTCAAGAGGATGATGTGTATTTTGCTGAACCAAGCCTGTTTGATATTTTTGATATTTCCTTAAAGCAAGGTGAGTCCTCAACGGCCCTCCAGGATCCTTTTACCCTTGTCTTGAGTGAAGAAATGGCCCAAAAGTATTTCCCTAAACAAAACCCAGTAGGTAAGACCTTATTTTACAAAAAAGGGGATCAAAAGTTTAGTATGAGAGTCAGTGGAGTATTTCAGAGCTTACCTGCAAACGCTCACTTTCATCCAAAGTACTTTATCTCCTTTTCTACCCTAGAAAACCCTAAAATTTACAAGAATAGCGGAAACCCGAAGTTATGGGGCAAGGCGGGACTGCAAAAAAATTGGGGGGCCAATTCATTTCTTACTTATATTTTATGCAAAAAAGATAAAGACATTCAAAATTTAGAAGCAGGCTTGGACCCCTTCATGGACAAGCATTTTGCTTCCTTTGCCATTTCAGAAGGCTGGTGGAAAGCCAGTGATGAAGTAAAGGCATCACATTTTAGCCACTTATATCTGCAAAAATTAGAAGATATCCACTTGCATTCCCAATTGGATATGGAAGCGGAAGCTAATGGGAATGTTTTGTACGTTTATGTTTTTACCCTCATCGCCATTTTTGTTTTAATCGTGGCCGTGCTTAATTTCATTATCCTTTCTACGGTACAATCGGCCAAAAGGGCCCGCGAAATTGGGGTACGCAAGGTATTAGGGGCAAGCCGTAAAAACTTGATGTTTCAATTTCTTACGGAATCCATGCTACTTGTGCTTAGTTCGGCAATCCTGGCTTTGGGTATTGTAGAATTGATATTACCTACGCTCAATACCTTTCTAAATAAGGAACTAAGCTTGGCCATTCTATTTCTCCCTTCCCGGATTGTGATTGCGTTCCTACTCGTATGCATCATAGGAATTTTAGCGGGGGTTTATCCAGCTTGGTTTCTCTCCCGCTATCAAGCGGTCTCTATTATGAAAGGGAGGTTTTTTCGGCACTCTCCCAAAGTAGGCTTTAATAAGTTCTTGGTCATTAGTCAATTTACCATCGCTATTTGCCTTATGATTGGTACAGCCTTGGTATTCCGTCAGGTTAGTTTTATTCAAAACAAAACCCTGGGGTTCAATAAAAATCAAATTATCACATTAGGCTATCCTGGAGAATTGAATGAGAATTACGCCAGTTTTTATCAGGAACTCCTTCAAAACCCTAATATCCAAGAAGTGGGACGTTCTTCTCATCTTCCCTCAACCCAATTACTAAGCGAAGCCCAGATACGTATCTCAGACATCCGGACCGGAGAGCCTAAAAGTATCCTCGTAAAAGATCTAGGTATTGATCAACACTTTATACCGACCTACCAAGTCCCCATCTTGGCAGGGCGTAATTTTGAACCTCAGTACAGATCGGATACCGAAAGCTCTTTCCTGATCAATGAAAAAGCCATTCAGCTTTTAGGCTATGATCAGCCTGAAGAGATCTTGAATCAAAGCTTGGAGTCCCAGGGAAGAAAAGGTAAAATCATCGGAGTAGTAAAAAACTTTCACTTTGAGTCGCTTCGCGAAGAGATAAAGCCCATGATCTTTACCCTTCGCTCGGGCCCGGAAGGGTATTATCACCTGGCTATCAAGTTAAATACCCAAGCAGCCCAAGCCTCCCTGGCCCATATCCACAAAACTTGGGAAGCTTTTGTACCCGCTAGTCCTTTTGTGTATGCATTTTTGGATGAAAATTTTGCCCGTTTATATGAGGCGGAGGGCCGACTCAGTACACTATTATTAATTTTTACCAGTCTGGCGATAGGCATTGCTTGTTTGGGGCTCTTTGGGCTAGCCTTCTTTCTCACCCAACAACGTATTCAAGAAATTGGTATCCGAAAAGTATTGGGGGCTGGGATGCGCAGTCTTTTCTTGCTCTTATCCTTAGATTATTTTCGTCTTTTAATGGTAGCCAGTTTAATAGCTGTACCCATCACAACTTACGCAGTACAAAAATGGCTAGAAAATTTTGCCTACCATCTCAATCTGGCTCAGGAGTGGTATATTTTTCTGGGAGCTAGTATGTTTACCGGCTTGCTTGTATTGATCAGCATAAGCTCGCAAATACTCAAAGTAGCATTTGTGAATCCGATTGAGGTATTAAGGAATGATTGAAATATGTCTTTAAAAACTGTTCGTATTTAATTGCCTTGGGCGACAGAGGGCCATTTTAACATGGAAATACGGGAACCTGATTTCATCCAATGTCCTCGCCCATAGCCCCGGCTATGGGCTGCTCGTTGATCTTATCAGAACCCTGTATTCCCATGTTATACGGCCTTTTGTGCCGACAAAAACTAAACACGAACCGTTTCTTAGTAAAACTATACATCTTCCTTGATATTAGCACAAAGACCGGAAGGAGCTTCCTTATAAATAATATTGAAATCTCTTAGTTCACGCTTTAGCCCTTTTTCTATAAAACTCTTTGCCTCATCTTGTGAAGTCTCGAAAAGATACAAGCCATCAAATTTACAATGCGCCTCAAACTGATAATTCATACTTTGAGAACCACTTAGATCTAGTTTGCCATATCCCTTTAGCCATATAGTATCATTCAATGGCTGGCCTGGAAATTCTAAGGATAAAAATTGAATTAAGCTCATCATTTGCGGCAAGAAAATCTTTGCGACAACCTATTAAATCCTCAGGAAAATAAGTATCTCACAATTGCAAGGCATTAAGCATGATGTAATTCTCTTCCCCCGGAGGCAATAATTCAATCCACCAGGAGTTTTTCAGATCTTTTACAATACCGTAAATCTGAGTTTGCTCGAATACATATTTTTCAGAGCCAAATTTCAAGTAGCCAAATTCGGTCATAGTTTGATCTGTTTTTTGGGATATACTCTCCGCCACATCCTTTTAACTGCTCATAAGGCTCCATAATTTCTCCAAGATGAAAGAAATCACCAACTACAACTTCTTTTCTTGGCTTAGGGATAGAGCGGCCTGTTTGAGCCCGCCGCTGGTATGTGCGGGGGCCGGCGAGTAGCGAAAGCCCGACCGGCGCGGGCACATTCTTCCAATTGGCCCTATAGTCTTCGCGCCGGGAAGCCCCAAAAAAATGGATACCCTAGCGGATATCCATTTTGTAACTTACAACCTATTGGTTTAACTCAGCTCCAAGGGCATTTCTCGCAGTCGCTGCCCGGTAGCCCGAAATACGGCGTTGGCAATAGCGGCCCCGATCGGTCCCAAAGGAGGTTCTCCTACCGGGCCCGGCTTATCGCTACTATTCAGGATGATTACCTCTATTTCCTTGGGGGCATTGCGCATCAGGGCCATTTGGTAAGAACCGTAGATGATGGGCTGTAACTCTCCGTCTTCTACATACATTTTTTCAAACATGGAAGCACTAATGCCCATAATGATACTTCCTTCACACTGGGCTTTTACCTGGTCAGGATTTACGGCAAATCCCGGATCGATGACGCAAGTCACTTTGTGCACTTTGATTTTATTATTTACCACCGATACTTCGGCTACTTGGGCTACTGGGGTGGTTGCATCGGTGGAGCAAGCAAAGCCCATGGCCCGTCCTTCTTTTACTTCGTCGGTATAGCCCGATTTTTCGGCGGCGGTTTGAATCACTTTTTTAAGCCGGCTGCCTGCTTCATCATCCTTGATTTGGGCCAAGCGAAAGTCAATGGGGTTTTTACCCGCTTTAAGGGCCAATTCATCCATAAAACTTTCTATGGCAAAAGTGTTGGCCAAAAGACCTAGACTACGCCACCAACTGGTAGCAAAAGGCAGTTGTATCTTCCAGGAAACCGTGCGAAAGTTGGGGACTTTGCTATACTGTATGGCCGAGCCGCGATAGGCTCCCCCATCGGCCCCTAGTACGGTCTCGAGAAAACCGGGTAGCATGGGTGAGCCAAACATGACGGCCCCCGAGGAATAATTGTGCTCAATCGCCTCGATCATGCCATCTTCAGAGAGCTTTCCTTTCATCACGTGGTGGGTAGGTGGACGGAAAGTATCGTTTTGGAACTCCTCTTTCCGGTCAAAGAAGCATTTTACGGGCTTGCCCACGGCTTTGGATAAGACGGCAGCCTGGATGGCATTGGGGGTGTGCAGCCTTCTTCCAAAACCTCCCCCTAAATACGTGGGCATAATATTGACTTGCTCCTCACTCATTCCCAAACGCTTGGCAATTTCGCTCCGGGTAATTTTGATTACCTGGGTAGACATGATGACTGTAGCCTTATCTTTTTCTACATAGGCCAGGGCTCCATTTGGTTCTAATTGGGCGTGGGCACCAATCGGACTTCGGTATTCCGACTGGATCATTTCCTCGTTTTCATCTTTTTCGGCCCGGTTTAAGATCCCTTTGGGGCCTCCTTTCAATTGCACCACGTAGGAACTCCCATTTCCCACTGAGGTCATCTCTACAATATCCTTAGTCTGCCAGTTCCGCTCGGTCTTCCACTCAACTTTGATCGCTTTTTTGGCATTTTCGGCTTGCACTTGGGTTTTGGCCACGACCCCTACAAAGTCTTTTTCTTGGACTATTTTGACCACACCGGGCATTTTTTCGGCTTGGCTGGTATCGGCACTCACAAACTTAGCCCCTATTTTACTGGGACGTACCACAGCCCCGTAAAGCATATCGGGCATTTCGGCATCCATCCCAAACATGGGCACTCCCATTACCTTATCTTCCAGATCGATCCGGCTTACTGGCTTGCCAATAAATTGAAAATCTTTTGGGTTTTTAAGAGCAGGCGTACTGGGGATATCCCAATCTTCTACGCCCTCTACTACTTCGGCTAGGCTCAAGGACTTTCCGCCTCCGCTCACTTCACCCTTTGCTATCTTTAAGGTATTGGGTTCTACTCCGAGTTTTTTGGCAGCTTCTCCTTTGAGCATCTCCCGCAAGACGGCCGATAGTTCTCTCAGGGGCGTGAATAAACCCGCAATAGAAGTACTTCCTCCGGTTGCCATAGGATCAATATTACCTGTGGAGGTTGGGGCGTGTACCATCTCAATATCTGGGATATCTACTTCTAGCTCTTCGGCAGCAATTTGAGCCAAACCCGTCAAGGAACCCTGCCCCATTTCTACTTTGGGGGAAAAGAGACGGATTTTATTTTCCGGGCTAATTTCAAACCACATCCAGGGTTCGTCGACATCCCCATTGTACCCGAGGATCGCATCCGTTTCGGTTATTTTAAAGAGTTGACGACGTATGGCGTGGCGCCCCAGGAAGGTTGCTCCTACCAAGAGACCTGTTCCTCCTACCAGGGAACGAACAATGAATTTTCTTCGGGAAAACTTTTTCTTGGCCATGAGTTTAGGAGTCTTGTTGGTTTTGAGAATTGATTTCGGCGGCGCGTTTAATGGCCTTTCGCATACGGTAATAGGTGCCGCAGCGACATACATTGATAATTTGATTATCAATGTCTTCATCGCTGGGGCTCGGATTTTGATTGAGCAGCGAAGCGGTAGCCATCATAAAACCCGGTTGACAGTAGCCGCACTGGGGTACAATTTCTTCGATCCAGGCTTGTTGTACCGGGTGTGGGTTTTCGGGGCTACCTAAGCCCTCGATGGTGGTAATTTCTTTCCCTTCGGCGTATTGGGCGGCAAAAGAACAAGAACGTACCGAACGTCCATCAATCAAGATGGTACAGGCGCCGCAGGCGGCCTTGCCGCAGCCAAACTTGGTACCTTTCAGATTCAGGGTGTCCCGGATTACCCACAAAAGGGGAGCTTCGCCATCGGTATCTACCGTTTGGGACTGGCCATTGATTTTGAATGAAATTTTCATTGGTAATTTTATTTTATTTTTCCTCGGGGATAGTGGCTCCCGCGGCAATCCAGGTTTTGACTGCTTGAATATATTCTTCTTTGGATACGGGGGGTAGTTCCCTTTGGCTACCGTCTGGTCTCAGACCAGGTTCCCAGGCCCAAAGCACCAGCTCGTGTTCGGTAAGGTGGTGCATAATATCATCGGCGCTACGGTTTCCGTTTCTTTCCGGATCCATCATTTGTTCAGCGATTTCATATCTACTTTTCCCCTGCCAGGCCATGCTGGGAGGAGCCATGGCCCAATCGGGTGCCCCCGGTACTCCGGAGTAGGAATTGTTTGTCTTTTGGTGGCAAGTACTACAGTCCTTGTTCTCGATACCTAGGTTGGTAGCTCCCCCTAAATGCATATGCTTATTATTGGCGGGGTGGCAGTTGGTACAACGTGGGTGAGTTAGAGCATCCATCATCTTGTGAAAAGCAACTTCTACGCTGTCTTCTGGAATAAGGTTAGCCTGGGCTTGGAGAGGTTCGTCCTCACGGGGATCAGAAATGGAATGACTAACTAGCCCAAAGACCATTACACTGAGCAGTAAAACGAATACTTTTTTCATAATTTGGCAATGTGTGATATGCTTGACAAAAAAATAGATAATCGCGTGAATGCCATCTAAACTTAGCGCATATTAGCATTTATAGCAAATAAGCAATCTATATTGGGCCTAGGCTTGTAAAAACTGGCTATTTTTTACTAATTCTGAGGGTGTAGCCCCAAAGTTTTCCCGGAATGCCTTAGAAAAATGGGCGCTATCGGTAAATCCCACCTGATGGGCGGTTTCGGTAATGGATTGTTTGAATAGTAAGGGAAAAGCTTTTAAAAACCGGAACCACAACTTGGCTTTGCGAAACGTACTTCCGGTTTCCTTTTTAAAAAGGTGTAAAAACCGGCTTTCGGAAAGGGCACAGTGCTCGGCTACGCTTTGAGCCGACAAGTCTTCCTCCAAATTCTCATATAAAAATTGAACCGCCTTTTGGATACGTGCATCATTCCAATGCAGTGTATGCTCTACCGCCGAGGCCAAAGCAGTCATACGAGAAGTTACTTGCTCGACATATGCCGCATTTGTCAAGTGCCCTTCTATAAATTGATTGCTCAAATCTCGCAGGTCTTGTACATAATCGGTATCCAGAAAGTGAATGCCCCCTTCTCCGATTAACTTTTTAAAATAACAACCCAGGGTAGATATAGGATTTATTTGGAATAAGGCCTTCATTCCATTGCACGACATAGCAAGTTCTAAACCAGGATGGGTTACTACGGCATTGTCAACTGTATAGGTGCGTTCAAGGGCCATAAGCTCGACAGGATCGCCTAGCCGGATAAGTAAACTAATTAAAAAATTTTTGTGCATAGCCGATTCATGTTCAGAACTGCCTATGTAGAGTCCCCAATCTTGGGTGATTAAAAATGAGTTTTGAAAGGTTTGACCCATACTCTTTCTAATTGCTCAAAGGGCAAAAGGTTTGAAACACATCAGTAATATCACAAGAAAGATTGTAAATATTGAAAAATTAACAGCAAAACGCTCCGGTTTTGCGTACAAGAAAACGATAAAAAAATTCTTATGAAAAATTTTGCTACATCCTGGCTTAAGGAATAAACTTTCATTTGTTTCTTATTATTGCCACCGCAGCAGTCAGTTTAGGAAGCGATATGTTTTTGGCTTTTCACTTGATAGTAGGGCCTTATCAGTTATTTGGCAATATATTTATCTTACTAAGAAGATGGAATCATCCCCGTACTAAACGCGCTCGGCAGATGTACCTGGTATTGGTTTTAGGTTATTTCTTAATTACCGCTTTAATCTCAACTCAACCAAACCCTACCGCTACTTTGTTTCTTATCATTTTGCTTTACGCTTCTCCGGTAGTAGCTATACTATATTTTGGGATTGGTGTATGGGATTATTTTGCATTTAAAGAAGATCTTAAGAAAAACTCATAGCCCAGGCCTCCCCAAACACAGCTGTTATTCTAAATCATAAAGCGGATCTTCCTACTGCTTCAATTGCTCTACCCCTCTCCCTTTATAGCCCTTTTGTACTATTCATCAAGTATTTGGGATTACAAGGCTATCAAGCTGCAAGCTCTTAGAACTGGCTAAGGCCTGCCCCAAACGGATATAAGGGTTTTTCGGAATCATAAGGCAGGTCTTCCTTTTGTTTTTCTACTGCTTTTACCGATGCAGGCAACTCAAAAGGCAATTTCCCTTGGGGTTGGATTTCTCCAAAAATAAGCTCCAAAATAATAGTGTCTTCACAATCAAAGTCGGCAATGACGGCCTGCGCGGCAGCATTGATTTCAGGAAAAACGGTAGGCCTTTGTAAATTCATGACGGCAATAGTGGGCTTTGTCTTCATCAAATCAAGGATCTTGGCTTTTTCATCCTCCGGAAAGTCTAAGCGCCCTTGCTGAAAAAAGCTTTCTATTATATACTCATTTCTCGGCGTATAGGGGGTGCCCAGTTTCTTAATAATCACATCTGCCTCGTGAGGACTGGATACTTGATTAAGCCCTGGATATTCCAGGTTTTTATTCATGCCCTCTATATATACTTTTAGCTTTTTATCTAAGGGGAGTAGTTGCTCATTTTTGAGTAGCACCAGGGATTTTCTTTGGGCTTGCCGCCCTTTTTCAAAAAACGCAGGATTCCCAATGGCCGGCATATTATCGACGTCTACATACGGATTATCAAAAAGGCCAAGTCGAAATTTATCGCGAAGGATTCTTCGCACAGACACATCAATCCTACTTTCGGGGATGGTGCCATTTTGTACTAGGCTAATAATCCACTTGGGGGAGGACTCTCCCCCAAACATATCGCACCCAGCCTCTAATATCTTGGCTACCCTCTCCAATTCGCTTAATTCTTCTACCCCGTGGGCCGAGGCTGGCTTCATGGTACCCATAAGTGGCACCTTCATCTCAGACACGAGCCCCCAGTCGGTGCATACGATACCTTCAAAGCCATACTTTTCCCGGAGAAGGCCCGTAATAATATCTCGGTTGTAGCCAAAGCCTACGTCTTCGCTGGTCTGCCCCACGGGGATACCGTAATAAGGCATGATCTGGGCCCCTCCGGCCGGAAATACCCCTTTTTCAAAGGGAATCAGGTGATAATCAAAATTATTACCCGGATATACTTGCTCCGACCCGTAAGGAAAGTGGGCATCTTCCCCATCTTTTTGAGGGCCTCCCCCCGAAAAATGCTTACTCATACAGGCCACACTCCTAGGCCCCAAATTGTCACCTTGAAAACCTAAAATGTAGGCTTTAGTTAATCGAGCGGCAAGCTCCGCATCTTCCCCGAATGTACCATTTATCCTAGCCCAACGAGGTTCTGTAGCTAAGTCGGCCATCGGAGACAGAGAAAGGGTAAAACCCACAGCCCTGTATTCTTGACGGGCGATATCCCCAAATTCACGCATTAACACGGTATCGCCAATTGCCGCGAAGCCTAGGGAGCCGCACCATTTAGAAAAAAAAGGCGTAGGCACCGACGCTCCTATATTATTTTGGGCTATGTGGCGGGGGTCGGTCGCCAGGGTTACCGGAATTCCCAAGCGGGTCTTTTCGGCGATGGATTGCATATTATTATACCACAAAGCCATGGCCTGGGGGCTCGTCGACTGAATCAAGTTGAAGTGATTCATTTTTTTGCGGACAAGGGCTGAAGTATTAGTCCCAAAGGCTAAGACAAAGGGACTAGAAGGGCTGGGAAATTCGGCCAAAGTACCGTTGGAATTCATAGCCGTTATCTGGATAAACATACACCCGGCTTTTTCTTCCAGATTCATTTGAGAAAGGAGGTCTTCTACCCGCTTTTCTACCGCCAAGCGACTATCTTCGTAGAGATCTAGCTTACCATTTTTGTTCAGGTCACGAAACTTAAATCCCTCTTCATTCAAAATAGGCGCTTTCGGCCCTAAAGCATTAAGGTTGCTAGACGATAGAATAAACCAGCGAATGTAGGCTCCCAAAATGACTAGCAGAAGGAGTCCCACTAAGCTAAGTAGGGCATACCCTAAGTATTTGATGAATTTGCGCATAGTCATTTGTATATTGTGTCTTTTAGACATTAAGCTACCATAATAAAAAGGTTTTTTCAAGCAAGCATGGTGATAAATTAAGTAAGCTAACAAATCTTATTGGGGGCAGGGGCTTCCCCGCGCCAAGAAGTATGGGCTCCTATCAACATTTTCTGCCTGCGCGGGTCGGGCTCTCGCTACTCGCTGCCTTTCCCCGCCGGGCCCCCACGAGCTCAAACAGGCCGCTCCATCCCTAAGCCAATTGGAGAGGAGAGAGTAGAGAAGCGAGAGGAGAGAAAGGGGTTTTGTTGCCATCTGCTCGCCTGCCATTCCTTTGCAATCGTGTCTTTATGGTCTTGAAAAGCCCTTTGCTCTTAATAAGCCTCCGATAGGAATTGTAAAGCTGTCCAAACAGATTTTACATCTCTCATCTCTCCTCTCTCATCTCGCTTCTTCTTCAGCTTAGGGATAGAGCCTTTGTTTGAGCCCGCCGCTGGCATGCGCGGGGGCCGGCGAGTGGCGAAAGCCCGGCCCGCACCTAGCACTCATGTACACCTGAGAAAGCATACTCCCAGGCGCGGGCAAGCCCCAAAATCAATTTTCTTCCTCGGTCTTTCGCCATCTATCAATCAGGTCCTTCGCCGAAATGGGGCGATACCAATGTTTTAAGTAGGTATCCTTGGGGACGCATATCAACTCGAGTGGCTTCTCGGCAAACACGTGGGCATTTCGGATGGCTCCCCGAATTACACCTGTATTGCCCAAAGGCACCCAAGGCAATGCCGGGCGGCTCTCGTAGCCCCCCAAGGGATAGACCCGCAAGCCATCAGACAGGGGAAAGTAGACAAAACCCGAGCTGCCCCCGCCCCGAATAAGTTGCTCTCCACTTGGCAAATGGATCACCCGGATATCTTCCTGCCCCGGAATTTCCTGCTCCGGCGCAAAGGAATAGCCCTTTTGAGAGAGGTTTTTGAGAAATTCCTGGCGAAATGACTCAATCTCTAATTGATGGCTGAGCGGCTCCCCCGAAAGGTAACGCCTCACCTCCATCAGGTCTAGTCCGTGCAGGGAAAAGGATTCTTGGATGCGATAGCACTCTTTGGGGTTTAACTTCTCAAAGGCCTTACAAACGAGTAAGGCAAAATTGGGATTGTCGTCGGTGGCCTCTACCAGAATTTTGATATCGGCAAAAGATACGCTGGGGGGGGCAAATACGTCTTCGTCCAGGTTGGGGTCTCTCCGAAAACTTTGTACGGTATCGGCTTGGATATCATCGATGGTCATGGCTGCGTTTTGGGCCGCTTTGTTGGTAGTTTTTTGTCGGGCAAAGGCCCCCACGTGAAAGGATACCCGCAAATTACCCGAAGCATCCATCTCGCTACTGGCGAGATTGGCCTCCCCAGAGTTGACCGATTTTTTGGCTTCTAGGAGATAGAGTTGATCATTACTGGCATTGCGAAGGGCATAAATGGCATTGGCGGTTTTGCGGTCTACAAATATTTCATATCCGGCCGAGGTACGCAAGACGGTTCCCCTTTGGCGTAAGGCATCGGCACTTCGGATGCAGCGGAGGGCATCTTGAACTTGTACGATGAGCTTTTGGTAGGATTTTGTCTCCGTTTCCAACCAAAAAAAAGCATCCTGCTTGTAGTCTTCATAATGGCGAAAGACCTCGGTATTGTGTTCGGGTTTTTCCTGTTTGTGGTAATCGGCCAATCTTGCCTCAAAGGAATCTCTCTTCTTTTTGTCCTTGTCTTCTTTATCTCCCTGGGCAGGGGACAAACGCTTTATTTTTTGCTCTAAAAATAAAAGTTTAAGCGGCTTTGAAAGGACATAAAGCATTCTTTCTCGGAGGAGGACCGGATCATTTACGATATCTATTGGCACTTTGCTTTTGCTATGGGCGATGGATAAAGAAAGCATCTCTCGGTATATTCTTTTGACGCGTTCTTCTGAACGTTCTTCCTTAAAAAGGCTCCACAGGGTCCAAGGCAAATTGCCCGCATTACGCTCCCAGAGTAGCTCTAAAATTGGATCAAAGGCGGGGCTAAATACAAACTGGGCGGCAAACTCAGGGTGCATAAACCGGCCCGAGGGAGAGAAGTCAGACATCCCTATATCGTGCAAGTAGACTAATTGCAAGGAGTAGGCTTGCAAAATGTCTAGGTCACGTTTATCCCGCTTGGGAATCAAGACGCCGTTGACCTTCTCGATCACTTCTATTACTTGGAGGGCCACATCGCGTACGTGCACCACGCTGTGGTCGGTGTAGAGCGCGATGTGCTTGGTGGGGTTTTTATGAAAATCCGGATCGTTTTTAATATTTTCTAAGGTGGCCTGTTCGCCCACTTTGCGATAAAAATTGTCCTCAATGAAAGTCCGAAATTCTGAAGGTAGGAAGGCATCCATGATAGAAGCGTAGGAGGCTTCCTGGAGGGGAGCCTTCGTGGGTTCTGGAATATTTTGCTCCAAATTCATAAGTTGGCAATGATATCGTGATAATGACCTACTTGAGCTAGGTACTGATTCTTAAATTGGGGATTCTCGGTTAATTCTTTGCCAAGCCACGTTGGCCTCCTAAACTTTTTTGAGTCTTCCAAGCTAGGAAACTCCACTTCGGCCGTATACAAGCCCTGCAATCCCCCCAAGTATTCATCTATTTCTATGGCATAAGGATCCCAGGGAAAAATATACCTTCTCTTTTCTAATCTTCTCCCTGCTGTCAAGGGCCAAAGTTTTTCAAAATCAGTCCGGTTCAAGGAGATTTCTTGTTCTATTCGCTTGATTCCCCCCTTTGACTTGACGGTGAGCCAAAAGGTATCCTCCCCTTTCTGGCGGACACGCACTTCACTACCCTCGGGCTCAATGGCCAGATAGCCTTGCCGGATTAAGGAAGATTTTAACTCGACCAGAAAGCCCGGGGCTTGGGGTATATAAAATTTACGTTCTATTTCATACATAATTATCGCTCCCTGTAAACAGAGGCATAGCTTAGTAAACCGCTTAAAATTAAAAGGAATTGTGGGCAATGCTCTTAAAATAATTAAATAAACCAGCTAAGAAACTGTTTAAATTTAATTGTATGGGCTGCAAAGGGCCATTTTAAAATAGAAATACGGGAACCTGATTTCATCAAATTTATCGCCCATAGCGCTGCTATGCGCTCCGTGTTGATCTCATCAGAACCCAAAACTGACCCTTTTCGCCGACAAAAACTAAACACGAACAGTTTCTAAAGGTCATTTAAAATACAATACAGATCTTCATAAAATACGGAGGTATTTTCTAGCATATGCCAATGCCCTACCTCCGGATATACTCGATTGGGGATTTGCTGTACCGCCAAAAACTCCTGGGAAGGCTTGGGAGTATCTTTATCTCCCCAGATATATAGTTTGGGGCAGGTCAAAGCTTTAAAATCGTAGCCGCACCGGTCATCTTGCACCCAAGGGAGACTACTGAAGCTCCAAGATCGCATCGTATCAGGATCAGCCCAGCGCAAACTGGCATAATACCTTCGGTAGCGCTCCTCGGCTGGAGCTTTTTGTAGTACCATCTGTGCAAAGGCTTGAGCAAATGCCTGGGCCGTACCGTACTGCTGGGGCTGGCTGGAAAAGTAACTGTCGGCCTCCGTTAGGTTCCCTTCTACGTTGAAGTAAAACAGCATTTGCTCGGCTAGGTTCTGGGCCACTTGGGTAGCAATCAAGGCGCCGATGGAATGGGCTACGAGCACAACCCGCGCTCCTGGGCCTACTTCTTCTCGTATTATTTTTTCTAGCAACTTCGCTTGCTCAGGTATGGTGCTATATGCCGCCTGGGCCGGGCTTGCCCCAAAACCCGGGAAGTCTATTACGTAGACATTATAATGAGCAGCTAAAGTTGTTTGAAAAACTTCTCGATAAGCCCAACCCGAATCTCCAAAACCATGAAAGAACCAGACCGTATCGCGCTCAGGAATTAGCCCATTATGGCGCATGAATACTTGCTGCTTTATTTTGATTTGCATCCTCTCTATTTTAAGTAATCACGACTGCCCGTCATTTCTGCCCAACGGGCCGATAAAAATTTGGCGTAGGAAATAGCCCCCATGCCATAGCTGCCCAAACTGTGCCCATCATTGACTTCTACCAAATAATACTTCCCCTGGGCGTCTACACCAAAATCTAAGCAATAGGCGGCCGGTTGGCTTTTAAAATCGGCAATGGCTTTCTGGACATGGATTACATCCAAGCGGCTATCCCACTTACCGCGGTAATACCGTACATCCCACAACTGATTATAACGAACAAAGCAGCGCCATTCTGTAAGAAGGTTTACCACTTCGGAGCACCATACTTCTAGTGCCCGATCTTGGGGCAAACCTATATAATCGCGGAAATGACGAATTACTTTGCCGGGAAAAAGTTTGGTTTCGACCGGTTTGATAAAGATATCTACTTTTTCTTCTTGGGCCAATTGGCTTAAAGAAGCTTTCCAAATTTTCCGGTTAAGGTAGGGCGCCAATTCGGGGGGATACTCAAGTTCTGGGGGTATTGGAAAGCCTAGTTTACGCAAACGACTACGTACCGTAGCCACGCCACCTACACAAATGGCATCAGGTTCTTCATCCCGAATTTCTTCGGGCTCCCTAAAAGAGAGGACTTCGTAGCCCAAGGCCCGGAAGCCTTGAGCGGCTAGATAGGCATTGATATTATAATATTGCCGATCCGGTTGGCATTGAATGTAAGCAGTCATACAAAAAAATACTAGGGGCTTATTTTTTCGCCTAATATATCGATATTTTCTCCTCTTATGAGCTCGAAGTAGCGGACTATTCCTTCCCGGTCTCTTCTAAAGACAATTTGGATCTCAAAGTCTAAGGGAAAAAAGGTATTTTGGTTTTCGGGGTATAGCAAGAGTTTAGGTATTCCTTCTCCGTGAATTTGTAATAGACTGTCTACTAGCACAAAAGAAATTTTCCGGTCCAAGTTGGTTTGGTACGTTCCGGCATACTCTGCCAGCAGGCTATCGGGCAAGGTGAGCGGGTCGGGTATTTTCCGGCCCCAGTATAATTTGTTTAATACATTCTCTCCATACGTCAAGGCAGAGCGGATGATGTTATTACACACAATACGGCCATTGTCGGCATTGGTAAATACGACAATACCGCTATGAGACTTAGGAAACAAAACCATCGAGGTGGCCACTCCAATGTCTCCTCCATCATGATTAATGACATATTCTCCTTCGGGCAGCCCCTCAACTACCGTCCAGCCGAGGCCTTGGTGGGCATTTTGGTGAATTTCGGCGTGGGGAGTTTTCATTTCTTCCAAGGTAGCTAGGGAGAAAATCGAGCTATCCAAGGCATTCATGGCAAACTTGAGCAGATCGTCTACGGTAATCAACAGGTCATCGGCGGCACTAACCCAATGAGTTTTGTAATAGGCATCGTGGGCCCGGCCTTCTCCATCGTACCAATGGGCAAATCGCATGGTGTCTTCTTCTTCCAACCAACGTAAGGTGGCATCTTCCATCTCAAAAGGGGTAAAAACCAAAGAATCTACCAGTCTATCCAGTTTAAGGTCAAATTTACTTTCAAGAGCGGCCGCCAGGTATTCAAAGCCCTCCCCTGAATATTGGAAGCGTTCTCCCGGATGAAAATCGAAAGCCAATTTATTTTCGGGGTGCATCCGCCGCCAATTTTTAAAGCCGGTCGTATGGCTCAAGACGTGCCGGGTGGTAAGCTGACGGTGTAGGGTATCTTCTTGCACATCGGGATCAATCCAATAGTGGTATAAGGGCTCGTCTAAGTCCCACTCTCCTTCTTCCACCAATTTGAGGGTGGCCATGGTCACAATGGTTTTGGTGAGCGAAGCCACATTAAATATGGTATTGACGGGGGCATCCCGGTTCATTTGGTGTTCGCCATATACTTTTACCAAGCGGGTTTTTCCATTTTGAAGAATCCCCACTCCCACACAGGGTACCAAGTATTCGGCTTGCCACTGCGGTATTTTGGCGTTTAAAACGGCCTCCAGGGAATCAATAAATACAGATTTTTCGGCGTGTGAGTCCTCCGAGGAGGGATGAGATTGGCAAGAAGAAAGGAAAAGGAGCGTAAATAGAATGTGTTGTACAAGTTTCATGCAGATGAAATGAGGTGATGCGGCCCCTTGGAAGCGTGGCCCCGTGCGTTTGGGTGTCTTGTGCTCCCTTGTAAAAGCCAAGTATAGGAGCTATTTGCATTTAGCTGCACCAATATTGTACCAAAATTAGGGGCTTGCCCGCGCATAGCCTTTTCTTTTTACTTGTTAGAATTGAGCGGGCGCGGGCCGGGCTATCGCTACTCGCCGGCCTACCCTCTACCAGCGGCGGGCTCAAACAGGCCGCTCTATCCCTAAGCTGAAGAAGAAGCGAGAAGAGAGATGAGAGATGTAAAATCTGTTTGGACAGCTTTACAAGACCATAAAGACGCGATTGCAAAGGAATTGCAGGCGTGCAGATGGCAACAAAAACCCCTATCTCTCCTCCCCAAATGGCTTAGGGATGGAGCGCATGTTTGAGCTCGTGCAGGCCCGTGCGGAAAGGCAGCGAGTAGCGAGAGCCCGACCGGCGCAGGTAGGGTTTTACAAATAGCCCCTTATTTTTTTAGCGCCGGGAAGCCCCAGTTTTCTTGTTCTATTTTCACATAAAAATAGAAGTTAAACATCTTAGCCCTTGTCTGGGGCAATTACTTTGCTCCGTAAGCTAAGCAAGGTGGGGAGGAAAAGCCTCGATGCTATGTTAACCTCTATCTCTTAAGACTGTAACCGCTAGCGTATCTATTCACGGGATACATTACCTCAGTGAGAAAGACAGATGCTTCGTTGCAAATACTCCTCAAAGTTTCACGTCCTTTTAAAAGCTGCTCTACCTCAGAAGAGTACCATTTTTATGAAAAAAATTTATCTTCTTATTTTTATTTTTTTGGTACTGGTTACTAAACCATATGCCCAAGACAAAACCTTGGACAGTCTCTGGAGGGTGTATAACACTTTGTCGGCAGAAAAAGAAAAAATCGATATCCTTCTTGACATTGCTTACCTCTATCGACTTAATAATCCGGATAGTACTATACTCTTGGCTCGTGAAGCTATAAAAAGATCTCAGGACATATCCTTTGACAAAGGAATTGCCTGGGGATATAACCGTTTGGGAGTAGGATATCTCGTCTTGGGTAAATTACCCATTGTCTTAGACAATTTACAAAAAGCCGAACGCATATTCAGTAAGATTGATGATGAAATGGGACTGGCTAGTACGTATCTGCAAAGGGGGACCTTCCACTCGGCCGAAAAGGAGTATGATAAAGCCTTAATAGATTACAAAAAAGCCTTGGAGCTCTATCAGAAAATTGATGACAAAGATTACATCATGCGAGCCCTCAATAACATGGGTACCTCGTATTATTATCAAAAGAACTATCAAGATGCGTTAATTTATTACCAAAAAGCCTTGCACGTAAAAGGTATCACCATCAAACCCTTGCTCAGGGCCATTCTTAAAAATAATATAGGCTTGTGCCAGGTTGGCGGGGAAGAATATGACCTTGGCACGCAATCTTTATTGGATGCCCGTGAGATTTTTAAAGAATTAAACGATATCAAAAATTTAAGCGAAAATACGTATTGGATTGCCTTCGCATATGCTCAAGATAAAAACTATCCTCAAGCCCAGCTCTATGGTTTGGAAGCCCTTGAATTATCACAAAAGGCCCAAAACACCATCACAACCAACCGCATAGCGAAGCTTTTGGTAGAAATATTTAAAAAGCAGCAAGACTTTGAGCGGGCCCTCCTTTACGCTGAACTTTATGAAGAAACCAATGATACGCTGTATAGTGCAGAAAAAGCAAATCTCATCGCCAACCTCGAGGCCAATGCTGAATTGGAGAAGAAAGACCTAGAAATCTCGAACCAGAAAGAGATTAACTATTTTCAAAAACTTACCAACTATTTGGTACTCTTCTTTTTAATTATTGCTTTGCTCCTTGTCTATACCTTCTATAAAAGTCGGTTAAAAGAAACCAAATCCAAACTGTTGCTGAGCCAACAAAATGAAAAAATTCTTAGCCAATCTGAGGAGCTTCGAAGTACCAATGAAAAACTCCACACCTCTCAGAAAGCAGTCCTAGCTCAAAACGTTGAACTCCAACAACAATCCAAAGAATTACTTTCTCAAAAAGAACAACTAGAGCAACTTGTACGAGAATTAGGACAAGCTTATAAAAAAATAAAGTCTAATAAACATATGCTTTTGAGGTCGATGGACGAGCTCCAACAAAAAAAGGCTGAAATAAGCCAGCAAAATAAACGTATCCAACAAAGCATGAAAGCGGGCTTGACCATCCAACAAGCCATCTTGCCCGAAACGGCTGCACTCAAAAATGTATTTAGCGATCACTTTGTCTTATACCTCCCCAAAGATACCGTCTCAGGTGATTTTTATTGGGTTGAAGAAACCCCTGATCAAGTCTTTATGGCGGTGGTAGATTGTACCGGGCACGGAGTACCCGGCGCATTTATGTCTATGATCGGCAATACCTTACTTGAGCGGATTGTAGTAATCCAAGGCCTACATTCTCCCGAACATATCTTAGAAAGCCTACATCAAGAGATATTCAAATCTCTAAAACAAGACAAAAACGACAATAACTATGGGATGGATGTAGCCCTCCTTGTAATGGATAAAAAGAAAAACGAGGGCCAAAAAACTAAAATCCGGTTTAGTGGGGCCAAAATCCCCTTACACTATCTCAGAGCCCAAGATAAGACCTTACAAACAATCAAAGGGGCCCGTAAAGCCATTGGGGGGCAACAACCACCAAACAAACAATTTAGCTCAAGCCAACTTTGGCTAGAAGCAGGCGACATGCTTTATCTAGGTTCCGATGGATTAGCCGATCAAAACGATCAGAACCGGAAGAAGTTTGGGATTCAAAAAATAAAAACTATACTTGAAAAACACGCAGGCCTTGAACTAGCTTGTCAAAAGAAAGCTCTTCAAGAATCGCTTCTCCAACATCAAGGAGATTCAGATCAAAGAGATGATATCCTGATGATTGGTATCAAAATATAGCCTTTCCCCCCTACTCACTTGCCCTAAACGGCCACAATTTAGAAAGGAACTTCCTTGCGAAAATTGATCCTTAGTCATGGAAACCTAGGTTTACTACGAATAACTTGTTAAATTGAGTATTGTCCCGCAAAAACACATACACCTTTTAATTATGTCTAAGCCACTATCCCCTTACTCCCATTTTGCCACCCTGCTGCCTGTGCAGGACATTGAAAAATCTATCAAATTCTATCAAGAAAAATTAGGCTTTGAAGTAACATTTACTTGGAAAAATCCTGTGGAATATGCCGTGTTGAAAGGGGGAGATCAAGTGGCCATCCACCTCACCAAAAGAGAAGACAAGCTCCAGCCCTCACCCGTGCACACCGCTTTGTATATTTTTGTCCATGATGTAGATGACCTTTACACCGATCTAAATCAAAGAGGGGTAGAGATTTTGACTCCTCTCGGGGATAGAGACTATTATATGCGCGATTTTGATATCAAAGATCCAGATGGTTATATCCTATGTTTTGGTAAGGGTTAATCTATAGTACAAAAGCCATGTACTCCTCACAGGACTTCTCCAGAAAAGATCATTTACACCCATTAACATAATATTAACAATCCTGAGGAATTAAAGGAAATCCAGTGCAACTTGACACGTCGTATGTTATGTGTATTTACTTTTTAATTCAGGTTGGCTTCTGTAGATAACTTCAAATTCCTCTATGTATGAAACTATTACTTACGGTACTCGCTTTCCTTGGGCCTATTATGCAATTTGCCATGGCCATTGTTTCTGTATTTGTCACCGACTTTGCCGATTTACAAAGTAAGTATGGCATACCCGAGCCCCTATATTTAGAGCCCGCTCCTATGGCATTCTTGATTTGGAATGTTATCTTTTTGAGTTACATAGCCTTGGGCATTTATCAGCTCCAACCTTCCTTGCGCCATGATCCGCAATGGACAAAGGCAAGGCCCTATGTTTTTTTAAGCTGTTTAGGCAATATCATTTGGTTTTTAGGGGATTTTCAGGCCAATTTATTTATAAGCCTAATAGGCTTTACCCTCATGTTGCTCACCCTTACGCAACTTAATATGATCTTCCAACTAGGGGAAAGCAGTAGCTCCCCTAGCGAGCGGTGGCTAGTCAAACTCCCCATTTCTATTTTCTACGGTTGGATCACGATTGCCTATCCTTTGGGGTTTACCCTCTGGCTGATGCAAGAATTTCGCCTGACAGGCCGCGAAGTATTTAGCCCCGAAATCTGGTCAACCCTCATTGTGTTAGTGGCTTTGTTAATTTTTGCTACACTCTTATGGTTGAGAAAAGTAAGCCTGGTTTATGTCTGTGCCGGCATATGGGGGCTATACTGGATTTATCAGTCCAATACCGGTTTGAGAGAAGTATTAGCGATAACGGCAGCATGGGCTGCCGGAATACTCTTGTTGGAAATAGTATGGGTAAAAGGACTCGCCACTTATGTACGAAAAGCTACTTAGCAGCCTTGTTTCCTTATATGCAGTTTATAAATAGGTTTCCAAATCATATACCCTCTTCTTTGTATTGTAGGTAAAGCTTGCATTTTTTACCCCATTTTAAATGAATTAAAACAATTAAGTGTTGTTGATTTTAGAAAACCGACCCCGTATGGAGTCGGTTTTTCTTTTTACTTTAGTGACTTAGCCCAAAGCGAAATAGCCTAATTACTCCTATGAATAAGAAAGAAGCCATTCTGGATGTCGCTCGAGAGCTTTTTCAAAAACAAGGATATGCCCAAACCAGCTTAGAAGATATCGCGCAAAGCCTTAATATTCGTAAATCTGGTATTTACTATTATTTCCCCAACAAAGAAGCCCTCTTTTATCAGACCTTTTCCAGCGAGTGGATTGAAGACCTGGAACAGTTTGGCAAAAGTTTAGCCACCAAAGCCGATCTGGACCAACGGATCCTGCAATATGCCCAGCTTACCATTCGTCACGTTCGGAATATTCTATTGCATTATGGCACCTCGGCCCAGATAGTCCTCGAGACTCGAAAACTTTTTCGGTCTAAGACCATAGTCCGTATCCAAGAGATGAAAACGGCCTTCTATACCCATAGCATTCAAGAAGGCCAAACCCAAGGACTCTATCGTTCCGATATATCAGCCGAAAACCTAGGAAAACAACTCATGAGCCTGAGCGATGCCTTAGAGACCCGTCATTTGTATTACATGGAAAAAACCCATCCGGAGATGGCCGACTATGATGAAATTGAAAAAAACTTGATAGAGATCATCACTTATATTTTGGCTGGAATAAAAAAAAACATTTGAACGTTTTTTAATTTCGTTCAAATTTTGTAAAATTGAAATATTAAAGGCTAGCAATAAAAGACGATCGTATATGTCAGATCTAATACCCGTACTCCCTGTCACGGAGTTACCCTCCCATAAGCCCACCGGGTTTGAATTGGAAGGGCAAAGTCTTGTTATTGTACCCCACCAAGGAAAGTTTCAAGTATTTGATGGGAAATGCCCGCACCAAGGCACCTTTCTTTCCGAAGGATGGCTGGAAGACGGGAAGTTAGTTTGCCGCACCCATCAATGGCGCTTTGACTGTGGCAGTGGGAAAAAGCAAGGCAAACCCCTGGCTTGTTTGCAGAAAATTGCCTGCCAAGTACAAGAGGAAACATTGTACCTGGAAAGACCCTCCTTTGAAGCCTTCAAGAATCAAACTCAAGACATACCTACTCAAGCGGTACGCAGCCTGGATGACCTTCCTGGCCCCAAAACCCTACCCATCCTCGGGAATGTCCATCAATTTCGGGGGGCGCTATTTCACCAAACCATCGAAAATTGGGCTAAGGAGCACGGCGATTTATTTAAATTAATGGTGGGAGGCAAACGCTTAATCGTAAGCACCAATCCCGAACTCAACCTACAAATCCTCAAAAACCGGCCCCACGGGTTCTCCAGAAGCTCCCGCATTCAGGGAATTTTTAAAGACCTGGGCCTCATAGGCGTATTCAATGCCGAGGGTGAACAATGGCGCCGCCATCGCCAATTTGTTATGCAAGCCCTGGCCCACAAAAATTTGAAGCAATTCTATCCTGTCGTTTCCATGGTAAGCCAAAGGCTCCGAAAACGATGGAAAAAAGCCTCCCAAGAAAATCAAGCTATTGACGTGCAGAAAGATCTCATGCGGCTTACGGTAGATGCCACCACCAATCTGGCTTTTGGCTATGATATGAATACCCTGGAGGAAAAAAGTGATCAGATCCAAGAGCATTTAGAAAAGGTCTTCCCCACTTTGAATCGCCGCTTGTACTCTCCCTTTCCGTATTGGCGCTACTTCAAATTGCCCATAGACAAACAGACCGACCGGGCCATGGCCGCCATCAAGAAAAAGATTGATGAAATCTTAGAAGAAACCCGAGAGATTATAAAGCAACAGCCCGAATTAAAAGAGAACCCTCGCAATTTTCTGGAAGCCTTACTGGTAGCCCGCGACGAAGAAGGTAGTACATTTGATGACAATGAAATCTACTCCAATGTATTTACCATGCTGGTGGCCGGAGAAGATACCACGGCCAACACCATTTCTTGGATGATGTATTATTGTACCCAATACCCTGAGGTACAAAAAAAGTTGCAAGCCGAAGTAGATGCCGTCCTGGGAAAAGAAGATATTTTGGAAGACCACAACCGGGCCCGGGAATTACGCTACCTAGATGCCCTCGCTCAAGAGACAATGCGCTTTAAGCCTGTGGCCCCGGTCAATGGGGTAACGGCTTTACAGGATATGACTTTAAACCAAGTTTTTATCCCCAAAGACACTTCACTCTTACTTATTAGCCGTCCGGGTGGATTTAAGGAGTCGGCCTATCCCGATGCGTATGCCTTTAAGCCTGGGCGTTGGCTTGATCCTGATTTTCGTAAACAAGACCGGTACAATATTCCTTTTGGTTCCGGCCCGCGGCTTTGTCCGGGGCGGGGCTTGGCTATGATGGAGATCTACGCCACGATGGCCATGATAGCCCGTAATTTTGACCTAAGCTTGGCTCCTCAGGAAAAAGAGGTCCAAGAACACCTGGCTTTCACGATGATGCCGCAGCATTTGTTCATTCGCTTAAAAGAAAGAGTCTTGAGCGATGCCGCGCCCAGCCAGGCCTGATGTTTTGAATCATTTTTGATTATTTTCACAATACCCAATATCCATAGCAGTACTCCCTTGCATACTATTACCATACAAACTTGAAGGAGTAACTGAACCCTTAAAACCAAGCTTTCTGCGAAGAGGTCAAGCCCGATCTCGACCGAAAGCTTGTTTTTTTATTTTAGGGGCTTGCCCGCGCTAGTCAATATCCTGGTAAATTACAAAAGCGTATCCGCGCGGGCCGGGCTTTCGCGACTCGCCAGGCCACCCACCTACCCACAACGGGCTCAAACAATCGCTCTATCCCTAAGCCAAGTTGGCTAGCATTCGGAAGTTTAAGATTCAGCTGGCAAGTTTTGGCAAGCTAAACCTGAAACCGTATATTGCTTTTAAGCCACATGCATGTTTATGAAATACGTCTATCTCCTCTTGCTCCTCCTCGGTATACACCTAAGCCTCCCCGCCCAATCTGTTCGTAAGGTAAGCACCATCGACTTTGTTGCCATTCTGAATAACAACCGGGCAGAGGCTACTTATTATTATGAAAACAATTGGAAAGTCCTCCGGGATATGGCCGTGGAGCGAGGGTACATAGATTCCTATCTCCTCTTAGAAACCCCTTACAGCCCCGAAGCCCCTTTTCACTTGATGCTGGTGACCACCTACAAAAACCAGAAACAATATAAGAATCGCGAGGAAAACTTCTCAGGATTGATTGAAGAAATCGGGGAACTGAAACTCTTAAACCAAAAAGACCCCAAGGAATTTCGCAATACCCTCTACACCAAGGAGGAAGTCAAGATTTTGGGAGAGCCTAATCGTTAATTTTTTTCCTTGTTAACACAGGCTCACCAAGACCTTTTCTGCCAGTATAGCGTATAAAATAGTATACGCTACACAAGAATCTATACACAATACCAAGAGCAGGATCTTATTTGGGTAGGAGTTTACTTAACCAGCTTTTTTGCAAGCTCGCTACCAGGTGGTTCCTATGAATTAAAAACGCATGCAAACTACGATTCAAGCCAATCCCGCCCAAGTACTTTTTCGAGAAGAGGCCTACACTACAGAGATGTGCCTCAACACGCAAAGCTTATCCCTCGCCTATCATTTACGATACCGGGCCTACTTACAAGCAGGCATCATTTCGGAAAACCCCTACGAAATGTACACGGACGATTATGACAACCAAGCCAATGCCCGCGATTTTCTTATCTGGCACGAAAATCAGGCTGTGGCCAGTGTACGGAGCTTTACGTGGTCATCGGCCTACAATTGGCAAGGCACCCCCTGCTTGGATATTTTTCCCAAAGAAATAAAAGAAAAATTGGGCTGGCGTATTCCTTTTTTGGAATCCAATCGCTGGGTCTTAGATCCAGACTTTCAAGGATCGAAGTCGCGGCATGCCCACGCCTTAATTTTTCGCATTCAAGGCATAGGAGCTATCATTGATCAATGTAACTTTATTGTCAGCGCCCTGAGCCCCCGCCATGAGAAGTTCTACGAAGAGTTTATGGGCTTTTACCCTATTTCGGAAGTCAAGACCATTGATAGCGCCCCCTTTCCGGTACAATTATTAGCTACTCCGGTAGCTTCGGTAAAAAAACTGGGAGAGCACAGTCCTTTAGCCCGTTATCAAGCCGCTGATTTGGATACATACCGTACTTGCTTACAGCAGCAATAAATCCTAAGGGTAACGTTCCCGGCTTCAAGCTCAGACCTGGCTTAGGGATAGGCGCCCGCTAGGGCCGAGACCGAAAGGGGCAGTGCGGCTGGAGGCTCGGCAGCCTAGCCCGGCCCGCGCCGGTACTTCCTGGCAAGCGGCCCAAATCTTTTATAGCGCGGGCAAGCCCCTCATTTTTTCTTCTTTCTATTTCCTAAAACTACTTCCAACGGATACGGTAACCCACATTCCACTCAATAAACCGGGCCAAGGTAAAACGGGTGGAGCGGATGTTAATCCCGGTAAAAACATGTGGAAGTATATGATATTTGACCCCCGCCCGCTGATACAAGCGCTCAGGCCTTCCCTTATAATTACGGCGTAGGACCTCGTAGCCCGGCTGCAAGACAATAGAAAGCCGATCGATGAGCAACTCAAAGCTTCCCACCAAAGCCACATTCATCTTATCCAAGGTCTTCAATCGGGGCTCAGCATCCCAGACGCCATCGTCTAAGTCTACATCGGCAGGTACGGCCCCATCGTAGGTGATGTCCATACCACCCCCCAGCTTCACTTTCCAAGATACTTGCCTTTGGTAGATCATAGACAAGGTACTTAGGAAATAGGTTTCATTTACGTTTTCCAGTCCGGTTTCTTGGGCTAGGAAGTAGTTAATGAGATCATGGCGCACATTGTGCCAGCCCATACCCAGCATGACGTAAAATTCGTTTTCGGCTTCGTATTCCGGAATGTCCCCCTTAGCAAAACTAGTAGTGGGGGGCTGGAATTCATAGCGAAGGGCCACTCGGGGGCTCACCAGGTTAATCCCGGCATTGGGAAGGCGCAAGGCCCCATTAGAAAAGTGGGTAAAAGCCAAACCTATCTGGCTATACCAATGCCTCGACAAACGAAGATGATAATGAGCTCCCAGGTCTACATAGACGTTGGCCGATGAGCCCACGGAGTTATTAAATGGGTTGCTTTCCTCGTGGTAGGGATTCCAGTTAAAAGACATCCCAAAGCCAATTTCAAAGTCAAAACTGGCCCGGCGGCTGCGGGTAAAAGGGGCGGTAAAAAAGCCATACACGGCATAGGGTGTGCCTAATTCTTCGCGTCCCTTAAATAGGTCTAGGGCATATACACCCACCCCGTAGGAGGGGTAATTATACAGCCGTTCCCACAATCTTTGGCCTTGGGTTTGTTTGCCAAACTCCAAGTTGGCCGACTGAAAGAACTCGTAGGGCTCTTGGTGGATATTTTCGCCTTTGAGCAAGCCTTTATTGGGCAAGATATAGCCCGATTGGTATTTCGTTCTTAGGAAATAGCTTTTTTTCGGCTTCAGGGGGTACTCATTTTGCCCCTTGTCTTGAGCAAAAGCGCGGATTGAGAGGAAAACAGAAAAGAAACCTATGCCCAGAAAAAAATAGATCCCTTTTAAAGACACATATTGGCTAAGCTGGATCATGCACTTTGGAGTAGATTGAAGGGAAATTGCTGTAAAAACCCAAACTAACTTTGCTACTATCTTGGATTTAATCCTACTACGGAGAGAGCATCCTCCTACGTGAACAGATCAAGGCTTTAAGGGGCAGGCGTTTGTAAGAATAGGCTGAGAATATAACTTTATGGGCTTTAGCCTCCCCTTAGCCTTGGCTAGTTTTTACACAGCAGGCCCCGTTTATCTTTTCTACTCTTCGTTTTTAAGCATAAAGGCATAGGTATATACAACATACACGTATTCCTTACCTGGGCAGATTTAGGGGCTCAAAAGTTGACAGATCCCATATTCCGCATTAACTTAATGTCTGCCTAAAACTTGTAAAACCCAAGGTCTAAGACCACAAACTCTCGACATATCCCAATGAAAAAATATCTATTCTTACTTTGCCTCATCTTTATGATTTCTTGCGAACCAGGTAGCCAAGATGCTACCGTTTTATATCAATCAGAAGCCTTCACCCTTTACCCCGATAAAGTGGTCCAAGGGGATAATAAGGCCGAGGTGGTCTCTCCTACCGAGTTAAAATCTAATTATAAAAGTCCGGCAAGTGAGGCCTTTTCCCGCCTCGTTTCATTCAAGTTTAGTATCAACGAAAAAGATAATGAACTTCCTCCCGGAGCCGACCATTGGCTCATCATTGGCGAAGAGCACGAGTCCGCCCCTTTTATTTTTGGGGAAACCCCAGACCCAAAACCGGACCAGCCTGAGACCTATCTCCCGGTTAATTATGAATACACCTTTAAAGTAGACGTTTCTCCAGTCTTAGAGCAATTTGAAGAAAAAGGGTATTATGAGTCGTTTAATGGCACGCGGGTAGCCAAAGATGACTTTAAAGGCTTTTATCTAGCCGGAGGTTCTGAGCCCCTTACCTGGGATTTTGTCAACCTTGACAATCAAGGATTGAAACTACAGCCCACCGATGAGCCGAATATTTACAGCTTAACTGTAACCTTAAACCCTTACGACGAGGCCGCCCCTTCTGAAAACACCTGGAAGCTGGAAGAAAATATCAGTAACCGCCCCCAGTACACCTCCCAGCAACCCTTGGTAGATGCCCTTTTTAACCTTTCCTTGGAAGAAGCCATCAAAAACATTGAGCCCGACAGCACCTTAAGGACCGGGGCCAAGTGGGGGGGCGTATGGACCCGCGATGTGAGCTACAGTACGGTACTGGCTTTTGCCTATCACGAGCCTGAGGTAGCCAAGATTAGCTTACGCAAAAAGGTAAAACGCGATCGCATCATTCAGGATACCGGTTCGGGCGGAGCTTGGCCCGTCTCTTCCGACCGTACCACCTGGGTCCTGGCCGCCTGGGAAATCTACAAAGTTACCGGAGAGCAAGCCTGGCTAGAAGAAGTATATCCCATCATCAAAAACACCTTGGACGATGATTATAAAACGGTCTACGATCCGGCTACCGGACTGTATTCGGGGGAGTCTTCCTTTCTGGATTGGCGAGAGCAAACCTACCCCAAATGGATGGACAATGTAGACATCTACGTATCACATAATTTGGGTACCAATGTGGTCCACTACCAGGCCCATAAAATCCTGGCCCAAATGGCCAAATTGCTGGGCGAAGCAGGAGCCGTATACGAAGAACGGGCCGAAAAAATTAAGGCGGGTATCAATAAGTACCTCTGGCTGGAAGATAAAGGCTACTATGCGCAGTTTTTGTACGGTCGCCCGGAGATGCTGGTCTCTCCCCGGTACGAAGCCCTGGGCGAAGCCTTGGCTATTCTTTTTGATGTAGCCAATACGGAGCGCAGTCAAAGCATCATTGCCCAGTCTCCCCTCACCGAGTTTGGGGCTACGTGTATCTATCCTCAAATCCCGGGCATTCCGCCTTATCACAACAATGGCATTTGGCCCTTTGTACAGTCGTATTGGAATATGGCCGCCGCCAAAGCCGGGAATGAGCAGGTACTCGTACATGGGTTGGCAGCAGTTTACCGGGCCGCCGGACTCTTCCTCACCAATTACGAAAACATGGTAGCCGAAACGGGTGACTTCTTAGGTACTGAGATTAATTCTCACCGCATGCTCTGGAGCATGGCCGGTAACCTGGCTATGGTACACCGGGTCTTCATGGGGATGGACTTCAAGACGGAAGGACTGTCTTTTAATCCGGTGGTTCCCCAGGTCTACGGGGGCACCAAGACCCTGTCCAATTTCAAATATCGGGGGGCTAGCCTTCACATCACCGTGGAAGGTTACGGCAATGAAATTGCTTCTATCACCCTGGATGGTAAAAAAGTAGAAAAAGCCTTCATTCCTCACGATACTCAAGGCGAGCACGAGCTTGTGATTCGCCTAGCCCAAAATGATTTTTCGGGCGATATACACTTAGTAGAAAACCATTTTACCCCCCCAACCATCCTAGCTCAAAAAAAGGAAAACCTCTTGACGTGGCAGGCTGTCCCCGAAGCCCAAAGCTACCGCATCTACCGCAACGGTAGCTTCTTAAAATCTAGCACCGAGACCCAGATAGCATGCAGCGAGTCGGGCTATGCCTCCTATATGGTCACGGCCGTGGATGCTCAAGGCTATGAGGGCTTTGCCAGCGAGCCCCTCGTATTCGGTGAAAGTATGTTGTTTGAAGCCGAAGACTTTGCCCCTGCCTCCCCGCTCAAGTATAGCAACTACTCCGGCCAAGGCTTCGTGGCCCTGACCTTGCAAGAAAACACCGATCTCGAGTGCCGCATCCAGGTAGAAAAAGCTGGCGACTACCTCCTCGACCTTCGCTACGCCAACGGAAGTGGCCGCTGGAACACCGATAATAAATGCGCTATCCGCAGTCTGAGTGTCAATGGCAAGTACCAAGGCACGATGGTCCTCCCCCAACGCGGTATGGACGAATGGTCCGACTGGGGCTTTACCAATAAACGGGTAGTCACCCTGAAAGCCGGACAAAACACCCTGCGCCTCCACTTTGAAGCTTGGAATAACAATATGAACGTAGAAGTAAACCGGGCCATGTTGGATTATATCCGGCTCATGCCCCTTGGCAAGGCTGAAAATCTCTAAATCGGGGGCTTCCCGGCGGGTGGGGGTTTGGATTTAATTTGAAATCTTCTGCCCCCGCCGGTCGGGCTTTCGCCACTCGCCGGCCAGCGCGCGGAGCAGCGGCGGGCTCAGACAAATGGCTCTATCCCTAAGCCTGGGGAATAGAGCGGCCTTGTATGATCTTTTATCCACAGTAAGTATACATGTCCTAGTCTCCCCAGCGCAAGTTGCCAAATGTTTGAATTAAACCCACAAGTTCTGCCTAGCCGCTAAAATTGCGGGAGGTGGCCGTTTCTGCTTCCCGATTAAAACAAGATCCCCCCTTCAAACCAGAAGACTTGCCAGATAATAAATCTATAGTCACACTCTGTGTAAAATTAAAAAAATGATATCAAGCCCATTAATTCGCGATTCGCGAATTGCAAATTGCGAATTACTTTTTATATTAAGGCTAATAAACTTCTCGAGCCCATGAAGAAACATAAAGGTATGCGTCCTCACGACATTCCCATACTCTTAAAAATACTGGTCCAAAAGAAACAAGCATGGTACTTAAAAGATCTGGCATATGAACTGAAAATCAGTGCGAGCGAGGTTAGTGAAAGTATCAACCGTTCGGTTGTAGCAGGCTTAATTAGTAGTGACAAAAAAAATGTAAATAAGCTTGCTCTACTAGACTTTTTAAAATACGGATTAAAGTATGTCTACCCACAACAACCTGGAGCTTTAGTGCGCGGGATGCCCACGGCTCACTCAGCAGCTCCCCTAAGCGATGTAATTTTAAGTGAGGAATTATATGTCTGGCCTTATGCGCTTGGTACCGCCCAGGGTCAGACTATTGAGCCTTTACACCCAAAAACTCCTTATGCTTGCTTAAAAGACGCTGATTATTATGAGTTTATGGCTCTAGTGGATGCCCTAAGGGTTGGCAAAACCCGCGAGCAAAAGCTTGCTTTTGATATCCTAAAAGAAAGAATAGAAAATTCCTAAGCCTATGGTACAGTTAAAAGAAGTAGAGAAGGTTGCCCTGGCCCTAGAAGAAATAAATGAAGAAGTAATCTACGTGGGAGGAGCCGTGCTCAGTCTCTATGCCAACGATGAGGGAGCAGAAGAAGCCAGACCAACCAAGGATATAGATATATCCGTACAAATCAGTACGTATGCCCAAATGGATCAATTAAGGGAGCGTTTAGCAAGCAAAAATATTTATCCGGATCCAAGAGAAAATGTCGTTTATCGATATTCTTATCTTAATATTTTAATTGATTTTATACCATTTGAAGATACTACCCTAGGCCCAACAAACCGATGGTTGAAGCCTGGCTTTAAAGTAGCGTATCCCGTGAGCATAGGTAGTTCTCATATCAAGATTTTGCCCCTTAGCATGTTTTTGGCTACCAAATGGGAGGCTTTTAATAATAGAGGGAGTGATCCAAGGACAAGTGATGATTTTGAAGACATTATCTATATTTTAGATAATAATGTAGATGTATTGAACAGCATCGAAAGGTCGGATCAAATAGTCCAAGATTTTTAAAAAAAAATGAGCCAAGAAATACTGGCTCATTCCTCTCGTAAAGAAATAATTGAATGTCACATAAATCCCATGATTGCCGAAGAAAGAGCAAATCTTATCATAAAGAAGCTTGAAACTATTATAAAACAAGCAACATAGGCTTTTAATTTAAGCATTCTATAAAAAAACTTCCCTCCCTCTTGTAAGTCTCGTTCCCTACAATGACCCTAATATTTCTTATGAAAAGCAGTTCTCAGATCCACTTGCCCCTTGGCTCACTTACATGATTTGACTTTAAGAAGAATTCACCTCTATCCCTTCCCTTTACCCAAAACCTCTCCCATGCCCTATTCTTTCACGGCAATAAACGTCTCTACTTCGGCTTGATCACCCAGGAAATACTTCTAATGATGAGCAATACACGGCTGGGGTTCTTTTTGGCCATGACAATCAAGTGGCCTATTGGGTCACCAACTTGATTGTTTGTCTTTTTACCCTTCCCCCCTTATACTATGCCTATCGGGCCATTGATCAAAAGCCTAGGCTGCTTTGGTTTTTGGGGTATTTCACGCTTCCTTTTGTATTTGTGATCGTCTTTGCCGGTTTTTTTCTAGAGGATTGGCTACTGCTCAAGCAGAAGTTTTTAGCCCAGGCCATCATCGGCATACCGCTTTTAATCCTTTTGGTAGAAGTGATTAGTGTATGGGTATATTTTACACGAAAAAGAATTTATATAATTCGCCATTGCTCAAGCTTCGATAAGTTTTTGTAATACACATAATACTCCCTTTGGCTTAGGGATGGAACGGCCTGTTTGAGCCCGCTGTTGCTTGCGGGTTGGCCGGCGAGTAGTGACAGCCCGACCCGCGTGGCTCCCTAGGTCACTCGGGCCAGGGCTCTTTCACACGCGGGGAAGCCTAGGCTGCTCAAAAGATTTTAACTATTTTAAAATAGTTCGGTGAAAAACCAGCCTACTAGACTATTGAAAGCTTGTTTTTAATTGATAAGCGTCTTTTTGTTGTATAAAATAGTTTCTTGATACACTTTTTAAAACATTGATTTTCAATAAATTAGGCTAACATTTCGCTTTTATTGTGTATAAATTATTTTATATTGTATTATTTTTATAAAACTTACATGCTTTTTTATTGCAACAAGTATAATAATTCAATATCCGCACATAACATTACACGTAAATCACCTCAAAATTGTAACAAAGGGTTTTTGGTTAAATTTTTGGGTCGAAAAATTATCAACTTTTGAGCAGCCTAGGGGAAGCCCCAAATCTCCTTTCTCGTGCACTAGAATAGATTAAGCCTTGCCCGAGGAGGCCCTCATTTGCCCAGAGTTTAAAAATGCCCCGACCATCTCTCTTAAATTTTGAAAATAAGCGTTCAGCCAGTCCCGATTAAGGTTTGCCTCGGTGATTTGAAAGTAAAAATGCTCTAAGCTGTGCTGTAGGAAGGTGTCGGAAAGAAGTAAATTGCCCTCCAAGCCCACCTCCTGGGCCCAAACTTCTATGATGGCTTTGCCCACTTCCCGGTTGGTTTTCTCGAAACATGCTGTAAAATCAGGGTTTTCCCGATGGACCCGCAATTGCCGGCTAAATAAAAGGTCTAGCTTATGGTCTAGGATTACGTCTATCAACTCGGCCAGAGAGGTACTGGCACGCTCTTTCTCTACAATCACTTGCACGCGTTGTATATGATAGCTCAAAAGAGCTTGTTGGAAAATTTCCAGGTTTACAAACTGATGATAAAAGGAAGACTTGTTTTTCTGTACGGCCCGGGCCAATTGCTCTACCTTTAAGGCATGGGGCCCTTGGCGGGCAAAAACCACATACCCTTCAAGCAGCCAAGGGGTTTGTACTTCATTTACGTGTGTCATATGCAGATGAATTAAACAGTGGGCTCTCCTCATAAGATAAAAAAATATCCGGCTTTTTCAAGCCGGATATTTTTATTCTAATGTATAAATCTAAAAGGAAGCTTAGTAAAGCTCACTTAGAGCAGTTACGTCAAAGCCGCCAAATTCTCCATCTTCGCTGGAGCTGAAGCAAGCCAACATAACCGACTCCGGATCGATACCCGTAGGCGTACCTGGAATATTGATGGCCCCTACTCCACCACTTCCTTCATTAACTGGCGAGCCGCCACAAGAGAAAGAACGGTCGAAGAAGTCGGTGTGACGAAGTCCTAAACAGTGACCAATTTCGTGGGTCATGACGTGTTCTACAACGTTGGTGTCAAAGTTGTCGGTACCCGACTGAATTTGAACAAATTTGTAAGGATCACCCCCACTTGGGAAACCGGCCGATCCGCCACCGCCACCGCTTACCCGATACACTACGATATCAAATGGCTGAAAGTTGGTACCAAACGTAAGGGTGAAATTTAAGCGGATTCCAATACGGTTGTAGTTGTTGATAGCCCACTGCAAAGCCGTTCGCATCTTGCTGGTAAGGCCAAAACCGCCCCCCCCTGTATATCCGATAACCCGGATAGTACGCGAAGAACCGACCGATACTAAATTCGAGGTACGGTATTGCTCTCCTACGGCCCCAACACGGAAGATTTCGCTTTGTAACATTTCCTGGAAGTTGTCGGGAGTGATATTAATGTCACCTTCCAAAAGATAATTTTGAGATTCGTAATCTTGATCTAAATACTCCCGGTCATCGCCAGTGATTGCGATATCGCTGGGGTCAAACCCTAAGTCTAAAAACTGAGATTTGATTGTCTCATTGATCTCAAGGCCCGCTTCAGGATTCAGATCTTGATCATTGGAACAGGAGGTGGAAAAAGTAGCTAAAATAGCTAGTGCTAGAAAGGCACGGAAAATTGTACTGACTTTCATAAGATTTGTAAGATAAATTAAAAATTAGACCACTTGAATTGTAGTATTATAATTATATCTATATTCGGTACCACTTCCAAGAATAGGCAGGTTTGTAAAATTATATTTGGCTACTAAGCTTTATTTCCAAATAAAATATAAACTACGGAGATTGAATCGACAGCATATTATATTTTAATTTTTTGTCTATTTACAAAATAATATATTGTTTACATCATGTTCAAAATTATTTTCAATTTATCCAAGATTTCTTTCAATGTAATATTTATGCCTTTTTTCAACAATTACCATTTGTTAAAATTAGATTTTAGGCAGATATTTTTACTGCTTAAAGAGAATTTCTTGCATTTGTATTGTTAATTTTAAGCTTTACGGCTAGCAAATTATATTTTACAAGCACAAAATAATCTATGGGCGTCAAGCACTTTTTTTTCTTAATCCACTGGCTTTTTTTTTGTATTATATCTATATCTAAGGCCCAAACTCCCCATTACCAACTTATAATCCAAGAGGAAGTCCCTCAAAATCAAGAGACTGTCATATTTTCGGACAGCATGTACCTTTTGGTATTGACTGAAAATAAATTTTTGAAGAATTGGGATATTTCTTCTTATCCAACTTATCGGCACTGGGACTCAAGTCATTACCTCATTGAGGCTTCACCTGATGCATTTGATAGCTTAATGCAGTATGGCTCCATTTACCGGGTAAACCCGTACTGGAAACTGTCCAAAAGCCTCATTCATCAACTGAGTACTGGGCAGAAACCCCAGGCAAAAAAATACCTAATCAAGTCAAAGACTGGGATGCCCTTGGCCGCAATTTTCCCTAAATTTTCTGAAAAATTTAGGCTTGTCCAGCAATATGGCAACTATTTTGTCATTGAGGGCAGTTGGAAAAATATTCATAAATACCTGGTCCCCCGGGCCGAGATAGAGGCCCTGGAAGAAATGCCTCAGGGTGTCTCCTCCGAAAGTTTAGTACGGGACATGAACCTCTTCGTAAACCAAATCAATTATACACAAAGACAAAACCCCAGCTTAAATGGAGCTGGGCTTCTCGTTTCCATTCAAGAACCTTTATACGATATTCAAGATTTAGACTTAATAAACCGGCACCGAGCTTCTCCATTTCAGTCGGACGAATTAGATCCCCACGCAACCGATATGGCCACCATCGTGGCGGGAGCCGGCAACACCTCCCAACTAGGCCGAGGAGTAGCCTGGGGAGCTAAAATAAGTTCTAGTGATAACCAAAATCTTCTCCCCGCTCCCAATGAATATTATCAAGACCGGCAAATTTACATCCAGAACCATTCCTATGGTAGCCCGATCCATAATGTGTACAGTGCGCTAGCCCAAGCCTATGACCAAAACAGCTGGCAGAATCCTCATTTACTCCACGTATTTTCCGTTGGTAATCAAGGTCTCAGCCAAAGTAGCGATGGCCCTTACGCAGAAATTCCACTCTTTGCTACAATTACTGGGAGTTATAAAATGGCCAAAAATGTCCTACTCATTGGCAGTGTAGACCAGGAAAACCAAATAGACCCCTTCGTGTCGCGTGGCCCGGCCTATGACGGCCGTATCAAGCCTGACCTGGTCGCCTACAGCCAATCAGGCTCCTCCAATGCCGCAGCCCTCGTCTCAGGAATCGCCTTGTTGATGCAGCAAGCCTATCAAAAAGATAATCCGGCAAAAGCCCTCAGTGCAGCCCTTCAAAAAGCTTGTTTGATCAACTCAGCCCAAGACATTGGCCCCCCTGGCCCCGATTTTTTATCGGGCTATGGCAATGTTAATGCACATAAGGCCATCGCCTTGTTACAATCAGGACAATACCAAGAAGCTATATTAGAAGAAGGCCAAGCAGATACCCTTACTATTGAAGTACCCCAAAACGCCCGTAATTTAAAAATAAGCCTTACCTGGACCGACCGAGAAGGGATACTCGAATCATCCAAGGCTTTGGTGAATGACCTTGACTTAAGGCTCCTCTCTCCAGACGGCACTCTCATGGCCTTACCCTGGGTCTTAAACGCATTTCCCAACTCAGATAGCCTAATCCAAGAGGCCCGCCCAGGGGAAGATCATCGAAATACCATTGAACAAATTGAATTAAGAGGAGTTTTAGCTTCTGCATATCATATTGTCGTGTCTGCCCACGATATACCTGAAGGAAAACAAGCTTATGCCCTGGCCTACGCCTGGGAAACTCCAGATCAATTCAACTGGACCTACCCCACGCAAGAAGACGCTCTCCCTTTTGATGATCGAGACCAAGCCTACCTACGTTGGGAATCCACGTATGAAGACAGTCTAGGCCGCATAGACCTGAGCTTAGATGGAGGGCAAACTTGGACTGCCTTGCACACAGATGTTGCCCTTAAAAATTCTTATTTGCTCTGGCAACTACCCGATACCAACTGCCAAGCTCAATTGCGCATGCGTATCGGTTCACAAGACTTCCTCAGCGATGTATTTACCTTGTCCCGGGCCCCTAATTTAGACTTTGGCTTTAATTGTCCCGATTCCTTATTACTCCAATGGCCCTCCATAAACGGGGTAAAAGATTACCTATTGCTAAGTCCAGGCCTCCAATACTTAGATACCCTGCTTATCACTCAAGATACGTCTCTGGTCTTAGCCAAACAGGATTACCCTCAAGAAAATTTTGGAATTTTACCTCGCTGGCCGGATGGAACCTTCGCCCAAAGAAGCTTAATCGTAAACCCTGACTTAGAACAACCCGACTGTTTTCTAGTAGGCTTTTCGGTTATAAGTTTAGATTCTTCACAAGGCATCCAGTTAGAAGTCGAGTTAAGCAGCACCTACCAAGTAGCCTCCTTAAGCTTCGAGCGGGAATCGGCCGGCGTGTTTATGCCACTTGGCCAGGTTACCCAACTAGACAGTGCCCGGGTTATATTTGTAGATAAGTCCCCTCAGGAAGGCCTCAACCGCTATCAAGCCCGTATCCGCTTTCAAAATGGCGGGCAAATTTTTACGGGAAGTGATATAGGGTATTTCATTCAAGAAAATCCTATTATTATCTACCCAAACCCAGCTTCTCGCAATGAATTAATTAGTTTACTAAGGCGTATGCCCGAAAAAGAAAATTTTACCCTTCGTATTAATAATACGAGGGGAGTACGCGTTTTTGAGCGCCAACTTTCGCCTAGCAATGCCTCACTTGATCTCGGTGACTTACCTTCGGGCATGTATATCTACTCTATCTTGGAGGGTTCTCTTATCAAACAAGGAAAACTACTTATAATGGATTAAGCAGGCTGGGGCTTTCCCACGCCATCAAATGTGAATTAACTTGCCCCTTCCTGCCACCGCGGATCGGGCACCCAAGGAGCAAAAAACCGCATCCTTACCTGGGCGCGGGGAAGCTCCAAAAAATTTACGCTCCTTGGTCCTGAATATCCAAATTGATCATCCAACTGATCCCAAACTTATCGCTAAACATGCCATAGTAAGAGCCCCAAAAGGTCTCCTGCATGGCCATGACTACCCTTCCCCCCGGAGACAACTTTTCAAACAAGGCATCTGCCTCTTCTCGGGAATCGGGTTTGACCGAAATAGCAAAATTACTTCCTGGTTTAAAATTTTCGGCGTAAGGCCCTACACTATCGCTACCCATCAAGACCGTTTCGGCACTTATGGGAAAGCTCACGTGCATGACCATTTCTTTCTCTTCCGGGCTCAAGGTAAAGCCCTCCTGAGGAGGCATGTCTTTGAAGAACGCCATACTTGCGTACTCACCGCCAAAGGCAGCTTTGTAAAAATCGAAGACTTCCCGGCAATTGCCGGGGAGATGTAGGTAAATGTTTACAGTAGCCATAATTTAAATAGATCCAGTTTCCAGAATATTTTTCAAGTTTTGTAGTCCTTCCTCAAAATCTTGGCCCACTTGCCCTTCCAAATCCATAAAAAGCATCATCAAATTCATGGGATACGGAAAGGAGCCACGGAGTTCCCAAGTAACTTTAGTTTGGGCATCTCCCTCGGCGCTAGTGAAAATGGAAGCCAGATTGGTGGCTTCAAAAGGTTTGATAAAGCGCAACTCCGTATCCATGCGCTCACCCTCCACGATTTTAAGAATTTCTTGCTCACCTATTCCTACACTGTCATTTTCGCTTTCCCAAGCATTGATAAAACCCACTGTACCATCTTCTCCGGTGTACGTATTTTTCATATCCGGATCGATAAGGTTCCACTTTCCATAATTATTCTGATTTTTGAGATGTTTGACGTACTCAAAAACCTCATCCTTGGGTTTCTCAATGAGGACAGACCGCTCTACAACAAAATCTTTTTGAACAAAAATGGCGGCAACCAAGGGGATGGCCACCAAAATGAGGACTAAGGCCAGAATGGATCTAATACGTTTCATAGGTTTGAGAATATTGTGTGTTGTCATAGAATGCCCCAGAAAATAACCATAGCCAACAAATGCGGCTACCTAAGCCCTGAGGTGATTGTTAAACTACAATAATTATTCTAAATCCTAAATTCAAGCCGACTGGGTAGTAATTAAATGGATAAGCCCCCCCCCTGCCAAGCAAAAAATGTATAAGTCCAGCCCAAGATGGCAGATAAGCCGTGGCCATCGGCTATCCGTATAGATTTGAAGTGAGGCATCAGGCGGCCGCCCCAAACCTAGGATATCATAAGAATCCTGACAATAAAAAACCGGAGACCTTGGGGCCTCCGGTTCAAAAAGAAAATAAAATCTTACTTACTCGCCAGTCCGCAGCACTTGGAAGCTACTGGCCCTTTCCCGCCCTTTGATCTGGATGATATAGGTATCTTCTGTGAGGTAGCTTAAGTCTATACCAAACTGCCCTTGTTCTTTTTCCACGTTAACCGTAAAAGACTGCATCAATACCCCTTTCCGGTTCCATACCAAAACTTCCAGGGCCGTATCGGTGATCCCTTCGTAATCTACAAATACTTGGTCCCGGGTAGGGTTGGGGAACAAGATTAACTGCTCAGCCCCAAAAGAAAGAGGCCCAATCGACAAGGGGTCGCTTGTTAGCAAGGAATCGGTCCAAAAACCCAAGTCACTGGCAATTCGGCTCCCCAATAACGTGAAATTTCCTCCTACGTATAAGGTATCCGCCACGCTGTTTGGGGAATACATGATCGTATTCACGGGGCCATTGCTGCCCACTTGGTCATCTCCTAAGGGCTCCCAATTGCTGGTTTCGCTCCAACGGGCCAAATTATTGACTTGGATGGCACTCAATGTATCATTGGAAGCTGTGGCAAAGCCCCCACCAACGTAAATAAAGATGCTGTCCAATGAGATCGTATTTACTACGCCACTCAAACCATTTCCTAAACCTTCCCAGCTTTCATTTTGAAAACTCCACCGAGCGATTCGGTTTACCGTATTCGTCCCGGCCAAGGCAAAGTTGCCCCCCGCGTACAAATAATTTTCATCTATGGCAATGGCCTGAACAAAGCCAGAAGTTCCATCGCCTAAGGAGGACCAATTATTCCCATCCCATCGGGCGATTGTGCTGGCAAAATTCCCCCCGGCCGTGGCAAAATTACCTCCTACGTATAGGTTTCCGTTTTGATCAATACCTAGTGACCTCACTTCATTGTTCGTACCGGCTATGCTGTTGTTTTGGTCGGTCAAAGCCTGCCAGCCATTGTCCCATTGGGCTATATTACTAACGGCAATCCCCCCGGCTGTTTCAAAAGCTCCCCCGGCAAAAACTTGTCCCGAGGCACTCACGGTAATGGCCGCTACTGGGCCATTGGTACCGCTCGCCAAGGCCGTAAAGGTATTGCCATCGTAGCGAGCGATATAATTGGCCGCCTGGCTGGCAATTTCGGTAAATTCTCCCCCGATATATAAATTTCCGTTTGCATCGTAGGCCAAGGCCATGACTTCTCCATTAGTCCCGTTGGCCAGGGCAATCCATCCCGTTTGAGGGGACCACATGGCAATATTATTGGCCGATATTCCACTGACTTGGTCAAAAAGTCCTCCAATGACTATATCCCCATTGGGGGATTTGGCCATAGCCCGGATCACCCCGTCTGCTCCCTCAGAGAAAGGCCTCAAATAGCCCACACCCGGCTCTTGCGTTCCGGGTGGGGTACTCGTTCCACTTACTATTTTAAAAATACTGGCATCATCGGTATAGCTGGTAAAGTACAACTCTCCATTTTGGTCTTGCCCAAAGGTCGGGATAGCCGTACCATCTGCCCTAAAAAGTAGTTCATTGCTTACCGAGTCGGCCTGAGCGGTAGAGTCATAGGTCAAGGCCCACACTCTCCCGGAGATATAATCGCCATAAATATATTGGCCAATCAATTCTGGGATCTCATTGCCCCGATAGACGTAGCCACCCGTTATCGACTTATCGTCATTGGTATGGTCATAGAAAAACAAGGGGTCAATGGGGTTTTCGGCCACCGTACTGCCTTCTTCTATACGGAAGGCTTCGTAGCGGTTCCAACCGTAATTCCCTCCGTTCTCGATCAAGTTGATTTCTTCAAATTTACCTTGTCCTACCTCGGCTCCCCAAAGTTGGTCAGTTACCGGGTCAAAAGACATCTTCCAGGTATTTCGTATACCCCAGGCGTAAATTTCGTCTCTCCCGTTTTGCCCCACCAAGGGATTATTTGAGGGGATTTCATAATTTCCCGAACTGGCCATCGGGTTACTCCCATCTACATCCACATCAATCCGAAGGATTTTGGCAAAAATGGTATTCAAGTTTTGGCCGTTCAAGGCTGGGTCTCCCCCACCTCCGGCATCGCCGATAGACATATACAAATACCCATCGGGGCCAAATGTTATTTTACCCCCATTATGGTTTGACCAGGCAACATTTTTCTGCTCCTCTAATAAAACAAAGCTTGAGTTAGGGTCTATCCGGTCGGGATTGTTTGGGTCTACTTGATAGCGCTCCAAGCGAACACTAGCAAAGCGGTTTTGGCTCACACTCGTAGTCCCGATGGTGTAGTAAAAGTACACAAACCCATTATTAAAATAATCGGGGTGAAAGGCCATACCTAAAAGACCCAATTCAGATCCTTTTTGGTATCCTACCACATCTTCAATGTCTAAGAAAACCTGGCGCTCGTTTTCGCTTACATTCGAATCGTTTGGGAATACATAAATCACCCCTCTTTGCTCTACTAAGAAAAGGCGATCACTTCCATCCACCGAGGGAAGTAATTCTACCGGAAAGTTAAAGCGCAAATTGGGAAAGGCTGACTCAAAGGTTACTTGTGCTTCTAGGGTAGCGGCTACACTAAAACACAAGCCCAAGATTAGTAGAAGGATTCTTTTCATAGTTTGTAAGAACAAGATTTCTCGAACTTGATATTATACGTTAACGTATTGTTTAAGCAAATTCTACTTTTTTGCCATCAAAAATGTGTTAATCTGAAGTATTCATGCATTTAGATGGCCAAATCACATAGAAAATAAGCCTAAAGCCTTTCAGAAAGGCCTTAAAAGTTTACTATTTTTAGAGATGTGTGATGATAAAGGCTGGGTGGAAGAACATACCGATTCAAATATAATGATTTTTTCGGGCTATTCCTTCATTTCACAAGGATGGGGCTTCCCCTCGCCTAAATAAAATAGGGGCAGGGTGAAATACGGGGCTGAGGCTCGGGTCGGGCTATCGCTACTCGCTGGCCCACACACAAGCCAGCGGCGAGCTCAAACAGGCCGCTCTATCCCTAAGCCAATTCATTTTTTTGATATTAAAACATAATTTGTGGCCTAGGTTTCCCTTGATTCATAAGCTGCCAACTCCCCTAAATAAAAACCCCAAGCCGTAAAATCTGATGGCAAGGGTGATTGCCATAAAAGGTGCGTACCCTGTGCCGAGGGACATGTAAACACGCGCCTTAGCAGACTTTGGTAGACATCACGTGGGGCTTGATAAAGCAAACATACCGTATCTGGGGCGGTTTTTTGGGCGTAGGGAGAAGTCAAAGCAGGAATATGCAATTCAAAGTTCCAGCTATCTTTTGGGGTATGAGAAACCCGTAAAGCGATCTTCTCTCCGTAATAATCAAAGGAGAAGGATAAGCTTCCATCCTGAACGTGTAAATGGAAGCTATAAATATCATAGTAGGCCGTATTGAGGGCATTGAGCCAATACGGTGAAGAATAGGCCGGTTTATAAAACGGTAATGAGGGATTTTGATACCACTTTTCGATCATAATTGAAAAATAAGCCCATCCCCCTAGCCGTACAAATACACTAGGCTAAGCTCACTTGAGAAGCATACAGCCAGTCTTCTGCTTCTACTAAGCTATCAAAGGTAGAGGTTTCAATTTCGGAGTTTTTCCAGAGTTCTTCTTGTGAAGGAGCAATCTCCTCGGGATGGGTAAGAATCGCCATCTTGTTAACCCCATTTTTACGATGCTCGCTAAAAATATGGCGTACGATCCAGTCCCGCAACTCAAGATTGATCGTAAAATGTAAGCCCTTATTCAAACTGAGCAGAAAACGGGGTTTACACTTCTGAACGGCCCGGGCAATCTCGTAGCATTCGTGTTTAAACTCCCGCTCGGTCCAGCCAGATGTACTGGCCTTCCATTCCAAGACGGCCGTATCTTTCTTGGGGTTGTATGTAATTAAGATAGCTGATGAGTTGTATAGACGCATAGTAAAAAATTGTTCTATGACAAGTAATAAGTAGTATTATGAAAAACGCTATGAGGAACAAAGAGTTCGATACACCTTGTTAATGAGCTTATTCAGGTAAGAAAATACCAGAAAAACGATTATTTCCCCTCTAAAAAACTTGGGTTTTTATAAGGTCGGGCCTTGTAGTACTTGGGTCGGCTATCCAAACGGACATGTAGTCAGATCACTCCCATGCCGGCCGTGTTCAACCAAAGTGGTTTTTCTACATCTATCCTGACTTTTAACTCTTAAGCCAAGAGAAGAAAAAGTTCGTTTACTTACTCGTTTGATACGTTTTTAAGAAAACTCAAAATATTTTTATAATATTCGGGGGCATCTTGGGGGCAGGGCACAATCAAGCGGGCATTTTTGCCGAGGTTGTCAAAGGCAACAACCGAAGTATCTCCTCGAAAATATGCGGCAAAAGATTCCAAATCTGGCCTTCTTCGGTCAAAATAATCGGCCCGCATCCAGACCATTTCGTAGTCTTTGTCTAAGAAACTGTTTAAATTTAATTGCGTTGGGCTGCAAAGAGCCATTTCGGGAACCTGATTTCATCAAATTCCTCGCCCATAGCGCTGCTATGCGCTCCCAATTTGATTTCATCAGAACCCCAAACTGGCCCTTTTCGCCGACAAAAAATAAACT
>CAWUIO010000037.1:0-54248 GCA_963922455.1 uncultured Microscillaceae bacterium
AAGATCCCCCCTTGATTCATCCAAAAAATATTGGTGAAGTCAAAAAAAGGATTCATTGAGTGCCCCCATCCTCCGTAAGCATACAAAAGCAAGGGATTATTTCCGTTTCTTTCCATCCCCTTTTTGTAAGTAATGTACATAGGAACCTTCGTACTATCTTTTGAGGCGTAATACACCAAATCGGTTTGGTAAGCCTCTACATCAAATTTAACCCTTGAGAATTCTACCCGCCGGATCCGTTTCAACTTTAAATCAAGCACAAAAGTGGTTTGAGGATAATAGAAAGAGTTAAGTTCAAAATAAATTAAGTGTGACTTAGGATCTCTTACCCGAAAAAAGCTCGCATTTTGCCCAATTTCAAGATCAAAGCGATGGAGTAAGTTTCCCTCTTTGTCAAAAGCAACACATATTTGCCGAGCATTTTTTAGGTAAACACCAATATAATATTGATCAAGGGAGTAAAATTTAAGTAAAGGGGCATCCAGTTCGGGGATGAAGACTCGTAACTTGTTGGTAGTGTGAAGGCTATGTTTGGTAACTTGAAACCGTGGGGCCTTAAAATTACTCTTAATCAACAAGCTATCTCCCTCGGCAGCCATTACATCGAGAGATAGGAGATCGCTATATGGTACCATTAAAACCGGCTTGGGTGGGTAGAGTTCTGACGGATCCATGGGAATTTGGGCAACATATTTATATCGTTTACCCCTTACCCGAGTTACATCTTCTATGATTAAGTGTTTTCCTACTTGATCAAATACTAGTAAATCTTGGCTTTCTAGATCGGTTGTCTTATGTACTTGAATATCGTTTTTAACCGGAGTGCCTAACGTATGATACCGGATACTAGAAAGACCTAGAGTATCTGTTTGAGTATTTTCTATGGGAGGGTAAGCTTTATAATAAAAGCCATCATCCCCATACCATATAATAAAATTACCCCGGACATACTTGATAACCTCCGTTAGCTGGATACGATTTACCAAATCAAATACATATAACTCATTCCAATCCGAACCCGATCTATTGAGAGATACCAAAAGATATTTTTCATTTTTAGACTTTTCAAAATAATTAACACAACAAACCTCCTTTTTATTCTGCCTGTAAGAACGTGGATCCATGATTAACCAGGGCTCGGCATCGGGATCTCCCCCTCTTTCTCTCATGTACAGCTTAGGTGTCCGGTAAATACTTTGGTCTTCATAAAATACTTTATATTGATAGGCAGGTTTTTTACTTTTCCCTAAACCAATAAAGTTTGGATCAATAATATTTTTTTCCCTTATCTCCTTATAGTATCGGTTATCACTTTTAAGTTTTCGTCCATATTCTTTGGCAAGTTTCATTTGACCTTCAAGCCATTGAAGCGTTGTTTCTCCCTCCAAATCCTCCAACCACCGATAAGGATCTTGCACCTTTTTACCAAAAAAGTTATCCACAATAGCTTGTTTTTGTGCATATGGATACTCTAATTCCTGGGCTTGGATAATTGATGCAAATCTACCAGCCAAACTCAAAATGATAAAAGCAAAAATTTGGGCTTTCATTTTCTTGTTTAGTCTTTTCTCAAATTCTTCTTAATAAACTGATAAATAAATGCTTCTTTCTCGTAGTCATCATTTAATATCGGTGAGTCTTCATTACCTACTTTTTCCTTGCAATACAAAATGTAGGGATTTTTACTCTTTTGGCTTTTCTGTAGAGCAGCTAACATCTTATACGAATGGCCTGGCGAAACAAAATCATCATTTTTACCCATTACGATTAAGGTAGACGGGTATTCCACACGATCTTTTACATTGTGGTAAGGCGAGTACGTTAAGAGGTTTAAGGCTTGCTCTTTAATTTTTACAGAACCGTACTCCTTTTCCCAAGCAAACCCTAAATTATGTTCTTGATAGCGCATCATATCATAAACCCCACCTTCTGCCACCACTACTTCAAATAAGTCAGGTTCTTGCACCATAGTGGCCGTGACCAGCATAGCTCCATTAAATTCGCCTTGGGCCACAATTTTATCCGGGTTAGTATACTTTTCTTGGATTAAGTATTTGGCAGCATAAATGTAATCATCAATTGCTTTTTGCTTATTTAGCAACTTACCTTGATCGTACCAATCTGTACCTTTTTCTCCTCCCCCTCTTAAACCAGGTACCGCCAAGATGCCCCCTTCTTTCATAAAATACATATAACTGGGGTCAAAGAAAGGGCTTTGGGTTACATTAAAGCCACCGTAAGCGTGTAGGATTACCGGTTTCTTCCCATTCTTTTTGAGATTTTTTTTATGGGTAATATACATGGGTATTTGGGTTCCATCCTTCGAGGGGTAGTATACTAGCTCCGTTTGGTATTCACTTACATCATATTCAGAATATGATATTTGCCCTTGTTTGGTGCGGAGTGTGACCATATCCAAAACGCAAGTAACCGGGAGAAAATAAAACCCATTTAAGACATACCGTATTTCTGCTTTATCTTCAGAATATAGGTGAAACCAACTAGCATTAAAACCCGGTGGAACCTTCACATTCACCTTAAACTTGCCTTCGTGATCATACACAACACATTGCTGTTGGCCATCCTTTAAGTAGATCCCTATATTGTACTGGGTGAGGGGATATACTTTGATCAGGGGAACATCTAGCTCAGGAATAAATTCTTTTCCTTCATTGGTCGTCTTTACATCATGTTTTAATACCCTGAAGTTGGGAGCCCCATAATTGGTCAATATATACACATGATTTCCCTTTTCTTCATGAGGAACTAGGTTTATGATTAGATTATCACTTTCTGGAACCATCACAATTGGAATAGGAGAATAATTATCGTTTGGATCTAATGAAGTACGGGCAATAAACCGATAGGCTCGGCCTTTAATCTCCACTACATCTTGAACAAACAAATACTCCATATTTTTGAGAGAACTAAACTCAATTAAGGCTCTTGGGTCCGGATTACTGGTTTTATATATATCCTTATCTTCTTCGGGGCTTGTCCTGACTTTATGGTATTTTAAGCGGAGCTTGGTGGAAGATTCTTGTCCCTCAGCTCCTGGCATAGGATAGCTTTGATAATAGAAACCCTCATCTCCATACCAGGCTATTTCGGAGGATCTTACTTGGGGTATTATCTCCGGCAACATGACTCGAAACTCCATATCATAGACCATAAGTTCCTGCCATTGCGACCCTGAACGCTCGATGCTTATGGCCAGATATCGCTCATTTTTGGATCTTTTCCAACCCGATACCCGGACTACTTCTTCCTTATTTTTGCGAAGGGTATGGGGATCTAAAATCAAACGGGGATACTTATTGTTCGTCTCGGCATAATACAATTTGGGAGGTTTAAAGTAAGACCAATAGGTTTGAAAGATTCGCTTTACATAATCGGTCTTTCTTCGTTTTACGTCGTCGTAGCGTTTATAATAATTGAAATCCAGGTTGAAAATAGCCCGCTCATAAAACTCGTCGTTTTTCATGCGTTTGCCATAATCGGCACTTAACTCGATTTGCTTCTCCAACCAGGTCTGGGTAGTAAACGAATGTACCTGCTCTAAACAACGGAATGGGTCAAGCACCTCTGTGCCAAAAAAATTGTCCTTCGCTTGACAAGTTGGTATAGAAGGATACAGATATGGTACTTCTTGGCTACGGACATAAGGTAAGCTAACCAAGCAGCATAGAATTACTAGGCAAAATTTTTTCATCTCAAGGTAGTAGCTTGTTTTTAAGAAAAAGTTGAATAATTCTTACTATAAGGCTAGTAAGAAAATACAGCATGTAATGTGATCCACAAATTACATAATACTGCATTAAATATCAAAGCTATTATCAGATGAGTGTTCGAATTGCCCCAATTTTCCGCATATGGCAATCTAGCGGGTTTATTGGAGGTACATTTCCAATTTAGCCAAAGCCTCAGGCCATAAAGAATTTCGCATGGATTTCTTAAAATACCCGAAGTGACCAATTTGGGATACTCCCTGCTCTTGGGCATCAATTTTTTCTAAGGTAATTTCGCGACTACTTTGGACGTGGCTCCAAAAGTCAGGAACGGAATTCGCATTAGAAATTGGGTCATCACTGGCCCAAAATACGTGCACGGGGAACTTATAATTTTGAAAATTACCCAATGGCACCGTTTTACCATAGTATTTTTTATCAAATAGATAGTCTTTCTTTTCGCACCAGGCCCGCCATTCTTTCACTACCCCAGCGGGTAAGTTTTCCATCAATTTAAAGGGTTTGGCCTTTAAATAGCCGCTAAAGAGCAGACTTAAAGGAGTAAAGAAATAAAAGAAAAAATTACTTTGCGCCCGAAATGCCCAGGGCATATGTTTCATGTACCCGGTGGAGACGCCAAAGCCCAAAAACCCCCGGATACCCGACAAATCTTCCATAAAACCTACTAACTGCCCCCCTACACTATGACCAACTATCAGGAAGGGTAATTCAGGAAAGCTATCTTGGAGATATTTTTTTATGGCAGGCATATCTAAGGTACCATATTCTTGAAAAGTATGCTTACAAGCCGCCATGTCTTGGGGAGCCGACTCCCCACTTCCCCGATAATCCCAGAGACAAGCTACAAACCCTTGTTGGGCTAGATATTCTAGAAAAGGAAGATAAAATTCTTTCTTGGCTGCCGTGCCGCCATTAAATTGAATGACTGCCCTTGGCTTTTCCGGGATGATCAAGCGCCCGCTCAGACGTAGTCTGTCGGCGGCGGTAGTGGAAAACTTTTGATGTTTTAGCGTAGAAGAGGAAGTACTTTGCATTATACTGAACGTTTGGTATGTAAATGGTTAAATTTTTTTACAGATAGCGACTTGCTTGTTCTAAAGCCTTTTGGAGGTAGCCCGTATCTTCGTACAACTGCATAAGCATTATAGCTCCTTCCACTTCGGTGATGATCCGGTTTACGATATCTTCTAACTCTTTTCCTTCATATGAATTGGCCAAAATATTCCTTAGGGTATCTTTCCAATCATCAAAAAAAGCCCTTATTTCAACTAAGAAAGTCTTTTCAATCAAGGCCGTTTCTAAAACGGTATTGGCAAACATACACCCTCCCGGCACTTCAGTAAAAGCCCTAAAAGTTGCCTTTCTGATCTCCTCTAATTTCTCCTTGGGGCTAAGCCCTTCCTGCTCCCCTAGGGCAAAGATATGTCGGCGAAACCACTGGCGCATGGCCCTTAAGGAGAGCAACATTACCTCCTTTTTGCCTTCTTTAAAATGATGGTAAAATACCCCTTTTGACATACCGGCAGCCTTGGCCAGATCGTCTAGACTGGTACGATAATACCCTTTTTCCCGGAACACTTGGATGCTGTTCCGGATGATTTCTTCTGGCGTTGTTTTTTGAATGGGCATTATACTGAACGTTTGGTATGTAAGATAGTACTATTTTCCGTCTTTTCCTAAGTTGGAAGTGCATTCTGGATAAAATTATATTTTAAACCTTTGATTTTTAACGGCTTAGGGATGGAACGGCCTGTTTGAGCTCGTGAGGGCCTGGCGGGGAAAGGCAGCGAGTAGTGACAGCCCGACCCGCGCCGGCAGCCTTTTTTTCTATGGAAACACTAGGAAATAGCGCGGGGAAGCCCCTAGACATCCATTCTTTGAAAAAAACTACATTCTAAGACAGAAACTACATGAAGTTAACTAGGTTTTTGGTCTTGAAACGTATTCACAAACTCCTCCGAGATACTTCTGATCTCCGGATATTCGGGTAAATTTTTCAGTTTTTCCAATAAATGACTCGGAATAGCCTGGGGACCTAGAAGGGTTCCTCCCAACTGCCCAGCCATGGAGCAAATTGTATCTGTATCTCCCCCCAATTTAATAAGCTCTGTCCAGACGGCTTCCATCCCGAGTTGCGGCATTTTTTCGGCAGCTGCAATGGCCAATGGTACAGAATTGACTACATATCCATCACTTCCAAAAGATGCAATCGCAGCCAATTCATCCATCTCACTTATGTGTATGAGCCGATCTCTAAGACGCGTGTCTGGCAAATGAGGTACTAATAAAGCACATAGACTGCCTTCTCCTTTCCATTGCCCGTCTAAAACCATCCGAATGGCCAACACGATTGCCCATGCTCCAACAAAAGCTTCATCATTTCTATGGGTGATTGAAGTTACTTCTCTTACCTTAGCCCGGTCAATCTTTCGTACAAAAGCCAAGGGAGCTATGCGCATGGCGGCACCATTACCAGCAGCATATTCCCCAGACTTCCCTACCAGGCTCCAATGCCCACCAAAATCTAATTCTTGCAAAGCTTTTAATGTGCTAGCGCCCAAGCCTCTTAATTTTCTTTGTCGGTACAAGTTCAAAAATCGCTTCGCTAAATAGGTAGGTTCCATACTGGGGTTCTCGATCAAGGCCTCGGCAGTGGCTAAGGTAAGTTGGGTATCATCTGTAATTTGCCAGAATACCTTTGGAGGCCTAGGTTTGCCGAATAAATATATAACATCTTCTCGCTCCTTTGCTTGATTTTCATAAGCCGCTCCCCAGGCATCCCCTAGGGCACCAGCCAGTATACACCCGGTAAAACGTTCGGAAAACTCCATTATTCCTCCCCAAACAAATCTGTCCACTCTTGAGTCTCTCCGGTCTCAGCCGCTTTCTGGGCCGCGTGAAGAATCTGCATCACAATCTTATTATTTTCAAGGGAGGAAAGTCCGTATGTCTCTATTGGGTGCTGGTCTCGGATTATCTTGGTCAGGTAGGCGAAAGGATCGTGCAGGCCCGGTTCTAAACTTGGCGCCACCAAATGCTCCCTCCCCTTTTCTTCTTCTAGCTGTACTTCCATGTCCTGTCCGTTGCGACAGAATACAAAACCACTCGTCCCATAGATCTCGGTTTCCTTGCGATTATGAGACCAATTCCAAGAAGCTTGGATACTGACTTGAGCTTCGGGATATTGCAAGACGATAAGGGCCTCGTCTTCCACCTTGGGGTATTTATCCGGTTTTATTTGCTGGGTCACACAAGTAACCCGTTCGGGGATTTGCCCTTGCAATAACCAGGTTGTCAAATTGGCTCCATAACAGCCAAAATCCGTCAGTGCGCCTCCCCCATTCCATTTTGGGTCGGTAAGCCACTCCAAAAATTCAGGGTTACAACCGATCTCAATTGGCCCGGGATGCCCCGTATAATAATTGATATGCCGAATGGGGCCAATCTCTTGGTTTTCCACTACCCGCTTATAGGCTTCATAATGACTGCCGTACCAACTTGTTTCATAATTTGTGAGTAGATGGATCTCGTGTTCTTCGGCCAAGGCAATCATTTGTTGTGCGTGCTCCCATGAAACTGCCAAAGGTTTTTCTACCATTACGTGAATACCCCGGGGGGCACAATATGCCACCACTTCCAGATGATCATATATTCGGTTAAAAGCCGTTACCGCCTCGGGTTGGGCTTTCTCAATCATCTCTTCCATGCTATCGTAGACCATATCCATAGAGTATCCATGTTGCTGAGCATATTCCTCGGCCAATTGCCGGTTAGGCTCCACAATGCCCACAATTTCTATATCGCCCCACTTTTGCCGCCCCAAAATCCAGTGAACGTGGGTATGTACCAGACCAATCACCCCAATTTTTAGGGGTTCACCGGCATATTGATAGTCAATTTCGGCCGTAATTTTTTGTAGTGTATCCGATACCCTGCTGCCACTTTGTGTACTCGGAGATTCATTCATGGTACAAGCTTGGAGAAAAAAGTATCCCAAAAGGTAAAAGACTAATAAATTATATTTCATAAAAGTAAAATAAGCAAAGAATTAGTCAAATCATATACAACAGACTACTCAAGGGAGTTTTGGGGCTTGCCCGCGGGATTGGCGGAAAGGGGCCCGATGTAAATTAAGTGCCCCGCGGGCCGGGCTTTCGCTACTCGCTGCCTTTCCCCGCCGGGCCTGCACGAGCTCAAACAGGCCGCTCTATCCCTAAGCCTTCATACTATTTTAGGTGCCTATACTATTTCATTGAATACTTGAATAAATTCATCCCCATTTCCTTTACCATAACTTTCAAGCACTCCGACTGAAATAACAAGCAGTGCGCGACAACCAAATTACATCCGTACCGGCACCTCAACCCCCAGCAAGGCCATCCCTTGCTTGATTACCCGGGCCGTCATCTCGGATAAGGCAACTCTAAACAGGCCAGCACTCTCCGACTCGGCTTGGAAGATAGAGCAGTTACTATAAAAAGTACCATAATCGCTGGCCAAGTCATAGCAGTATTGGGCTACGATGGAAGGGGCATATACCTGCCCGGCTTCTTGTACTTTTCGGGGATAGGCCAAAATTTGTCTTAAGAGTTTCCCCTCTTCGGGTTTCAATGTGGTATAATCGGTGTAATTTTCGGCTTTCCAATCCAATCCCTTTTCCTGGGCCGTCCGGAGGATCGCCGAAATACGAGCGTGGTTAAACTGGATAAACGGCCCGGCATCTCCTTTAAAGTCTACCGATTCTTCGGGATTAAAAAGCATGCGCTTTTTAGGGTCTACCCGCAATAAGAAATATTTTAAGGCACCCAGGGCAATCATGCGGTAGAGTACTTGTAACTCATCCTCCCTAAAATCGGCGGTTTTGCCCAACTCATCCGTTCGCTCTTTGGCAATCCATACCATATCGCCTACCAGGTCATCGGCATCTACAACAGTCCCTTCCCGGGACTTCATTTTCCCTGAGGGGAGGTCTACCATACCGTAGGACAAATGGAATAAACCAGGAGCGTAGCTTCTCCCCATTTTTTCCAGGATTTTGAAGAGTACTTTGAAGTGGTAATCTTGCTCATTGCCTACCACATACACCGATTTGTCTACCTCATAATCTTGATACTTCAAATCGGCGGTGCCCAGGTCTTGGGTCATATAGACGGAGGTGCCGTTGGAGCGGAGCAATAACTTTTCATCCAGTTTGTCGGTGGTCAAATCAATCCAAACGGAGCTATCGTCCTTGCGGTAGAAGACCTCCTTGGCTAGTCCTTCCTCAATAATATCTTTACCCAGCAGGTAGGTTTGCGACTCATAGTAAATCTTGTCAAAGGACACCCCGATTTTCTGATAGGTCTCATCAAAGCCCTCGTATACCCAGCCATTCATTTGCTTCCACAGGGCTATGATTTCGGGGTCTGCGGCTTCCCATTTTTCTAGTAAACTCCGGGCTTCTTGCATCAGGGAGGTATGGTCTTGCAACAGTTTGCTCAATGCCGATTGCAAGGATTTGACAGCCGTTTCTTCCGGCTCCTCCCCCAGTTTCTGGATGATTTTTTCTGCTTTCTCCCGGTCTTCGGGTTTCAGGGGTTTTAAAATAGCTTCCCGGTCGGGTGAGTCTAGGGGGAGCTCTCTTAGATATTCGCTCAGGGCGGCGGCTTCTTTTTTAAGCGCTTTGTCAAATTCTACATAATATTTGCCTGCCAGGTGATCCCCCTTGATCCCGGCCGATTCGGGCGTGACCCCTTGGCCAAATGTGCGATAAGCCACCATAGACTTGCAAATGTGAATCCCCCGGTCATTGACCAGGTTGGCCTTGACTACCTCATAGCCATTGGCTTCTAGGATCAAAGAAACCGAGTGCCCTAGGAGAATATTTCTTAGGTGGCCTAAGTGCAAGGGCTTATTGGTATTGGGAGAAGAAAACTCCACCATTACTTTTTGCTGGACCGCCGGGAAGCGGCCAAAATTGGTATCTTGCCGGGCTTCTTCAAAAGATTCTAACCATACCGCATCGGTGATGCTCAAATTAAGGAAACCTTTGACCACATTAAAATCTTGGACAATCTCTGAGTTTTCCTTGAGATACTCCCCGATGAGCTGGGCCGTTTCGCTGGGGTTTTTTCCCGTGGCTTTGCTGTAGGGAAAGGTAACCAGGGTATGCGTTCCTTCAAATTGAGGTTTGGTAGGTTGTAAAGCCACCTCCGAAATATCCATTTGGAAGAGGCTTTGAAATGCCTGTTTGATATGACTGGCTAAATTTTCCTGAATATTCATAAACTAATAATTCACAAGCGAAATTTCGCTCAATTTAGAACATTTTATCAGGCTTTGCAAGCTTGTAACTTCGAGGCCTAAATCTAGGAGAAGTACAATTTTACCCAAAGCCTGCTTTCTAAAAAAAGTATAATAGATCTCCCCAAATATTATAATTCTGCACAATTTTATAGAAAAAAAAGTTTTAATCGAGGGGCATATTTTGAAATAAATGCCATTTGTATAGCTTTGTACCGTATTCAATAGTCAAAGGAAGTTTGATTATTTTATACTGCAAAACGACCTTCAAATTATTCAATTTCAGTTAACTTTTATTTATTCGGCCGCAATTTGTCATTTTTATCAGGAAATAATTGTGACCTATTGTAACATTTTTAGTCAGGGTTACATATACATTAGAAAGATCTACAACGTAAGGATTAACTAGAAACAGTATGAAAACAAGCTACCAAATTTCTGGAGCTCGTGTAAGCAAACTACCTCTTTCCCCAGAAAATCAAACTTCAAGCACACGAGCCTTGCCTCGTATGGTTCAATTGTTTTCTCAGTTGGTCAATTGGATGACTCCTGCGCAGCCACGAAAAGTGATGGTGGTAGGCAGTGGCCTTATCGCTACGAAATTATTTAAGCATTTTACTTCGGGCAATGCCTTAGGGTATCAGTTTCTTGGTTTCTTTGACCAAGCGCAACCTGGTAATCCGTATGAGAAATATGTAGTCGGGAACCTGGATGAGATTGCCGCTTTTTGCGAAAATAACGAGGTAGATGAAATCTACTACGCATATCCTGAAGCCAAGCCGGAATTGATGGCTCAATTGCAAGCCATTGCCGATAAAAACTTTATCTATTTACGGATTGCGGCCAGTCCGAAGTCGGTTAGCCGAAATGCTGCCTATTATTACGGTTCTATCCCGGTGATGAAGTCGCGTAAAGAGCCTTTGGCTTCTCGTTTTAACCAAGGCGTAAAACGGGCTTTTGATATTGTCTTCTCTTTGGCCGTTTTGAGCATCTTGGTTCCCTTTGTATTCCCGATTATTGCCTTGGCTATTTATCTGGAAGATCCGGGGCCAATCTTCTTTGTACAGAAGCGGCCTGGTAAGAAAAATAAATTGTTCAACTGCTTCAAATTCCGCTCTATGCGCGTGAATAATGATGGAGAAAAGCAGGCGTCCAAAAATGACTCCCGTATCACCAAAGTAGGGGCATTTATCCGTAAGACCAGTTTGGACGAATTGCCTCAGTTTATCAATGTATTGCTTGGCGATATGTCGGTGGTTGGCCCTCGCCCGAATATGGTAAAGCAGTTGGAGTATTACTCACAGCATATTGATAATTACAGCTTTCGTCATTTTGTAACTCCTGGGATCACGGGTTATGCTCAAATTAAAGGATTCCGGGGCGAGACCAAAACGATTGACTTGATGGAAAAGCGAGTAGAATTGGATATTCAATATATGGAAAAGTGGAGCTTGTGGTTTGATATCAAAATCATTTTCTTAACTGCTTACAATATGGTAGTTGGAGAAGAAAATGCTTACTAAGGTTCTCTTTTTCACAAAATTTTACGGGATTGTATAGCTAAGGCATATACAATCCCGTTTTTCTTTATGGGGCTTGGTCAATCTGGGGGTATATCCCAATTTGGGAACAAGATGCCCTAAATGAGGCTTAGGGATGCCACCCGGAGGGCGGAGACCGCCGCTGGATGCGGGGAGGAGGCTCCGGCTTTGCTGGCAAGCCCGACCCGAGCCAGGTAAACATGCCCATTTTGGCCAATACTTTTAAACGGCGAGGGGAAGCCCCGAAAAAAGATAGATTTAGGTATTATTTCTGTATAGTTGCAGATGAGCTTGGCTAGGGATGCGTTTATCTTTTCTAGCTTAGATACCCTTACCAAACGCTAGTACTAAGTCCCAAAGAGGCAGACTATTATGAAAAAGAAAGTAATTAACTCCTGGATTAGCTCGGGTAAATTTGAGGACGTGGTAAACGAGATTGTTGACATGTCCCAGCAAAAGAGATCCTCGTATGTGTGCTTTGCCAATGTACATATGGTGGTAGAATCGTACAAGGATGCTCAATTTAATAAGGTATTAAACCAAGCCGATGTTGCTTGCCCCGACGGGCGTCCGGTATCTTTGTATATGCAGCTGTTTGACGGGCAAAAGCAAGACCGTATACCGGGTATGGATGTGGTACCGGCCTTGATGGACATTGCCAATGAAAAAGGCTTGGCGGTTTATTTTTACGGTTCTACCGAAGATGTACTCGAGAAAATTAAGGAGAAGATTACGAAAGACTACCCTAATGTACGATTTGCGGGATATGACTCCCCTCCCTTCCGAGCTTTGACCCCGGAGGAAGATGCTGTGGCCGTGCAAAGGATACATGAAGCCAACCCGGATTTTGTGTTTGTATCGCTGGGTTGCCCCAAGCAAGAAAAGTGGATGGAAGCCCATATGGACCGGGTAGATGCTTGTATGCTGGGCGTAGGACAGGCTTTTTTGACTTTTGTGGGCATGGAAAAGCGATTGCCTAAATGGGCCCGGGACTTTTCATTGGAGTGGACCTATCGCTTGTGGTTGGAGCCTAAGCGTTTATGGAAGCGTTATTTGTTTACCAACTCGACTTTTTTGTGGCTGGTGTTCCGTTATTGGATGATGGAGAAGGTCTTGGGCCGCCGACCGAGCACCCAGCCTGAGACGAGCCAAAACTAGGAGGCATTACATAGAGGCAAGCTGAGTTGGGTAGGGGTACCCAACTCAGCTTGAGAAAGGGAGTTAATTTACTTTAACTCCCTTTTTTTCTTCTATTACTTCCTCATAAATCTTTTTAAGCATCTCGTAGTTCATATCCTGGGTGTAATACGTCTCATAACTTTTACGGGCTTCCTTTTGGATGCTTTTGTGCAGGTCTTGATCGGTATATAGCTTGTCTAATTGCTGGATCAGCGTCGTGACGTCGCCGGGTGGGAAGAATAATCCGTTTACCCCGTTTTCTATCATGGTAGAAGGGCCTCCTAGTTGGGATGCCACCACGGGCGTGGCTGTAGAAAAGGCTTCCAAAATAGTCATGGGCATGCCTTCATAACAGAGTGAGGGGAAGACTAAGCCGCGGGCATTTTGTAGCTGCTCGGTAATAAAGGCTTTGTCGCGATACCCTAAATACTCTAAGTGGGGATGTTCGGCCTGTACTTTTTCCACTTCGGGCCTTAGCGGGCCATCACCGATTACTTTGATGCGGTATTTGCTTTTCTGGGCCAATTCTAATAGGACGCTGGTCCCTTTTTCGGGGCTCAGGCGGCCAATGTTTATTAAATAATCCTCGCGGTTTTCGCTGCCTACCCCTAAATCGTCCATAAAATTGGGTTTGACGGCAATTTTCTCTTCTTTGAGTCCTAAGGAAGAGTCCATAAATTTTTGTTTGGCAAAATCGGTCAAACAGATAAAGCGGTCTACGTGGCCCTTCCAAGTGCCCAGGAATTTATGGAGTCCGGTAGTAAAGGCAACGGCGGCTGTTTGAATTTTGGAATTTCGGTAGACCCCTTTTCGGATGGCATCCCAGGGGATGATTTTATGTACGCTTTTTTCATAAATTTCATTATCGTGAAAGAGCAATCCGGTGGGACAAATGAGCCGGAAATTGTGTAAGGTCATCACGATGGGCACTTGCGCGTGACTGGCGGCATAAAATATGGAAGGTGAAGCCAGGGGAAAGAAATTGTGGACGTGGATGACGTCGGGATTAAATTCTCTGATTTTATCTTTAATGAGCCGATAGCTCTTAAAACTATATAAGCTTCCTAGGCCAGTGGTGATTTTGCTTAGGGCGCCTTCGTTTATTTCTTTGTTATCGAATAATAATTCATCCACGGTGTGCCCTTTTTGGAGCAGCAGTTCCTTCTCTACCCGGAAAACGGTGTCTTCTCCGCCGGCTTTTTGGTAAAAATTATGAACTTGTAAAATTTTCATACTTTTAGATTATGGGATGAGCATAAATTTTAATGAGTGTTTAGCGAAATCCGAGATAATATTTTAGTCGGCCAGTGGCCCGGGCCCTAAGGCTGTATTTGTCCTTAAATGGCCGCATAAATTGGGGGTCAAGCTTGACCTCTTCGGGAAATTTGAAAGTTTTTTGCTCTCCGGAGTCAAGAGTTGTAGCAAAACGGTTGTAAAAACGGGTATTACTGGCCGCTTGACTGAAGCCAATGTTTTCTACTTTGGAGAGGCAGGGATAGGCCGTAAGCTGCTGGGTACGAAACTGATGATAGGCCCATCGAATGGCCCAGGAGTCAATTTTACCTTCCATTTGTTTTTGGAGCATACCACTCAAGTCACTCCCCCCTTGGTTGAAGGCTTGTACTTGCTTGGAGTTGTTTCGGAATGATTCGTAGGTCTTCACCTCCCAATCAACATCTTCCCAACGGTCTATCCAGCTTGCCCAGCCCCAGGAGGAACTGCGGGGGGTAAAAAACACATCGTAGGGATAGTTTTGCGGGGTTTTTAGGGGAAATATATACCCGGCTATGGAATGTACCTGAGGATTGGACTCATAAAAGTCCAGGCCTTGGTTCATGTACTCGAGAAAGTTGGGAGAAGTTTTGATGTCATCTTCCAGGACAATCACTCGTTTGTGTTGGGCGAGTACTTGGCTTACGCCTCCTATGATAGACCGGGCCAAGCCTGTGTTTTTTTCCTTGAGTACAAGTTCCACGGAGGCAAAACCCTCTACTTTTTCTATGAGCTCCCTTACTTTTTGGATATCTGCTTCGTCTTGGGCTTTCCGAGGGCCATCCGAAAAAATGTAGAGTGCCGTTTGCTCGGCCAAGCGATTAGCTTTAAGGGCTTCTAAAGTAAGCCGGGTTTCTTCCAATCGTTTGTAAGTAAATAAACAAACCGGGGCCAATGCGTTTTTCATTATGTTTTTGGATTAATTAGGGTTAACTGGCGGCGTATTTTCGTTTGATTTGGCGATAGATTTTACGGCTCATGCCATAGGGTGCGAAGAAAATGGCCAAGAATACCGAATAGACTATCCGTGGATAATCTTTCATGCCGATATATTGTAAGGCACTACGGTAATAATAATGCGCATAGTACTTGCGATACCTTTGCATTTTCTTTAAAAAAGGCTGTTTTTCCAGGCTTTCCATAAAATCGTCGTAGCTAGGCTCAGGTTTCCCTAAACGACGGCACATCATACACTCCCTCACAAAGGACTCAGTTCTTTGTAAAAGGAAGTTTTTGGAATTTTTTCCGACTACTGAGCCGCGGTAAATACGGTATTTTACCAAAAATTTTCGGAGAATGATCAGGTTGTTACCCTGCTCTACCATGCGAGTAAAGAGTTCTTGATCTACCACGCATCGTATACTTTCGTTGTATCCACCTACATCTAAGATATTTTTCTTATAGGCCGCAAAGGCGGTATGGGCGGCCACTACGGTATTATGGGCCGTGGCCATCTTACGGCTATGGGCGATGGTATCATAACCGGGCATTATTTGTGTCCCAACGGTTTTGCCCTCATCATTGATCACCAGGCAATCGGAGCTTACCATCGTAACTTCGGGGTTTTCTAAAAGAAATTTAACTTGTTCCTCAACCCGATTTGGGACCATAATATCATCGGCGTCTAAGCGCACGATTATGTCGCCTTGGGCCATTTGGAGGGCTCGGTTGGAGGACTTGGTGATCCCCATATTTTCGTGTTGATCGATACGAATCCGAGAATCACGGGCTTGAAACTCCTGCATGATGGCTAAGGAGCTGTCGGTAGATCCGTCATCTACCAACAAAATCTCCATATTCGGGTAGGTTTGTTGTATAATGCTTTCCAAAGCTTCGGCCAGGAAGGCTTCTGCATTGTATGCCGTAAGGAGTACCGTAACCAAGGGCTGATTCATAGTAGCGTCATTTGAAAAACAAAGGCTAAAACAACAAAGCCAAAGACCCCTTAAGACTGGGCCTTTTTTAGCTTGTTTTTAAAGATCCCTATGGCTTTTTTAAGAATCCCGTCGGGGTTCAGCAGTAGGGCCCTACTAATGTTCCATACGAAAGATGGATAATTTTTGCTGGTATAATCGAGGGTTGCATTTTTATAAAAATGAAAGGCGTAGTCTCGACGATTACGATCAAGTCGTACGAGAAAAGGCTTTTCTTTTAGTTTTTGTAGGTAGGCTTCAAAACTAATCTCCGGCTCTCCTTTTTGACGAAGAACGGCACAGTGAATCACCCAGGAGCTCATTTTCTGGTTGAGCATGCTTTTACTGGTATTCGCTACCGCCGATGAGCCGTGTATCCGATATTTGAGCAATATTTTAGGGTGTATGACCAGGATATTCCCCTTTTCTACCATTCGGGTAAATAAGTCAAGATCTTCTGCCGCGGGTATGTCTTTATAGCCCCCTACTTCAACAAAGGCTTTTTTATAAGCCATAAATCCCGGGTGATTGCAGAGTACAATCTTTCTTTGGGCAAAAGTTGCCTTACATTCTTCTACTGAGTCAAAGCCTGTATACTTTTGCACCCCTATGACTTTGTCTTTTCCATTGATATAGTAGGCGTGGCAACTAGACATGCTTACTTCGGGATTGTCCACCAAAAACCTTACTTGTTCTTCTAGGCGGTTGGGCAGCATGATATCATCCGCATCCATGCGGGCAATTAAATCGCCTTGGGCTAATGCTATACCTTCATTCAATGAGTAGGGAATTCCTTTATTTTCTCTACTGACAATTTGTATGCGCTTGTCTTTCTCCTGATAGGATTTTAAAATTTCTAAGGTGCTGTCTTTGGATCCATCATCGATAGCTATTAACTCCCAATGGGGGTAGGATTGGGATATAATACTATCAAGCGCTTTTGGTAAGTATTTTTCGGCATTATAAGCCGACATAACAATGGAAACCAGGTGTGACATACTGCGCGCATTTTATCGAGAAGCATTCTAGAATAGCATCAAACGAGCTTTTCTTCCTGACTTTGACTTTCAGTAAGTGCCTTATATGCTTTTAAAACCTTTTGGACTTTATGGGCCCAGGTTTGAGTAATGGCAAAATCATAAGCTGCTTTACCCATCCTTCTCCTTTCCTCCGGGTTCTGATGGATATAAGTAACGGCATCTTTCAATTCTTCAAGGGTTTTATTCACATCCACAACATCTACTTTAATACTGGCTTCTTCGGGAACAAACACCCGGGCTCCTTGGTGATTTAAAGTAATAATAGGCAAGCCATAAGCCATGGCCTCAAGGAGTTGGGAGCCGAATGAGTCCCGTAGACTGCAAAACATGAATATATCGTGATTCAAATACACTTTTTTCACCTCTTGCCAAGGGAGGCGCCCCCTCCAATCTACTTTAGATTCCAAGCCATTTTCTCGGATCCATTTGGGTACAAAATTACGCATAGGCCCATCTCCAACAATGGTAAACGTAAAGGGTATACTGGGGTCCAGCTTACCTAAGGCCTCCAATACCAAGGGCAAGCCTTTGCGGGCAAAGAGTCGCCCCACCCATAGAATTTTGAGCTTTTTCTGAGGTTCTCGTTCCGGATATGAATTGGGAAAGAATTCTTCTGGCAAACTTGTATCCAAAAAGTATTCTACTTGTTCCCCCCCGTGCTTTCTTATTAATTGGTTAGTTTCATCATTGGTTACATAGATCAACTCAGATTTCTGAATCGCCTTGTAGGTATTTTTGTGAAATTTTAGCATAAAATGACTTGTCCAATACCTGAGAATCTCCATTCGCCACCAATTATAGAAGAAGCGCTTAAAGGGCCGAGGGGGAAATTGTCCTCCCCCCAGGGGGCCATACATAAAAGGTATGGGTAATTTCCATAGGCCCGTACCAAGTTGTGGAGAAGCTAAAGTAATATGATGAACAATATCAAAGGTATGCTCTTGATGTAGCTCTTTGGCTATTTTGTAGGCACGGTTCTGCCAAACTAAATAGTGGTAATAGACCCCCACTTGATAGTAGTACATGCGGTGTACCCATCTGGGTACATCTACATAAATGAACTTCAAATTGGGTAAGTTGACCTGCTCAATTTTTTGCAAAATATTTTCCCGACTAAAACTGGCCGTAAGGCACCAGACCTCATGGCCCGATTTAGCCACTTGGTATGCCAAATTCCAACCGTTTGAGTCCTCTCCCCCCTTTTGGGGATTGCATGCATAAGCAGAAATCAATACTTTCATATGGGCCCCTTTGCCGCTGGCTTATTTAATTAAGTATCCAAAGATACGTCGAGTGTAACCATCCAATAATGCAAAGGGCATATATACCCCTGGACAATTTCTGAAAACAAATTTTGTATAATTTCTGAGGTTGCCCCCGCCTTTTATACCAAATAAGTGATTATAATATTTCTTTAAGCTCTTCTTTGTGCGAGTTTGATGATCCCCACTCGCTTCTGGGAAGATATAAAGCTTGGCATCGTGATTACAGTATACTTCATAGCCTTTCCGATGGGCCATAAAGGTATAGTCGTAATCGGCATAGTAATGAGGAAAAACTTTTTCGTCAAATGGGCCGATCTTTTCTATAACAGAAATGGGTATCAACAAGCCCCGTCCCGGAAAGTGATTTACGCGGTGCAAACCGGTTTGCTCCTCAGAATGTAAACCCGGTAGAATTTCACGAGTTTTATTGCTTAGCCAATTTAAGTTGGCTCCTCCGTAGACGGCTTTTTTACTATTAAAGTCTAATGCAAATGAGCCTAAAAGAGCGTTCGGTTTCTTTCGGGCCCAATATATCATCTTTTCGAGATAATCTTCGGTGGCGACTGTATCATTATTCAAAGTTAAGACAAATTCAGCGCCGTCTTCTTGAGCCTTATAAATACCCAGATTGGTAGCTGCTGTCCACCATAAATTCCCATCACCAGTTATGACCAAAGTCTCAGGAAACTCATCCCGAAGCATTTCCGGAGTTCCATCTGTCGAGCCATCATCTACCACAACTGCCTTATAATTTTGATAGGTTTGCTTGCGCAAAGATAGTAGGCAGTCTTTGGTAAAGTGTTTTCGGTTAAATACAGGAATAACGATATAAATCAATCCTTCTTTCATGAAATTCCCTTATTTAATTTTCAGTATAGGTATAATCTTGTTCCATTTTTAATAAACTGTAGCCCATAATACCAAAATAATAGAACGGATTTATGTAGGAAAAACCATAAAATATACAGGCTACACAAAAACAGAATAATACTAGTTGTTCGATAGATAATTCCTTTTTACTAAAAAAGTGATAAAATAAATATCCATAGGCTGGCAGCATAAACAATATAAAAGAAAGTATTCCTTGATAAAACAACCGGTCCATGTAATAACTATGGAAATGGTGCCCTGACCCATCCTCAAATGCCTGAACTCCATTATGGTTATAAAATTGAACCGGGAGCTCAAAGCCTTTCAAACGCATGCCAAACAGGAAGTTTTGTTCCACAAAAGGCCAGTAGGAAGTCCATTGCATATACCGCCATTCGGTAGTACTTCCTTCATCATCTTTATCATCCCCAAAAGGGTTAGCAATTTGCTCAACACTATGCGAAATCCGCTCCATGATCTCCCTGTCTGATAAAATGTAAACGGTCACCGTCATACTCATAAACACCCCAATAATAACTATCGGAATCAGGCTGAAACCATCCACTTTCACTCGGGCCTTACTCATAAATACAAAGTTGATAAGTAGGGCCAAAGCCGTTGTCACCCACACGGTACGGTGCTGTAAGAACAAGATAAAGGCTAAAATGACCAGTAAGGCTCCTAAAAAAAAGATCTTGCGGGTAGCAAAATATTTATTGAAAAAGTAGAGTACAGGAATGACCAAGGTCAAAACCGATGAGGAAGCAAACATACGTTGATTTATAGAAAACGCAGCAATACTAAATGCCCCGCGGTTGACCGTAGCCGCCGCAATAAAAAAGGACACGCATATAATAAGCACTATGTCTTCAATGGTAATTCGGTCAAACCGCTTATAAAATCCATACACCCAAAAGGCCAAGTAATACACCATGAACTTTGAAAACACGTGCATGTACATAAAAAAGGTCCGATAATAGTAATACGATTCCATTATCGAGAAAAAAGAATACGCAATCAAGACAAAAAACCACCAGCGCAAAAAGGGCGTTAGCTTATCGTAGAATAAGATTGAAGTAGCCATACCCAAGGATATAACAATCTTATCCACAACAATACCCATCTGAATAAACTCGGTATCCGTAGCGATGATGGCAAAAAAAACAATCGTGTATACAAATCTAATGCTGATCCGCATATCGTATTCTTCTATTTATAAACAACCTTTATTTACAACACTTGTAATTATAACAAGAAATTCTTTTTCATTTTGACCCTGGATGCATCCTTGGCTAAAATCTTATCGTAAAGCTCTATGTATTTTTCGGCAACCTTTTCGGTTGTAAAATGATCGCGCACATAATCCAGTCCGGTGTTGCTCAACCTTTCATAGAGCCCTGCATCTTCAATCAGGTTTTGCATGGCCTCAAACATGGCTTGGGGTGATTCTACATCTACCAATATGCCGTTTTCCCCATAATTTAATACCCAAGGAACTGCCCCAGCATCCTGGCCGGCTATGACTGGGAGCCCACAACACAAACCTTCAATTAAGGGCATCCCAAAAGATTCTTCAATCGCCGGATGGAGTAATATGTCATAATCCCCCAACCCGGCCATGATTTGGGAATGGGCCATAGTCCCCCTAAAAAACACCCCATCCAATAAATTATTTTCCTGAGCCCACAAGTAACCGGGTTCATGCTCAGAATATCCTGGGCCAAATAAATGAAACTCGACCTTGTCTCCGTAGGCTTGCCGTAACATCTGAAAGGCATGCAAAGCCGGTATCGGGTTTTTTCTTTTAATCCATCCTGTTAGTAAAGCGATTACCTTCACCTTCCCTTTAGGATGGCTTTTGCTCTGCATGGTATTCGCTATAAACTGGTCATCAACCGGGTTCGGAACAATCGGCAGTTCCTTCTTCATAGATGCCAGCTTTTTTTGTAAATAGGGTGAGTTTACATTAAAATGTTGTCCATTTCGTTTTACCCACAAATCAATCATCCATCGGACCACTCGGTACATATCCCTATGGATTTTTAATATTTCCCAACTGGCATCCCGGAAAGTTATCAAGTGAGGCAGCCCTGATTTGATAGCCCCCACCGCATATTCATAACTCCAATGCGCATGAACAATATCCACATCATCCATGGCAATAAGTTTCTGTACCTCATTTGCTTCGTAAGCAAAAAAGTCTGAAACCCTTCTCCAAGCTCTTCCCCGAGCGTGGGCAATGCGGATAGTCAGGTTATCACCCTTAATTGTAATTGGTTCTTTCACCCGCCCATCCAAGGTATAGGCATATACTTGAGCCCCCTGGTTAAGAAGCCCTCTCATAATTCCATTGACAGAGGTGGCCCGGGCACCCAATTTTAGATGCGCTTCATCCTCTATATGTAAGTAATCTTTGAGGGAGTCAATGGCAAAAGGCCCAGCTACACCAATTTTCATATTCGGTATTTCTTTTTATAACTAGTATTTAGGCAAACATAACCTGTTGTACCTTCCGCATAATATTCCGGTAGACCGTATTCGCTTCCAAATGCTCAAAAACAAATTCCCGTCCCTTTCTTCCTTCTTCAATGAGATACTCATCTGGCAAGCTCAATAAATACTGGGCCGTTTCCACGGCTTCGTCAATAGTTTTTACTGCATATAAACCTCCGGGACAATCCTTAAAAACGTGCTCATAACCAGGATGGTAACACGTGATATGAGGCACCCCGGCCGCTAAGGAAATTGGCAAGCGGTTAGAAAAGTAATAAGGAACCGTATCAAAGTGGTCCCAGTTAATACTAATCCGGGCCGAACGGATCGTCTCCTCCTGCATATCAAAAGGCAACATCCCGCGGGATGCTTCCAAATCATCCCAACCTCTACCAAACAAAGCAAAGCGTCTCCCAAAGCGCTCCGATAATTTCTTGGCTAATAGCTTTCTTCTTTTGCCCCCAGGAAAATAGCGCCCAGGCACCCGGGTATTCCCCAAATTGGCAATCATCACCAAGTCTTCTTCTCGCTTTAAAGTGGGCTCCCAAGGAGTCCCCGAACGAATATTATCAAAATTGTGCGGAGCATAATACACACGCTTCGCTCCATGTTCCATCATCAATTGGGCAAAAATCCCCAATCCTACCAAGAAAACCATATCTGCCTCTTTCACCATCACTTTCATAGGCTCACTGAAAGTCTTAAAATACCTCCCGTATGGATCAGCCTCGTGGTAAATGAGTTTGGGCTTAGAAGAAATATTTTTTAGCTCCAACAAAAAATCTTGGGAAATCTTAAATATATCAATGTGCTGCCAAAAGATTACGTCCGGCTTAAATTCCCGGGCTTCTTCCAGGATCTTAACACAAGCGGCTTCATAGCCTCCTTCCAGTTGACTGGATTCATACAAAAAAGAATACGTGTGAAGTCCCGACAATTCGCCATCGTCAAGCATTTTTTGGAAGGCTTTACGAGCCCCAATTTGCTTTTTCTTATTATCCAATACCTCCTCATTGGGTAAATGGAGCAATCGGAATGGTCTATCCTGATTCATAATCTTAAGGGTTAATCCAAGCTTCGTTAAGTTCTTATTTATTACGTTTTTTATCCAGCTATGATCTTTTCGAAATTATTATCCCCCTGTTTTTGCTCAATTAGGAGCTTGCCCGCTCATCCCATTTTGGGCTTTATAGGCCAATACTGCCCGCGGGCCGGGCTTTCGCTACTCGCTGCCTTTCCCCGCAAGGCCTACACGAGCTCAAACATGCCGCTCTATCCCTAAGCCATTCTTGCCATTTTTATCCTTTTGCTTGACCAATAAGTCCCCCCCCTCTCTTAGGCTCACGCTTTTAATCAATACCGTAGAGCGCTCAAAAACCGGTTCAAAAACTGAAACACAAAATTGTGCTTCTTATTCCCCACTACCTTATCCAGTTTTACTACTATTTCTTTTCGTATGCGTTGGCTCGGCCCAATAAACAAGGATATCATCAAGCCTATGGCCCCCGTAAATATTCCCAAAATCAAAATTAATTGATCGGCCAGCCCCAATTGTTCAGCCATCAATCGTACCGCATACATGAGTAAGCCCGTCACCAATCCCGATAAAATCCCTGGCACGTAATCGGATAATAAACTGCCTGTACTTGCGCTAAAAATGCGGCGCATCAGTAAAAAGTATCCCACATGCATCACACTTTCCGAAACCAACATACTAGCCGTAAGTCCAATCACCCCATAAGGGCTGCTTACATAGATTAGTACAACCAAAAGGGCCATATAGGTTAGCAGAATGTAAAATTTTTCTTTTAGATGAGCGGTAGAATTACAAATCACCCCCCCAAAATGGGATAAGAATAACAAAGCCACTGCAGGAGAAATAATTTGTAAGAGCACAATCGAGTCCTTAAAAGGCTCACCCAACAGCACCATCACAATAGGTTTTCCCATAATCGCCATCCCAATAGTCAGGGGCAATATTAAAAAACTCATCATCGCAATGGCTGTCCCATACGCACTTCTCAAGCGCTTCATATCATCTTGAATACGGCTAAATACCGGAAAAAGTACCCCAGAGATACTATTCACCATCATCTGTACCGGTAAACGGGAAATCCGGTTGGCCCGGTCATAATAGCCTAAGATCTGTTTTCCAAATAGATTACCAGTCATAAACGTGATCGTATTACGACTGATAAACTCCATAAAACTGATTCCAGAAGTTTTCGTGCTATACGAAACCAAAGGCTTATAATGCTCCCACTTAAACGTCAAGCGAAGGCTATGCGGTGAGAAAAGGTAACTCCCCAATCCCATGATAAACAACTGAACGATATTGGCCGAAACCAAGCTCCAATACCCGAAACCTAACACGGCCATGGTCACCCCTACCCCAAAGTAGGAGACAATCACGGCAAACACAGTGAGCTTGGCCGCAAACTTAAAATGCAAGCCCCTTCTTATTAAAGCTTGGGCCGGTATGAAAAATCCATTTACCAGCACAACCAAGGCCTGTATGCGCAAGACCAAAGTCAAATTATCATCATCAAAAAAGTAAACCGCAAAAGGAGCAATTATAAATACCAGCGAATAGAAGAAAATCCCTAGTATGATTCCTGTAGAAAAGGCCGCACTTATATCGTCTTTACTTAATTCCTTTTTCTGTATAAGAGTCTCTCCCATACCCATGCGGGAAAAATAGGTAGCAAACCGCAGTACCAATTCTCCCATAGCCACCAAACCGTAATCAGCTGGCGTGAGAAATCGGGCCATAATGTAGATATATACAAACTGTGATAAGGCTTTAACCGCTGTAGCCATCACCGTCCAACTTATCCCACTAATAGTTCGCGAGGTCAGGTTCTGCCCCATAATATGAGTTTAATTGTGATAAGGAACTTCCAATACTCGTTCCAATTGCCGTATTGATCCAATAGCCATTATTCATCAGAAATAGCTGATAATTGCTGAATCTGGCATCTATTTTCTGGTTGGGAGAACGTTTTTGCCTTATAAAAGACAAGTTTTATGGCAAGTATAATAAAAGCCTTTTTCCTAAATAGGCATAGGTTTCGAATTTACGGAATATTTGATTAACCCAAGAACCCTACCTCATTATTAATCACTTTCCTGAGCATTTTATCAAAAAAGTACAATACATGCACCCTATACACCAATACTCCGTGCAAGCCCACTGCCTTTATTATTCCAAATAAATAAGCGTGTTTTGAGAAACTAGCTTTGATAATATACGTGCTTTCCGGTTTTAAACTGAAACTCATACATAGATCCAAATTTAACCCCATTCAACACCACATAAATATCCTTCACTCGCTCCGCCTCATAATAATCTGAAATTTCCTGTAATAACTTCTTGGAAGTCCGGTTGTAACGTACTAAGTACAAACTTAAATCTAAATTGTTCTTCAAAACAAAATAGTCTGATACCAAGCCCACCGGAGCCACATCCATAATCACATAGTCATACTGTAAGCGTAAGTTTTCTAAAATACGCTGCATTTCCGGCCGGATGATCATTTCTTGAGGGCTATCGGGTATGGTTCCTCCCGGGATAATATCCAAATTGGGCACTCCAGTGGGATGTATAATCTCCTCTAAAGTCTTGCGGTCATCTAAATAGTCAGACAAACCACTTTGAGGCGGATAATCAAAATAATCTTTTAACTGATCCTTGTATAAGTCGCCCGATAGCAAACACACTTTACGCTTGGCCCGGGCCAGGCTCACCCCAAGATTGACGGCAACGTAGGATTTACCTTCTCCATCCAAAGTAGAGGTAATCCCAATACGTTTTCCCATTCCCCCACTATTTTGGATCGCCTGCTCGATATTAACCCGAAGGTTCCGGAATGATTCGCTCACCATCGAGCGAGGTTTTTGTAAGGAAACCAGTTTGATTTTCTTTCCTCCATCCGCAATCATACCCAAGACCGGGATCTGGCTTACCTCGCGTATGTCTTCCCGGCTCTGCACCTTATCATTAAACAAGTCTTGCACTACCACGATACCCAAGGGAATTCCAAGCCCCAGCAAGAACGCAACCATATAGATAAACTTTGTATTAGGTTTGATGGGAGTTACCCCCTGTTGCTTAGCCTTTTCCACCACCCGGATATCCGGGGCATTGGTGGCCAAAGCCAAGCGTGCCTCATTGCGCTTATCCAAAAGTTCTTCGTATTTACGCTTATTGAAGTCAAAATCTCTTCTTAACTCGGTTAAGCGGCTATTATCTAAGGGTAATTGAGTTCTTTGCGCTTCTAATTGAGCAATGCGTTGGCTAATATTCAGGAGATTATTCTGAGAGGTCTGTATGTTCTGGTCCAAGTATACTTCTAGGTTGTTACGGGTAACTTGGATTTGATTGTTCAAACGGACAATAGTCGGGCTATTTTCTGTTTCGGAGATACTACGCTCTGCCTTATCTTGCATAAGCTTAGAGAGGCTATTAACCATGGTGTTTAGCTGATTGTCTCCAATATTGTAGTTACTCAAAGCAATCGATTGATCCAAATTGGGGCTACTCCGTAAATTTGTCATAATGCTGCGGTAGCTGTTCAACCGTAACTGCAAGTTGCTCCGCTCTTCCATCAAACGAAACAACACATCCGTAGACCGCTTGGAGATATCATCTATATTCATGATTCTTTGGCCCGATTCTAAAGACTCCACACTTTGCTGTGACTGGGCCAGCGACTGCTCCGCAATATCTAGTTGCTTGTTGATAAATTCCAGAGACTGTTTTCCCTTTTGATTCTTTTGATCCAAGTCTTCTTCAATGATCACATCCATCATTTTATTGAGGAAGTCAATCTCTTTTTGAGAAACTGTACCTTGGGTACGCATTTCTAAAATAAAGGATTCCTTGGCCACCGGCTCTACCTTGAGTTTGCCTTGGTAAGATTTGGCTATACCATCAGGATTGTTGATCGTGAAGTGAAAGGGTACCCCTTTAAATTTTGTAAGATCTTTTTCCGACTTTACAACAATGTTTAAGTTTTCCATCTTAAAGGGCTTGTTAAACTTACCCTTTCGCTTAAACTCCACCGAACCCAATTTAGAAGGCCACATCTCCTGAAGATTGTAATCGTATACCCTTACATCTTCGGCCTTCATCCACAATTCAAAATCGGTGTTTGAGATTGGCCGGATGTAAATAGGGACATCCACCATTTGAGAGGAATTAGAATCAGGCTTTACCTCAAACAAGAAATTGCCGTAGCGCTCATTCTTACGAGGCTCATCCCCTACATAATAACTTACCCCAAAACTCAGGCGATCGGTCGTCTTACGTACCATATCGTATGACTTCAAAATACCGATTACATCATCCCGGTTGATTTTCTTTTCCCGGATTTGGGTGGCATCTATCGCTACATCCGGACGGTCCGACCCGGTCTGCGTCGCACTAATAATGATAGAAGACTTAAAACCATAGACCCGGGTCAGGCTACGAGCATAAAAAAAGCTCAAAACCAAAATAGTCGGCAGGATTAAGGCAAAAAAGTACCATTTCTGGCGTACTTTAAAAAGCAGTAAGCCTAAATGGATTTTATCGTTTTCAAATATCTTACTCATAAGTCTTCCCTTAATCGTTGATAAAATTGATGAGTAATACCGTTGTGGATAATGCACTAAACAAGGTACCCAATAAGGGTAAATTACTTCGACGGCTCCGAGCCTTCAAGGGATCTACAATCACCACATCATTAGGCTTTAGGTAAAAATATTCACTCATTATCACCCTTCGGTCTGTCAGGTCTAATTTAACTACTTTTACCTCATCCCCATCTTCTCTTAAAAGCCGTATAGATTTTCTATTGGCCAGTTCGGCCATATCCCCGGCCAATGAAAGCCCTTGAAGGAGCGTAAGCCGTTCATTAAATACCGTATAACTTCCCGGACGCAATACTTCCCCTAAAATAGCCACTCGGAAGTTAACCAAGCGTACCAATACCGAGGCATCTTTCAGAAATTTACTTACCTCCTCAGCAATACGGTCCTTAGTTTCATCTAAGGTCAAGCCTTGAACCCGGATCGTCCCAATCCCGCCGGGGATGTAGATATTCCCTTCCTTATCTACGGTATATCCATTGATATATTGGGCCGCTTCTGCATTACCCAGCCCCACCTGTGCTCCAGCTTGCTGTATATTAAAAGGGTTTGCCGCTTCTTCACTGGTACTAATTACCCGAATGGATAAAATGTCCCGCTCCTTAATGATGTACTCATCTGGCTGAGTTACAATCGTTTGGGGAGTAAACGTATCGAGATCTTGAAAATATCGAAGTTTCTTATTGGAAATACAGGCGTTGAGGGAACATACCAGCCCTATGAGGAGGAGAAAGTTAACTCGATTCATAAATTAAGTTGGTCTAGATACTTACTTTATTAAGCAAAGCCCTACACAGACACCTTTTAAACGAGAATTTCCCGGTTTAAGACGAAATCCGAGGCTTATTTTTATCTTTTTGGCAAAATTTATCCGAAAACTATGATTTTCAGACTCCTTTCTCATTTAGCAACAACCAATCCAATATGAAAAAACACTCTCAAAGCAAATTAGCCCTCCTTTTATTTGGGCTCAAATACTATTTTTCATAGAACTTTATTCTTAAAAATAGGCTTTTCTCCTAAAAAAGACCGTTTTCGTATTTTTTCTTACTTTGTAATGTAATCCCTACTAAATTCCCAGTATGAGATTTTTTTCTCTACTTGGTAAATCGCTGCACTTTTAACAAACTACACGGCCGCATTTACTTTTTCTTCTTTGGCAAATGCCATAACTTCAAACTTCTAGCGGCAAACCTCCGAAACCTTTGTGTAAATCCCAAACCCAAAGGAAGGGTTTATGTCCAAATGTTTCCATTTTTTAGACTCTTTTAGAACAATTAACAAAAATTCAAAAAATCCTATATCCTATGCCTGAAAAACTACCAACGGCTTTACTTATTTTTATTAAAAATCCAGAGCTAGGACAGGTAAAAACCCGGCTTGCCGCCAAAATAGGTCAGCCGGCTGCCTTAGCCGTGTATCACAAATTATTACAACATACTCGGGAAGTAGTACAAGAAATCCCCTTCCAACGATACCTGTTTTATTCCAAATACGTCCCTGAGCAAGATGAGTGGCCTCCCCATCAATTTATAAAACTGATCCAAGAAGGGAGCGACCTGGGAGATCGTATGCAAAGGGCCTTTCAAGAAGTATTAAGCCGCGGCCACGAGAAAGCCATCATCATCGGAAGCGATTGCCCGCAACTACAAACCCAGCACCTTTTAGCCGCCGAAACGGCACTCGATACCCATAATTTTGCCATAGGTCCCGCTCAAGATGGCGGATATTACTTACTAGGTTTAAAGCAAATTGTCCCCCAAATCTTCGCCAACAAACCTTGGAGTAGCTCCCAGGTCCGCTCCCTCACCTTACAAGATCTAGTACAAAAACAACAAAGCTATTCCTTGCTGGAAGAACTAAGCGATATTGACCAACTAGAAGATCTCGAGAAATTTCCACAATTTAAATCTTAAATCCATGATCCGTACTTTACTCTTATGGACCTGTTTGTCCTACTTTTTATGTATCGTTTCTTGTGCCCCAAGCTCTCAAGACTCCCAAACCGAAGCCTTGGCCAATACGGAGGAAACCCCTACAACTCCGGTCGATAGCTCCTTTGCGGGCCTTATTGAGCAAAAGCATAAGAAACATGATTGGTATAGCCACGCTAGCCTTAGCTGTGATTTTACCCTGTATTTTAATGATAAGCTTCGCACGAAGGGCAAATTAACGATGCGAACCCATGCCGGCATGAGTAAATTAGAGCTGGAAAACGGAGTAAGCCTTTATTTTGATGGCCAAGACGCTTTTGTCTATCCCGATTCGGCCGAATACCCCGGAGCGAGGGCCCGTTTTGATGTACTCACTTGGCCTTACTTTTTGGCCGCTCCTTACAAACTGAAAGATCCCGGAGCTAAATTAGAACCTCTTGCTAATCTCAACTTAAATGAGCAATCTTATGAGGCGGCCAAAATGATTTTTACCCAAGCGGTGGGCGACACACCTGAGGACTGGTATATTCTCTTTCGGGACCCTGCCACCCAGCAATTAGAGGCCTTGGCCTACATCGTTACGTTTGGCAAAACCTTAGAAGAAGCCAATGCCGACCCCCACTTGATCCGGTACGAAAATTACCAAGAAGTAGAAGGCATCCCTCTCGCCAGCCGGTGGACCTTCTGGGAATGGAAAGAGGAAAGCGGCCTCGGAAAGCAGATTGGCGAAGCCCAGCTGGAAAACTTCCAATTTATAGATGCGGAGGAGGAAGCCGACTACAAGGCCCCCGAGGGAAGTAGAAGAGCCGAATTGCCCCGTCCGGAGGAATCTTAAAGCCTTGGGGCTTGCCCGCGCCATCAAGATTGGTGGCTTACATCCCATGAGTACCGGCGCGGGCCGGGCTCTCGCTACTCGCCGGCCTACCCACTACCCGCGGCGGGCTCAAACAGGCCGCTCCATCCCTAAGCCAAATCAGAGGAGAGAGCCGAGAAGCGAGAAAAGAGAGCTTGAAGTTGACCTACTGTAGCCAAAAAAGCAAATCCTTCCTCCCCAAGCTTGGACGAAGGATCAGCTTTTTGTACAAAAGAGAGCTAGGCTATTTCTTAAACTCAATCAAATCACCCACTTCGATTCCATTTTCGTCACTGAAGCCTCCATTTACTTCTACTACATACAAAACAGGAAATACCGAAGGAATCAAATCAAATGAATCGGGAATGGTATTTTTAGCTATGTTGACAATCTTCTTGTTCTCGTCTACAAAGAGGATGTCTAATGAGAAAAAAGTGCTCAACATGGTAAAAGTCTGAAAGTCTGGCTGCTCAAAACAAAACAACATCCCCGAATCCTGGGCCAGGGAATCCCGAAAGCTCAAACCTCGGCTTCTCTCAATAGGGTCATCGGCTATCTCGATATTGATCTTTACAATACGCTCCATTGTCAGGCTATCCAAAAACTCTAATTCACCCGGAGCCAAGGTATCGGCTTCTTCCCCTCCTCCGGGGTTTCCGGGATTTCCTATGGGTTTCCAAGGAAATTCATCACAAGACCCCAGGAATAAAACCAATCCTAAAAAAAATAGGGGCAAAAACCGTTTGGCTAAGATAGATAGAGACATAAACGCTTTGTTTTAATGCTTCAAGGGCAAAAATAGCCAAGTCCTCTGGGAGTCGTGTTATGTAAATATTAAGAAACTGTTTAAATTTAATTGTATGGGCTGCAAAGGGCCATTTTAAAATAGAAATACGGGAACCTGATTTCATCAAATTCATCGCCCATAGCGCTGCTATGCGCTCCGTGTTGATCTCATCAGAACCCAAAACTGGCCCTTTTCGCCGACAAAAAATAAACTTAAACAGTTTCTAAGAAGATACTAAGAAATGTAGTATGGGCTCTCCCCGAACCCGATACGGAAGCGCTCCGGTAGGAGATAGTGCCCAGTTATGCTTGTATACAGAATAGGTTCCGCCTCCCGTTTTTCGTTTCACTTTTCCAAAAATCCCTCTTCTCGCTTCTTGGCTCTCTCTTCTCAAATGGCTGAGGGATAGAGCGGCCTGTTTGAGCTCCTAAGTGCCCGGCGGGGAGAGGCAGCGAGTAGCGAAAGCCCGACCCCGGCGGCACTTAGGGGAATCAGGGTAAAAACGTACTTCGCCGGGGGCAGCCCCTAATCGGTATCTGCCTGATAGCGGGAGTACCAGTCTTTTAAAAGTGATTCGGCGGGTTTGCCCTGAGGGGTATAGCCCCCTTTGATGCGTTCTGGACGACGGATCCTGGGGTACCACTTCCATAAAAAGCCACCCGCAAACCACTTTTGGGGCATACAGCTGGCAAAAAGGGCCTCAAGGGCTTGTTTTTGGCCTTGCAAATTGATGGGAACGGGATCGCGGGAACTTTCCCAAGGGCGGCGGGCGGTGTAGTCAACGCTACGGTAGCCGTACTCGGTAAAGAGCATAGGTTTACCTTTGTCTGCGCTAAATTTTTCTAGTTTTGTCAAAAGGGGTTTCCAGGCTTTTTTGAGTTCTTTTAGGCTGGGAGTTTGGGCCTCACTCAGGGGGAAATAGGCATCAATCCCGATATAGTCCAGGGATTCCCAATAAGGAAAGAGGGGATAGCTGTCCCAATTGGCCGCATAGGTAATCTTGCCCGAGTAGTTGGCCCGAATGTCGGCAATTAATTTTTTCCAAAAGTGAGGGCGGTTGACCACGGAGCGCTTCATTTCGGTACCGATACAAAACAGCTCGACTTCCATAGAATCGGCCATGCGCGCGTAGCCCAGTATATATTCGGCAAATTCTTCTTCCCACAGGGTCCAGTCTTCCTCTTTCTCAAAACCAAAATCGCCCGTGAAGCCTCCCCAGCCGATCCAAAGGTGGGGTTTGAGCATAATTTTTAGGTTCTGCTCGCGGGCTAAGCGGATACAAGTCAAGACGCCTTCGGGTTTTTCGCCCCACCATTGGCGCTCGTGGTTGTGCCAAACTTTTTGCGAATCTTTGCGACAGAAGGCATAGGGCATAAGGCTTATCCACTGGCTACCCGTTTGGGCAATGACCCGAAAACTGCTGTCCCCTACCGCTCGAGGAGGCCCGACGACGCTCAGGCCGGTGATCTTATGAACTTTTTCTTCTCTCTGGGCTTCTTCGGGGGGCAATTGGTAACCCCTACTTTCCTCTACACAGCATTGCAAAGTCCAAGCGAGGGGCAGGACGAAAAAAAGTATCTGGTAAGACTTGGGCATAAGACCTCCAATTAAATTTTATATGGCTATATGTAATTGGAAAAGGAATTTCTGGGAAAAAGGTTTCTGTCCAGACCGAAAATCCTTGACAAGCTCTTAAACTTTGCGTAAACTTATCCCACCCAATCGCTAGGAGAGCCTATTTTTTAATTTTGACCTAATGTCAGTTATTTGACATCCTTTACCAGTCTTATTCTGTTCATTTGCCTAAAATTTCTTACCCATGAAGCACATCCTTATTATCGGAAACGGTATTTCTGGTATCTCGGCGGCTCGTCATATTCGCAAGTTGAGCCATCACCGGATTACTGTGATTTCCAAAGAAACCGATCATTTTTTCTCCCGCACCGCCCTGATGTATATCTATATGGGGCATATGACCTACGAGAACACCAAGCCTTTCGAGGACAGTTTTTGGGAGAAAAACAAAATCGAATTGCTTCGGGCCGAAGTGACCGGCATCAACGCAGAAGCGAAATCGCTACAACTAAAAGACAAGCCCGATATGCCCTACGATGAGTTGGTCTTAGCGGTGGGCTCTACCTATAATAGGTTTGGCTGGCCTGGGCAAGATTTGGAAGGAGTAGGTGGTCTGTATAGTTATCAAGACCTGGAATATATGGAAAAACATTCGGCCAATTGCCAAAGGGCCGTGATTGTGGGTGGAGGATTGATTGGGGTAGAAATGGCCGAAATGTTTATGACCCGGGGCATAGACGTGACCTTTTTGGTGCGCGAAGACCGGTTTTGGGGGAACGTTTTACCAAAAGAAGAAGGTGAATTGGTGAGTCGGCATATGCGCGAGCACCACGTTGACCTTCGCCTCAGCACTGAACTTAAAGAAATTGTAGATGATGGTAGTGGCAAAGCCCGGGCGGTGATTACCAATACCGGAGAAGAAATCGCTTGCCAATTTGTAGGGCTTACCGCCGGGGTGCGCCCTAATATTGCTTTTCTAAAAGAAACTGCCTTGGAAACCAATCGGGGCATTTTGGTTGATGAATACTTGCAAACCAACCTACCCAATGTCTACGCCATTGGAGACTGCGCCGAAAGACGGAATCCCCTACCCAATCGCCGCCCCCTCGAGCAAGTATGGTACACAGGACGTATGATGGGCGAAACGCTTGCTCAAAGCATCTGCCAAAAGAAAACGGAATACAATCCGGGTATTTGGTTCAACTCGGCTAAGTTTTTTGATATTGAGTATCAAACTTATGGCTGGGTTTTTAATAATCTGAGAGAAGGCGAGGCGACTTTCTACTGGGAGTCTAGCGATGGGAAGAAGTGCTTGCGAATCAATTATGCCGAAAATGACGGAAGGGTGTTGGGTATCAATGTGTTTGGTATCCGCCAGCGACACGATGTTTGGGATACTTGGTTTAAGAATGAAATTACCATAGATCGAGCCATGGAAATGCTGCCCCGGGCCAATTTTGACCCGGAGTTTTTCAAGCAATATGAGGGAGAAATTATAGCGGCTTACAATAAAGAAACAGGTAAGCAGCTTAAAATCAAATCTAAAAAAGGACTCTGGGCCCGTTTGATGGCTTAGCGTACCGGTATATACCTAATTAAAATACTCATTTAAAAAATTGTCTGTATGAAATTGATTCAAAAACTTGGGGTGGGAATGTTTGTCTTGGGTATGTTGGTATTTTTAGCCAGTCTTACCTTGAGCAACTTCCAACTAAGCGATACCCTTATACAAGAGCAAATTGCCGCCGAAAAACAAGAGGCTTTTCGAGAAGAGGCCCAAGGCTTGTTGGGTAAAGCCTATCCCAACCAATTTGCTTTTGTGGGAGCCCTTTCTTTGGCTTTGACCGAAACCAATACGAGTATCAAAGAACGTTTCTCCATTACCGAGGAGGATGTTAAAAAGCTAGTGGGCCTCAATACCGATGGAAAATACACTATCGAGACAATCGATACCGCTTTTCCTGAAGGTGAGGATGACTTGATCAACTTTAAAAACAAATCTTTTAAGGACTATACGGGTTGGATGCACGAACGGGACTACGATGCTAGGGCCCTTGAGAAGCAACTGAGTGAGTCGACCCAAAGTATCAATAATTCCATTGAATACGCCAAAGGCTTTGGAAACGCTGAGAAGAAGGCCTTGCTTTTTAGTATGACCAAGGCGGCAAGTACGGGCTTTTTTCCGGCCAATGTGACTTGGTTGTTTTATTTGACCCTTGTTTTGTGTATTCTCGGAGCTTTTTTCTACATAGTGCCTCTCTTTTTGGAAGGTACTCCGGGTATCAAAAATAATCATATCTTTCAAAGTGGGGTAAACAACCGCGGCTATGTGGGCATTGGTGTGGGGATCTTCTTGGTCTTATTTTACATTGCCTTGTATTTTTATCCTGAATACTTGACCAACTGGGTCTTGATGGTAGATCCGGTGAGTATGGCTTTGAGTGGCAATCCGGCCAGTCAATGGTTTTTGTACGGCTTTTTGTATACAACGTGCATTTTTGTAATGGGTATTCGGATGTTTAGTAAGTACCGTCACAGTTCCTACCAAATTTTCCGTACGGCTTCCGTGATGTTTTTCCAAACGGCCTTTGCTTTTATCATTCCGGAAATATTAGTCCGCTTAAACCAGCCCTACATGGATTTAAAAAACATCTGGCCCCTGGATTATGACTTCTTTTTTGGCTATCAGCTGGATCAGTTCCAACAGGCTGGGGCCGTGGGTACCTTTATGTTGGTGTGGGGGGTGGCGCTTATCATCCTGGGTGTGCCCATTTTCACGTACTTTTTTGGCAAGCGCTGGTATTGTTCTTGGGTGTGCGGATGTGGGGGCTTGGCCGAAACTTTGGGAGATCCCTATCGCCAACTCTCAGATAAATCGCTTAAAGCCTGGAAAGTAGAGCGCTGGACGATTCATGCGGTGTTGGTCTTTGCCGTGGTCATGACGGGGATGACCTTGTACACCTATTTTAGTGGACACTCCCGCTTGTTGGGGCTGGATACTTACTATCTCCAAAAAGCGTATGGGTTTTGGATTGGAGCAGGTTTTGCCGGCGTAGTGGGAACCGGATTTTATCCCTTCATGGGGAATCGGGTGTGGTGTCGCTTTGGCTGTCCTTTGGCGGCTTATTTGGGCATGGTACAGCGCTTCAAATCCCGCTTCCGCATTACCACCAATGGCGGTCAGTGCATCTCTTGTGGTAACTGTTCTACCTATTGCGAAATGGGAATTGACGTGCGTTGGTATGCCCAGCGAGGGCAAAATATCGTGCGTTCTTCTTGTGTAGGTTGCGGTATTTGCTCGGCGGTATGTCCCCGGGGAGTTTTGCAATTGGAAGTAGGTCCGGAGGAAGGGCGTATCAATGACCAGCCTATTCTCATTGGCAATGATGGGGCCCGCATAGCCAATCCGGCCTAATTCACAGGAATATGTGCCGACCGGCGAAGCCGGTCAGCTGTCTTTTAAAGGTATGTTAAAACCGGACAAAAAGCCCTCCTCACAGCAAGATTTTGCTAAATTACGCGCCGTTAACAATCTGGGTATGCAGGATATTCCATCCCTATGGGTGATTATCCCGGCTTATAACGAAGAAGCTTCCGTTGGGAAGGTAATACGGGATATTCCTCGGGATCGACTTAAAGAAATCGTCTTGGTAGACAATAATTCGCGGGATGCCACCGGGCGGGTAGCCTTAGAGGCGGGCGCCACGGTCTTGTCGGAAAAACGCCAAGGTTACGGATATGCCTGCCTCAAAGGCATCGAGTACGTCAAAGGACTGGCTGAGCCCCAAGACATCGTGGTATTTTTGGATGCTGACTATTCGGACCATCCCGATCAAATGCCCGACGTGACCCGGCCAATTTATGAAGATGGAGTAGACATGGTGATTGGCTCTAGGGCTTTGGGAGTAAGAGAAAAAGGGGCGATGATGCCTCAGCAGATATTTGGTAATTGGCTAGCTACTACCTTGATCCGTTGGTTTTATAAGACTCGCTTTACCGACTTGGGGCCTTTTCGGGCCATTCGTATGCAAAAGTTGATCGAGTTGGATATGCAAGATAAAACCTATGGCTGGACAGTAGAAATGCAGCTCAAAGCTGCCAAACAAAAACTAAAAGTAGCCGAAGTTCCGGTCAAGTACCGTAAACGCATTGGTGTATCCAAGGTATCGGGCACGGTCAAAGGAACTTTGATGGCGGGTTACAAGATTATTTGGACAATTTTCAAATATTTGTAAGCACCAATCCATACATCATGAAAACAAGCAGGTTTTATATATCTGCTTTCAAGCTTTAATTTATGAATTTCACCGGCCGGTTGGGCCACGTATGTAATGGAACTCTTACTGATCATTTTATACAGTTTTTTTATTGTATTTATCTTCTCCTATAGTCTTATTCAGCTACATCTGGTATGGCTTTATCGGAAATATCAAAAAAAGGCGGCTTCAGGGCCTGATTTTTCAAGAAACCCTGATTTTGTACCTATGGTTACGGTTCAACTGCCCATTTACAATGAGCTTTACGTAGTTGAGAGGCTTATTCGGTCCGTGGCGGCCTTTGATTGGCCCCAAGATCGTCTTGAGATCCAAATTCTAGACGACTCCAATGATGCAACCGTAGATATCATTGCCCGCGAGGTAGCTCATTTTCAAAAAGAAGGTTTTGCTATCCAACACGTACGCCGCGACAATCGCCAAGGTTTTAAAGCCGGCGCCCTGGCCTATGGTACAGCCCTGGCTCAAGGAGATTATATCGCGATTTTTGATGCTGATTTTATCCCCCGCCCAGACTTTTTGCAAAAAACGATACCTTATTTTCAAGATCCGGAAATTGGGGTGGTACAGACTCGCTGGGAGCATCTTAACGAAGGCTATTCTTTGCTTACCAAACTGCAAGCTTTTGCGCTCGACGCGCATTTTACGATTGAGCAAACGGGTCGTAATCACGGGCATCACTTTATTAACTTTAACGGTACAGCTGGCGTTTGGCGAAAAGATTGCATTCAGGAAGCTGGGGGCTGGCAGTCGGATACCCTAACCGAAGACCTAGACCTCAGTTACCGGGCCCAGCTCAAAGGTTGGAAGTTTAAGTACCTGATGGAAGTGGGCACTCCTGCTGAACTGCCGGTGGCCGTAAATGCTATGAAGACCCAGCAATTTCGTTGGACCAAAGGCGCAGCCGAATGCACCCGCAAAAATCTAGGCCGGGTGCTTAGAGCCCGTGGATTAGACCTAGGTACTAAATTGCACGCTATTTTTCACTTGATGAATAGTTTTGTATTTGTTTGCGTAGCGGCTATTTCTCTTTTAAGTATCCCTATTTTGTGGATCAAGAACAGCTTTCCCGAGTACCGCCTGCTTTTTCAGTACGGTTCGGTTTTTTTGGTTAGTATGCTCTTTCTCTCCTATTATTATTGGAACTCTTATTCTTTGGAAGAGAAAAAACGACCTTTCCGTATTTTCCATTTTATCAAGCGTTTTCTGCTCTTTTTGGCTATATCCATGGGCTTTTCCCTACATAATGCACTCGCTGTGATTGAGGGTTATATAGGCCGGAAAACTCCTTTTGTGCGCACGCCTAAGTTTAATGTTCGCCAAAAGACTGATACGTGGCAGGGTAATATCTATTTGCGCTACCGCGTGGGGATTCTTACCTGGGTTGAGGGTTTGCTGGCCCTGTATTTTATTGGAGGTATTGTCTTGGGCTTTTATTTGGAAGATTACGGGCTTATGCCCTTTCACTTGCTCTTGAGCTTTGGCTTTGGTTATATCTTTTTCTACACTTTTTACCATGCCCATGTGGCTCAAGGCTAAGCCCAATGCTCTTTGGGGGAATATCCTTATGGGCTTAACTAGCTTACTTATTTACAGCTACTTGGCCTATTTTCTAAACCGTCAGGATTTTTGGACCTACGGGGCTGGTTTTGCCACACTCAGTTTTTTTTATCTCTATCAAATTAGTCCTTTGCTGGGGGGGAGTCCTATGGCTTCCTCTCTCTGTCGGCGTTTGCTTCTTTGGGCCACCCTTTATCGTTTGATTATGTTGGCGGCCCTTCCTCAGTTATCAGACGATTACTACCGTTTTTACTGGGACGGCTTACTCTTATCTTCTGGTCATAATCCTTATCTGCACCTCCCTCGTGACTTAATCGAGAAACCCCAGCCTGGGCTTCCTGTGATGGATACCGAGCTTTTCGCCTTACTCAATTCACCCGATTACTACACAGTATACCCTCCTGTCAACCAGGCCATCTTTGCCTTGGGGGCTGGTATTTTCCCTCATACCATTCAGGGAGCGGTTTGGCTGATGCGCCTGGTACTTATCTTGGCTGACCTGGCTATTTTTGGTATGGGTATGGTCATACTCACTTACTTAGGCCGGGATCCTGCTTGGGTTCTCTTGTACGCGCTAAACCCGCTGGTCATTCTTGAGCTGACGGGCAATTTGCACTTTGAAGGCCTGGTTTTGGCTTTGGGCATGGCTTCCTTTTATTTTGCCCTCAACCTAAGGGCTTCGGCGAGTTTTGCCTCATCTAAGCTATCTTTTTCTGGGCCTTCCCTGCTTCTGGCAAGTATTTTTTATGCCCTGGCTATCAGTACCAAATTGATCCCTTTGATTTTCTTGCCGGTTTTGGGCTGGGCCCTTGCCCGATCTTGGGAAGGCTCCTGGCTTAGTCGGTGGTCTCGGGTTGCCGTTGTGTATGCCCTGGTAGGCTTCTTTACAGTTTTGACTTTCTTGCCTTTTTTAGACTTAGCCTCCCTGGCCAATCAAGGGAAGAGTGTTGCCCTTTACTTTGGGAGTTTTGAGTTTAATGCCAGTATTTACTATCTGGTGCGGGCTTGGGGTTATTGGGTGTATGGCTATAATATCATCGCGCAGGCCGGTAGGGTTTTGTCGTTCCTCAATCTTTTCGGGATCTTGCTTTTATCTTGGCTACCCAAACGCCTCCTGGCCTGGTCTCTTCCCGAGCGGATGTTACTTATCATCAGTTTGCACTACTTTATGAGTACTACGGTACATCCTTGGTATATTATCTATCCCTTGTTGCTTTCTTTATTCACTCCTTTTCGCTATGCTTTGGTTTGGTCTTTGGTAGTTTCGCTTAGCTACTCGGCCTACCGACACGCCGATTATCAAGAAAATCTCTATGCCGTGGCCTTGGAATACCTTTTGGTTTTTGGCTTTCTATTCTGGGACATTTTGCGCCGCAATAACACTAGGCTTCATTCTGCCACTCCTTAAGCCCTATTTTCCCCGTCATTTCCTTGTTAATATCATTCTGTTAACATTGTCACAGGCAACGCTTCTCTCAATTTTCTGGTAACCAGAGTAAAGCTTACAATATAATTAGCACAACTTCGTATTTAAAAAAACTTTATGAAAGACTTATTAATGAAAACCTATGAATTCTTCTTTCCAACCTCCTTACGATCCGATGGAGGAACTCTTTCGCCAAAACCTGGGAGAATACCCTTGGAACTTCCGAGAGCATGATTGGCAAAAACTTGAAAAAAAATTAAAAGAAACCGAAGAAAATCGGTTACGCAGTTGGTTTGCCCAACAAGCCCAACATTTTTTAAATATGTTTCATTTTTTTATGAGCCTTTTGAGCATTCCGGTCACCAGTTTTGTCTAGCGACTTGATCAAAACACAGTATGATTTTTCGTTTCACGGAGCGGCCGTCCCTAAGGGAAGGCCGCTTATTTTTTGGATTATCTCTCCCTGCAATATCTAGGATTTTTTAGGGTTTACCCAGGCACATTGGCTCAGGTTTTGCTTGCACATAACATATACAAGCGGGATTCTACTATTTTTTTGAAACAGCCATTCACCGTTTACTTTTATCACCCTTATGGAAACAGTTAGAATCCGCACCCAAGCCGGGGAACCGACCGGACTTAGCTTTCAGGTTCCCGTTCGCCAAAACCTTTACATTGCGGTAGTAGACCGCCTGCAAAAACGAGTCTTGACCGCTCGGGGCTTTATTGATGGGCAGCACGCCGCTGGCACCTGGAGAATGTTTATCTACTCCTATTTCGGGCAAAAAACCTCTATCTTGATGGTCTCCCGTACTGGCCGCATCATCCGGGTAGAGACGCCTCCGGGTTCTGAAAAGGCGAAGTAATGCTCTCTTCTTCACCGCTATGCATCATTCTAAATCTAAGAAGAGCATTATTTTGACAAAAGCCTGGGGCTGCCTCCGTCGAGAGGGAGTCTCAGGCTTGTGAGATAAACAGGTAGCGCCGGGCTTAGGGCAGCGTTTATCCTCTAGGAACCTACCGCTCTGCCCTTCCGTCAAGAAACTCTGTAAATAAACGCTAAGCAGTATATACGCGGAAATCGCTTTTAAAACCGGGTATTTATCACTATTATGTAGGTATTGTTTATCATAACCCTTCTGCTTATGCGACAACACTACTTTTTGTTCTTTTTAATTTTACTCGTTGGCCCTGTTTGGGCCCAGGAAGATTGTGCGTGCTGTACCCCCAATCACCAAGCCTTTGATTTTTGGGTAGGCGATTGGCTTGTGTACGACACCCTTGAAAACAGGTTGGGAGAAAATCTGATTCAAAAGCTCACTAAGAATTGCATCATCCAAGAAAACTGGACGGGTGCTTCGGGCACCACCGGAAGTAGCTATAATTACTACAATGCCCAAGACAAAACCTGGAACCAAGTCTGGGTAGACGACCAGGGCAATCCCTTGGTCTTGCAAGGAAAAGCCAGCCCTGGTAAGATGGTCATGCGCAGTGCCCTCAAAACGGGCCAGTCTGGTAAGTACTTCGACCAAATTACCTGGAGTAAAAACCCTGACGGTACGGTTACCCAGTTATGGGAAACCCTAGATACCGAAGGAAAATTGCTTAGCGTACTCTTCAAAGGGATTTACCGAAGGCGTGAATAAGAATAGAATCCATTGTGAGACGAGGGCTGAGGGGAGACACGTAACTGCCAAGAACTTCGGGATGCAAACGGGTTCGAGGGGGCTCAGGGTAGCCAATCGAGATGCGCAAGAAAAAATCTCTCCTCTCACTGCTCTACTCTTTCCTCTCTCCTCAAAAAATGGCTGAGGGATAGAGCGGCATGTTTGAGCTCGCCGCTGGTATGCGGGAAGGCCAGCGAGTAGCGAAAGCCCGACCCTGGCGGCACTCCCTGATCTAAGGGCTAGGGACTCCCCTCGCCAGGGGCAGCCCCTGAATGGTTTACTGTCGAATCAGACGGATAAGCCCCTGGCCAAATTCAGTTTTGAGTTCAAGCAAATAAAAGCCCGAGGGAAGAGCATCCAGGTCTAATTCCTGAGAAAGAAGTTGGGTAGATTTTATCCCTTCCCATTGCTGAAATACTTGTCCGCGTACATCCAAAAGCTGTAACTGGTAAGCCCCACGGAAAGAGGCTTCTACCCTAAACTCCGTCTTGGACCCGGCCGGATTGGGGCTTAATTTCATGAGAGAGGATAAGTTTCTTTCTTCTAAGCCGGTGATATTGACGACGAGCAGGTTGGAGGTAAAGCTACACGTACCTTCCTGAACCACAAGGAAATACGTACCATTTTGAGTGGGTGAATACCGGCTGCTTGTGGCATTGTCAATAGGATCAAAATTGAAGTACCACTGGTAGGCATCGGCATCATCCAGGGAGGATACCAGCTCGCCGTCCAGAAATGAAACGCTGACGGAGTCGTTTTGCTCTTGTACAATCACCACAACATCGTTAATGGATTGGCGATTGCAAGTACTTCCCAGACCTACCGATACTTCACAGCGATAAGAGCCTTCCCGGTCGGCAAAAAAGGTTTGATCGGTAGCTCCGGATATTGGAACATACACGAGCCCCGGTACACTGGGATCGTTTTTGAGCCATTGGTAACGGGCGCCAATAATCTCAGAACTTACCGAAAGAGTGGCAGATTTCCCGTTACAAATACTCACTTCATTACTGTTGGCATCATTTACCTGGACAATCACTTGGAGGTTGCAAATAGCCTGGGCGCTATCTACATCACTAGGAAGAGAATTTCTTTGCGCGCAAGCCAGCACCCGGTAATAGTAGGTCTGGCCCTTTTCCAAATTTAAACTATCTATGTATAATTTATTTTCGGAGAGTATATTGTTTAAGACCGTATCGATGACTTGGAAGTCGGCCGGGACGTTGGTCAAGGAACGCTCAATTTTAAAGTAGGTCAGAGGAGAGGTTCCGTAGCTCCAATTAAGGTTGATTTGCTGTTCGGAAACTGATTCGGCATCGAGGTCAAAAGGAGGAGGAGGCAAGGAAATTTGAAGGTTTTCGGGAGTAATAATCTGGGCGGTTTCCGAAAAGGTGGAGTTTCGTTCATTGCCCAGGGCCCGAACCCGGTAGGTATAGCCCAAATTGGCTAATACCGTATCCTGATAGGTGGTGATATTGCTATCTACTTGAGCTATTTCAATAAATTCTCCTTCAGTAAAAAGACTCCCCCGCTCGATGCTGAAACCAATTTCTCGGGTAGAATTGTCAGACCAACTGATATTGACCAAATTGCTTGGATTGCTCTGGTCTAAGGACAAAGTGAGGTTATTGGGAGCTTTGATTACACTAAGGCTGGTAGAATCTGAACTGATATTACTAAATGCAGAGTTGCCCCGGTCATTAAAGGCCCGAACCTGATAAAAATAGCGGACGTTGGTGGATACATCGTCTAAATAGGTGTTGGTCTCCGGGGCTAAGTTTCCTTGAAGAAGCTGAAAGTTATTGGCATTGGCTTCCGAACGCCAGACTTCATACCCTAACTCATTGGGGGATTGATCCAACCAATTTAGCTCAATTTGCAGATTGGAAACCGCCCTAGCAATAAGGTTTGTAGGTGTAAAAGGCGGCCCCAAAGAAACGGTATCGGAAAACTGGGAGGTATTGCCTAATGAATCGGTTGCCGAAGCAGTATATACCCGATCTACGACCGTAGTTTCTAGGACCCAGGTTCCTGTAGAAGTAGCCTGTACAGTTCCCAGGTAGATTTCACCTTGTCCGTCGGGGCAAAGGTCGTTGGCGTAAACATCAACCAAGGTAAGGGGAGAGCTGGTACCGTCAATGGAAAAAGGGTTAAGTTGGGTAATGAGGGGCCGGCTGATACTTTGATTCCCCCCGGCTTGTAGGCGTATTCCTTCTTGGCTATTGCAGAAGATACGGTTATTTCGGATATTATTTTGGATGGCCGTGATTCCACTTACCTCCACGCCATTGAGTTGGTTGTAGGCGATAACATTGCCCGGCAAATTGATATCTCCCCCCACTTGATTATTGGGGCCATTTAGGGTAATTCCATTTCCTCCATTGGCTAAGGGGTTAAGCGTAGTAAGCTGTCCCGCATCGGTGGTGGTAGCTTGTACCCCTATTTGGTTACCTAAAATACGGTTATTGCTGGCCGAGGCCCCCAAGCGGATTCCGTTACCTGCATTTCCAGAGATCAGGTTTCCGTCACCTTCTATATCGGAGCCAATGGTATTCCCAGAAGTAGTCCCACTGATTACGATGCCTTCGGCATTGGCCATGGGGTTGGTCCCGCTGCGGTCGGTGCCAATAAAGTTTCGAGAAATTTGATTAGTGCTCGCTCCCCCTCGGATTAAAACCCCTTCTTGTAGGTTACCCGAGATCAGGTTATCGGTGATTATATTGGCGTTTGAGGCTTCAATACGGACCCCTCTTTGATTGGCTTCGGCTAAGCTTCCATCCCTGGAAGAGCCCAATTGATTGCCGAGAATTGTGTTATTGCTTGCTCCGGTCAGAACAATGGCCTCAGTACATTCATTGATCGTATTGGATTCTACTAGGGCATTTTGAGAACTCATCTCTATCCCTGTAGTGAAATTTTGTATTTCAAAGCCTTTTACCCCTCCTCCGATACCACTTATACGAAAACCCAAGGCAAGATTGCCCCCACCATTCAAAACAACGGCGGTATCCAAACTGGATCCGGGCTGAGTAGTGGCATCTACAGTAACCGCCGAGTTTATAAACGGCAATAGACTAGTCAGATTGATCTGCCAAGGGCCTTGACCGGGTAGCTGAAAACTGACCGTAGCTCCTCCGGCATTTAAAGCATTGGTCATGGCCCAGCGGAGTGAGCCTTGGCCATTATCTTGAGTATTGGTTACCACGAAGGGATCTTGTACCAGGCTGGCAGATGAGAAGTCGGAGGTGTTACCCGCAGGATCTATAGCAATAGCTGTGACCTGATAGCCCGCTTGCAGGGCAAAATTAAAAGCCACATCGGAGAGTGACCATTGCCCCCCCGAAACGACGGCATTGCCCAAGTAAGCCAGGCCTTGATCTCGGTTACAGAGGGTATCGGCGTAAATTTCTATCGTATGCCCATTGGTTCCGGTTCCGGTGACTTCGGCCGTGGTGGTATTGGTAAAGCTTGGAGGGCTAAGGTTTCCGTTTCCTCCTCTAAACAAGAAAGCGGTAACCGAATTACAATAAATGGCATTCCGAGAAATTTGAATTTGGTTCCCAGAAGTAGCACTGAAGTACCAGAGTGCATATTGGTTGTAGGCAATCTCGTTGTTTTGTATGGTTATATTGGAGTTGGGGCCACCATTGGCATCTTGAAGGTTTATTCCTAAAAAGTTGGGTAGCACATTTCGGTTAATGTCCAAGCCTATAGTATTATTCTGAATTGTGGCATTGCTAACATTATCAATCAGGATACCGGCGAGGCTATTGTTGGAGCAAATGTTATTTTCAAATAGGTGACCTTGACCGCCAAAAGAGATGATTCCGACGGCATTTCCATTAGGAGCAGATGTACCATTGGCCGAGGTACCACAACGGTTGTTACGAATAGTTGCGTTGTTTCCACTATTAATTTGAATCCCATCTTCATTGGCCCGTACTACGTTTTGCTCCACCCACACATTGTCTGAGGAGATCGCAATTCCTGCCGAGAAGGTGTTGGAAGAAAAGTTTACTAATTCCAAACCGTACACTTGGGTCCCGTCGGCTTGAATTTGCAGGCCAAGGGCAGTTGTATTAGCGTCGGTGATATTTGCCCCATTCAAGATCAGGGTATTTCCTTGATCCCAATCCCAGCCACTGATGGTACGGGCATCTAAAACTATAGTATTGGTAATGGGAGGTAGAGAAGAGTTAAGTGTTATTTCCCAGGGGCCATTGCCCGAAAGGGCAAAGACGGGGCTTTGCCCAGCGCTACTCGCGTTGGATGCTTCCAGGGCAACTCTTAAAGATCCAGGGCCATCGTCATTGGTATTGCTTACTGTAAAGGGATTGATTACGGTAAGCGGTGGACTGAAGGAAGACGTGCTATTGCTGACTGTTCGGGTAGCGGTGATTTGGTCGCCTTCATTAATAGGCACCACGAATAAATCGTCGTCGAGGCTCCACTCTCCGCTAGCACTTGCCGTTACACAGCCCAAATAGATCTCTCCTTGATCTCGATTACAGTTACGGTCTACAAAAATATCTACAAAATCTCCGGCCCCAGCAGTTCCTTTAATAAAGAAAGCGGTTGCCGTTTCTACGGTTGGAGGGCTGAGGTTCATATTGCCTCCGTTGAGCAGAATACCGCCTCCGCCATTACAAAAAATGGAATTAATAAAAATATCTGTGCCCAGCGTCGAGCCATCCAGAGTTAGTCCTCGGTTTGTTTGGTAAGCAATGGTATTACGGGAGATTATATTATTTGAATTGCTACCAAAATTTGATTGAAATGTGATTCCATCGTTATTGGGTAGGGGAGTTGTTCCGTCGCCTGCTACCCCAATCAAGTTGCTCTGGATAAGGGAGCCCCGTAAACCGTCAAGGATCATCCCCGTATTGTTGCCAGAAATCAGGTTGTTTTCTATGGTCATCACATTGAGCGTCGTAGTCAAGATGCCTGTGCCATTGCCAAATGCCGTATTACCAGTAACATTTGTGCCCAGACGATTATTACGAATGGTACAAGAGCCCGTAGCACTGCCCGTAACTTCAATCCCTAGCCCATTCCCGCTGATAATATTTTGTTCAATCAATGTATTATTGGCGTTGAGTAGATAAATACCACTCTCGGAAGTACCTCCTCGATCAAAGTTAATCAACTCAAACCCCGATACCCAGCAATTGGAGGCTTGTACATCTAAGCCCCTTATATTAGATCCATTCACATTTGTTCCATCTAGGACAAGGGTACGTCCTTGATCCCAATCCCATCCTGCCTGGCTTCGGGCATCCAAGGTCAAATCTTCGGTAATAGCAGGCAAAGAACTTTGTAAAGATATAAGCCAAGGGCCGGTACTTGAGAGGTTAAAGGTTACACTCTGGGCGCCCGCCACCGTATTGGCATTATCAATCACCCAACGGAGGGAGCCGGGACCTGAATCATTGGTATTCACTACGGTAAATGGGGCCAAAACAGTTTGAACCGAGCTAAATTGAGAGGTATTGCCAAGCCCATCTATTGCCAAAGCCGTAATCTGGTCGCCAACCGATACCGCTGTAGCAAAGCTTGAGGCATTCAGTTGCCAAGTCCCTCCGGAATTGTTGGCGATTCCTAAAAACACTTCTCCTTCATCTCGCCCACAACTTCGATTGAGATAGAGTTCGACTAAATCACCATTGCCCGCAGTGCCCGAGATAAAAGATGTATTGGCATTTACGATAACCGGTTCTGTCTTTCCTTGATTGGCCCCTTGGGTCCGAATACCGTTGCCATTATTACAGAATATACGATTTTCGGTTATTCTTACCTCATTGGCCACTCCCGAACCGAGGAAGTTTATCCCAAAACTGGTATTGTAGGCAATTGTGTTTTCTGAAATAATAACGGAAGAGCTAGTTCCTACATTATTCGATTGGAAGACAATCCCATCATCATTGGATAGGACAGAGGTACCATCGGGACCTACGCCAATCTGATTATCTGTGATAAAAGCATCATCTACTCCATCTAGTAAGATCCCAATATTACGAATACCTGAGATAACATTGTTGTCAATTTGAGCCCCACTCCCTCCATTCATAAAAATCCCGATATCATTATTCCCTAGGGAGGTAAACCCAGAAAGGTCTGTACCAATTCTATTGACCGTGATACTTATATCATCGGCATTATTCGTTTCGATACAACGGTTGGTGTTACCTGAAATTACGTTATTATTAATGCTGGCATTATCTTCGAAAACAAGTATCCCGGTGTTATTGGGTTGAGGGACGGCAGTCCCGCTGGCATTGGTACCTATCCGGTTACCATCAATATCTACATCACGAGTCTGAACTTGAATAGCTCGGTTGTTCCCATAGATAACATTTTGCCGTATATCTGTGCCATTTCCCCCATCCACCGTAAAAATCCCAATGTCAAAGTTCCTTATCTCCAAACCTTCTACAGTAACGTTATTTTGCTGAACCTCAATCCCTCTGCCCGAACCTGGCCCACTAAGAATAACTAAATTACCCGTATTAAAATTAGCTCCTTCTTGGGTAAAACCACTGATATTATATCTACGGCTAATAGGAGGAAGAGGGGAGTTTAGGTTAATTACCCAAGGGCCAGTACCCGGTAAATCAAAATTGATGTCATCCCCCCCAAACAATATATCATTGGAAAAACTGATCGCTGAGCGAAGAGAACCGCTCCCAGAATCATTTGTGTTGGTAACCCGGCTTGAGAACTGGGCCAGCCCCTCTTGGGGCTGCCCTAACACTAGAAATAACAGAAAATATATACTATAAAAACAACTATTTTTAAGATTGTATCCAAATCTCATATCCTGGTATATTTTATCTAATAATTTGCCAACCTTTTTTTACTATTGAAGTATATCCAAGTAACATACGGAATAGACCTAAATGATGGTTTAAAATAATACAATTTATTACTCAAGATAAGAAATTTCTATTTGGCTAGGCCCAAATTATCTTTATATTGCTTTTTAACTTGTCTACTAGGATTGAGCGCATGCGTTTTACAAACAAGACTGGATTTTTTTTAGGTGCCCTGCTGGGGCTTCAAGCCTGTTTGGACCTCCAAGAAATAGAATTTATTCCTTTTGATGCAGCTTTTGAGCTCCCTTCCCTCATTCGGGTAAACGATACCGTACAAGCCGTACCTGGCCAAACGGTGGCCGGCGCCCAGAGCTTCTTATGGGAATACGGCCCCGATGGACTTATTTCGGAGGAATTTTCGCCATTTATCTCCTTCGATTCTATTGGAACGTACAATGTTAAACTTCGTATCGAGAAGCCCAATGGCTTGGCCGATAGTATCACCCAAAGCATTACCGTTATACCTCGCATTGAGTCGGCCAACAATAATGCCTCCCTTTTGATACGCTCTGTGGGAGAATCCACGAGCGACGAAATTGGCATTGACCTGGTAAGCATGCCCCAAGATCAAGGGTATATTCTGCTGGCCAAACGAAATATCCAGGGGCTATACCTCCTTCGATATGGCCCTAACTTAGATTCTTTGTGGAGCCTAGAAATCAATGACTTGAGCAATAATCAAATCGTGCCCCAATCCGTCCTCCCTACCGATGACGGGGGTTTTCTTATCAGTGGAAATATTGAGTTTTTTAGCCGAGACCGCGATGGCTTTCTTCTCAAAATTGACAGTTTGGGCAATCGGGAGTGGCTCCAAACCATCAAATCTCCCAGTGATGAAATATTTAGTAGGGTTATCCCCGATGATTTTGGAAACTTTGTGGTAGCCGCAACCATTAGTGTAAGCGGTCGCCCTACGATAAACGTGCTCCGTTATACTGCCGATGGGGAGCTACTCTCTATCCGAGAGATTGAAGAGTGTCGAAGTTGTAGAGCCCAGGAGATGTCCAAAACGGCCGATGGGGGTTTTGTGATTGCTGGTCAACGTTTGGGTAACCCCCTGATACTTAAATTGAGTCCTAATTTGACCTTCGAAAACCTGGGAGTGCTCAACCAAGTAAGCGGCTCCGCTCTCAATGTTACCCAATTAGAGGATGGAAAGTATATACTGGCGGGTTATGCTGGGCCTAGCATACAAGACAGTACCCAAGCCTTCTTAGCCAAATTTGATGTAGTAGGGGCTGGTGAAACCTGGCTGGAAGTGCTTAATTTATACCAAGACGCTTTCTTTGATGTTATAGAAACTCCCAACAAGCAACTTTTGGCCCTCGGTACCAATCGAAATCCCTTGACCCAATCCGACGCCATGTTGGTGCGCTTTGACTCAGAAAGTGGAACTCCGCTTGGTTTTCGTTTTGTCGGCACCCAAAGAGCCAACTCCGGCTTGCGCCTGCTACCCTACCAAGATGGGGCACTTTTTATAGGAAGTACTCAAGAAACCCTAAGTGGGAATCCCCGCGAAAATATATTCTTAGTACAAGTCCAAGCCGATTTCTTCAATCCGAGCCCATAAAAACCCGGTTTAGAGGTCTTTCTGATAGCGCTTTACCATCTCTTCTTGGCTTTCCACATCTTCCGAACCCCCAATTTGGTCTTTTAACATTTGGCCCATCGTGGGCAAGTCCGTTCTTTCCATTTGGCTTGCCGGGTCCCAGAGTTTGGCCCGCATGAGGGCTTTGGCGCAATGTAAAAATACTTCTTCTACATTGAGTACAATACAGGTCTTAGGAGGATTTTTCTCCTCTTGAAAAAGGGCCAAGTAATCCGGGTTTTCACTTAAGGAAGCCCTTCCGTTTACCCGTAGGGTTTCGTCCATACCGGGGATCATAAACAAGCTGGCAATTCGTCCCGTCTCCAAAATATTGTGCAGGCTATCCAAAAGCTTGTTACCCTTCGCATCCGGGATCAAGATAGTTTGCTCATCCAAAACCTGTACAAAACCAGGCTTTCCTCCCCGGGGGGACGTGTCCATGTGGCCTTGGGCATCTATGGTAGAAATGACTCCAAAGGGAGATTTAGCCAAAAAATTACGGGCGTGCCCGTCCAGTGTAGGCATGACTTTTTTCAGAGCGCGACCTCCGGGGGGGCCATACAATGTTCTCAGTTGTTCTTTGTTTTCAATGCTCATAATGGAGTAGGATTGGTGGCTTGATTTTCTTCCAAAACAATTGAAAGAAACAAATAAATCGGGAAGCTTTAAGTTTATGGGGCTGCCCCCGGCGATTCCCCTAGCGAGTGGTTAGGAAAATTACCTGCCGCCGGGGTCGGGCTTTCGCTACTCGCTGCCTCTCCCCGCTGGGCCTGCACGAGCTCAAACAGGCCGCTCTATCCCTCAGCCTGGTCAGAATAGAGCGCAGAGAAGGGAGAGAAGAGGCTCAGTTTAGCCCATAAAACGCTCCAAAAGCCTGGCTGCTCAAAGTCCCTCTCTCGCCTTAGCTTGGGGGAGTTCCCATCCGCTTTCTATCCCAGGTTTTGGAGAGGTGCCACAGCCATTCATCTAGCACCCAGGTATAAAACATGCTTAAATGCTTGCCTTTAAATGGCTTAGGGATGGAGCGCATGTTTGAGCCCGCCGCTGGTCTTGGCGAGGGCTGGCGAGTAGCGAGAGCCCGACCCGCGCGAACCCCACTGGACATTCGGGTACCTCCTTTAATCGCGCGGGGAAGCCCCTGAGATACGCTGTCTCTTTGCCCTTACATATTAGAATCTAGCAATACCCGCCAAACGCGATCTTCATTTTTTTGCCAGACGATCACATATTTGCCTCCATAAGAACCGGAGCATTGCCCTATTTCCAGGGACAAGTCTTCAGTGGCCCGGTCTACGAATAAAGGCTGCAAGTCTAAGTTATACTTAGGATCGTTCATATAGCCGTATATTTTTCCTATTTCTGCCCGGCCTTTGGCCAGCGGTCGGTGATTGTAGTAGAGGGCATTTTCGGCGTAGACCGAATCTACCAAAACTTGGGCTTGATGGGCATTGCAGAGTTCTACCCAACGGCGGCGGCGGGCATCGATGGGCTCCTGCTCCCAAGTAACCTCCTGGGCTTGGGCCACAAATTCCAGCTCGCGGACCGGTTTTTCGCCTTTTAAATTCCATATGAGTACGTGGCGGTATTCTTTCCCCGATTGGGTGAAAAAGCCTCCCAATTCGTAGGCGTATTCCTCGGCGATTCCCACTATTTCTTTGCCCGTCATGTACACGGAGTCTATCTTTTCAGGGAAGTTCTGCCAGAATTCGCTAATTTTCTCGGCCCCCTCGATGACTTCCCCCTCCGGGTTGATGTGCAAGGCTTGGGGGAAATACACATCCTTAAGAAGGTTTGCTTCCCCATTGAGGGCCACTTGCCAGGGGTCGCTCCTCGTGTTTGTCGGCGTTTCGCTTTCGGTATGGCCGGTTTCTGAATGTACTTCCGAACTTGATTGGGTTTCATCGGAGGGCTGACAGGCCACGAGCCCTAGGGCCAAGGCAAGGGAAATGAGTTTGTGTTTCATGGTTACGATAAATTTAAAAATTTTGTCATTCCGACCAACGGGAGGAATCTTCTGCCTGGTCGTTTGATATATAAAAAACATTCGTTCAAGTCAGACAGACGGGTAAATCTAAATCAAACATTATAGCATTCAAACGATAAGATCCCTCCCGTTGGTCGGGATAACAAAACAGCACTCTTGTCATTCCGACCAGCGGGAATAATCTTCTGCCTGGGATGTACGGAGTTTGGCTTAAAAAACACGCATGATTTACCCAGAGAACCAAGAGCCAACTTGTCATACAGATCAGCATAAAATTACTTAAATCTCACCATTCAAAAACTTCCAAGTTGGATTAAATTCATTTATCATTAATTCATTCTTTTCCCTTCTCCATTTTTTGATCTCTTTCTCTCGGTCAATGGCGTCCTGAATAAAGGTGTGTCTTTCAAAGTATATCAGATAGTAACAGTAGTATTTACCGGCAAAAGAATCTGGCTTACCCCGATTCTGATAATGCTCTTGTAGACGAGTGTATAAATCATTGGTCACCCCAGTATAGAGTACTTTTTTAGTTGCATTGGTGGTGATATAAACAAAGTAATTGTGAGTCATTTGCTGTGTAGTTTTAACGGAAATAATCTTGGACGAAGTTATAGAAAACATTAGTCTATATCAATCGGCTCATCCCCACAACACGAAGATCCCTCCCGTTGGTCGGGATGACAAAACAGCACTCTTGTCATTCCGACCAGCGGGAGGGATCTTCTGCCTGGGATGTACGGAGGTTGAGCCTTATCCAAACGCCTTAACACCCAAATCCTTCCTACTGTCGCGGTGGTATTCTTTTGTGAAACTACATCCCCTTATCCACCACCGCGTCTACGACGCTTCCTATAAGTTTACGGGGGCTTAAGTCGGCATTCGACTGGCCAATGTTAGCCACAATCGTTAATTTTTGCTCCGGGCAGTAGAGCATGAGGGAGCCATAGTAGCCTCCGTGTCCGTAAAAAGAAAGGCCATTCAACTCATAACGGAAAATGCCCATCCCGGCATCTTTGTCGAAGGCTTGGGCGGGGTGAAGGTCAATCATATTCTCGAGGGTTTCGGCATTTTGGAAAAGCTTCTGGGCAAACAAGGCTTGAATAAAAACGCCCAATTCGCGGGTGTTGGAAATGAGTCCGCCGCCAGCCCACTCGTAGGAAGTGTTGATCTTTTTAGTAATGTTGATCTTGTTGATATAGGTATCCACCTGTTTGTCTTTTCCGTGCACATCCTCATAATATTCGAAATAGGTATTTTTCATGTTCAAAGGCTCTAAGATCCGCTCGCGGATGTTTTGAGGGAGGGATTTGCCCGTGATTTTCTCAATCATAAAGCCCAGGAGCATGTAGTTCATATCGGAGTAGTGGTAGCCTTCGCCCGGCCGACTCGTAGGTTGTTTGTGGAGCTTATACTTGTAGTAGCGTTTGATCACCTTGGGTACATCATACTCCCGCTTTTTATGAAAGAGCACGCTGAGGACAAAGCGGGTTTCTTTGTCGGTAAAGATATCGGCGACCCCGCTGAGGTGGCGGAGGCATTGCTCTACGGTGATATCTTGGGATACGGGCCCTCCATCGTAGATCAAAAACTCCTCAAACTTCAAGTAGTCCCGATCTTGCACGTAGGGGCCAATCTTATCGTCCAGTTGGAGTTTGCCTTCTTCCAGGAGCTGCAAGGTGATCACCGAAACAAAGGTTTTGGTGATACTGGCGATTTTAAATTGGTCGTCGGCCTCGATGGGAGACTCGTCGCGGCCGCGGTAGCCCACCCCGTGTTGCAAATCTAAGCCACTAGCGGGGTGCTGAACATAGAGCATAAAGTTATGCACCGGGTGCTTGCCTTCGTGAACTAGAGTGGCTTGCATCAGGGAGTCGATGCGCTGTTTTTTGAGTTCCAGATGGCTTTGGGCCCGTAGGTCCAAGCTTACCATCCATAAGATCAATAAAGTAAAAGCTAAGATAGATTTTTTCATCGTGTTTATGGTTTTGAGGTTCATATACAATTTTGTTAACACGATGGAAAGACTCGCTGGGAGGGGGGGAAGGATGCAAGGGGGGTGGGTATTAACGGGGGGTTAACAGGGTATGGGGGTTTAGAGGTGGTTGAGTTGCTTCGTCAGAGTGAACATCCGCCTAAGTCTTGGGCAGCGAATTAAGGCTATGCGCTCCCAATTTGATTTCATCAGAACCCCAAACTGGCCCTTTTCGCTGACAAAAAATAAACTTAAACAGTTTCTAATACAGTATAAACTGGGCAAGCATAATCTACTATCCTCACACTCCCCATTCTATACCTCCCCCCCTCTACATAAATCATCTCAAAGCAATGGACGTTGACGGTTTCGGTGTAGGATTGGGGCATGGTTTTTTGGGTAAAGATTGCTTAGCCAGGTATTTCTCACTCCAGTTTTAAGAGAAATTATACAGATTTACTAGTTTAACGTGAGTTAAAGGGTTTAATCTTAGCAAAATACAATCTCAGCTTCTTGCA
>CAWUIO010000038.1:0-53631 GCA_963922455.1 uncultured Microscillaceae bacterium
TTTGGTCCAGGTTTCGCCGCCGTCGGTGGTTTTGTAAAGACCACGCTCTCCGCCTTTGCTCCAAAGAGGACCTTGCACGGCAACCCATACCACTTGGGAGTTTTCGGGGTGTACGATGATTTTGGATATGTGCTCAGATTCGGGAAGCCCCATGTTTTTCCAGGTCTTGCCGTCGTCTTGGCTACGGTAGATCCCGTCACCATAGGCTACGTGGCGGCCGCCCACGTTTTCCCCAGTACCAACCCAAACGGTATGAGGGTTATTCGGGTCTATCGTAATACAGCCGATGGAATAAGTAGGCTGGGCATCAAAAATGGGTTTCCAGGTAGTCCCGGCATTGGTGGTTTTAAAAATGCCACCGGAGCCGATGGCCACGTACCAGACATTATCGTCTTCGGGATGAATGGCTAGGTCGGAGATACGGCCCGACATAAAAGCTGGCCCGATGCTACGAAATTTTAAGCCGGCAAAAGCCTTGGCATTCATCACATTGTCCGAAGCAGGTTCCGGGGCTTTTCTTCTTTGGGCTAGGAGATCTGTTACTGTGAGTAACATGAGTCCCCAGAGGAAAAAGTATACTTTTTTCATAAGATAGTTTGAATATAGGTGCATAAAATGGGGGGTATCCCCTGCTTTCTTGGAAGTTTTAAGTTAAGATATTAGTTTATTTGTGATTTTTAAAATCTTACCGAAGATTATTTGGGGCTTACCCGCCAGATGGACTGGGAGGCCGATATATCCGGGAGTGCCGGGCGGGCCGGACTGTTGGGCTAGGCCGGGAGCCTGCTTACGCGCTACCCATTAGGGTCTCCCCCCTTTGGGCTTTCATCCCTAAGGGGGGATGTGCAGGCGCACAAGTCTTTTCAATGACATTTCAAACGAGTAATTTATCTTGAATTTGTTTTTTTTAAAGTTTTGAAAATCAGAGAGTTACAAGTGATGTCATAGGTGGCCAAATGCTTGGGCAGTTATACTATAAAAAAAGCCCTTAGTCGGCATTTACCCAGACTAAGGACTTAGCTAAATTCAAAAATATGACCTGTACTAGCGCTTTTGGCGTGTAACAATCAACAATTGTCCCCCCAATGCCATAGATAATAAGATGAAAAATACCAAGACAGCCAAGTTTGCTACATGTAACGTAGCGTAGGTGGGATAGGCAATGGTCTTTTCTATAGCCGCCAGTTTAAAATCGTGCTTATCTCTAAATCTTGGATTAATGGCCATATCCAGCAAAACCCGTACGCTCCGATAACGCACACATGCCGCACTAGACCAATCCCTGCCATTGTCAATGCCCCACATGGCCACGGCAGGCCCCAGGGCCTCACCTACATAAATGGGGTAGCTACCTCTTCGAATTAAAAAATTAGCCACAAAAAAGCCATACTTTCTCAGGGCGGCTTCTGAATTATCACCAACTTCTTTTTGGTTGACCGAGATTGGTTCGTCCCTTAGCTTAATCGCATTTACCATAATAATGGGTTTTCCGCTATTTTTACGGAGCATGTGGCGTATTGACGCCGTATCGGCTTCGGGAGATATTTTTTTTAGTTTTTCTACATAATAATCAATTTCTTCTGGGTTAAGGGGCTCCTCAAATGTCCCGTGCCACCATAAAAAAAGGAGGTAAAGTAGGGCAAACGTGCCCCAATTTATAAGTGTAGGTTTTTTGATTTTGGACATAAGCCTGAGTTTAACTTTTACTGCAATGGAAAATCAAGTGAGATTTTTATCAAGGAAAGCTGTTTACGGTCCCTTTTTGTTGTTTTTGATATTTGAGCCACTTTTTGTTCTGCTCTTCTGATAAAATACTTGCCATGGCCTCATTCAAAACTATTTCTTCTTGGGTTACAGCTTGCCTTATGGGCGGTATCTTAGCTTGTATTTCTGCTTTAACCTCATTCATTACGCTTCGGTCTCTTCTTTGTATGGCAACCTGCACATTTTGGTCAAAATCATTATTGAGCTGTTTAAACATGAGGGCGTTTTCTGCAGATAACTCCGACATTTTTATATTAAAAACATAAAGCGCTTCCGTCGCTGCTTTCTTGTGGGGGCTGTCTTTTAACTTCAGTTTTTTGATAACTTTCTCCATGTTATAAGTGTATATTCCAGCAGCTTTCTCCGCATCAAAATCTGGAGGGCTCATCCCTCCACCCGGCATTTGGCAGTAGGCTGCATTTACAAAAAAACATAAGCCGATACATAAGGCTATTTTTACTCTTGACATAATTTTAATTTTTTGATTAAAGGAAAAGGGCCGCACTTTTAGGGCGGCTAAACATTACAGACAAGGTAATTCAGACTAAAAATCAAGTATTTCATCCGGGATAGGTCCTTGATACGTATCGAGGTTATCAGTTCGGATATTTAAGGTTGGGTTGGGCAACAAAATGGTCAGGTTCTCAGGGATTTCTTTTTGTATCAGTTGCCAAGCACTGGGTATGGTAGGAGAGGTGTCTCCTAAGATTGGGTCACGGGCTATGTAAATATGTTGCGCCCCATCTGGGGAAACCAGAATATCCAGGGTTCTTCCGGCAAAAAAAGTGACTTCATGAAATTTATCTACCAAGGTTCCCGTAAGTAAACCTTCGCTATCGCTGAGTTCCACGGCACTATTTACAATAGTTGCATTATGTCTCCAAAGATGCCCAAAAAGTATTTGATCGGTATATTCCCCATCCGATGAGGCATCGGGCGAGCGGGTAAACCGGGCCTCATCCGACACACCTTCCCGGGTGGTGTTTTTAGACCAGCCCTGGGGCAATTCTAAGCTGTCAAACTCGGCTTGGCTCAAATCGTCCAAATTCACCCAGGTCACAATTTCATTAGGCGAGCGTATTTCAAAAATTTCAAATGAAGGCCGATCTGTTTCTGCAATAGATTCATAAAACTCAATCAAGCGAAGGGCGATTTCCTCTCCCTTATCATTTTGAAGGTAGTGGCTTGCATCAGCAAAGCGGTGATGGGGCTGCCCCGCTGCCCCGGGAATGTTATCAATTAAAGCCTGCTGTAATTCACAATTACCCAAATCGAGGGGATCATTGGCCCCCCAAATAGTTAAGAAAGGCTTTTGAAAGTTAGCCAGTCCTATCCAAGCCTCTTGAGTGGTTCCCGGTACTTCGTTGAGGAGTGAGGGAAACATCCGCGCCCCGGCCATGTACTCCCGGCTCGGAAAGGGAGCGTCGTAAGCTGCTTCTACCTCAGCGGGTATATCAAGCCAGGTCCATCCCTCTATGACTTCGGAAGCACTAAAAGAGCGGGCTTTCATCGCATAAACCATCCACTCGGCAAAATCAAATTCCTCAATGAGGCGCACACAATTATCAAAATACGGAACCTGCTGGGGGGTATACTTGGTGAAAATACTGGGGATATCTTCTATTTCATTCGGGTTTTCAACGGGCGGGTAAACCGTCTGTCCCGCAGGGAGGTTAGGAAAGTAACCGTTTCCAATGGTGACGGTCTTAAACAAATCTGGGTTCAAGCCAACGATCCTTAACCCGATCACTGCTCCCCAATCTTGGGCAAACAAATTAATTTCGTTTAGGTCTAAGCTTTGGATAAAGCGCACAATACGATCGTAATGCCCTAAGTAGCTATAAGAGCTAATGTCAACTGGTTTGTCCGAGCGGCCAAAACCTAAATGGTCCATAGCGATAACCCGGTATCCGGCATCTGCCAAGATAGGCATCATTTTACGGTACAAATACGACCAACTAGGCTGCCCGTGGAGTAATAATATTACCTCCCCATCGGATGGCCCCGCCTCTGCGTAAGCCTGACGTAAACCGTCTATTTCTACATATTGATAGGAGTAAGGCCAGTCAGCCAGATTATTAAATCTAGACTCAGGCGTACGGACAAACTCGATACCCTCAAGCGTCATCAGGGTGTCGATCGTCGCTTCGGCTTGCGTTTCATTACCTATGTCTTCATCTTCACAACTGGCTATGAAGATGATAAATATGATAAATAGTAAGGGCTTATAAAGGAAATTCACTTTCATGGTAAACTGATTAGAGATTGAAACATGATTTAAGTTTTGTTAAGAAAATGTTTAAGATTAGTTTTTGCTGGCGAAAAGGGGGAGGTTTGAGTTCTGATGAAATAAAATTTTGAGCGCATAGCCGTGCTATGGGCGAGAAATTTTATGAAATCAGGTTCCAAAAATGTCCCTTTGCAGCCCAAAGGATTAATTTTAAACAGTTCCCAAAACTATTTATTTTGCTCTTGCCCAAATCTACAATTACAGTGAACTGTACAAAATGAATGAACAACTGGCTCAGAATTGACCGTAAAAGGGCTTCACTTACTTAAGCTAAATCAGAATTTCACAAAAAAGGGGCTGTCTCAAAAGTTTAGTCAGTACTAAAAATATTTGGCAAAACTAAGAAGTGCTAAGTGGGGATACAGGCTAAGGCGCTAAAATAAAAATTGGCAGCTTTTCTTTTTGAGACAGCCCCTTGGCGTTTGGGACCCGCATTGAAAGTAAAGCTTTTTTAGAAACTTTCGTATTTAATAGTAATGGGGGCAAGGAGCCTGTCTACAAGGGGAGTGCGGGAGCCTGATTTCATGCAATGTCCTCGCCCATAGCCCCAGTATGCGCTCCCACTTTGATTTCATCAGAACCCGGTACTTCCCTTGTAAAACGGCCCTTTTCGAGGACAAAACGAAACACGAACCGTTTATACGAGTGAATGCTTTTTGGTCTCAAGCCCACCCCACAAGCCAAATGAAAAAAGCTGATATGGACTTGCATTGTACTAAAATAAGGCGAGTGGCCAAGCAAGCAGCTAGGTGTTTGGTACATTTGATGGCTGAGGGATGGAACGGCATGTTTGAGCTCGTGTTGGCCCTGCGGGGAAAGGCAGCGAGTAGTGAGAGCCCGACCCCGGGGCAAGTAATTATCCTAATGGCCGCTAAATTGTAAACCGGGGGCAGCCCCTACATACCTTTTACACATTAAAAAAAAAACAAAAGGCCGGCAAAACCTACCCCCTCAAGTCTTACAAAAGTGTAGCCATCATGGCCTGAAATATAATCACCAGGTTTCCCAGCCAATTGGGATCGCTAGTTATAAAGTTGTCGGTACGGTTGGCACTCCACCAGGAGTAAAGTGGTACTGTTCTGGTTGGTTTTGGAGATTCTGGCGAGAAGATTCTACCTTCTTTCCTAACAAACGTATAACCATCGTGACCCCGAGTAAAATTACCCGGTTTTCCAGCCCATTCTGGGTCAGTAGTAGCAAAGTTGTCGGAGCGGTTTGCACTCCACCAACTATATAGTATTGTTACATCTGCGGCAGTATTTTGCTTAAATCGGTTTGCCAATGTATCAATATGTGCATCTAAATCAATTACCATACTAAGTAAATGAACTTGCGTATAATGTTGCTCTTTTTGAGCAAATACTTTCTCTGATCCCCTGATAAACAGGATCAAGAATAAGCATTTTTTGTAATTCATAAGAACAAGGTTTTAAGAAATTGTTTAAATTTAATTGCGTTGGGCTGCAAAGAGCCATTTCGGGAACCTGATTTCATCAAATTCCTCGCCCATAGCGCTGCTATGCGCTCCTTGTTGATTTCATCAGAACCCCGTATTCTCAAGTTATACGGCCCTTTTCGCCGACAAAAAATAAACTTAAACAGTTTCTAAGTGATTTGGATGTACTGATGACACAATGAAAGCCAGTCAAATGAAATAAAGAGTTGAAATTAACTTTTGAAACGCATATGTTTTTTTAAAAGCTTAGTTCACAAGCTATTAATGCCTGATTCTTAATGAATAGACTTCGTAAGACGGCTTTTAAGCTCTTACTACTTATTTCATTTAGAAGTAAAGCTTTTTAAAACTAGGGCTTGATTAGATAAGTTCATTGTACAGAACGGACATGGCTAGAAATTAACCATAAATTAAAATACAGATGTTTCACGGCGACATGTGCACCAAGGGGTAGGCGCACAAATTATGTAGACCGTACTTAGAAATAATAAAGACTGGATCTCTATGACTGTGAATGGATATCAATATTGGCCCCTACATAATCGCAAGCTTCTCCCGAATCTGATGCCACAATTAACTTGTTGGCATTGTGTTTCAGGTATTCTCTGGGGCTATAATCGGATAGTCTTTTAAAAACTCATATAAAATGGGACTGATCGGTATATTCAAAGGCATGGGCTAGTTGCGTAAAGTCTACTTGGGGGGTATTATGAAGAATATTCAAGACTCTGTCAAAGCGATGTATGTGGCGAAATTCTTTGATGGTAAAGCCTAGTTTTTGGCTCATGAGACGATTTAAATGTCTTTCTGAGTAACCCAAGTGCTTCGCTGTTTCTTTTGCACTCATAGCATAGCCATTCTGATTAAATAAGCTCCCCAGGCCCTGAAATAGATATTCATGCTCTACGCGGGAATAGAGTTTTTTGAGGAGGTAGGCCTCAATGAGCTCTGTTTTCTTTACCTGGCTTGATGTATTGGCTAAACTTTCGGGCAAAAAAATAAGATCCTTATCAAGTTCTTCAACAGCTTCATTTACTACGTTTGGTAATTCTATGGCCGGAAATGCATATACATGATTGAGAACAAAAGGATACAAGATTACCCGTATCAAGCTCATATTACTAAACCGGGAGTTATACACAGATTGTTTTGTAGAAGGTATAATAGTTACTGGGGCCATTTCTCGTTCTCCTTTAAATAAAGCACTTCGGGCCAACAAAGGTTGGTCTTGGTAAAAGAAAAACATCAAGCCACTCATAAAGCCGGGGAGGATATGCACGGGCTGTCCATTACTAATACCCTTTTCAAGTTCAAAAAACTCATACCTTCTCACAATAAGTTGTAAGGGCTTGGAGGGAAACATAATGGAGGCTTTCTTGGGTGATAGAATTTGTTTGAAGTGTACGCTAGAGCTTAAATTTTCCGAGTTCTTTCTAATAAAATGGTAAGAAATAAATGCCTTGCTTTTTTTTAAACTATAAATAGGTAATGTAATTTATTTATGCTAAGTTAAATTCCCAAAATTTACCTGACTTTGTTTTTTAACTAAATATTAAATTTTAAAAGGGTGCTTAAGGTGGGGGAAGTTATGAAATGGCATCAGGGCAAAAAGTTTATGTGTAAGTGGAGCTGCCCCCGGCGATTAAACCATCGTTTCCTTAGACAAAAAAGTGCCGCCGGGGTCGGGCTTTCGCTACTCGCCGGCCATCCCGCACTCCAGCGACGGGCTCAAACATGCCGCTCTATCCCTCAGCCATTCCAAGAACCGAGGTAAAAGCATGGGTGGGAGTACTATGTCTCTTTTCTCCCCTCTGTTTTAAGGCTTAGGGATGCCACCCCGATAGGGGCGGAGACCGAAATGGCCTTGCGCGTTGGCCGGCTCCGGCTTGGCTGGCAAGCCCGACCGGCGGGAGCACATAGGAGCTAAAAAGCACCCTATTTCCTCCCGCCGGGAAGCCCCAAAATCATGTATACTTAGTAACCTGCAGCCTGGCCGTCTTTACGAGACTCGGATGCCCCGTAGTAGACCCCTTGCTCGGCGTCGTACATGATGGCTTGGTATCCCCCGTAAATACCGCGGGCATACTGTACCCTATGTCCCTTGGCCATCAATTGCCGGATCACCTCGTAATCAAAGCCACTCTCCATCCGAATAAGGCCTCGGCCTTCAGCGGGGAAGCCCGTAGGAGTGGAGGAACCCGTATGGTCAAAACGGGGGGCATCTCCCGCTTCTTGGAGGTTCATGCCAAAGTCTAACATATTCATAATGATTTGAACGTGCCCTTGAGGTTGAAAATCTCCCCCCATCACCCCAAAACTGATGTAGGGTTTATTGTCCTTGGTCACAAAAGCCGGTATGATGGTGTGGAATGGGCGTTTACCCGGCTCAAACGTGTTGGATTGTCCCTCGACTAAGCTAAATAATTCGCCCCGGTCTTGTAGCATAAAGCCTAAACCGGGCGGCACCATGCCTGATCCCATCCCCCTGTAGTTGCTCTGAATGAAAGAAACCATATTGCCGTATTGGTCGGCGGTGGTGAGATAGATGGTTTCCCCGGCACTGATTTGTCCGGCATCATAATTACCGGCCCGGTTATCCTGGATAAGCTTACGACGTTGGGCGGCATATTCTTTGGAGATAAGCTGCTCCACAGGAACTTTGGCAAACTCCATATCGGCGTAGTAACGGGCCCGGTCCTCAAAGACTAACTTTTTAGCTTCGGTGAAATAGTGTAGGTGCTCGGCGCTTCCAAACGAAATCTTAGAAAAATCATAGGCCTCTAAAATATTGAGCATTTGAAGGGCCGCAATTCCTTGTCCGTTGGGGGGCAATTCCCAAACATCATAGCCCCGGTAATTGGTAGATACAGGCTCTATCCACTCAGATGTATGTCCGGCAAAGTCGGATACTTCTAGGAACCCACCTTGCTCTTTGATAAATTTTGAAATGGTTTGGGCTATTTCTCCTTTATAAAAAGCATCCCGGCCTCCTTGGGCTATTTTTTTATAGGTATTGGCTAGAAAAGGGTTTTTAAAAATATCGCCTTTTTGGGGCACTTTACCATTCATTGTATAGGTCTCCTTAACGTTGGGATATTGACGGGAGAAGCGCTTAACAGAACCGTTAAAATAATAAGCGATCAACTCTGTCAAGGGGAAGCCTTCTTCAGCGTAGGCAATAGCAGGAGACAAAACTTCTTCCATCTTCAGCTTCCCAAAGCGCTCGTGTAAGTTAAACCACCCATCTACGCAGCCCGGAACCGTAACGGGTAATGGACCGTAAGAAGGGATTTTCTGCATGTCTTTATCCTTGAAGTATTGCAAAGTGAGGGCCTTGGGTGAACGGCCGCTGGCATTCAACCCGTATAGTTTTTGGGTTTTTGCATCCCAAACAATGGCAAAAAGGTCTCCCCCGATACCAGAACCGGTAGGCTCCATAAGGCCTAGGCAGGCATTGGCCGCTATGGCTGCATCGATGGCTGTCCCTCCCTTTTTTAAAATATCTAATCCTACTTGGCTAGCCAGTGGGTGACTGGTGGCAACCATCCCGTTTTTGGCGATGACTTCAGAACGGGTAGCATAATTTTTTCCGGTAATCCGGTCTTGGGCACTCAGGATGCTTAGGCTGAGGCAAACAGTGATGAGAAAAGTAAAAATTCGCATATTCCTTTCATTTGATGGGCAATGTATGGGAAATTAAGCAAATTCAAGAGGAAATGGAAATACAATTGGTAAGAGTAGGAGAGAGCGGTTTATTCTTTGCCAATTTGAACACTTAAAGAAAAGAAAGAATAGTTTTTATCTACTTCGTGTTCATTGAGATGTAGAGTACCTCCAGTTACGAGGGCAACTTGTATAAGACCAAAACCAGCACCCTGACTAACTGTAGTCTGGGGACGGCTGCGCATGATTCGTTTATAATCCCGTAGACCTTCTCGGTCTAATTTGTTAATTACATTACATTGTGTAATTAATTCCCGAACGTGTTCCTTTTTGACCAAGTTTCCACAAGCAAAACGATAGGCATCTGGTAATTCGGAAATGACGATGGTGCCTACCCGATCATCTTTTTTTCCGTAGCGGATGCGTTCTTCTGAATAGAAAGATATATTCTGGGCTAGCTCAATAAAGATGGCAAAAATCTTTTTGGAAATACGAGAAGAGTCATTAAACTTGGCGCGGATGTCCTGTCCGATTTCATAAATGACCAAATCGCTTACGGGACCTTTGTAGCTAATGATAATATCACTAGGCTCTTCTGTAGGCGTATAATAGTTTAATAGGCTAAACTCCTGCTCCATAGCTACCTTTAAAAATAATTAAACAAACTGTTGAAAGCTTGGGATTTGCCCAATGGTCAATTTTTTGAGCCTTCAAGAACTTGGGTTCTTACCCATAAACTTTTCAAAAACTACACCAGTTTTAGTGGGCGTGTTTCAAAGGGAATCAATTCGCCTTTTTAAATCCTTGTTCTATCGGGGATGGCGGGCCCGATAAGGTCTACGGGCTTTCAAATAACCAGGTTTTAGATGCCTTTTGTAAAAGAGCGTAGGAATAGAGACTAATTTCCTAAAATGAGGTTCCCGTACGGCAAAATGAAGGTGGGGAGTAGTAGACCAACCCGTATTGCCACTCAAGGCCACCACTTCACCTGCGTTCACTCTCTGGCCCAGATCTACCAATACTCCTTCATATTGTAAATGGTAATAGTATGCAAAGCTTCCATCGTCATGCATAATGATGAGGTAGTTGGCTTGACGGGCAAAATCGGAAGTTTTTCCTCCTTTTTGAGAGTCTTCTTTAAGATCAACCACAATACCAGAGCGGGCAGCGCAAATTTTTGAACCTTCTTTCATTTTAAAATCTAAGGCAAACTGGCGTCTATGGGAGAACTTTCCATCATAGCCTTGTATAATCCAATGCTTTTCCCCTTCGGGATAAGGGATGTAATAGCCATAAGAACGATCTATTTTAGCCTTTTGTGGGTCACCCCAGGTATGACGATAGCGATACCTTACTTTACTTGAGTCGGCATATCTGAGCTGGACGTGTAGTAGGGTATCGCTGGATGTGTGAGGAGGCAAAATAAAATCCTGAGCAATAGTGCGAGGAGCTACTATCAAGTGGGTATCTACAATTCGAAGATACACCTGGATCGGGGCCGGACTGAGGTTTTGAGCCCAAAACGTCAAAGTGCCTTGCTTGACCCGGGAGTGTAAACGAAAGCCCTTGGATTGGGCCGATATTTGGGAAAGGGAAAAAGTGAAGACGAAAAAAATGGCTAAAAGGAGCGTGTAGACTGGTTTAAACAAAGTAGTTGAAATAAGTTTTTTTATAAGGCTACTAGTTTTATCATACGGCGTAAGAGGCAAAGTTTTCAATGGCGCTAGGGTTCAAAATTCGGATGAGGTTCCCTGATTTTTGAATCCAGCCATTCTCATTTAGTTCATTTAAGGCCTTTTCCAAATACGTGGTAGAAACTCCCAAAAACTGCGCAAACTGGGGCAGTGGCTGGGAAAAATCAATTGCCTCTTCCCTGTCGGGGACATATGTCTTAAAAAAATCACAAATGACTAAGGCAATTTTTTGCTTGGGGGACTTATTGAAAAATTGCAGGTTTCTCCGCTCAATATGATTGACCTCGCGACATAATTCTTGAATAATCATGATTTTTATGGGAGGCTTTTGATTGAGAAATTCCTGAATATTGTCTATATCAAGACGCTTTAAGTGGATAGTATCCAAACATTGAGAGGATTCGTGATAAACCCCACGATGTATAGCGTTTAATCCTAATATTTGTCCACTCCGGGCAAATCTGGGCAAAGACTTACTCTTTTCTTTGCTAAAAAGTAAAACCCGGCCAGAAACCAATTTGTACACAAACTTTACGGGATTGCCTTCTTCATAAAGCGAAGTAGGCTCCATCAGTTGAAGTGAGGTACCGGTTTTATTAAATAATTCTTTCAGACTCTCAAACTGCGACATAATCTGGAAATTTTATTACCAAAGCCAAATTATAATAATTCCCTGGGCAATAAAATGATTATTATCAGGACTACTTTTGACCTATAATCCTAACGTGATTTTATTTAATTAAAAACAAATTTCTTAATAATTTGAATTATTCGCAATTTTATCTAAGAGCTTGACATTCAGAAGGGAGATCTTTTTGCCTTTTAACTCAATAATTTCATTCTTTTTAAACTCAGATAAGGAACGAATTAAGGTTTCGGTAGCGGTTCCTACCAGATTGGCAATATCTTCCCGGGATAGCGATACATTAATGGTTTTTTGATCGTCTTCGTAGCCATAAAAATTACGGAGCATAAGCAGGGTTTCGGCGACGCGTTCTTTGACCGTTTTTTGGGCCATATCGGCTATTTTACACTCGGCCGCGGCCAAATCGTGGGTGAGCATATCCATGAGCTTGGAGGTCAAGTTATTACTTTTTTGTAAAGTACTCATGAACAGATTTTTAGGAATGAAGCAAACCCGGCAATCTTCCAGGGCCATAGCCGAGACTTCATATTTCTCGCCAGATACTAAGGAACGATAGCCTAAAACGTCCCCTTCCCGGGCCAAACGAAGGATATGCTCCTTGCCAGTTTCGGCCGTTTTGTAGACTTTTACCTTGCCTTGGTAAATACCAAAAAGACCTAGGGGGTAGTTATTCTCATGAAAAATGATGCTCCCTTTGCGGTAAACATTTATATTCTTTTGCGAAGATATTTCGTGTAAATAGCAACTTTCCAGCGAAGAAAAGACACACTCGCCTCTCACTTCACAAACATCACAATCTGGAACTTTACTACTAAAATCCAATTTGGTTTTCATAGGGCAGCAGTATGAAGATGGTTAGTAACCTTTATATGAATAAATTTAAATACTAATTAGTGAAAATTCAACTTTTATCCAGTATTTGTTTAATCTTTGTTGGAAAAAAATGGGGTAAAAATACAACAAAGTGGAGCGTTTCTAGGTATCCAACTGCATGATGATCTTTCCCTTATTTTGATTGGTCTCCATATATTGATGGGCCTTGACAACCTCCTTCCAAGAAAATACAGTATCAATGATCGGCTTTAGCTGTCCTTGGGCAAATTTTGGAAGGGCATAGGCTATAAATTCGGCGGCAAGTTTTCTTTGATAAGCTAAGGAGCGGGCTCTTAGGGTAGATCCTTTGATGTGTAATCTTTTGCGCAAAATAGGGATCATATTGAATTGATCTACCGTGACCCCTCCCATCAAGGCCAAAAGAACTAGTCTGCCATCTGGGTTAAGCAATTCAATATTTTGATGCCAGTAAGCGGCAGCAATAAAGTCTATAATCAAATCTACTCCTTTTCCCTCATTAACTGTCTGAACTAATTCAAGGAAATCTTGGCTCTTATAATCAATACAGTGATGGGCCCCTAGGTTTTTACAAATTTCATGCTTACTGGCAGAAGCCGTACAGAATATTTTGGCCCCTTCTTCCCGGGCAATTTGAATAGCTGCAGTACCTACTCCACTAGCCCCCGCGTGGATTAAGATACTTTCCTCATTTTTTAAGTGGCCCAGCCAAAAAATAGCTTGGTAGGCCGTAAGAAAGACCTCCGGGATAGCGGCTGCTTGAGTAAAATCCCAGGTCTCGGGTATTGGCCAGGCCATTTGCTCATCGATAAGGGCATATTCGGCGTAAGCGCCACCGGGGACTAAGCCAAAAACCCGGTCACCCGGCTTATGGATGCGACAAGCCTCCCCACACGCGCTTACGATCCCCGAAATTTCCAATCCTAATATTTCACTGGCTCCAGGGGGAGGTGGATAAAGCCCTTGCCTTTGCATGGTGTCGGCCCGGTTGAGCGCAGTCGCTTTTACTTCCACCAATATTTGATTGGGCCCAGGACTGGGGCGTGCTGCTTCTCCCAATTGGAGTACTTCGGGGCCGCCAAATGCATTTTGAATAATAGCTCGCATCATAATTTTATAAAGTAAAGGGTGAGCAGGAAACTAATTTAATGATTTGTTCAAGATTAAGCCTATTCTTCTGTAAAGATTAAATTCTATTGTTAAGAATCCTGGCCATATATTTTTTAGCCGCCCCCATGAAATCTAGCTACTTCAGGATTAATTCTTATATTCAGAGCATGAATATTGTTGTTATTGATGGATATACCCTCAACCCGGGTGACCTGAGTTGGGAACCCCTACAAGAGTTAGGAAATGTAAGGCATTATGACCGTACTCCAGGATCAGAAATTATCGCCCGGTGCCGGGATGCTGAAGTAGTCATTACCAATAAAGTACCCTTCTCAGCTGAGACTTTGAGCGGTTTGCCCCATTTGAAATACCTAGGGGTAAGTGCTACCGGGTATAATATGGTAGATCTCGAAGCCTTAAATTTAAGGAAGATTGCCTTGACCAATGTCCCCGATTATGGAAGTGCCGCCGTGGCTCAACATACCATAGCCTTGATTTTGGCCCTTAGCAACCGTGTTGAGCGGCACAGTGAGGAAGTACACCAAGGAGTATGGAGTCAAAAGTCTGATTTTACCTACTGGAACCAACCCATCTTTGAGTTATTTGCTAAGACTTTAGGACTCCTAGGCTTAGGGAAGATTGGACGGAGGGTGGCTCATATTGCTCATGCCATGGGTATGGAAGTACAATACTGTACCCCCCAAAAAAAAGAAGGGGTCCCGTATCTGTATACCTCACGGGAAGAGATTTTTCGTACCAGCGATATCGTAAGCATACACACCCCGCTTACGCCTGAAACAGAAAAAATGGTCGATACCCACTTACTCCGGCTTATGCCCTCGCATGCTTTGCTTATCAATACCTCCCGGGGCGGTCTTATACACGAAGAAGACCTAGCCGAAGCCTTAAAATCAGGGCAGATTGGAGGGGCTGGGCTTGATGTTTTAAGTCAGGAACCTCCCCCTCAGGACCATCCCTTATTGGGCTGTCCCAGGCTTATCATTACCCCTCACAATGCTTGGGGAGCCATGGAGTCACGGCAAAGACTTTTAGACCAAGTGATTGGCAATCTGCGGGTTTACCTCAAAGGGGGAAGCCTAAATCGAATTATTTAAAATAGATTAGAGTTTTTTCAGAAAATACAGCAGCTTTTCAAATTCAGCTGCTCGGATAGCTGGGAAATTGGCAATCCTAATTTGTTTTTCTTTCCAGTCTCTGTAGCCACTCCCTAGTATCATCCCTCGGGATTGCGCTTTTTCTCTTATTTCTGAGGCTGGTTTTTCCGTGTTGGCTACAATGACCGTATCCGAGCGATGGGCCGGGTTTTGGACAAAAGGCTGAAATAGAGGATTTTCTTCCAAAACGGAATACAGGCTTTGGGCCCTGTCCTGGATTTCTTGGCGTATTGTATGAATCCCCTTTTCCAACATAGCCCGGGCCACTCGGCCCAGTAAATATATCCCTAGTACATTAGGGGTAGAAGGGCATTCAAACTTTTCGAAATACTTCCAATAATTGACCAATCGGTGATGGCTACCCGTGATGGCAGCTTTATTTTCCAAACTTTCCGCTCGGGCAAGGCACTTTTCATTGGCAATCCATACCCCTAAGCCGGCAGGAAGGCCAAATGCTTTTTGTACAGAAAAATAAGCAGAATCTACCTTACTAAAATCAAGGGCAGGGTAGGGGGCCGAAGAAACCATATCCACGGTGAGCAGACGGGTGGGGTATCGGTCTTTTAAGGCGTGAATATCGGCTACGGGCATTTGTACTCCCGAACTGGTTTCATTTTGCGTGATAGCCATAAAATCACACTTATAGTCTACATCCAAAGCATCCACATCGAAGCCTTGACCAAAGGGTACTTCATGAACCACCGCCGGCTTTTTTAATTGAAGGGCCGCCTCTTTAAATTTATTAGAAAACGAGCCATTTACTAGGTGGTAAGAAGATTCTTCCACACAGTTTAACAAGAGCTTTTCCCAGACTTCGGTGGCACTACCGGTAAAAAAAACGGCACTCCCTTGAGGTAAACCCAGCAAGGCTTTTAACGTTTCAAACGTATCTTGATAAATCGCCCGAAATTGATTGCTGCGATGAGAAATAGAAGGTATTTGCTCTTCCAGGGCTTGGTTTAAAAAATCGGAAACCCCTGGGTATAAAGCAGCTGGACCCGGGGTGAAATATAGTAGTTTACTCACTTTATTATTGTACTGGTTCTCTATAAAACGCAAATTTAGGAGGCATGTTGTAACAAGACTTAATAGAGCACCCTAAATTTGATCGTATTGGGTATATCTTTAAGATCTTGAATCACTTCCTTATTGTATTCCTTATCCACATCGGTAATTACATAGCCTACCTTTTCATTGGTTTTTAAATACTGCCCCAAAATATTAACTGATTTGGAAGCCAAAATTTGGTTGATTTGGGCCAAGATTCCCGAACGGTTTTCGTGTACATGCAAGAGACGGTGGGCGTGTTTCTGTTCGGGGAGTTGCAAGTTGGGAAAGTTTACACTGCCAAAGGTATCGCCCCGGTTGATGTAGTTAATGATCTTGCTAGGCACAAAATTCCCAATATTTTCCTGGGCTTCTTGGGTACTCCCCCCAATGTGCGGGGTCAGGATCAGATTGGGCAAGCCTTGTAGTTCAGATACAAAAGGTTCCGTATTACTTTTGGGTTCTTTAGGAAAGACATCTACGCTGGCACCTCGGATTTTTCCGGAGAGAATGGCTTCTTTTAAGGAAGGGATGTCTACAACAAAACCCCGGCTCAAATTTAAAAGAATAGCCCCCTCTTTCATATGGGCAAACTGCTCAGCCCCAAAAAGCTCACGGTTGTCGGGGCGGCCATCCACGTGTAAGCTCACAATATCGGCCAGGCCCAATAACTCCTCTAAAGATTTGCACTGGGTAGCATTTCCAAGGGCAAGTTTATCCACAACATCGTAGTAGTACACATCCAAACCCATTCCTTCGGCCAATACCGAGAGCTGAGCCCCAATATTGCCGTATCCTACGATACCCAGCTTTTTACCTCGAATCTCATTGCTCAAGTGGGCCGATTTATTCCATTTTCCCTGGTGCATGCCTTGGCTCATGTCGGGAATTCTACGCATGAGCATGATAATCTGTCCAATGGCCAATTCCACCACACTTCGGGTATTGCTGTATGGGGCATTAAATACGACGGTACCTTTGTCAAGGCAAGACGCTAAGTCGATTTGATTGGTACCAATGCAGAAAGCCCCTACCAGCATGAGCCGGTCGGCGTGCTCAAGCACCTTGGCGGTAACTTTGGTTTTGGAGCGTATTCCTAAAATGCTTATGTCCTTAATCTTTTGGCAAAGTTCCTCTTCTCCCAGGGCCTTGCCAATTACCTCTACGTTATAGCCTTCCTTCCGGAACAGCGCTTCGGCATCGGGGTGTATATTTTCAAGCAATAAAACTTTGATCCGGTTTTTGGGATAGGAAATGGCCATAGGCAGTTTATTATCGTATAGAAATTCTTCCAAAGAAGGGGCTATGTGGTCGGCCTTATCCGATACATTTTGGCGGGCCACATTTTCGGTGAAGGCATAAAACTTATTGGCAAAGCCCGACTCCCGGATTTGGTAATCGGTGTAGCCATCTCCAATGACATAAACATCGCCATCTAGTTGTAACTCTTTGAGCACTCTTACCTTTCCTTGATCTTGGGCCAGCCAGCTTTCTTCATCGCAACCCACGATATGATCCTGTTCATCAAAACAAAAGGTGTTGGCGAAGACATTCTCCGGCTTAATGCCGTAGGCCGTCACGATGGGTAAGATAAACTCCTTAAAGCCGTTGGAGATGATATAAATATTTTCGGCATACTTCTCAAGAAATTCCCGGTTACGTTGGAAGGAATCAGATACTTCGGTAAGAAGTCTTTCAATCAAAGCGGGTAAGTGCCTGCGGTGGGCTTTCAGTAGCTGTATTCTTCTTTGTAGGGACTCGGCAAAAGAAATTTTTCCTTCCATGCCGAGGTCGGTAATTTTTTTTATTTCCGCAACCTGTTGATCCCGCTCTTCCGACTCGTTTAAGGCAATTTCGGCTAGCACATCGAGTCCTTCTACCTTGGTAAAAGTACTATCAAAATCAATAATGATATTTTTTCTTGCTTTATTCATAAGGCACCCACAAAAAATGGTCTGAATTTCAAATATACAATTTCTTTATCCCTGAGAAAGCGCCCGCCAGCGCTTTTTGGGATTTTAAGAGGGGCAAGCTAAGGGGGCGTGATTCGCTTGTGTATAGGAGGGGAGAATTGCGGAGTAGAAGATCAAGTCCGAGATGATTTGGGGCTTGCCCGCGTCAAGAAAGAATATGGGTAACCGGGAAGATGGCTACCGACGCGGGCCGGGCTTTCGCCACTCGCCAGCCTCCCCGCCGGGCCCTTTCGGGCTCAGACAATGGCTCTATCCCTAAGCCAAGAGGTTTGTAATTTGGGTGGAATTTATCAAGTAGCCTGGTTGGTGCGCACCAAACTAAAACAGATCTTGGTATTTTTCTGGGATTTGGAAGTGGACTCGGAGCTTGAAGCCGGTATCGTAGGAAAAACTATAATCATCAGGGTCTGGGTTGAGTCTTTCTGTAGAACTCAGGACTCATAGATATTATTCAGAACTATTCCAGCCTACAACTAACCTTCAAATTTTATCTCAAGGAAACCTTTGGGAAAAACCACTTCATTTTGAATTTTATCAGAAAAAACTTCTTGCCAATATTGTCTTGCGCTTAGGTATACGGCGTGAGATGGGTGTTCGGGTGGATAGTATTTTTCTAGGAAAGCATCTAGTCCCTTGATCCCCTTGTCTTCTAAGCCAAACCCCCAATACTGATCAAGAAATTGCTCTTCTCTCTCATAAATTTCATAATCTAAGAAAACCACAAAGTCAATATCCTTAGGATTTTGCTTTAGGCTAGTAAAACTACCGTCTATCCATTGGGTGAAATTACGACTAACCCTACTTTTAAACCGTTCTAGATATCTCAAATATTTAATAAATAAGTTTTTCCTAGTTTCTGATTGAGGGAATTGATCACAAAAGTAATATTCCAATGTTTCTAGGTCTACAGAGATTGGTTGATAGGGTTTTAAAAAACCGTGATTGTCAAAGTGTAAAGTAACCAAGTTGTGTGTGGCTTTGGGTATGGAAGTTGAATTTTTAGCGAGTAACTTCCAATATATGGGTAATTTATTTTTAGTGCAAATAGGGGCTTTGGTTCACGAATAAGAAACTGTTCGTGTTTATTTTTTGTCGGCGAAAAGGGTCAGTTTGGGGTTCTGATGAAATCAACAAGGAGCGCATAGCAGGGCTACGGGCGATAAATTTGATGAAATCAGGTTCTCGAAATGGCCCTTTGCCGCCCAACGCAATTAAATACGAACAGTTTCTGAGAAGAATTAAAAATTATTTAAGGTGAGATGTTAGGGGGAGGAATGGAACTAAGCACTTCCAAAAAATAAAGCCTGTGATTGCTAAACAACAAGCTCGTTATAATATAATAAGTATTTTAATAAAATTAGTCTAATATCTTGATAGGCAAATCAAATTCTTTCAATAAATTCAAAAGCTCCTGAGTATATCTTCTTTTTATATATTGATACTGACGTATTATAAGACTGGTCTCGTCTGACCCAGCTTCCATCTTACCCTCTATTTGCTGATTAGAGAGTTTGATTAAATACAGTAAACGCTCAATAGAGTGTATGGGGATATTATTACTAGGAGTAGGTTGAGTCATATTTAAGAAGAACAATTTAATGCAAAAGTATGATCTGTTTCGGATTTCTGTCGAGAAGTATAAGACCAAATACAGCTTAAAATAGACAAAACACGGGCAAGTCTTAGAGGGAATTATAAAAAGTGTACTAAACTAGGCCTAATTAGTGATGAGAAGATTATCAATACTTTTTGTAACTAATAGTATAGACAATAAATGTAGATGCTTTACTTAACAACAAATTTCCGGCGCTTACGTTAAGTAAATAGAAATCGTTTAGTTACAGGTGTAAAAAGCAAATAAATATAGATCAAATACATGTTTTGGTTGATAAAATTAAATAAATTCACTTCTAATTTGGAATACAATATTTATTTGTATACTTTTAATGAGTAAAGTAGGAACAAGTGTTGATGTGTTCTTTACTATTATTAAATATACACACAATTTTAGAAGTATATCTAAATAAATTGATAAATATGATAAGTTAAAATGATTGTTGACAAAAGTGCTTAAACGACTGACAAAATGCTAATACACAAATACGAATATACTTCTTCTGATTCAAGAATAACCCAAATATCTATCAATAATCAAAGTACCTGTCTTATGGAAATGACGCACGTAAAAAGCCCCGCCCCTTGGCTTCAAAAATTTACGGGGCTGCCCCAAAAGCTTTTGAGCATCCTCAAACGCTACTATGACCTGTTTGCCAAAAATAAAATCACCAGTAGCGTGATTAGCCGGGTATTGGCCCAGTACATTATGGAGTTCCTGGGCTTAAAAGGAGTAAACGGGATAGGGGGCTTCGCTTTCAATTACTCTCAGCAGTTACAATTACTGGAACCTATAAAATTAAAAACCTGATTATTACCGGACTCAAGGATACGATTAGCCTTGCTAAGTTTTGCTGCTTTGTTGAGCTTAGCCGTATTGATTATACTTGAGCGCATGGATAGACAAAATTCAAATGAGAAAAGCCCTCAGCAGTCTCGTGTAAATTAAATTTCTGAATTATTTATATGTCACGTTTAATATGTATCTGTACCTTATTTCTTAGCTTATCGGCCAATGCCCAAGAACATGCATTTACCTTATTCCTAAACTCATCCGAAACCATCGTTCTGGACTACGCTACAATTGAAGGTAGGGATGATTCCCTAGAAATTGAAGCCCTGGGCTCTAATAGATTTAAACTCTCATCTAATACCTCACTCCCTAAGTCTGAATTTACATTGCTTTACGGCACGGATGGGCTTGACTTCAATATTACTATCCCCACCTTGGAGGATAAAGAAGTGAAACTGGAACATAATGCGTTTGATAATGGCAATGAACCCCCCGAAGAGGACATACCTGTTGCAAAAAACCCAAGGGATACATCCGTTCAACAAGCGAGTACTTATCGAGAACATCATGATAGTTTAGATCAGGCTAAATATTCTGAAGTGATAGTAGCCAATAAAAAAATTGAACAAGAAGAAGCAGATCAAATGAAAGCTGTATCTATCAACACTGTTGAAACGATGAGTGAATTGGCCAAAAAAGAAAATGAATTGATAGATGCTATCAAGAATACTAATAGAGGATTGGATGTAATTAATGATGAAATCAGTTATTTACAAAGCTTGTTGGATAGTTTACAAGATATAGACAAAAGAGATAGCCGGTCTAGTTTGATTGAGGATAAAATAAGTGAAAAAGTCGATACTATTAGATACTTAATAGACATAGTAGACACAAGAGTAGATCAAATGCGCTCTAATCTAAACAAAATAATGGTTGAAATAGGCAGTCGGGATAAATGGAGAGTCTGGTATAGAGCCTTTTCATTTATTATCAATGCGATCGCTTTCATTCTAGTTGCTCTTGTCTTTATAGGTTATCAGGAAAAAAGAAAACTTCGAGAAGAAAAGCGAAAGAACTTTCGACTTAGGGAGGAACAAGCTAAGAAAGATAAGGAGCTTTTGGAAAAAGAAATCTTCACCCGGGAGTTACACCATCGCATGCGGAATAGCTTGATGAATTTGATTACTACTTTCGAGTTACAAGAACGGGTCTTAAAAAATGCAAATACTTCCAGTATTTCTCCAGATTCTTTTTTTAAAGATGTTAAGTCCCGAATTTACGCCATGGCTTCTGCCCACAAAGCCCTGTATATCCCCAGTGACTTTTCGGATGATATTAATATGAAGGCCTACTTAGAAGGTTTGGTAAAACACTTCAATACTACTTATAATACAGAACCTAGCAAGTTTGTGATAAATCTTGAGGTAGAGGAATGTATTTTACCAATGAAGGCCGCCACTAATATTGGTATGCTGGTCAATGAGATTGTCTCCAATGCCTTTAAGCACGCCTTTGAGGGTAGAGAGGAAGGAATAATCGAGATTAAGCTCTTGAACGTTGGTTCGGAGGAATTCCAAATTATCTTAAAAGATGATGGCATAGGCTTGGAATCTGGATTTGATTATGACCGTATCACCGACTCCCTCGGTTCGCAACTGATCAGTAGTTTTATTGAGAGTATCCACGGAGAATATCAATTGCGGGCAGAAACAGGGACTTGCCTAGAAATTATTTTTAAAAACCCCAAAATAGTTGATCCTTTAAAAAATAACACTAATGCAATCACTCAAAATTTTACTAGTGGAAGATGAAAGGCTTCAAAGAAAATACCTAGCGCAATGCCTTGAGGAAAAAGGCATTCGTGTTACAGACGTCAATAATCTGGAAAATGCTCGTCAGTATATTCAAGAGGTACCTCCTCCAGATCTAGTCATTCTAGATCTGGTCTTGGAACAAGGCTACAAACCGCGACAAAATGGAAGTGATTTGATTAATATCTTAGAGAGTAAGAACATTCCGTATATATGCACCACAGCTTACGAACATGGAGAAGAGCTGAGGAAAGTACGAAATGCTAAACATCAACCTCTTAAGATTTTATTAAAGCCCTATCAAATTCAAGAGTTGTTAATGTGCATAAAGAATACTTTAAATTAGGTCAATTTACCCTTTACAGATTATACATCTTACTAAAATATTAAGTACCCGAGCCGTAAACCTGCTCAAAAATTCTAATAATTTCACTTTTATACCCTTATGGCCAAGCACGTAAAAATTTTAATTGTAGAAGACGAGCCTCTGCAATCTAAAAATATAAGACAATCCTTACAAGTTGCCGGGTATGAAGTCATAGACGAAGTGCGGACGGTACCACAAGCTCAAAATATTATAAGTCAGCGAAGCCCAGACCTTGCCCTGTTAGATATAAATCTAGAGGCAGAAGAAAACGGGATTGACCTAGCTACCTGGTTACGGAAACATTACAATATGCCCTTTATCTTTATTACCGCTTCTAAGGAAGATCAAGACTTTGTGGACGCCCAAAAAACTTCGCCCGATGCGTATATTATAAAACCTTATAAGGAAGAGGATCTACTCCCGGCTATTGAGATGGCTTTACGTAAGTTTTCTCAATCAAGGTTGCAAGAGACCTCTCACATCATTAAAGACCACATCTTTTTTAAGGATGGTAGGTCATTTAAGAAAACACAGTTTAATGACATTCTCTGTATAGAATCCGCCCGAGATTACAAAGATGTCCATCTTACCCATTCCAACAATAAAAAACTAACCGTCAAAATATCTATGGAGGAGCTTTTAAGCAAGCTACCTCCGAGTGATTTTATCCAAACTTCTAAGTCGCATATCATCAACAAACTACACATTAAGGAAGTAGAAAATAGTGGCGTGATCGTAGGTGAGGTACTTATCCCCATTGGTAGGGCTTATAAGGACGAGGTATTTAGGAAACTGGGCCTAGTTTAAGCGCCTCTCTATTATTAAAAATAAAAAAAAATAAGTATAAATCCATTTGCTTTATCCCCAAATTATAGTCAATCCAAAGACGCTAATTGGGGCATAAAAATAATAGAAGATATTACCGAAAGGGTTTTCAGCTATATCCAGCAGTTTATGGGAGGTAAATCAAATGGTTCAAACAGCCCAAATAATTTACCATCAGAAGCCAATCTCCACTATCCCAGTATTTTTGATTGTATCGATCAAGCATTTAATGATATTGAACTAAATAAATTTTGCTTTTGTCACTTTAACGAGGTGTACAATGGCTTCGGAAGCAGACAATGCAAAAACGCTAAAATATTGGCCTTATTAGATTACTGCAAAAGACGGCTACAGATGGAGAAGTTACTTACCCACTTAGAAAAAGAAAGACCGGCCATGTTTGCCAAGTTTAAGCCTCAAATTTACCAGGATAGCTAAAATAGGAAAGCAAATACTCATACCCTACCTGCATTGCGCATCAAAAACCCGCCAACATAGGGCGGCCTCTCTTAGAGACAATTTCTCTCTCCATGAAAAAGCTTCTGGACCTGGTTTATAAAAAGCCAAAAATTTTGGGGCTTGCCCGCGTGAGGAAGTTGAGTACCTCATGAGACCTATCGGCTGGCGCGGGCCGGGCTTTCGCCACTCGCCAAGCTCCCCGCCGGGCCCTTTCGGGCTCAGACAATGGCTCTATCCCTAAGCCGGGAAAAGGGGAAAAGCACCAGAGGCTGCGAGGCTCCCTGTACAAGCTAAAAGCTAAAAATTAAGGATTTTAATACCTATGCTAAAATGATAGCCTTGGTTTGGCTGAGGGATAGAGCGGCCTGTTTGAGCCCGCCGTTGGTTTGTGGGTGGGCCGGCGAGTAGCGAAAGCCCGACCCCGGCCACTTCATGAAAATTGGGCTGCGATAGGACTACCGGGGGCAGCCCCCAAAGAAAGGAATAGGCAAAAAAAAAGCCCGGACAAGCCGGGCTTTTATCCACTAGGGAGGGTACCTAGTAAATCTTAACCTTAGAAGTCTTGCTCATAAAGCCTGTGTTTACCTTTACAATGTACATTCCGCGAGGAAGTCCGGAAAGGTTAGCCTCCAATTTAAAATTGTGGCTAGCAATTTTCATATCCCGCACTTTAAATCCTTGAGAATTGAAAATGCTTACTTCGTAGATGTCTTGGTCTGGCGAAACAAACTCTGCTTCTTGGTCAAAACTAATGTTTAACTGACCTTGAGTGGGGTTAGGCGAAAGACTGCTAGGAGTCAATTCGTCAATATTGGCAAAGTTGGCAGCCTCGAAGTTAGAACTCTTATAGTTATCACCTGCTAGGTGTAAAGCAACTACGGCATCTAAGTCAAAACCATCGGCCGTACTGTTGAAAGCCTCGTACTCAGTCTCTTGACAGGTTTCTAAGTCGCGCTTTTTGGCATTGATGTCGGTCAAGTCAAAGATCTTGATGTAACGGAACCAGTCGATTTTACCGGCCATATCAAATCGGGTATCTAGTTTATCGTTACAGTCTACCTTATATTCTGGATTGGTTTTACCCAAGAATACCCAGCTTTTATTGTCTTTGGATACATATACCAAAGCTTGCTCAGGATAGATAGCTGCCGGCGGGTTACCGTAAGACATTTCTACGACTTCTACATCATCGCCGGGCTCGTCAAAAACGACACAATCAAATTCTAAGATGATGTGGCCCCCAATTTTGTCCTTAGGGTTTTGGTTGGCGGTACGAAGCATACCCAGAGAAACAAATTTGTTTAAAACATCTTTGGCATCCGGAGCGCCAAGGGCTTTAGGATATTCCAAACGGGTCTTTAAGGGAAGTGAGTTACCATTTTTAATCAAACCAGGACGGAATCGGATCTTCTTGGTGGCAAAACCAGGGGTAATGTCGGCGGGTACTAATTTGTCGGCTTCTCCGTTGGTGAAGAGGATGCCGTTTAGATCATATCCATCGGTCAAGACTGGACTGATATCTACAAACTCAGGGTTGCTCGCATCAATAATGCGGACGTACTGGGCCCATTCTAAGATACCCAAGTCAACTGATCCGGTTCCACAGATTTGGCCAAGGTATATAAAACATTTTCCGTCCTGGGAAGCGAAGATATCGGCTTTTTCGAAGCACTCGTACTCTTCGCCATTAAAAGTTTCCGGAAAATCAAAAAGTTGGTTGCTCTCACTAATTAGAAGATCATCGCCTTCTCCGTTGGCAAAAGGAGCTGCTGTTTTTAGAGTAATGCAGCCACCCAGGCCTAAACTTACGAAAGTGATATTTTCGGATGGGTCTTCTGGCGCACCTAGGGCATTGATTGGGAAGCTACGGGGCTGAATTACCTCACCTTCTAGGGAAGGGCCTTGTTTGAAGTCAACTACTTCGCTTGCGGCATTGGTAAGGGGTTCAAAAGCAACATTTACTATGATAAAGTCTGACGGTGTGGGTAAGGTATCGTTTTTCAAATCTTGAAGGGAACCTCCTCCAATCTCGACTGCTCCTCCTCCTTCATCATCGTCTCCACCGCCGCCGAAGCCGAAGCCTCCGCCACCGAATCCTTTGAGGTCTTCTTCACCTTCAAATTCAAATTCTTGTACTACTTCAAATTGACCATTTTCGTTGCGTCGGAGTATGCGGACAAATCCTCGCTCTCCGCTAAAGAATCCAGTTAGATTGATCTGGAAGCTATTAAACTCAAATGGAGGAATGATACGGACTAAGTCAGTAGTCCCGTTTTCAGGATCACTGGTGATCAAGCCATTGGCTCCTAAACCGGCGCCCCCAAATTCGTCTTCGGTGAAGTCATTGTCATCAACGAGGCTGAATCGATTCTCATCGTTATTTTGAATTTGAATTTCAACTTGCTCCCAGTCGGCCGGGTTAGGCCCACCTCCTACAACTTGACCCGGTTTAAGGGGATCTACACAACGAGCCGTAGCGCCTTGTACGTAGAAGTCACTATTATCAGAAAAATCGCTAGTCTTCACTTCTGCCCCAACCGGGCCGGCCGAAAGCTCAATGTAACGAAATTCTTCTTGAGTGAAAATAACTACCTCTAAGAAACCTGGGCCACCATCATTGGTACTCTCGATACCGGTGAAGGTACCTGTTCCGATCAATTCAAAATTAGCATTAAAAGCTCTCCACTGTCCTGTTTCAGAACGTCGGTTTTGCTCTGGTCCTTCCGAACCGTAAATGCTGTTCAAGGTGATATCGGCACGGGTGAAGCCTTGGGCACATCCAAAATCAATTAGTAGTTTTTCGGACTTATCGCGTACTTCAACGTAGGTGATTTGGTTAAATCGGAAAGGGTCTTCTTCAAAGATTGGCCCAGGGATTCCAATACCAAAGTTTTGGTCGCCAGGGACAAAAATTAATTCTTCTGTGCCAGGTGTGTAAGAAGATAGCTCATCCGAAAAGAAAAGATCGTCTTCTAAAAAAACAGTCTTCGTGAAAAATTGAACGGGGGCCCAGCTTGCTTGAACAGTTTCTGAGCTTCCAGGTTGCCCCCCAATAGTCTGACCGCAGAGTACTGGGCAGTCAGCCGTTTGAGCAGTTACAGGGTTTTGGATCCCGATAAATCCCAATACCAGCGCTAGGGGCAGTACATGGGAGACTTTACGGATCCAGCTACCATAAAACCGGGTGATTGCAAATCCGGTCATCATGGGCTGCATGATAAGTTTGTTTTTAGTAGAGTACATACAGTTGGTAAATAATAAATTAAGATATAAGAGTATTGGATTCCAGTTTTAATACAGGAATTGATGGATTTAAAAAAAAGGGTAGGGTTGAAGAGGGATATTATGTAATTTTTTACAAATTACGGAAATTTATTTAAGAGAGAAAGGATTTTCTCCTTGCAAGTAAAATTTTAGGCTAAACAACTGGTTTTCAGGGGTGCTTTGATATTATTAATTTGTTAATTTTTATTTGGGTAGCGATTTTTGTCACTATTTAGGTGACAGGTTGCATACTTTGAAGACTTATTGGGGCACACGAAAGGTAAGAATTAAGGGAAAATGATTGCTTAAGGCATCGATGTCCTTATCATAAATACGGCTACTTACCTGTTTTACGGCCTCGGGCCATATCATATAATCAAGCAGTTGACCGGTAGTATTATCTTTCTGAAGACGATAGGTGAACGACTCTTCCTTTGAGGCATTTGGATCAGCTTTGGGGTAAGTGTAATATTTTTCTGGCCAAACCAATGAATTCTGAGGACGAATGAAAATCCTTTTATGATTTTCGGGCAATCGATCATAATGCAATGGACTGGGCAGATGAAAAATACTGCTGGCCATGATCCAAGAAATACCCGACTGATTTTTTCTTTCTAGAATGTGCTGAATTTGCTGCCATTGTTGGGTAAAAATACCGGGTTTTTGGGTAGCTAATGAGAGTTGGGTATTTAATATATGCAGTTCCCTACCATCTTGTAAGGGGAGAGAGACCTCCAAGAGCGCTCGTTTAGCCTCAAACGGACTTCTAAACCAGTCTCCAACTTGTTGACGGGGGTTGTTGGCCAGTTGATGACGGAGACATTGCGAGATTGCAAAGCGAGAAATCAGGGCAAGTTTTTGCCCTTGCTCCATCCACTCCCCAGTGTAGGGATTGTAAGGGGTTTTCCAGTAATAAGAGCTTACATAAGAAGCATATTCGGCGGGTAACAAACGAAGTAACTCTTCTAGTTGATCTTCTTCATATGTTCTCTCGGAGAAGGCATCCAGACCTTGTAAGACGATAATATCCGGAGAGATTTTTCGGATAGTACGGGCAATTTCCTTAAAATAGGTTTGAACTTCAAGGTGATTTTTTTTGACAGTATACCGGACACCTTCTGCCTCTGCCCAATCTCGTATATTTAGACTCCCTTGGAAGGATTGTACATTCCAAGAAAGTAGGGTAAGAGTACTTCCTGCCGCAATACGTGGAGACTGAGGCGAAGAGACTACCCGTTCTGGTTGAAGTGGTTTAGGATGAAAGGTGTCGTAGTAAAAAAAGGAAACCCCACCTACTAATAATATTAAAAAAAGACCAATTATAATTCTGAGAGTCATAGGCCATGGGTTTCAAATCTCCATTAATATAGGAGAAAGTTTTGCAATGCATACCAGTTGCCTTGCCAGTCGTAGCATTCTGTACCAGTAAACTTTTTCTTATAATCATAATGAGAATTTTCCTGAAAGGCATATCCGGTATAGAGATACTTTTTATTATTTTGAAGGGCGTATAGTATTTCCAGCAGCAGGGTATGCAGGCCAGGGCTCATCCGAGAATAATCAGGATCAAACATGGCATATACACTGGAGGTGCTTACTTGCCCCACATCAAAAAAGCTAACGGCATACAAGGTATCTTGTGCGTCATACAGGCAACACTCTAAGGTATGGCAAGGGAGATAAGATGGGTGATGAGATACAAAATCATAAATAGACTGGGGAACATTCTGCTTAAAACGAGCACAATGTTTATAAAAAAGGGTCTCTTTTTGCTCATCTATAAAAGCGTCTCGGATAACAATCCGTGTATCTTTATTCTTACGTAGTATTTTCTTTTGACTTTTACTGAGTCTAAAGTCTTTTAGGTTAATACGTAGGGGAATGATACTAGAAAGTTTATCATTATTCCATCCCATCCGGTCTTGAAAAAAGAAGGTGCCGAAATGGCGCCATCCCTCCGCAAGTAGGATATCAAGCTCCCAAGGTGGAACGTTTTGCCGTTCCATATAATGCCAGTATTTATTCTCTTCCATAAAAATCCGTGCTAGTGAACCTTAGTGCACTATTCATTAGGATTAAAATAGGATCAACTATTAAAAATAGGTAATTTATAATTTATGAGCAAAAAATAGATTTCATCCTATCCGGATTAAAAATTGTATAATAGCTTCCAGGGGTTTAACGGGGTATTTTGAAATTTCGGTCATTCAGAATATCCTGTATCATAGTCATCAAGGATTCCATAAAAGGATTTACATCATTGCTCAACAACAGGATGGTGATTTTTTTGCTGGGTTGGCTTAAAAAAGCAGATCTATACCCCAGCCAGGCCCCCATTTGATAATATGCCGGCTCACTTTCTTTAATATACCATCCCAAGCCTTTGGGGAGTTTCGTACTATCCGATAACTCTACCGGGCTGAATAATTGTTTTACCACAGTTTCGGAGAGTACTTTACTGGAGTGGAGTGCCTGGTCCCAGCGGTACAAATCATCAATATTGGCATACACCCCAAATTCTCCATAAGTATGATTTAAAAAATTATCTTCAAAGTGTGTTTGATGACCTGGCCGATAAGCCCTGGCTAATTCTTTTTGATCAATCTGGCCGCGATGTCCCGGTAAAAATGTTGACTTCATTTCTAATGGCCCCCAAATGTGTGTCTTCATCAAGGAGTCAATGGGTTCTTGGGTGATTACTTCCATTAAATAAGCCAAAATCGTATAATCACTAGCGCTATAAGCCCATCGAGAACCTGGCTCAAAAAGAATGAGGGTACTATCTTGTTGCAACCAAGAAATCACATTCTGATTTCGGGCATAGGTCAACATTTCTGTGTTTTGGGCATAGAAATAATTTAGATAATCGGGTAAGCCCGAGGTATGACTTAGTAGATGGTATATCTTCACTTCTGGATAGGGCCAATTCGTAATATACCGTGAAACCGGATCACCCAAACTAAATTTTTTAAGTTCAGCTAAGCGTAAAGCACAATAGGCCGTAAATTGCTTACTTAGAGAACCAATACGGAACAATGAGTTGGAATTTAAGGGGATCTCTTGATCAAAATCGGCAAAGCCATAGCTTTCATTGAGTAATAATTTCCCTTCATAAGCCACTAACACATTGCCATTAAACTGTTTTCTCTGGTGTAGTCGGTTCATGATTAACTTGATGCGATCTCGCTTAATGCCAACCATGGCCTGTTTGACTGAGTCTATTCGGGCTTGCAGTTGACTGGAAGCCGGGGGAGTACGGCAGGTTTTTATAAGTAGGCTTAAAAACAAGAGGATTCCAACCCCAAGGAGGTACAAACGGTATTTTTGTATAAAGCTAAGTATGGGCATGGCCAATAAACCCGGGAGGCAGATGAAAAAAAGCTATTACCACCAGGGATAATAGCTTTCAGGGTATTTTAAAAAACTAATATCTTATTCAACAGCTGCACTGTCTGCTTGGGTAGAATCGGCAGCTGGAGCTGCAGGCATAGGGGCCGGAGCAGGCGTAGTTTGCTGCTCTCCGAACATTTTCTTACGGATCTCGATGGCTTGTTTTTCACTTTCTGGAGTATTAGCGTATTCGTTTTTTGTTTGTCGAGGTGGGGCATCGGGGCCTTCACCATATACGTACTCCGAACCTTCCTGCACATCCGGTGTATCATCGGTAACCGCATTATACCGATCAAAACCACAAGATGAGAAGAAAATCAGCATACAAGCTGTGGCTAAAAATGTATTGAGCGTATAGTTGGTAACTTTCATTGGGGTTTTCATTAGTACTTTTATTATTGAAAATACTTTGTAGGATTTCTTTGTTATTTCCTGGCGACAAAACTAGAAAAAAAACCAAAAATGGCGCTTGATCCACTACTCTTTTTTCCAAATCGCTTTTAAATTGTAAGCACAGAGGGCTCCAACCCCCCCACTTAACCCTCCGATCAATACGGCAATTACCATAATGAGGTTGGGACTTAGGCGTATAATATCGGCTATTTTATTGAGGAGTAAGCTTTCATTCTGAAAATTTATAAAAAAGAGCTGCCCTAACCATACCAAGGCTACCGCCAAAAAACCCGATAAAAAGGCACTTTGGGCACTTTTGCTAAAAAAGAAAGAAGCAATAAAAGAATCCAAGGCAGCTAGCCACCAATAGTGAAAAATAGATTGGGTTATAAAAACCAGAAAGACAATAATTATAAAAAGCATCAGCAAAGTTATCGTGAATGACCAAATTATTCTATAGAATTGGGTGGCTCATACCATCTGAGCTGACCACAGCCTTCGTATAATTCGGCCCAAATATCAATATGTAAGTCTAAATACAAGCTTCCGGCCGGAGGCAAAGCGATAGATGAAGTACTATCTAAATAGCTTCCCAAAGCCGATATACCCGGATTGTGAGCAATTATACCTACTTTTTCCCAAGCCTGGTCCCAACTACTAATCCATTGCGTCAAAGTCTGTAATCGCGCCTCATAAATCTTCTCCTCAAGTATCCATTCTAGAGGAGGCTCCCCGAAATAAGGGGCCATGCCTTCCCACGTTTGCCGGGTTCGGAGCGAGGGGCTACAGTAGATACAATTTAGCTTTAAGTTTTTATGAAAAATAAATTTACCTAAATTGCGAGCCTCTACATGTCCTTCATATTGCAAAGCCCGGTCAATATCCGCCTGATGGTGGCTGGCGTTAAGGGCTCGGGCATGACGGATAAGCAATAGGGATTTAGACATTTCTTCAACTGATATAGCTCCAAGTAAATAGAGATTTAAACAAATTCAATTCACTTGCAGTTGCCAACGTAAAGATTTAATATCAAAAAAAAAAATTGAATCATTTACTTGTTTGGAAAAGTTAGGTGAAATATTTTTCCGCTTGCAATAAAATGATTATAAAACTTTTTCCCGCGAAAAAACGAATTAAATAGGAGCAAACATTATTTTTTAATGCTCCAAACAGCCAGAGCCCTAAATTTTAGCAAAGACCAGGAAGTATGTCAAAAAACCTTGTAATTGTTGAGTCCCCTGCCAAAGCCAAGACCATTGAAGGATACCTCGGAAAAGATTTTGTGGTCAAGTCTAGTTATGGACACGTGCGGGATTTGCCAAAAAATAACCAAGCCATAGACGTTCAAAATAACTTTGAACCAACCTACGAAATATCCGACGATAAAAAACAGGTAATCTCCGAATTAAAGAAAGCCGCCAAAAATGCCGAAGTTATTTGGCTCGCTACGGATGATGACCGAGAAGGAGAAGCCATTTCTTGGCACTTAAAGGAAACTTTAAAACTAAAAGACTCCATCACCCGTCGCATAGTTTTCCGAGAAATTACCAAAAAAGCCATTAGCCGGGCTATCGAGGCACCCCGTAGCATTGACATCGATCTCGTCAATGCGCAGCAAGCCCGTAGGATCCTAGACCGCCTAGTAGGTTTTGAGATCTCACCGCTTTTGTGGAAAAAAATTAAAACGGGCTTATCGGCCGGGAGAGTGCAATCGGTTGCCGTTCGCTTAATCGTGGAGCGGGAACGCGAAATTGAAGCATTCAACTCCACCTCAAGTTTTAAAATAAGTGCCGAGTTTCTTGTAGAGGGTAATAAAGTATTGTACGCTGAGTTACCCAAACGTTTAGAAAATGAATCAAGTGCCCAAGCGTTTTTGGAAAAATGCTTAGGTGCTATATTCAGTATTTTAAAGTTGGAGACCAAACCTGCCAAAAAATCTCCAGCCCCTCCCTTTACCACCTCCACCTTACAGCAGGAAGCCAGCCGTAAATTGCGCTATTCGGTGGCCCAGACCATGACCCTGGCCCAGCGTCTCTATGAAGCCGGAAAGATTACCTACATGCGTACCGATTCTACCAATCTTTCCGAAGATGCAATCCTCGCTGCCAGTAAGGAAATAGAAAGCAAATATGGCCCTGAGTACGTCCAAAATCGCCGGTTTAAAACCAAAACCGAAGGAGCCCAAGAGGCCCACGAAGCCATCCGCCCGAGTGATTTTAACAATCTTTTAGCGAGTCAAGACCGAAATGAACAAAAACTCTACGAACTAATCTGGAAACGGGCTGTCGCCTCACAAATGGCAGATGCCCAATTAGAAAGGACTACGGCCACGATTCAAATAGATCCCATCGAGTTTAATAAAACGGCAGCCGAACCAGCCAAAATGCCCAACCTCATCGCCAAAGGTGAGGTGATCAAATTTGAGGGCTTTTTAAAAGTATACCTCGAATCAACCGACGACGAGGAGGAAGATGAGGATACAAGCCGTATGCTACCCCCACTCCGTATTGGGCAAGAACTGGATCTCCGAGAAATGACCGCAACCGAGCGATTTACCCGGCATCCACCCCGGTACACCGAAGCCAGCTTAGTAAAAAAATTAGAAGAAATGGGCATTGGCCGCCCCTCTACCTATGCCCCTACGATCTCCACGGTACAAAAACGAGGCTACATCGTCAAAGAAGACCGGGAAGGGAAAGAACGTATGTATCGGGAGCTGAGCCTCGCCGATAATCAAATAAACGCCAAAGATAAAACCGAAATTACCGGCCGGGAAAAGTCCAAACTCTTCCCCACCGATGTGGCCCACGTAGTCAATGACTTCCTAATCCAACATTTTACCAATATCCTGGATTACTCCTTTACTGCCAAAGTGGAAAAGGAATTTGACGAAATCGCCGAAGGCAAAAAAGAATGGGTCGAGATGCTCCGCAATTTTTATGGAGACTTCCACCAAAAAGTAGTCGTCACCGCCAAAGTAGACCGTTCGGAAGTAAATTCCAGCCGCGTTTTGGGAACTGACCCCAAAACTGGCAAGGATATCCTCGTTATTTTAGGTCGGTACGGAGCTTTTGCCCAAGTAGGAGAGACGCAAGATGGTGAGGAAAAGCCGCAAAGAGCCAGCTTACGCTCTGGACAACGCATGCAAACCATCACGCTCGAAGAAGCCCTCGAGCTGTTTAAGCTGCCTCGCGACGTGGGTATGTTCGAAGGCTATAAAATGGTGGCCAATATCGGCCGTTATGGCCCCTACGTACGGCACCACGAAAAATTTTACTCCCTCGGCAAGGAAGATGACCCACATGATATCTCAGAAGAACGGGCCATCGAGGTAATCCAGCTCAAGCGGAAAAAAGATGCCGAGAAAATCATAAGAATATTTGAGGAAGATCCTGAAATCCAGGTGCTTAATGGTCGTTGGGGCCCCTATATCAAGCACGGTAAAAACAATGTCAAGATACCCAAAGACATGGATGCGAAGGAGCTGACCCTTGACGATTGCCGAAAAATTATTGAGGAAGCGCCCGCCAAAAAAACCAAAGCCAAACCCAAGGCTAAAAAGAAAGAAGACACGGCCGAAAAGAAACCCAAAGCGAAGGCAAAAACCAAAGCCAAGCCTAAGGCCAAAAAGAAAAGTTAGTACCAAGCCCAATTGGGGCTGCCCCCCGGTTTACTTAATTACCACGATTGTAAGGAAGTAGCTGGGGGTCGGGCTTTCGCTACTCGCCACCCTGCGCACTTCCAGCGGCGGGCTCAAACAGGCCGCTCTATCCCTCAGCCGAATGAGAAGAGAGAACCGAGAAGCGGGAGGAGAGATGTTGGAGACGGGAACCGGGACGTGGGAACCAGGAATTTTTGTCATAGCCTAAAACAATGTCCGGCTCGGCCCTAAATGATTTGCGGTCGCATCTCTAAGGCGCCATTTCTGCCTGTAAAAAGGATGCGTATACTTGGCTACGGTACCCCATGGCAGGTTAATCCTATAAAAGATACTATTTACCCTGGTAAAAATCTATTATTCCCATAAGAATGAAGGAAATACCCCGTAAAGGTTTGGGCGTGTAACTATTCTTTTCAATTTTTGAAAAACCGTATACCAGGTTCCATATGCTATTGATCATCCTAATACTGTTTGTCCCCTTTTTACAGTTTGTCATCCTGGCAGGGTTCTATCCTCAAAAGTCCCGAGTCAATGCTTGGATGTATGTATGCAATGGTATTTTGTTGGGTTTGCTAGGGACCTTAGTTCTCAAAAGCGGCCTCGAGCCCCAAAGCATCCGCTATGCATGGATGCAAGTGGGTGATTTTTCTCTTGATTTTGGGCTAAGCCTGGATAAGCTCAGTTACCCATTACTCTTTTTAGTCGTACTTATTTCTTTTTTAGTACAAGTATTCTCCACAGAGTATATGCAGCACGAAAGGCGGTACGCTCGGTATTTTGCTTTTTTGGGCTTGTTTACCTTCTCTATGATCGGCATCGTTTTAGCTTCTAACCTCTTACTTCTGTATTTCTTTTGGGAGCTAGTAGGGCTTTCTTCCTATCTTTTGATTGGATTTTGGTTTAGCAAAGAAGCTGCTCGTCAAGCGGCCCGTAAAGCCTTTTTGCTCAATCGAGTGGGAGATGCCGCTTTTTTGATTGGCATAATATTATGTGCCCATTACCTAGGTACTCTCGAGATTGATAGCTTGCTTGAAGCTAGTTTAAGCAGCCCAGTGTCAACTCCCTTAACTCTTATTGGCATTTGTTTGCTAGGGGGCGCACTCGGAAAGTCAGCCCAGTTCCCTTTGTATATCTGGCTTCCAGATGCTATGGAAGGGCCTACCCCAGTCTCCGCTTTAATTCACGCTGCGACCATGGTTGCCGCCGGTATCTACCTAATTGCCCGCATCTTTGGTTTATTAAGCCTGGAAGCGGGCGCGATTCTAGCGAGTATCGGAGGGCTTACGATTGTAATTGGGGCACTGGCGGCTTTGGCCCAGCAAGATATCAAAAAAGTTTTGGCCTATTCTACGATTTCCCAACTCGGCTATATGGTTTTAGCAATGGGCACTGGGGCTTATACTGCCGGACTTTTTCACTTGTTCACCCACGCATTTTTTAAAGCTGGCTTATTTTTAGGGGCAGGATCATTGATCCACAGCCTGCACGAAGCCCAACACAAACATCACGTACATTGGGATGCCCAGGACATTCGGCTTATGGGAGGGCTACGTAAAAAAATGCCCTTTACTGCGCTGACTTTTGCCGTATGCAGCTTGGCCTTGATGGGTTTTCCTTTAACTTCTGGTTTTCTTTCCAAAGATGCGATTCTCTCGGGTAGTTTGGCTTGGGCCAGTCAGCAAGGAAGCGGGGTGAGCTATTTGCTTCCTTTTAGTAGTTTTCTGGGTGTGGTATTGACTGCCTGGTATATGGCTAAAACCTATTATCGGGTGTTTGAGGGGCATTTTCGGGGGAATTCCAGCGCGCTGGATACGCCAAAAGTTGAGGGAGCTTTACAGGAGGGGAAACTAGGGATTAAACTCCCCTTAATCATCTTGGCGGCAGCTAGTATATTTCTGCTATTTGGCCTTAACCCCATACAGGCAGAAGATTCCTGGCTATGGCATATAATTGATATTACCCCAGAAAAAACCTGGACAGGGAGCCTCTTGGCAAATGGAGCTACCTTAAAACTACTGGCCCATGAGTATCATACCTTGGCTAGTGTCCTTTCATTGGCCTTGCTGAGCCTAGGCGTGGCTTTGGCGGTATGGACAATCCGGAGAAACCAGCAGGCATTCCCAGCAGAAGATCAAAAAACAGACTTAAAACCGTCTATTTGGTCAGAAGCTTTTTATCTAGATCGAGCGTATCGTGTCCTTATTTTACAGGGAGGAGAGCGTTTTAGTATGGCAATTAGTCGCTTTGATTTAGGGTTTGTAGATACCCTTGTAAACCGGATAGGAGAAACTCACGTCGTGTTCTCACACATTATTTCCTGGCTGGACCGCACGCTAGTGGATGGCTTAATTAACTTTATAGCGAAGTTGGCCAACATACTTGGATCTTTAACCCGCTCAGGTAAACGCGGAAAAGTACAAAATTACATTCGGCTAACGATTATTATTGTTCTCATAGGATTTTTCTGGCTTTTATTGTAAAACCCTGCTTTTTATTTGCTAGGGAAATCCAGAAGGGTTTTGCCTTTTAGGAACATGAGAGTCGTTTTTAGGTCTTTATATCGTATATTCACTAAGTTTACTTGATCGTCAAACCTGTCTACCAAAACGGAATTTCTAAATTTATACCCAGCTTGTATAGAAGAGCAGGGGATTTCGATAAAAAGTAAAAAGCCTTCAAGCTCCGTTTCCATACCCAAGTATTTCATAGAAAGTCGCTTATTGTTTGAACTGATTATTTGGAAATGTTTTTCCAGATAGGATTGAATTAGCGGCTTATATTTTTCGGAATCGTCTAAACTAAGCTTTGCATTTTTACTTAAATTTTGGATGGCTTCTTCAAAATCATCAGAAAAGACCCGGAGGCTCACTTCAAATCTTTTTTTACTTGTATTATAATTCATTTCGGCCAAACTGGTATGAAAATCATGTAGAGTGCTTGCTTGGGCTTGGACGAGCTTCGTTTCCGGGGAAGTATAGCCCAGGAAACTAGCATTTAATAAGGAATATAAAAGCCAAAGTACCATGTATCTTTACACTTTTTCTTAATAAAAGAGATTGAATATATCGATGGATATTACAAAAACCATAAGCGCCAGAAGAAGGAAAATGCCAACATATTGCGCTTTTTCTAAGAAATTGTCGGATGGTTTTTTTCCACTTACAATCTCAAACATTAAAAACATAACGTGACCACCGTCCAGAGCTGGAATGGGTAAGAAATTCAAGAAGGCTAGCCACATAGAAAGAATAGCCACAATCCGCCAAAAATGGTACCAATCCCATTCCGTTCCGAATATTTTGGCAATCCCGATGGGGCCCGATAAAGACCGTACGGATACTTCTTGACGGAAAATTTTACTAAACCCCTTAATATTAAGCCATACCGAACCAAATGCTCGTTCTACTGCCAAGGGAATTGACTCAGCAAAAGAGTAATATACGCGTTCGTTCTCAATAGGGAACTCGGGTTGAAAACCAAAAGTGCCATCTGCTGAGGAGGGGATACTCAAGGTAATTTCTTTACCGTCTCTTTTTATGCCAAGCTTTATGGTCTCGCCTTTGTGCTCATCTTGAAGATCTTTAAACTCGTGGAAGTACGTAATGGGATCTCCATTAAAAGAGGTAATTACGTCGCCCGACTGCATACCGTATTCTTCTGCCGGGCGGCCAGGAGCAACCATACCAATGCTAAACGGGGTTCGCCACGTAAAAGGAGGTTGATCTTTATTTTCAGAGAGGCGCTCGATCATATTATTGGGGATATCCACCCTCAATTCCTTTCCATCTCGTAATACAGTATAATAGCTATTACTACTTAAAAAAGCATCGGGGCTGATCACGTCATAATATTTTTGGGCAGGCACCCCATTGACAGCAATAATCTGATCTCCGGTCTGCAGCCCTATTTCTTCACCTAATTCATATACTTGAAGGCCATATTTATTGACTTCGGAAATGGGTAGATAAGGATCTCCCCAAACGTAAACCAAGCCTACAAACATCATGATTCCGGTGATCACATTGACCAAGATACCTCCCATCATGACGATCAACCTTTGCCAAGCGGGTTTGGCCCGGAATTCATAATCTTTAGGTTCTTCGGCGAGTTGTTTGGTATCAAAAGATTCGTCAATCATTCCGGAGATTTTCACAAAACCTCCTAAAGGTAGGGCCCCCACCGAATATTCGGTTTCACCCCAGTTGACACCAAATATCTTGGGAGGGAAACCGATTGAAAATTTTTCTACACGCATGCCAAAAAACTTGGCGGTTATTAAGTGGCCCCACTCGTGGAGCCCAACGATTATGGACAGCCCAAGAATTAGCTGTCCGACCATAATTAGTGTACCCATATTTTGGTATGTGAGAAAGGGAGCCAGGATTTAAGCGTGGCTCATTTGATTACATATTTCCCGGGCTATAGTGCGGGTTATTTCGTCTGATTGTACATAGTCTTCGTAAGAAGGGTGCTTAATGTATGAGATTTTGTTCATACATGTATCGATTATTTCGGGCATATCCAGGAAACGAATTTTATCTCCCAGAAACTCTTCTACGACGATTTCGTTGGCTGCGTTAAGTACGCAGGGCATATTACCGGCTTTACCTAAGGCTTCAAAGGCCAAAGCCAGGTTTTTGAATGTATCGGTATCCGGTTTTTCAAAAGTCAAGGCCGGATAATCAATAAAGTCAAAACGCGGAAAATCTGATTCTATGCGTTGGGGATACCCCAAGGCGTATTGAATCGGTAACTTCATATCGGGCAATCCCATTTGGGCTTTCATAGAGCCGTCACGGAACTGTACTATGGAATGTATGATAGATTGAGGATGTACGATGACATCTACTTGTTCTACATCTAGATCAAAAAGCCATTTGGCTTCAATCACTTCCAGTCCTTTATTCATCAAAGAAGCCGAATCGATCGTGATTTTGGCTCCCATCACCCAATTGGGGTGTTTTAAGGCCTGGGCCTTGGTTACGCCTATTAATTCTTCCCGGCTTCTTCCCCGAAAAGGACCACCGGAGGCCGTCAGGATAATTTTCTCAATGGGGTTTCTTTCTTCTCCCACTAAACATTGAAAGATTGCCGAGTGTTCCGAGTCAACGGGGATTATAGAAACTCCATTCTCTTTGGCTTTGCCCATCACCAATTCACCGGCCACCACGAGGGTCTCTTTGTTAGAGAGGGCTATATCTTTACCCGCATCTAGGGCTTTGAGGGTGGGCATCAAACCACAATATCCTACCAAAGCGGTTAATACCATATCGGTGTCGGGGGCTTGCACTACTTCTCCCAGGGCTGCTTCGCCCGCTAAGACCTCAATACCTAGAGGATGCAAAGCTTCCTGTACAATAGGGTATAGAGATTCATCGGTAATTACTACCCGAGCGGGCTTAAATTGCTGGGCTTGCTGGATGAGGAGCTCGTAATTACGACGGGCACTGAGGCAAGTTACCTCAAAATGTTGGGGGTTTTTCTCAATTACGTCAAGGGCTTGGGTACCAATGGAACCTGTGGAACCCAATATGGCAACGCGTTTGGGAGTGCTGCTATGCATTCAATGAGATACTTAAAAACTTTGGAGATGAACAATTCGCAATACTAAAAAGATTATCCTTGATCAACAAGGGAATGGACGGAAATCTCCTTATTTCGATTTGCGATTTGATTTAGTATGGGCTTTCCAGTCCATCAAATAACCCACAGCCGGAAAGATAATACTCCCTACAAATACCAAGATAACTTTGACGAGCATACTCGTTTATTTTTTTTTATTGATAATTTTGTAATAAACCGTGGGATCAATTTGTTTTCAGTTTGGACGTAAATCCCTTACTTTGAGCATAAAGCAAAAGGATCTGCATTTGGCTGAGGGATAGAGCGGCCTGTTTGAGCTCGTGTAGGCCTCACAGGGAAAGGCAGCGAGTAGCGAAAGCCCGACCCCCGGCTAGTATCCGATAATTTCAGTAGATTCTTTCTCCGGGGGGCAGCTCCAAGTTTTGGATTTACTAAAATTATATCAAATTGAGATGACCCGACGTTAATAGTACTACAAAAATACACCTATGGATTTAAAACCAACACAAAAAGTTGAAACAAGTTTTAGTTTGGCCTCTATGACCGACATTGTGTTTCAATTATTGATTTTTTTCATGCTTACCTCCTCTTTTGTTACACCAGCGGCCTTGCCGGTAAATTTGCCATCTAGTTCGGAGGCCCCTGCCATTACCCCGGATGTGCAGGTGACTATCACGGGAGATTATCAGTATTTTGTAAACAATGAGCCTGTGACCGATGCGCAATTAGACGCGAAAATGCAAGAAGCTCTGGCGATATCAAAGGAAGCGATGGTAGTAATCAATATGGACAAGGAAGAAGCTGTAAAGTACCTAGTACGTGTGGCTTCTCTGGCTAACAAATTAGGGGCCAAGGTCTCGGTGGCTACCAAAGTGGAAACCGAGTGAGTTTTTGAACCCAATAGACACTATTATGGCTATTCCTTTAAAATCTGAAAAATTACGAGAGCGCCAACACCAGCGGGTAGCCTTTCTTTTGACATTTTTTATGAATGTAGCTTTGCTGGCCATGCTATATTTTATGAAAATATATTTTGAAGAAGAAAATCCCCTCTTTGAATACGGCATGGAAGTAAGCTATGGGCAGGATGACCGGGGTAGTGGTAATACACCGGTACCCATAGAAGAAATCCGGAGTAATCCGGCGCCTACCGAAGCGACGGAAAGTGAACAAAGTGATCCTGTACCTACCCAAACAGAAAACATAGAGACGGTAGATGCTCCCACCCCTCCGATCCCTCAACCCAAGCCAGATCAAAGCAATGCCTCAGAAAAGAGCCAACCTGATCCTTTGCCCCCAAAAGACCCGGCCCCTAAGAAAGTACAATCGGACAAAGCTACCCAAAATACTCCCGGTCAAGGCGATGACCCCGGAGAAAAGGGAAATAAGGGGAAAGAGACGGGTATTAATGAACAGGGGCTATACAAAGGCGGGGGAGGCAAAGGCGGAACTTCTTTGAGTGTGTCTGGTTGGAAGTGGGAAGAAGCTCCCAATGTACAGGACCAATCGAGCAAAACTGGAAAAATTATCTTTGTAGTTAAGGTAGATGATCAAGGAAATTTTCTCACCGTAAAGGCTTTATATCCTGGTACTACGGTGGCCGATCGTAGGGTGGTAGAAAAGTACCGAATGGCTGTCCTAAATTCCTATCTTGAACCTGATGAAACTGCGGGAGAAAATCCTGCTCCCATCTCCCAAGGGACTGTGACCTTTACCCTGACGGCACGTTAGGTTATTCTATTCTTGCACATGAATTATTCGGAAACAATCGGGTATTTATATAATCGATTGCCTATGTTTCAGAAGAGTGGGGCCCAGGCATTGCGTTATGATTTGAGCCGGATTGAGACGCTTTGTGCCCGCTTGGATAATCCACAAAGCCATTTTCCATCCGTGCATGTGGCGGGCACCAATGGAAAAGGGAGTAGCTCGCATATGTTGGCCTCGGTATTCCAGGCCTCGGGCTATCGAGTGGGTTTGTACACTTCGCCTCACTTAAAGACTTTTCGGGAAAGGATACGGATCGGGGGGGAGATGATTAGGGAAGAAGAGGTTGTAAGCTGGGTCGAGCGCCTGATACCTGGCATAGAAGACTTACACCCCAGTTTTTTTGAGGTGACCGTAGCCTTGGCTTTTGCTTACTTCCGGGAAAAGGAAGTGGATCTGGCGGTGATAGAAACCGGCTTGGGAGGCCGCTTAGATTCTACCAATATCCTGAGGCCTCTAGTATCTCTGATTACTAATATTGGATGGGATCATCAAGCTATTTTAGGTGACACCTTAGAAAAAATAGCGAGGGAAAAAGCCGGGATCATCAAACCGGGTGTCCCATGTGTATTGAGTGAAACCCAGGAGGAGCTTTTACCGGTGTTTGAAGAGCTTGCCCAAAATCAAGTGGCTACCCTCTATCAAGCAGACAAGAACTACAGCGTGACGTCTAGGATGGAAGTAAAGGAGGAAGTTTGGGACGTGTATGCGGGAGAAGTAAAAGTAGTGTCGCGATTAAAAAGTGATGTCCCAGGGGAATATCAGAGGAAGAATGTAGTGGGGGTATGGCAATGCCTCGATATTTTACAGGAGAGGGGCTTTCCGACAAGCCTAGAAAGCCGAAAGAAAGGCTTGGAAAATATCCGGGCCATGACTGGCTTGAGGGGGCGATGGCAAATGGTATCTCAAAACCCCTATGTGGTATGTGATATTGCCCACAATGCTACGGGTGTACGCCAAATTATTAGGCAGTTATCTCGTTTGGAATTTGACCGTTTATACCTAATTTTAGGATTCAGTAAAGACAAAGATCTTGATGAAATTTTGAATCTTTTTCCTACTGATGCATTTTATTACTTTTGTTCCTTTGATTCACCGCGTACAGTTTCCCAAAATAAATTGTTAGTTTGGGCAAAGGAAAATAATCGCACACATCGCTATTTTTTCTCAGTAGATGAAGCATTTGCCGTCGCCAAGCGTAATTCAAGTCGTGAAGATTTGATTTTGATAACGGGCAGTGCGTATTTACTTGCTGAGTTTTCTGGCTTTTGACCCAAAAATTATTCCTATAAACTATAATGTATGGAGGATTTAATAAGAGATAGAACTTCAAAAACCCCCTCAGTTCATTTCAACTTCCAGGAAAGCCGCTTAGAGATCAGTGGAGTGTCCATCCCAGAAGATGCTGACCATTTTTATGCTCCTTTGATGGAATGGGTAGATGAATACATCGGAAAAAAGAAAAATGTACCTACCACGGTAATCCTTAGGCTCATTTATTTTAATACCAGCACCTCAGACTATTTGGTTACAATCCTTAAAAACTTAAAAGGAATTATAGAATTAGAAAACCTTGTGCCCGACCCTGGGAGCCCTTCTGATGAGCCGGACTTGAATGGGACAGGAACTTTCAACTTAGTATCCGAAATCAAGCAGGACGGAGCTGAGGGGGCTGAAAACAAGGAAACAGAGACCCGTGAAGGCAATGCCCCGGTTGACAAATCAGCCCAGTTAAGTGAAGAAAAGAAGCGCTTATTGCGCATTGAGTGGCATTACGAGGAAGAAGATGAAGATATGCGCGATACGGGCAGTCATTTTGAATCAATTATCGATGTGCCTTTTGTTTTTAAAGCTTGTGAGGAATTAGAGTAGGCTATCGAGCCCATAAAAATCAAAACCCGGAGTTCTGGTTAATCCAGGGCTCCGGGTTTTGTTATAGGTACCTATGGGGCGTTTTGGAAAGACAGTCGGCTATTGAAGTAATTGACGGTTAATATCATCAATATAAAGCTTGAGTTCTCTTTTTTCCATCATGTAGTCATTTACAGTTTGGATGGCGTGGATTACGGTACTATGGTCACGGCCTCCAAAGTGATAACCGATAGATTTAAGGGAGAAACCCGTATACTCTTTGGCAAAGTACATGGCGATTTGTCGGGCGGTTACGATTTCTTTTTTGCGTGTTTTGGCTTTTAAGTCATCTACGCTAAGGCCAAAATACTCACTAACGCACTTTTGAATTTCATCAATCCCTAATTCTTTACTCTCCACCGACTGGACGATTTTTTGTACGGTTTGCTTGGCTAGTTTCATATCTATGGCGCTCTGGTTTAAGGAGGCCTGGGCGATTAAGGAAACTAAAGCTCCTTCCAGCTCACGGACGTTGCTATCAATACTATGCGCTAAGTACTCAACCACATCCTCGGGGAGGTCGGTTTGGTTTTCATCCTGCAGTTTTTTGTGGATGATAGCCATGCGGGTTTCCAGATCAGGCTGTTTCAAGTCGGCCGTGAGTCCCCATTTAAAACGGGAGAGCAAGCGTTCTTCCAAGCCTTTTAACTCAATGGGCGAGCGGTCGCTGGTCATAATGATCTGCTTGCCCGATTGATGCAAATGATTGAAGATATGGAAAAATATTTCTTGAGTACGTTCTTTGCCCGATAGAAACTGTACGTCATCAATCATCAGCACGTCAATGTGTAAATAAAAATGATTGAAAACTTCCAGTTTGTTATTTTTTAGGGCCTCAATGAATTGGTTCGTGAATTTATCCGCTGAGACGTATATTACCTTTTTTCCCCCCGAATATACATTAATGTAATTGCCAATGGCTTGTACCAAGTGCGTTTTTCCCAATCCCACTCCCCCATACAACATCAAGGGGTTGAAGGAAGTCACTCCTGGCTTTTGCGCTACCGCCAAACCGGCCGAACGGGCTAAACGGTTACAGTCTCCTTCAATAAAATTCTCGAAGATGTAATTGTTGTTTAGTTTGGTGTGGAACTCCCTCTGTTCCAGTTCATATAAGTCTCGGGAGGGCGAAGTATGTGTGTTACCGTTAAGTTGTTTCTTTACCCCATTCTGATGTGACTGTCCGTTTTTCGTCTCCTTCTGCTGAGTCAAATTAGCTAAATACGATTGGCTATTATCTTCTTTTTCTAACTTGATGGAGTACTCTAAACGCCCCTCAGGACCAATTGAGAAGTCAATAGCTTGGCGAAGTAAGCCCACAAAGTTTTCTTCTAAATATTCGTAGAAGAATTTACTAGGTACTTGGATGATCAGAACCTTATCGTTAAGCTGATAGGGAACGATGGGTTCAAACCAAGTAAAATAGGTTTGATCTTCTATCTGCGAGCGGATAATCTCCAGACACTCATCCCAAACGCTTTGACAATCTTTTTCTTTTTCTGTAGGGGTGTTTTCCATTCTTGCTTATAGTTGTTCCGATGAAGGGGAAAGACAAAATTGCTAAAAAAATGGGGAATTTAAAAGCTGGGGCTAAGCCGAATATCCTTGTGAGGCTCTAACTGTTTGAAAGTCTTAGGGAAAAAAAATACAAAAAATATATGCTGGCAAAAAAAGAATATACTTTGCGTCATGCTTTTGCAAGGATCTCATACATTACAGATGTAATATCACCAAATTTTATTTGGTAAAATATAGGTGTTGAGGTCTAAAAAATGAGAGATTTTAGACGTATGAATTAGATATTAGAAAGAGAATAGGAAATAACTCTTTCTAATATCTGAGGCAAACTTACATCTTTGGGCCCGACAGTTTTTGTTAGGAGCGGCGCTTTTTCTTGGAGGTTTTCCGAGAATTTTGGCCTCCGGAATTTGCCTTCTTTTGGGCCTTGGCTTGCTTCTGGGTTTCGGCCTTCTCAACCGCCTTTTTCTGAGCTTCTTCTAAGCGCTGCATAAAGCTGGACTTCTTACTCTCCTTCCCTTTTTGGTTTTTCTTATAATCTTGGAATTGCTGTTTGATCTTGTCTTCATTGATCATAAACTTCTTGAAGAAAGATTGTTGCCCAATCGATACAACATTTTGCATCAAGTAGTATAAGCTCAGACCAGAAGGATAGGAGTTGAGCACGAACATGAATATAACCGGTAGGAAGTATCCCATGTACTTCATAGGGCCTTGCATAGCCGCGCTTGATTGGGTCTGGGTATTAAAGTAAGTTACCGCTATTGTTGACAAGGTCATCAACAACGTAAAAAGGCTTACGTGGCTTCCGTAAGCCGGTATGGCAAAGGGCAGGTTGAGGATAGAATCATACCGAGATAAATCCTGGGCCCACAAAAAGCCCTCTTGTCTTAGCTCAATGGCATTTGGGAAAAACATGAACATAGCAAACAAGATAGGCATCTGCAATAGCATAGGGATACAGCCACTCATGGCAGCAAAAGGGGAGGTGCCCATTTCGCCGTATAAGCGCATTTGCTCTTGTTGCACCTTTTGTTGGTCTTCGGTACTAAGCATCGTACCCGTGATCTTATTTTTCTCCTTAAAAGCATCCAACTCAGGCTTGAGAAGGTCGTTGAGCACCTTCATCTTAGCCATAGACTTGTACGAACGGTACGTAAGAGGCAAAAGCAAGGTCTTGATAATCAGCACCATCAAGATGATGATGATACCGTAGTTGCTCAGGCCTTGCTCTAAATAATTAAACACAGGGATTATCAGGTAACGGGCAAATAAACTAATAAACGACCAACCTAAGTACACATTCTGATGGAACTCGGCAATATCCAACTGGCGGAGTTCCTGGTAGCGGTTAGGTCCAAAGTAAAACTGAAAATTTCCCTTATCGCCCAGTACATCCTGCATCGGAATTTGTAAATGGGCATCCATGGTTTTTATGCTGGAGGAATCCCCTTCGTCCGTATCTTTAATCAGGATAGCCTTTTGGAAATTTTTATGGGGGGCGATCATGGCCGAGATAAAGAACTTCTGTTTGAAGGAAAACCAATTTAAAGCTTCCTCCGGTTGGGCAATCTGCTCGTCGGTTGATGGCCATTTAAGGTAGCTAAAATCTTCATTGGCATCGGTGTAATTGATCGTGGAATAGTAGCGACTGTAATACAAGTCAAGCTCCATACGCTTGAGGCGGTCCTTCCAATGAAAGTTTAGGTTTTGTTGGGTGTCAAGTGCCGCCTTGGCACCTCCCAATTGTACCTTGTAATCGAGTAAATAACCGCTGCCGGCCAGGGTATACGTTTGGACAATGCTCTTGCCTTCTCCAATCTCCGCTCGGAAGCTTAAGCTTTGGGTATCGCCCTTGGCTATGGTAAGTTTCTTTTTGTCGGGGGTGAAGTAGAGATCATATAAATTGATCTTACGGTTTTTCTTGTCCCGGAAAATCATTTCCATTTCACTGCGGCCTTCCGATAGGAGTACCAGGTTTTCACCCTCATAGCTTTCGTAGCCTTTTACGGTAACCTGTTTAAGTACCCCACCTCGGCTACTTAATACCACCTGTATGTTTTCGTTTTCCAGCAAAATATCCTCTGCTTTCCCCTGGCCCAATTGAGTAAAGTCTCCCAAATCAGTGACAGGAGTCTCAAGTGAAGTATTGGCGGTGTCTACGGGGCTTGCTTTCAATTCAGCATCCTGAGCGGAGGGAGGGGGGATTGAGTCCGTAAGAAGTTTTTCTTCTGGACTTACCGGTTTGGGGGCAAAATAAAGCCAGTACATGGTAAGTAAGAGAAATATCAACAGAAGCCCCGTGGCTTGATTTTTATCCATAGTTATTGATCAGATCCAACATGAGGGAGCTTTTTGTTTCTTGCTCCCTATTAACAGTAGGGTTTTTAATTAAAGAATTACAAATTTATGATTTTTTCATTATCTGAAGTGCTTTTTTTTGAATCGGAATGTTCCAAAGCGGCTCCCACAAAGCTTACAAACAAGGGGTGGGGGTTTTCTACCGTACTACGCAACTCCGGGTGAAATTGGGTGCCAACATACCAAGGGTGTCCCTCGAGCTCCATGATTTCCACCAATTGGGTATCCGGATTGATCCCCGTCGCCCGGAATCCGGCTTCTTCAAAATCTTCCAGAAACCGGTTGTTAAACTCGTAGCGGTGACGGTGTCTTTCGTAGATAACCCCTTTTTGGTAAATTTCGTGCACGAGTGAGTCAGCTTTGAGATGACAGGGGTAGGCTCCCAAACGCATTGTGCCTCCCATGTGCTTTAGATTTTTTTGATCTTCCATCATATCAATGATGGGATTTTTGGTCTCAGGATCTATTTCGGTAGAGGCGGCTCCCTCTCTTTTTAATACATTACGCCCAAACTCCACACAGGCACATTGCATGCCCAAACAAATGCCGAAGAAAGGTATACGGTTTTCTCGGGCAAAACGGGCCGCTTCAATCTTTCCTTCTATCCCACGCTCCCCAAAACCCGGGGCCACCAAAATGGCATCTAAGTGGGTCAATTGGCTGAGGTTTTTCTCATATACAAGTTTTTCGGAGTGAATCCATTCTATCTTGACCCGGCTTTCATGGACTGCTCCCGCGTGGATAAAGGCCTCGGCAATGGACTTATAGGCATCATGCAACTCAACATATTTTCCAATGAGTCCGATTCTAACCTCCCGGTGGGGGGCTTTGACTTTTTGTACAAACTCTTTCCAGGTTTCTAATGGAGGAGCGGTATCTACGGGGATTTGTAATTTTTGTAAAACTCGCTCGTCTAATTTTTCCTTTTGCATCAAGAGCGGCACATCATAAATCGTGTCGGTGTCCAGGGCTTCTATAACCGAGTTGTAATCCACATTACAAAAGAGGGATAATTTTTTTCGGATCTCATCGGGAAGTGGGTACTCGGAGCGGCAAATCAAGATATCGGGTTGGACCCCAGCTTCAGATAATTGCTTGATGGAGTGCTGTGAAGGTTTGGTTTTCAACTCTCCGGCCGATTTTAGATAAGGAATTAAGGTAAGGTGGAGCACTATGGCATTGTGGGCCCCTAAATCCCATTTTACCTGACGCACGGCCTCTATAAAGGGCAGGGACTCGATATCCCCCACACATCCCCCGATTTCGGTAATGACGATATCGTATTTTTCGGTGGAATCGAGCAGTAGAAAATTTCGTTTGATTTCGTCGGTAATATGAGGGATTACTTGGACTGTCTTCCCGAGGTAGGCCCCTTCCCGCTCCTTCATAATTACATTGTAGTAAATACGTCCGGTGGTTACATTATTGGCCTGGGAAGTGGTGATGTTAAGAAAACGCTCGTAGTGGCCCAAATCCAAGTCCGTCTCGGCCCCATCATCGGTTACAAAGCACTCGCCATGCTCGTAAGGGTTTAGGGTTCCCGGATCAATGTTGATGTAGGGATCAAATTTTTGGATGGTAACGGATAGTCCGCGGGCTTGTAAAAGTTTAGCCAGTGAAGATGCAATGATGCCTTTACCCAGAGAAGAAGTAACTCCTCCGGTGACAAAAATATGTTTAGATTGAGCCATAAGTTGGGTGTAAATGAATCGAACTTATGGGATACAAAGTTAAAGAATTTTCCCCGATAAATAACTAATAAGCGAAGAAGCTTGGCCAAAGCAATCAAAATTACAGATTTATATATCATTTGGGGTGACTGAAACGTTGTCTATGCGAAATCCCAAGGGGGATGGGCCCCAGGCAATTTTAAGGGCATGGGGTTTCAGGCAATTTTGGGGCTGCCCCTCGCTGTGGAAAAAAGGGCAAATTGGTTCGTTCTGCTTTTGCTCGGGTCGGGCTTTCGCCAGTCGCCGGCCCACCCGCGGGCAGCGGCGGGCTCCGCAATGGCTCTATCCCTCAGCCAAGGGAGAAGGGAAAGCAGTACAAGGGAAGTGAAAACTTGATATGTACACGGGTACCGCCTCGCACATCCCGGCCCAGATTGGCTTAGGGATGGAGCGGCATGTTTGAGCTCGTGTAGGCCCAGCGGGGAATGGCAGCGAGTAGCGAGAGCCCGACCCGCGCCGGCAGGGATGCGCTTAAAGCCCCCATCTACTTGCGCGGGGAAGCCCCAAGAGGCATAGGCAGTAGGGGGCAAAGGTCTATCTTGACAATTCGTAATTTCTGGGTCAATTACGTTCGCTGGTAGTATTGCCTACCAAAGCAAAGCCAATAATCGTATATTATTTTACTAAATTTGCTTAGTGCATTGATTCATATAAGTAGCGTTTACTACAAAGAAATGAGATTATATTTCAGCTTGCTAGTCGGGATGTTGGCCCTCTTGCTTGTTAAGCCTGAGCCCTTGGCCGCGCAAGAACCCCACCTTACCCAGTTTTTTAATAACCCACTCTTTGTAAACCCTGCTCTGGCAGGATCTACGCTTAAAGGGCGTTTTATTTTCAATTTTCGCTCCCAATGGCCTAAGTTAGAAGGAGAATTTGTAACCTATCAGGCCACTTATGATGCCGGCTCAGAGCGAACACGCAGTGCCTTTGGTATTGGGGTACAACTAGATCAGGCAGGCTCGGCGGGTATTGAGTCGCTCCGTATGGTAGCCAATTATGCGTATGGCATTCCTCTTCAAGACTGGAGCCTACGCTTTGGCTTGCAATTTGCCTACGGGAGCCGCTCCCTGGATTTTATTAATTTGGTCTTTGGTGATCAACTCAGCTCCGTAGGCTTACGCAATGCAAGTACCGGCGAAACCTTGGCCAATACCTTGACTAGCAACTATTGGGAAGCCAATACCGGACTGGTTTTGTATAATGAATCATTTTGGCTGGGGGTTTCGGGGTATAATCTCAACCAGCCCGAGGTCTTACTGGGCTCAGAAACGGAGCGCATTGACCCCCGCATTACCGTTCATACGGGTTATAAATACGTTTGGTACCGTCCTGGAAAAAAAGCCAATGAAGATTATTACATGGCCTTTATCCCAGGGGCGTATTACCACATTCAAGGAGATATACAACAATTGGATATAGGGGCAAACTTCAGTGTACTGCCTATGAGTTTTGGCCTGTGGTACCGGGGGGTACCGATTGAAGAGTCAAATTCTGGGGCGCTTTCCGGTTTGGTCGGGATTCAGTACCGTGGGTTTGCCTTTCAGTATAATTACGATTTACCCTTAGGAAGCTTTTCCCGGATAACGGGAGGGGGGCATGAATTCTCCATTGTGATTACACCCGACGATGATCCTAAAAAACGGAGAAGAAGAAAAAGACGCCGGGGTTATATGACTCCGTTTCCCGATCTGAGCTTCTAAAAAAAAAAAACTTCACCAACAAAGTCGATGAAGTTTCCGATTACACACAAACTATTAACTATTAATAAGGTAAGTCACTAAACAATAAGGGGTAAACAACTTCACGGCTTTCGGCATAATATCTTCTTCTCTGTCATCTTCCTTTTCTCTTTTCCCCTTAGCTACATTGCAATAATAAGAAGATTGATTCAATTATTTATCTTTAAAAAATATGCCAAAGCACTCGTGTAGGTTTTTGAATTGATAAAGAAGGATTTGCTATAAAGTAGCAGAAGTGTTCGGTAAACAGAGTGTTTAGGTCGGTAAAATGCATGGATGTCTTGCTAAAAAAATTAGCGGGATTGATTAAAAATCCCTAAAATAGGCCTATTTGGCAAAGAGTTTACTGTAAAATATTTGCTGGGTCTTTCTCATTCTTAAAAAAGTATCAAAAAAATATTGCACCCCTAACACTAGCGGTGATGTATGAAATATACATATAATTATTCAAATCTTGAGCGCTTGTGCACCAAAGGTTGCCTTCTCTCATACCAAGCATCGGATTTAAGAAAAAGAAAGCTTGCTTTTTTGCGGGAATGGGGTGGAATTAGCAGCCCATAATGAAATTTGCCGATACTATACACGCTTGTAGGCCCTTACTGCTCGGCAACTATGTAGTTTTTATGAGCAAAAAGTGTGGCCTACTTGGGAAGACTGGGAGAATAAAAAGTAAAAAAAGACGAAAAAAGGAAGCGATCATAAAGTTCCTCCACCCATGTTAATCACATGAATAAGCTTTTAAACTTGCCTAGCGATGAGAATGAGCTTTATCCAAGCCAAGCTTCTAGGGAATACGGGCTCACGAGGGTTTCTGGATCAGGGCTACCGCATGGGCCGAAACGCCTTCTTGTCTACCCACAAAACCTAGCTTTTCGGTAGTAGTGGCTTTAATGGAAACATCTTCTACCGGGATTTCCATGACTTCGGCCAAGCATTTCTTCATCTCGGGGATGTGGGGCATAAGTTTGGGTTTTTGTAAACAAATAACCGAGTCAATATTGCCAATGGCATACCCCGCTGCCCGAACCTTAGCTACGACTTCTTTTAAAAGAATTTTACTATCAATCCCTTTAAATTGCGGGTCTTTATCCGAAAAGTGGAACCCAATATCGCGCATATTGGCCGCCCCCAACAAAGCATCACAGATACAATGGATGAGCACATCGGCATCGGAGTGCCCCACCGCTCCGTGGGTATGGGGTATTTGTATGCCTCCCAGCCAAAAATCCTGGCCTTCTTCCAGTTTGTGAACATCATATCCTTGCCCGATTCGTATTTTCATAGAATATCTAAGGTCTCAAATTGAAAATTTTTATTGGGCAAAAGTATTCTAAAAACCGATCTTTACGAAAAATCTATTTTTTGCTTTCTATGAAAGAATGGAAACTATTCGCCCAAATGGAAGTTTTAATAGTAAATTTTTAAATCAATTGCTATGAGTAAGCAGTTTCAAACCCCTCATACCGGGGTCTTATTGGTAAATTTGGGTACCCCAGATAGCCCTTCGGTAGCCGATGTACGCAAATATCTCCGCGAATTTTTGATGGACAAACGCGTGGTAGATGTACCTTGGCTGCTCCGGTTTATCCTGGTAAATGGAATTATTGCCCCCTTCCGGGCACCCAAATCGGCCAAAGTTTACAAGGAAGTGTGGGAAGAGCGAGGGTCTCCTCTCAAGTTTTACAGTGAAGACATTACCGAGATGTTGCAGCAAAATCTCGGAGAGGAGTATGTGGTCAAGCTAGGCATGCGCTACCAAAACCCAAGCTTGAAGGCCGCTTTGGAAGACCTAAAAAGTTTTAAGCGAATCATTGTGATTCCGCTTTTCCCTCAATACGCGTCTGCCACCAGTGGCTCCGTCATGGATAAAGTGATGGAAATAACTATGCAATGGCAGATTATTCCTGAGGTTCAAATGGTGCATAATTTTTATCAGCACCCCTTATTTATACAAACGTTTGCCACCTTAGGGAAGAAATATCTGGAGCAAGGATCTTACGATCACGTTTTATTTTCCTACCATGGACTTCCCGAGCGACAAATTCGCAAGGGAGATGATACCAATACCTGTTTGGTAGCGGCCCGAAAAGACAAAAGCCTCGCGGCCAAGCCTAATTGTTGCGCGCATATCCACCCCGGCAATAAAAGCTGTTACCGGGCTCAATGTTTTGCTACCTCCCGCATGCTGGCGGAGGCCTTGGGGCTCAAAGAAGAAGACTATACTGTGTGTTTTCAATCCCGCTTGGGCAATGACCCTTGGATTCAGCCTTATACCGAAGGGCTTATTAAAAAAATGGCCCATGAAGGTAAGAAAAAGTTATTGGCCTTTTCTCCGGCATTTGTAGCCGATTGTTTGGAAACCACCATTGAGATTGGCGACGAATACAATGAAGTGTTTGAAGAAGCAGGAGGAGAGCATATTCAATTGGTAGAAAGCCTCAACAATCACCCTGATTGGGTCCGTTTGCTAGAAGATTTAGTGCGTCAAATGGGCACTCCTTTACCTGAGCCCGAAAATAAAGTGGAAGCACTTTCGGGCAATTGAGTGTATGGCTCTTATTATGTATAAAAAAAGGAGGGGCTTTCCCTAGCCTTTAAGATTTCTCGCCTCGAGAAATCTTAAAGGCTAGGGCCGGGCTCTCGCTACTCGCTGCCTTTCCCCACTGGCCTACACGAGCTCAAACAGGCCGCTCCATCCCTAAGCCAATCCGGGGCTTATACTAGGCTGCGCAAAGGATAATATTTTTTGATACATTTTTAAGCCCCTTTTCCCTT
>CAWUIO010000039.1:0-52221 GCA_963922455.1 uncultured Microscillaceae bacterium
TTGTTCTTTAAATTCCTTACTATACTTTTTCCTTTTTTTGCGCATTGTTCTACTAGGTTAAAAATTATCTCTTAACTTAATGTCCTTTCAAAGTTAGCAGGTTCAGCTTAAAAATTCTTTTATTTAGGGACAGGATACTAGTCACATAACCCAAAAGTATAATCCATGCCCACCTCAAACACCTTCCTAAATTGGAGCTCCGGCAAAGACAGCGCCTACACCCTTCATCTCCTGCAACAAGACCCCCAATTTGAGGTGAAAACCCTTCTCACCACGGTTACCGAAGAATACCAACGCGTTAGTATGCACGGGCTGCGCCGGGAATTGCTCCAAGCCCAAGCCGATAAGGTAGGACTGGCCCTCAGAGAAATTGTATTGCCCCCAGGATACGATATGGACACCTATGACCAAAAAGTAGGGGAGGCCCTCGCCGATTTAAAAGACCAAGGGCTTAGCCTTTCCGCTTACGGGGATATCTTCTTGGAAGATCTTCGTCAATACCGGGAAAGCTTTATGACAGCGCAAGGCTTCACTTGTCTTTTTCCCCTTTGGCAACAGGATACCCGAAAGCTGTACCTAGAAATGCTCAAGGTAGGCTTGAAAGCCATCACCGTGTGCGTAGACGGAAATGTCTTGGACGAAAGCTTCGTAGGCCGGGTTTTGGATGAGCAATTTCTTCAAGACTTGCCGGAAGGGATAGATCCTTGCGGGGAGAATGGAGAATTTCACACCTTTGTCTATGATGGCCCCATGTTTTCTGGTCCGGTACCCTTTGAACAGGGAGAGCGCAGGAAGCAGGTCTTTCCCAATCAACATGAACAGGGACCCAGAGAGTTTGTGTACTGGTATTGTGACCTGCTGCCCCAAGCCAAATAAATCCTTCCCCTCGCTACTTACTTCTTTCCTCTCAAAAGGCTGAGGGATAGAGCGGCCTGTTTGAGCTCGTGCCGGCCCAGCGGGGAAAGGCAGCGAGTAGCGAAAGCCCGACCCCGGCGGCACAGCTTGGAAATACAGGCACCCCCTATCACCGCCGGGGGCAGCCCCAACAAAATTTACCACAATTGGTGCACCAAGCCCTTGATAGACTTCTGGTAAATGGCATTCATGCCTTGGATTTGTTCGGGACTCAGAGGCGGCAATTGTAAAGCAGACAAATTTGAGGCTACCTGCTCCACCTTTGAGGCCCCCGGAATGATACAAGTCACCTCGGGGAAGCTCAAAATCCACTGCAAAGCCCGGGGGGCCAGGTTATCTTCTCCCGGAAACAAAGCCTTGATTTCTTCTACGGCTTCTAAGCCCGTTTCGTAGGGAATGCCCGAAAAAGTCTCGCCTTTGTCAAAAGCTTCGCCCTGACGATTGAAGGTACGATGGTCTTCGGGGCCAAAAGAAGTCTTCGGACTATACTTTCCGGTAAGGAGTCCACTAGCCAGGGGTACGCGGACAATGATGCCCACATCCCGGCGGGCCGCTTCTGTAAATAGCAATTCGGCGGGCCTCTGCCGGAAGACATTAAAAATGACCTGGATGCTCACCACTTGGGGGTATTCCATGGCTTTGAGGCCCTGCTCTACTTTTTCAACACTCACCCCGAGGGCTTGGATTTTGCCCTGCTCTTTTAAGCGGTCAAAGGTTTCAAAAATTTCTGGTCTATAAAACACATCGTGGGGCGGACAGTGTAACTGGATCAGGTCTAGGGTTTCCAAGCCGGTGCGTTGCAGGGTATCTTCTACAAACTGCACCAAGGCAGCCGGCTGGTAGCTTTCGCTGATGTGCGGATTGAGTTTACGCCCGCATTTACTGCCCACGTATATTTTTTCTGAACGGGAACGCACAACCCGGCCTACCAAGGTCTCGCTCATGCCATCGGAGTAGACATCGGCGGTATCGATAAAGTTGACGCCATGGTCGATGGCCTTATTCAAAATAGACTCCGCCCGGGCATCCTCAAACGTGTCGCCCCACTTGCCACCTACTTGCCAGGTACCAAGAGATATTTCTGAGATGTTCCACTGGGTTTTGCCGAGGCTGCGGTAATTCATAGGAATAGATGTTTTAAAATGAGTTTATGGTTTAGCGGTCACTAAAATACGCAGGGCAACCGGAGATTCCTTACTTACGTACTAAATAATACACCCTTCAACCTTTATGACAATTTTCTATTTGAGTTTATACTCCGGCTATTCCTATCAACCGGGGCCTTGTCGGCAAAACGATCGTACCTTTCGCTTTTTTAAGGTGATGGCCTACCTGGGGATACTTTTACCCCTCCCTTTATTGCTAGATTATTACTGGCCACCGGCAGAAAAGTTGGAACATGTACAGCTTTTTGACAAGCTCTTGATCACCAATACGGAGTATGAGTATTATGTTTGTACCGAGTCCTATGCTGCATGGATCCACCAGGAAGATGGCTGGACCGACATAACTATTTGGGACAATGAAGCCGTAAAAATTCAATTATCCGGACTTTATGGCATTCCTCAAAGTTATACTTTTTACACCAATGACTATCACCAGACATTGGTACGCTGGGGGAAGGGCAAGCAAGCCCCTTTTGCCGTGGTGCAGAATGTCCACCGGGCCTCTCCCATTCTGAGTGTTGTATGTATCTTCTCGATCCTTTATATGCTATGTCCCTGGAATTTACCTCGCTTTTTCCTGGGAGGCATCCAAACATGGCTGTTTTTTATTGCGATTTGGTTTATTGTCTTTAGTATATAATACTTGGGGCTTGCCCGCGCTTGTACAAAAGTTGCCAAAGGAGACAAAAGCAGTAGGCGCGGGCCGGGCTAGGCTGCCGAGCCGGCTTACGCGCAAACCAGCGGCGGTCTCGGCCCTCCCGGGCGCCTATCCCTAAGCCAGAAGGGGCACTAGTAAGGGGGGGCTTATGCTTGGGGTAGAGGGGGGGCTCCGAAGGATTCGTTATAATGGACATGCAAGCGATGACTTTTCTGGCAAAAGAGCTATTGAGAATCAAAACCTAAACGATCTAGAGCCATGAGATTATTATTAATATTTATACTAAAATTTTAATTACTGGCACCTTATTTACTAGCACAGAGTCCAACGGATGAGGCTATCGCTTATAAGGCTAGGCTATTGACTATAAGTAGATTCGGTATAGCCGAAGATGCTATAATTTTAAATGATATTCAGAGTCAAAATCTTGAATTTATTCCAAATCAGACTGAGAATATCCTTTTGATGAAAATAGAGTTCGCTCAGAAGTATCGTCAAGATCATTTTAGAAGTACTACTTGGATCGGAAGTTGTTACTTTTACGTAGCTTATAATAGACTCACTTCAAAGTTTTATAGATTAGGAGGCTTTGATACTGTTGATTCAAAAGATTTTTTTGAAGATTTAAAGTCAGGGGAAGAAATCAACTTGATACTAGATGAAACCTTGAGAGATAACATTGATTTTGGATGTTTGCGTGCTTATAGTAGTTGGTCGGACAGCAAAAAAAGAAGACAAGGATTTAACTGTTTTGAGAAATGTGCTGACAGGTTAAAGTTGACACTGAAAATTCTAGTGCCTGAGTAACTACGGTTGATGCGGTGGTGTGCCAAAGGAATTCAGCCCGTTGTGAGTGGATGTTCCGCAGGATCATTCCGGACTTTTCAATAAAAGGCAGTTCTTCGAACTGCTAACCGATAGGAAGCTTGGATAGGGAATGGACGGGCTGAGTCCAGTCAAGGTGCTAACCCTCAGCTCAGAGGATATCCCCCAAACACCCTTGCCTGCGGCAGACAGCGGGGACGCTGTCGGATGAGAAGAGGCACAAGCACCGCGGGGCTTATGCTTGCGCCAGAGGGGTGAGGCTATGATGAATATAACGAGTAAATTTCACGTGTTATGGGCATTGCTTGATATGACATTGAATATATTTAAATATTCTTTTTAATGTCCCCATTCTTCGATTTCAATTCTGACTTTGTAATGTATGGTGGTCAACACATTACTGCCATTATTTTAACTTTCTGTATCTCTGTGGGCTTTCCAATATTTGCTAAACGGCATTTTAGCCAACAGCAACATTTATGGATTAGCAGACTAATGGCGGTCCTGATTTCCATTTGGGTAATTTTATATGACCTTATCCTTCTTTACTTAGGTAAGTTCAACTACCGGACAGATCTTCCATTAGATATATGTAACCTCATGGGCTTGTTGTTGCCTTTTCTTACGTGGAAACTTAATAAGCGACTTTTTCCCTACCTGTACTTTTATGTAATGGCAGGCACTACCCAAGCTGTTTTTAATCCTCATTTATTCAATGGATTCCCTAACTTTATTTTTATCAAATTTTGGATAGTTCATGGTGGTTTGATTATTTACATTCTTTATGTTGCAGTAGTGTGGGAGTATAGAATTTTGGTTAAAGACCTTTGGCGTTCTTTTCTGGCACTCCAGGTTTATCTATTGGTTATGTTTATTTTGAATAGACTCATTGGTTCAAACTACCTGTATGTGATTGAAATACCACCTACAGAATCAGTAATTCTTGAGTACTTTGGACCCTGGCCCTATTATATTTTGGTTGGACAATTAATCTTTCTTTTCCTCTCTTTCATGGTTTATCTTCCTTATTTAAAACTCAACCGAAAAAATAAGCCTATCCCTTAACCCATAAAGCTCTTATTTCCTTAATCTTCATCAAGGGACAAAGAGGCTTTTAAGCTTGTTTAAGCAGGTTCACTTATTTTTTCAAATTTCTTAGGACGATTTTAATGATTACCACCAACGTCTAGCTATCCGCTACGGCTTTGGTTTGCGCCCAGCTTTGAGCGGCCGTTGCGGATAGCAAATGTTATGCCCTGTGTTTTATTTTTTTAATCCTTTTCTTAACTCTTCTATTTTCTGAATTGATAGCCCAGTGATTTTAGAAATAAACTGATTTTCACATCCCTCTTTAATAAGATTAATGGAAATCTCAATATCTCTTTCTTCTTTTGCAGTTTCAAGGATACTATACTGATCCCAATGTTCTTTTAAACTTTCTTCGTATGCTTTCATTTCTTCGGGGTTTAAATGGGCGATTTCTGCTGTTTTGAATAATTTCTTAAATATTTTAGTCTGTAATTTCTTCGGTATTTTTTCTAGTTGGTGCAGATTTTTAAGGACAAACATCCATTTGTCAAAGTTTGCTTCTAACTCATCTTCGGTTTTTGTAAACCGGGGAACCTCTAAATAATAAAACGACAGGCGATCATAAAACACCTTGTGCGTTTGGGTGTCCATCAATTTTATTTCCCGATGGTATCGATGGGCACTTTTCTCATCTTCAAAACCAAAATTAAGGATGCAAACCGTGTAGACTGCTTTCAAATGATAATCCCATTCTTTCCCTTTGACCGCTTGTTCTTGAATAGGGAAAGTTGAATAATAAATACTTCTGTCCTTAAGTTACTTATGCCCAATATTTTGCAACTCAATAATGAATTTCTCTCATTTTTCATTCTCGCAGAACAAATCAAAAACTGATTTTCGGCTTTCTTTGGTCTTCCCCAATTTTTCGGAGTTTAAGTAGGTTAAACCCTTAATTTTTTCTTTGGTGCTAAGACCCAAGACTTCATTTAAAAAATCAATCAACAGGTCTTTGTTGAATTCTGTCCCAAACAATTTTTTAAAGCCAAAATCCGTAAAAGGATGAATGAATTTCCCAATCTTTTTTTGCATCAATCAAATTTACAAATTTGAATGATGAGTTTTCTGGGGCTTTTTACTAATAGTTGGTTAAATTTTCATTTCGGGGGTATTAGTTAATTGGGCATAACGTCTTGATAAAAAACGTAGGGATTGAATAGCACCTTGCTTTCCTGACCTACGAGCCAAGACCGATTTCTAAATTTATATTTTACTTGGCGACTTACTAGAATCAGATGAACTTTCGGATTGCAGATCAGCCCTATGTTTTTTTATCTTTTGTTGTGGGGAGTTTCATTCAGATTGATTGAATATTCCTCATACTTCTCGACAAATTCTTTTGCTTCATTTAAGTCTTTCGGGTAGTTCGCATATTGATATGCACCTCCCTCAACCTGATCATATACTCTTTGAAAATAGAATCCATGATCTCTAAGGAATTCGACTTTCTTCCACTGTGCTTCATCTGTGCGTTTTGGTACACGGAATTTGTGGTCATATCTAATAGTAGTTTCACCACATTCGGGGCATTTTTTGAAATTGGTTTTGCAGTCCCAATTCCTTTCAAACTGTTTGCGGCATGAGAAACATACGAATGGTGCGGTTCCACTTGATTCTTTCATGAGATTACAATGTTATACACGTTCAAAATCAAACCTCTCTGCTATTATATAAGATTTTCCAATAATTAAAATTGAAAGTAGTTGGTCTTCATCGACCCAATGTTTGCCTGTCCATCTTTTAGGATTTCGTTCACCAAACATGTTCGTTTGCATTCCAAATTTTTCCAAGCATTTTGAATATTCTTGAAGTAAATTTTTTGGTCCTTTGGCGAAAAGAGCATTAGAGGATTTACATAATTCGATTAATGAAATATATGAACTGCTGTTTATGAATTCTTCTAGTTCGTACCATCCTTTAGAGGTTCTTTTATGAGTTTCCAAAATATCATTTAAGAGTTCATAAGGCTCAGATGTTGGTTTGCTAAAATATAGCTCGCATTGAGCATTGTTGTGTTTCCATAATAGTGGGTGTTCATCCAAAAGCTCCAATTCTTCTGTCCAATCGGACTTGATTAATTCATCTCTAACTCCTCCAATTTGAGCTTCCCACAATTGGTTCTGATCATTGATTCCAGTCTTAACGGCAAATTTCAATTTCAGGTCATCAGAGTACCAATCTGTTCCGGTAATATGAATACCACCATCTTCTTCGAATTCTATAGTCGAGAATATTTCTGAAAGTTGATTATTTAATTCGCTTAATTCCATGGTCACTATTCCCCACAACGTTTAGTATATGAAGCGTAGCATCCCGAAGGGTGCTATGATTTCATATACAGTGTTAGGTGTTTTTATTCTTTTCTATTAATTCATATTCTTCAAGAGCATCATTCCAAATATGTTTTTCATTTATTTTTATTGCCTTTTTTACCAATGCTGTTATTACTTCTTGATTTAAGTGTTCATTGGTCAACTCCCCAATAAACAATGCCGATTCCTCTTTATTCAGAAATACAGCTTTTTTATCCAAATTACAGCATCCATATCCGTCAAATGAAATTCGGACTAATGATATTTGGTCGTTTCCTATTCTATTGAAGTCAATAAATACAGAACCATCTAAACAGCCCAAATAAAAGTCAGCTTTTCTGGTTTTCGGCATTGAAGTTTTAAAAAAATCGAAATTGTCCATTGTTATCTAATTTCACCAATTTTCTTTATTCCCTTTCACTCTGTCAACGAAAGTAGTAGAGTCAATTTCATCTGTTCCAAATCTTTCTCTAAACCGTTCTGCTATCCGATTTACCCAACTTGAATAACCATCCAATCCTTCAGCTTCAACTACGTCCGTTGCAAAATCCTTGTCGTTGTAGCTCTCCGTTTTTGAAATTTGCTCGAAGCTGTCTGGAGGAATACAGAAACCCCACTTGACACAAAGGTCAGCCAAGAGATAAATCAACTCTCTTTCCATTGCTGGAGTATCTTTTGGTACTTTAAATCCCATTTTTACTAATTACACCTAACGGTTTGGCTATGCGTAGTGCGGGATTTGAAAGCACTTCACTGTCCGCCTACCAATATGTTTGTTAATGTTCACTCACTTTCAATTTATTACTAAAACCCGCATTACGTATAGCCTTTGTTGCCAGCATGTGCTTTTTATTTTTTCAGTTTTTCTTCTATTTCCGTGATTGTTTTATTCAATTGCCTTTTGTCAAAATCGTCTTTAGCAAAACCACTTTGAGCAAGTGTCTTAAAGAATAAAAGGTCACTCTCGTTCGGTAATTCAATTGCGTATTTGTAAAACTTCTGCATTGGAGACCAATCAATATCCACATCAAACCTATCATCAAGGTTAGAGACATACGAACCACTTCTTGAAGTAATTTTCTCGATTGGAATATTCAACTCTTCACTAATTTTTTCTTTTACACTTTTGAGCTTAATCCAGATTTCGTCATTCCCATCAAGATTCATTTTTGTAGGTTCAAGTCTTATCAAAATAATCTGATCGTAATAAGGGGTGAAGTTGTCACCATAATCTGAAGTATTGTTAATGAAAACGATAGTTTGTATTTCAGCAATTTCTTGCCCTTCAAGGACACTTAAGGACTTTTGATTGATTGAGTCTTCAAGGCTTTTTTTAATAGAGAATAACTCAGGATGAATAGCAAAGTCAAAGTTATATCCAAACCACTTAAACAGAGAGTTATAAATAAGTGGTCTTGCTTCTTTGCTTTTTAAATTTTTGAATGTTTCAATGTATTCTCTTATCCAGCTTTTGAGTTTGCTACTTTCGATTGTGTCATTATTGTTAAGCAGATTCTCGAAATCATTTAGTAGAAAGTCTCTTGTTTCTTGGTCGTCAAAGTGAGCTAGACCCATGTGAGTGGAAATTGCATACTCATAACTTGGATGGTCATTCCGATTATGTTTAGAGATGAACTCCATTAATGCTGGTTTGCATTCCTTTAGGTCGTTATCCGTAATAATTTGGCAGATTTCAAAAATAAGGGGCTTGGTTCTCTTTTTTAGATGGTTGTTGATATAGGGTATGAAGTCCTTGTTATCTAACTGAATGAGTACGTTAATTACCAATTCGAATATGTAGTCTTCTTCTGTTTCGAGCAAAGGCAAAAGGGTTTTTGCTGCGGGTTTGTATTTGATTTCCCCTAGTGTTCTAATTATTTCAATTTTACCACCGTCTATTCTGTTCATCACTGGATCCATTAGGTTGGAAGGATAAATGCCGCCTTCTCCGGCTGAATCTAAATGAGAAAGAAGAATAGGGCCAATAAATTCAGGGTCTTCATTTGAAAGCTGTCTCACTACTTCACCTTGAACAACACTATTCTCATTGTCGAGCAGTTTTACCAGTATATCTCTTGACTTTTCACCATCAACTTTACCAAGAAGTTGGGCTAAAGCATAGCATGGTTCTGGCTGTTGTTCGTTTGCAATTGTTTCAAAGGCTGAGTCGTACGAGTTAAATGAACTCAGGTACAGCATCATCAAGTACTGTGCAGAAATTTCCTTGGTTGCATTGTCTTTTACCTTGTTTAGTGTCTCCTTATGAAATTTTATTTTATTACTCTGTGTAGTGGCTTTCAAAAATGTTTCAAACTCAGCAAGAGGATAATAATTTTGTTTGCTGTAATATGATGTTTGTAGCAAGTCGTATTGGACGGTTTTTCCTTCAACTCTCAGGTCTCCAGATGTTGGTGTCCAAACATAATAGGCATTTCCTGTTTTGAGTGCTTCATAGTAATCAGTCAACTCAGGTTCTTCTTTAATCTGTTCCTGCCAATACTCAAGAGCTCTCTCAGTTGGTTCATAGAAATTGAGAAAAACAATGTACTTGTCTCCTGGACTCATTTTGTCAATAGGTCCATATCTGTTACTGAACCCTGAAATCCAAATTTCTTTTGTGTTCAGCTTTCCCTTGTAGGTGGTCAGAGGTCTAGCTTTTGCTCTAAAATCACCTTCTGATGTGTATTCAATCAAAGCGATGACATCTGAACTGTCAATCATTTCTTTCCAGTCGGGGTCAGTCCAACTGTCTGCTTTGACTTGAAAGACTGAAAGAGTCAGTAGTATAATCGTTAATATGATTGTTTGTAGTTTCATTTTTTTTGCATTGCTGGCAACATGTATATAAACTCCATATGCCGTTTTTAAACGTTTAAATATATTCAAACGTTTAAAAACGTTTCCAAAAATCTAAAACGCATAAAGGCCTTGGGGTATTCTTACCTAAATCTAACAAATATACTACGGCCCACAAGCCGAAGTCCCTTCTTCACAAGGTAAAAAACCATACAATTCCATCCTCTCTGGCTTGATATTTTTAGCGTAACTGCCCTAGCCAGCGCATGTACTAATTTCGCAGAGATCTTAAGGCTTGAGTTATCTTAGGGTTAGATCTAAAAATAAACGCCCCATCCCCCCAGGGTTAAGATTTCTCCCTGCGGTCGAAATGATACGTTTATAGGGTGGTTTCTCCCCGAATTGGTGGCATAGCAAATAAGTCCCGGTTCCCGGCTCTCAATTCTCTCCTCTCACTTCTCACTTCTTCATCAGCTTAGGGATGGAGCGGCCTGTTTGAGCCCGAAATGGCCTGCGGGGGGCAGGCGAGTAGCGAGAGCCCGACCGGCGCGGCAGTGTATTTTCTAGGAACTGCCCCCAGGAATCGCGCCGGGAAGCCCCAAATAGGCCAAAATAGACTTATGGCCTAGCATAATTACAAAACCAAATAAAATTTGACTAGCACTTAGGGATTTGAACCCCATACTGGCCTTAGCGTCTCGCTAAGACCCTCGAGTACTGAGCAAACCGTATGTACATTTGAAACCAAGCTGGACTTAGCGAAACTTTAAGACCAGGGTGGGGGAGGGAATGCTCTTCCCACTAAATGTACCTTACGCTTGCTTATTAATGGCGGATTAGCTTAGATATTTAAAAGCATTTACAATTTACTCGAGGGGGGGTTAGCGAGATGCTAAGACCAGGGAGGTGGGTTTGGCTATGGAAGTGAGGAGGAAGCGATAAGATTAGTAAGAGCAGCAGGTAAATGGGAACCTGCAATAGATTTAGATAAGAATAAGCCATTTGCTAAATCTGTGATGGTCAAAGTCCATTTCGAGCTTTAATTTCATTTGCTTCTTTTAAAATTTTATAAATTTCTTTAAATGCTTTTTTTCTTTTCTTTGCTGTAAGCATTCTTCCTAATATAACTTTTTTTCGCCCTTGTATCACAATAACTTTATCACTAATCTGATATAAAGTTTGGAACCAAATTTTTTTCTCACAAACAGTCTTTATGCTCTCTAATGGTATGTTCCAGGATTTATTAAGAGGCGGAATGCCAGATTTAACTAAAAGGATATTTTTAATAATGTCTACCTCGAGTCTTCCAAATATAGATAGTAAAGCATTTTGTAAGAGTATAGCTAGCACTAATAAGTAAAGAATAGTATAAATTGTAAATTTTATCTTAATGACGTAATATGTAAATATTGCCCAAGTTACTACCAAGCTAACAGATAGAAGAGAATATATTGAAATAAAACTACAAGTGAATCTGGGTTTGGCCATCTTGGCAATTTAGTGGTTATTTACATGAAGCGCAAAATACCCCATAATTGCCTTAGCGTCTCGCTCAATGCTGTCAACTTAAGAAAAATTTTATAAGAAGCTCGGGTACAATTGTATGGTGTCTGCATCTTTTCGGCCATTTGTAATGCCCAGGTTTGGATTGGCTGCCACTAAGTTGACAGCATTGAGCGTCTCGCTAAGACCCTCGAGTACTGAGCAAACCGTATGTACATTTGAAACCAAGCTGGACTTAGCGAAACTTTAAGACCAGGGTGGGGAGGATTTTCCTTTCCCCCTCAATTAACGCGCGTCTTCGGGGCGCATTACGGGGCAACCCACCTCAGGCTATGCCACCCCGTCCCGCCTCCCGGCTCATCTCTCTTCTCTACTCTCTACTCTCTACTCTCAAGAGAGCTTAGGGATGGAGTGGCCTGTTTGAGCCCGCCGCTGGCATGCGGGCAAGCCGGCGAGTAGCGAGAGCCCGACCGGCGCGTATCCTACACTTCCCTACCTAGAGCGAAACTACCTTGCGCCGGGAAGCCCCAAAAAAAATTAAAAAATTTCCCAACCCTACTGACATAAGGCTGTCACACCCCGGCGGTATCTTTGAGTAAACAAAACCAAATCACATACCATGAACAAGCCAACACGTACCGGAACCCTTCGCGAAGAACGTATCGCCCCTAAGCAGATTATGTACTACGAAACCGAAACGACCTTACTCAAAATCTCAGAAGTAGGCAATGCAATAGCGCCTCAAATCTACGCCGAAGTTGAAAAACTGGGCTTAGAAGTGGGAGGCCCTATGGAATTTATCTATTTCGGGATGGACGATAAGCCAGATACGGTATTTCGTTTACAAATTGCCGTGCCGATTAACCAGGTACCCGCGGAGTATACCGGTACATTCTCTTTTGGCGAAACCTCAGATTTGTCGGTGGTTTCTAGCCTACACGAAGGAGGGATGGCGAGCATACCCCAGGCTTACGAGCGGATTTTTAGCTTCATAGGAGAAAAGAATATGATTCCTAAGGATGAGTGCCGGGAGGTCTATGTAAATTGGGTGGAGCAAGAATCGCCCGATAACCGTACGGAAGTCCAAGTAGGCATCCAGGCTTAAACCGCTTAGCTGTTTCCTTGGAAGAGGGTACCCCCGGAACGTATGGGCTGTTATACGTTTCCGGGGGAATTTTTTTAGGCCATCGTAGGAGAAGATTTGACTTGTTTTTCCAAGACAATGGCCTTCGGGAAGAGGATTTCGTTTTCGATGCGGGCGTGGTGGGAGAGCTCCTCGGCAAACTCTCGGAGGGTTTTCATTATAATCTGGGCATGGACATCGCCCGGACTCGCTGATTGATAATTTTGTATAAGTCTTTGAATACTCTCTATTTCTTGGTCTTGATGCTGATGCTCCTGAGCCATATGTTCTAGGGAATAGGCTTTTAGGCGTTCCTGGTCTTTTTCGCTCAGGCCTTCTCCCTCTTTGAAGCGCAACAGGGTGCTGATGTAGGCAAAAAGGGTATCTTCTTCTTCGTAGACGTGCTCAATAAACTCCTCAGAAAAGTGAGGGAAAACGGTTTGAAGTTCTTCTAAGTCTTCGCCCCCTTCGCCCGAATAGTTGGCCAATAGTTGGTTGAGGTAATTAAGACGGTCTTTGATAAAGATATAATGGCTATGCTTTAAGTAAGCAATAATGAGGTCCAGAGGGTAAGCATTCCAATTCAAAAAGGGCTTTAGGGAATTGCCCGGCTCGGCATCCAATTGCTGGATGACTTTTGCCGGGTCTAAATCGCGTTCCCGGCAAATTTCGCTGAGCGTGTTCTCATCGTAGTTGTAAAAATGAATCCCGAGGAAGTGTAGGGCCTTAGCCGCTTTGGGGTATTGCTGGATTAAATCTTTGATTTTATGGTTTATTCGTTCCATGGCGTAAAAAAGATGGCAAATAGATTAATGTTATGCATCAAAAGTAGCCGAGAAGGGAGGGGAAAAATATGATATTTGTCAACTTGGAGACCGCCAAGCCAAAAAAAAAGCCCGCCAAAACGGGCGAGCTTCTAAGAAAAATTTGTAAGTGCTTTATTTAAAGGCGTTTACACCAAAGAAATCTCAAATTGCACCAAATCGATAAATTCTTGTACTCGATTTTGTACTTGCGCATCCTTGAGTGCGTACATAGCTTCGGGGCCAAATTTACCCACGCAGAAAGAGGCCATAGCCGAGCCAAAAATGATGGCCCGCTTCATATTGTCAAACGAAATATCTCCGGTTTTGGCCAAATAGCCCATAAAGCCCCCCGCAAAGGTATCGCCGGCCCCAGTGGGGTCAAATACCTCTTCCAAGGGTAAAGCGGGAGCAAAGAAAATCTGATCTTCGTGGAAGAGTAGGGCCCCATGCTCTCCTTTTTTAACAATCAAAAATTTGGGCCCCATCGTCAAAATTTTCTTCGCAGCTTTTACCAAAGAATATTCTCCCGAAAGCTGGCGGGCTTCCTCATCATTGATGGAGAGGATATCTACCATTTTAAGGGTTTCTTTCAAATCATCGAGAGCACTCTCAATCCAAAAGTTCATAGTGTCCATCAAGATCAACTTAGGGCGTTTGTTCAAACGATTGATCACCGTTTGTTGTACCTGAGGTGTCAGGTTACCCAAAGCGAGGTATTCGCAGTTCTGGTAAGCATCGGGAATGATGGGGTCAAAATCGGCCAATACGTTGAGCTCTGTTACCAAAGTATCCCGGGAGTTGAGGTCCATATGGTATTTTCCCTGCCAAAAGAAGGACTTTTCATTTTCTTTTACTTGGAGCCCTTCTGTATCCACGCCTTTTTGACGCATCAAATCCAAAGAATCCTGGGGAAAGTCATCTCCAATTACGGCAACAATATTGATTTTAGGAACAAAGTATGAGGCAGCCAAGGCAATATAGGTACCGGAGCCCCCGATGATACGATCTACTTTTCCAAATGGGGTTTCTATACCGTCTAAGGCAACGGTTCCGACAGCCAGTAATGACATAGTTTCAAATTATAGGGGTGAAAAAAAATAATATTCGGCAAAGCTCCCTAAGAAATGAGGGAATTACAAACTTTTGCCGAATAGGAGCTTACATCGAGAGGAAATTAAAAAACCGGAGCTTGTCCCAGAAGCCCCGGTCTCGTTTTAGGAGTAGACGGGTTAGGTCTAGGTATTTATTTCAATTTCAAATCTTGGATAATTTGATCAATTTTTTGGCTAAGCGCCTCCTGCGTCGCATCAAAGGCCTCCGCCGAAGCTAATCGGTCTTTTACACTAAAATAAAACTTAATCTTGGGCTCTGTCCCCGATGGTCGGGCCGATACTTTGCTACCATCTTCCGTAAAAAACTGCAATACATTGGATTGGCTCAGAGGGATGGCGCTTTCTGCCCCAGTTTGCAAGTTTTTCTCGATAGAAGACTGATAGTCCTTTACCACCACGACCGGACTTCCGGCCAGCATTTGGGGGGGATTGTCCCGGAAAGACTGCATCATAGCCTGGATTTCTTCGGCCCCGGCTTTCCCTTCTTTTTTGATGGAGATCAGCTTTTCGTAGTAAAAGCCGTACTCCTGGTACATCGCAATCAAGGTCTCAAAAAGCGATTTACCTTGGTCTTTGTAGTAAGCGGCCATTTCGGCAATCAAGGCACAAGCCATGATGGCGTCCTTGTCGCGGACAAATTCTCCGGCCAAGTAGCCATAACTTTCTTCCCCACCCCCGATAAAGAGTTTCTTTCCTTCTTCCCGGCGCAAAATCTCGGCGATGTATTTAAATCCGGTCAGGGTATTAAACACCTCTACCCCGTTTTTATGGGCGATTTCGTCTAGCAAGTCGCTCGTTACGATGGTCTTGGCAATATATTCTTTGCCTTGTATTTTGCCATGTTCCTTCCAAGCATTGATGAGATAAAACACCAAAAGGGCGCCCGTTTGGTTGCCATTCAACAATTGCCACTGAGCGTGATGGTTTTTTACGGCAATCCCGACCCGGTCGGCATCGGGGTCGGTACCCATCAGGATGTCGGCATCGAGTTCCTCGGCTTTTTTCAAGCCAATACTTAAAGCTTCGGCCTCTTCCGGGTTCGGGTAAACTACTGTGGGGAAATTACCATCGGGGTTGGCTTGTTCTTCCAGATTATGAACATTCTCAAAGCCCATACTTTGCAAAAGTTGCGGCACCAAGGTAACGGCCGTTCCGTGGATGGAAGTGAAGACAATTTTAAGGTCTTTTTGGTTTTGGATAGCCCCCGGATTTAAGGAAAGGGACCGCACTTGCTCCAAATAGGCCTGGTCTACCTCTTCGCCAATGGTATGGATGAGTGCTTTATGGGCTTCAAATTGAATGTCGTCAATCTGCACCTGCTGTACTTCGGCAATGATATTTTTATCGTGGGGAGGGACCACTTGAGCCCCATCGTCCCAGTAGGCTTTGTAGCCATTGTATTCTTTGGGGTTATGCGAAGCTGTGATGACCACCCCACTTTTACAGCCAAAATGCCGCACGGCAAAGGATAGTTCGGGGGTCGGTCTTAGCTCTTCAAAAAGGTATACCTCGATACCATTGGCCGAAAAAACGTTCGCGGTGATTTGGGCAAACTCCGCGCTCCGGTTACGGCTGTCGTGGGCAATGGCTACTTTAACCGTTTCATTGGGGAAGCTTTTTTTCAAGTAATTGGCCAGTCCTTGGGTGGCGGCACCTACCGTGTATTGGTTGATCCGGTTAGAGCCAACGCCCATTTTACCACGAAGGCCTCCGGTACCAAATTCCAAATTTTTGTAAAAGGAATCGGTCAGGGCCGTGGCTTGGTTTTCGTCCATCATACGACGGATTTCCGACTTCGTGTCTTCGTCGTAATTGCCGGATAACCAATGGTTTACTTTTTCTAAAATTTCGGGGGATACGTTTTCCATATTGCTTAAAGGTTTTCTCCAAAAATAAGCAAGGGCGGTACATTCACCAACCCAACATTCTACGGTCGGAGCAATAATTTCGCAGGAAATGCTAGTTTTAGACCATACAATTTAAAGAAGCAAAGAAAAAAGAATCTTGGGGCTTCCCCGCGCCCAGAAAATGAGAGCCTATTGTCCCAAACGAGCGGGCGCGGGTCGGGCTTTCGCTACTCGCTGGCCAACCCGCATACCCGCAGCGAGCTCAAACAGGCCGCTCTATCCCTAAGCCTCATGAGAGTAGAGAAGAGAGAAGAGGCGGGAAGCGGGAACCGGGAGGCGGTACGGGAGGTCATAGCCTGAGGTAGGTTGCCCAGCAAGGCTCCCCGGAAACGCGTGCGAGTGGGGTAGAGAGTAGAGAAGAGAGAAGAGCCGGGAACCGGGAGGCGGGACGGGAGGCCACCAGATTACGTGAATCCTAAAAATTATCCCAAGCATCACTTTCGCTGCTTCATAATCCGGTGGGCGAGTCCGGGGGCTACCCGGAGCATCCATTTGAGGTATTTTACCGGTCCCGGATAGGTTTCATAGCGGTTGCGCCGAAAATTTCGGATAAACAGCTCGGCCAATTGCTCTGAACTCATTTTTTTTCCCTTCCGCTCTAAGGTCATGGGAGTATCTACGAGGGGAGGCAATACTTCAAATACCTTAACCGATGTATTCTCGAGTTGATAGCGAAGGCCCTGGGAAAAACTATGCAAACCGGCTTTACTGCTACAATACACCACGGCTTGGGGTTTGGGCGCCAAGGCCAGACCGGAACTGACTTGCACGATGGCTGCTTCGTTTTGTTGGGCCAAGTGGGGGAGGAGGTAGTAGCACAGCATGGCCGGAGCCAATAAATTGATGGTATACTCGTCTCGAATATAATTTGCTACCTTATTGCTTTCAAGAAATTGATAATTGTACTGGATGCCAGCATTGTTAATAAGTATATTGAGCTGGGGATGTTCCTCTACGATTTGCTGTATGAGGCCGGGAGCTTCCTCTAGGTTTTTTAATTCGTGGCAATAGGTATGAAATTCCGGATGCTGGGCTTGTAAAGCTTGCAGTTTATCGGGGTTTCTGCCCAAAATAATGATTTGGTTTCCGCGTTGGGCAAAGGCCAAGGCCAGGGCTTTTCCGATGCCGGAAGTACCCCCCGTGATGAGTATGGTGTTCCCAGTGGTTTTCATAAAACAAATGTACGAGCCTCCCGGCAAAAATGAAGGTTTTCGGCCAATTCCTATTACCTTTGAATTTTAATTACCTATATATTAGCCCAAATTTATGATCTACTTGGCTTAGGGATGGAACGGCATGTTTGAGCTCGTGTGGGCCCTGTGGGGAAAGGCAGCGAGTAGTGACAGCCCGGCCCGCGCTGGTAGTTTCTGGCAAGGGGGCACTTGCGAAATGGCGCGGGCAAGCCCCGTATCCTGTATTTTCCCTTGGACATACCTAAACCATCGGAAACATTTGAGAAATTTAATGAATGAATTATGAAGCAATCCTCAATACACATCAAAGTAGGGCTCGACGAACAAAATGTACCCGATAAAATCATGTGGGAAGCCGATGATAGTCCCCTCCCAGAGGCTCAGGAAGCCAAAGCCTTTACCCTGGCCATTTGGGACGGCAGCGAAAGCGGCACCTTAAAAATTGATTTGTGGAACAAGCAAATGGAAGTGCATGAGATGAAGCAATTCATCATCGAGACCATCTCCGGCTTGGCCGACACCATACGCAAGGCTACCGAAGACCAAGTGATGGCCATGGATATGGAAAATCTGTGTAAATCGCTAAGCAAGCGCTTGGAAGAAGAACTCAAGGCCCAGCAAAACCCTTTCAAGCCAGGTACTTAGTATATTTTTTGGAACCATGCGCTTAGGCAGGATGTTAAATGTAGACATTTAATGGCTATGCTGGAAGAACTTATCAAATATCTTAATTCACCGGAGGAACCGACAGCGCCTTTCATTTTGGAAGGCTCCAAACCCGAGGATAGCTTAGAAATTTTGGTTAAAGCCATCCAGGAGCTAGATCCAAACTGGGGTCCAGCCTCCAAAGTATAGCCCTCCGTTTTCTTTTAACCCTAAATCATCGCGGAAATGAGTAAACATGGACGAATATTGGTAGCCATGAGCGGAGGAATTGACAGTTCGCTCGCGGCAGTCATGCTCCACGAAGAAGGATACGAAGTAGTGGGGATGACGATGAAAACTTGGGACTATGCCTCTTCGGGAGGGACCAAAAAAGAAACCGGTTGCTGTAGTCTGGACTCTATCAACGATGCCCGGGCCATTGCCGTGCAATTGGGCTTTCCCCACTTTATTTTGGATATCCGGGAAGAGTTTGGTGACTATGTGATCGATCATTTTACCAATGAGTATCTCAGCGGTCGTACTCCCAACCCCTGTGTCTTGTGTAATACCCATATCAAATGGGACTCCCTGCTTCGCCGGGCCGACCAATTGGGTTGCGATTATATTGCTACCGGGCATTATGCCAAGTTACGCCAAGAAAATGAGCGGTATGTGATTTCCAAGGGCGCCGATCTAAATAAAGATCAATCTTATGCCCTTTGGGGCGTTTCCCAGAAGAGTCTGGCCCGAACCGTATTTCCCGTGGGAGGCTATACCAAACCGCAAATCCGGGAAATGGCCCTACAATCGGGCTTTGTAGAATTAGTAAAAAAATCGGAGTCTTACGAAATATGCTTTGTGCCCGACAATGACTACCGGGGCTTTCTCAAACGCCGGGTAGAGGGACTGGAAGAGGAGGTAGACGGCGGCGACTTTGTCTTAGAAGATGGTACCGTGGTAGGTAAGCACCGCGGCTATCCTTTTTATACCATTGGCCAACGCAAAGGCTTAGGGATTGCCTTGGGATTCCCGATATACGTTACGGCCATTGATAAAAAGAACAACCGGGTAGTTTTGGGTACCAAAACCGAGCTAGACCGGGATGGTATGAAGGTCCGGCAACTCACTATGCAAAAGTATGCCGACTTGATTGGCAAGCCTACCGAAACGGTCACGAAGATCCGGTACAATGATGAAGGGACCCCGGCCCAGATTGAGCAATTGGGCGAAGAAATGAACGTATGGTTTCACGATGCCGTACAAGCCATTGCTCCGGGACAAGCGGCCGTATTTTATGAAGGAAATGATGTGATCGGTGGAGGGTGGATTCAGTCCAGCTTCCGACAAAATGGAGATTATTATCACGTCTCATAACCTTTTCTGGGCTTTTCATCGTTCTTTGGTTGAGCATGCTATGTTAGATCTATGAAAATCAAAAAGAACGTTGGGTTTGGGGGAGTAGTACCAGCATTTTTAGCATTTTTTTGCTTAGTAAGTTGTAACTCCCCTAGCCCTTTTCCCGCTACCGAAGTCTTAGGTTTACAGTATTTTCCCCTGGCTGTAGGCAATTTTAGTGAATATGAGGTCGAGGAAATCGTCTACGAGCTTTCCGAAGACCCTCAAACAAGTCGCTTTCAGGTCCGTGAAGTGGTTGAAAGCCAGTTTATCAACCAATCGGGCGACACGGTGTACCAGATTGAGCGCTTCCGTAGAGAATTTGAGAGCGACCCTTGGGTGTTGGATTCGGTCTGGTCGGCCCGTAGGGATTTGAACCGCGCCATCCGCACAGAAAATAACCTCTCGTTTATCAAACTCACTTTTCCCTTAGACAATGGCAGCACCTGGGACGGGAATGCCCTAAATTCTTTAACGACCGAAGATTATTTAGTACAAGATTTTGCCCGGCCTTTTAGCTTCGATTCTACGAGTTTTCCCAATGCCCTACGGGTTGAACAAAATAATAACTGTAACCTGGTTTCTCTGGATCGTCGGGTGGAAGTGTATGCCGCCGAGGTTGGCTTAATCCACAGCCAAACTTGGCAGGTAAGCTTTGACCTTAACCTGTGTGCCGATACCTTACAAGCTTATTGCGACGAACAAGCCCTCTTGCCTTTACCGGAATTGCCCCCCGAAATATGCATCCAGTTTGGAAAGATACAGACCCAAAAAATACTAAACTATGGTAGCCAATAAACATATTGCCCTTTTTTTTCTACTCTGCTGTATATTGCTGGGAAAGCCCAGTAGCCTATTGGCCCAATCAACCTACTCTTTTCTAATTTACCTAGAAGACAAATCGGGTTCGCCTTATTCCCTTAGCCGGCCCCTGGAGTTTTTAAGCCAAAGGTCCCTGGACCGTCGCGATAGTCAAGAAATCGGATTAAGTATCCAAGACCTCCCGGTTAATCCTAGCTATCTGGCCGGGGTGGAAGCCCTCAACGTGCCCGTGATCAGTCAATCCCGCTGGTTAAATGCCTTGCATATTGTCGCAGATTCTAGTCAATTACAAGCCGTATTGAACTTATCTTTTGTCCAGGACCAAGCTTTGTGGTTGGGCGATCCAACTAGCCAAGCAGCCTCGCCCCAAGAAAAAAGCCTGCCCGATTATCAGCCGGCCTCCCTAAACATAGGCTCCGTGCGGGATTATGGCTACGGAAGGTCCCAAGTGCAATTAATGGGGGTTGAAGAATTACATCAAAGAGGTTTTCGTGGCCAGGGGATGCTCATTGCCATGATGGATGAGGGTTTTGCGGGCTATGAGGAGATCTCTTTCTTCTCTCACCTCCGTGAACAGGGTTTGATACGGGATACCTATGACTTTGTAGACCAAACCAAGGAATTGAGCAGCAGAGGTTCTCATGGTCTAAAAGTCCTTTCTACCATGGCTTCCTACAAGCCAGACTATTTAATTGGCACCGCCCCCGAGGCCCAGTACGCCCTTTACCGTACCGAAGACCCCAATAATGAGACTCGCCAGGAAGAATGGAATTGGCTACTCGCCGCCGAAAGGGCCGACAGCCTAGGCGCAGATGTCTTGAATGTTTCGCTGGGCTATTATCGTTTTAACTATCCCGAGATGAATTATCGCTATGCCGACTTAGATGGCAATACGGCTTTGATTTCTCGGGCTGCCGACTTAGCCGCCGCCAAAGGGATGCTCGTCGTAGTAAGTGCCGGTAATTTGGGAGCTCAATCCTGGCAATACCTCAATGCTCCCGCCGATGCCGATTCGGTTCTTACCGTAGGAGCCTTGCGGGTCAATGGGACTCCAGGCCCTTTTACCTCCAAAGGCCCCACATCCGACGGACAATTGAAGCCCGATGTGAGCGCCGTTGGGGTCGGCACGGCGGTGGCTTCCAGTGGTGATTTTGTTACCAACTCCAATGGCACCTCTTTTGCCGCGCCCTTGGTAAGTGGCTTTGTGGCCAGTTTATGGCAATCTATGCCGCACTTGAAAGCACAAGAGCTTATACAACTCCTTCGCGAATCGGGCGATCAATACCTGGAGCCCGATACTATTTTGGGGTATGGCGTGCCCAATTATGGCCGCTTGTTAAAATTGCTCAAAAGCCGGGAGGACAGCAGTCAAAAAGGCTTCCATTTTTACCCCAACCCCCTACCTCGCCAAGACCCTCTGTATTTTTTCTTTACCCGGTCTCTGGCCAAGGAAGAATTTCTCCTCCAGCTTTTTGACCGGCAAGGGCGGCTTCTGGCCCGCGAAGCGTTTTTACCCTACGAAGAACGTTGGAAGTGGAACACCCGGCCTTTGCTCAACACGGGCTTTTATACCTTACAAATTGAGGGAGGAGGGCTTTCTGAGGTGCACCGCTTGTTTATTGATTAAATGCTGGAATTTTGGGGCTTGCCCGCGCTAAAAAAATTGGTGTGAGCGAGAAAAATATGTCTTGGCGCGGGCCGGGCTGTCACTACTCGCTGCCTTTCCCCGCCAGGCCTACTCGAGCTCAAACAGGCCGTTCCATCCCTAAGCTGAAGAAGAAGAGAGAAAAGAGAGCAGAGATGAGTTTTGTCACAATCGTGCTTTGTTTTGTTATACTTTCTCGACAGGTAGTAAATCGGGACGATACTGCCTTACGAGGCCTCCAACTATATTTTGAGCGATTTCCAGCAACTCGGGAGGGCCCACGATATCTACCCAATCCCCATAAGAAATAAGCCAATAGCCTAGGTAATTTAGGCTAGGCGTCATAAAGTGTAAGAGCTCCCACGCTTCGTCCCAGGGTTCGGATTGGATGAAGCCGAAGCGGTATTTATCATTGCCAAGAAAACGCAACATATCTTTGCGAAATTTTACCTGGGCGGGGAAGGCTTGGAAGTTATCGTGAAAACACTGGATGTAGTCTTTAAGAGGTTTATCCGGTATTTGGGTAAAGGGTTTTTGGGTAAAACCCAGTGATTTGATGCGGTCGCACCGAAAATTACGGATATCTTGCCGCATTTGGCAGTATGCAATGAGGTGCCAACTGTTTCGTAAGTAATAGATACCATAGGGCTCAATATGTCGGGTATTGAGCGATTGCCGGGAATGGGTAAAATACTCAAGCACCAAAACCTGTTGTTCACTTATAGCTTTTTGCAAATCGGTTAGGAAATCATTGCTGAAGCCCTCTTTCTTTTCTGCAGGAGGGTAGTGGAGTATCTCAATATGGTTTTCCAGGGCCTCTACAAACTTCTGATCGTGCTGTTTGAGCACCGCCCTGACCTTGCTCAAGGCACTCCGAAAAGCACTCTTGAGGGAAGCATCGCCCATCCGGTCCATGATTTTGCCCCCGGTGAGTAAGGCCCCCGCTTCTTCTTGATTAAAATGGATAGGAGGGAGGTGGTAGCCTTCCATCAGGAAATACCCCACCCCCGCTTCGGCCCCTAGGGGTACCCCCGCTTCTTCAAGGGCCCTTAAGTCTCGATAAATAGTCCGCTGGCTGAGGCCAAATTGCTCGGCCAGTTCCATAGCCGTGACTTTTGGGCGGGATTGTAAATGAAGCAAGATGGCATACAGACGGTCAATGCGGTTCATGCAGTGGGTGATTTAATACGTATACAGTAGGAGCCAGGACTTTTTGGTTTAGAGTTATGAGTGTATAAGCCCAAATTCAATTTCCGAGCCTCCTTGCCTAGACAAATATGAAACCTTTTTTGTGAGTTTTCTCTCCTCTCGTTCCGTCTCCTGTTTCCCGGCTCATCTCTCATCTCTGCTCTCAACTCTAAAGAGGCTTAGGGATGGAGCGGCCTGTTTGAGCCCGTCGCTGCTTGTGGGCAGGCCGGCGAGTAGCGAGAGCCCGACCCGCGCGGGCACAGTTGGCCCCAAAGGCATCCACTTTCATCGCGCGGGGAAGCCCCAAGCTTTATGGGAACTAATCTGAAATATACGTAAAACGGACCAGGATTCAAACTCCTAGTCCGCTCTAGGTAGGGTATTTTAACCTTGAGATTTGAGGGCTTCTGAGGGGGAGGGATTATTTTGTTTATGGGAGCCATCCAGGAAGGACAGTGCTTTTTCTACCATATTTTTAGAACCGATATACAGGGGGCATCGTTCGTGTAATTCGTCAGGCAACATTTCCAAAATCCGGCCTTTCCCATTACTGGCCAGTCCGCCGGCTTGCTCAATAATAAAAGCTAAGGCATTACATTCGTATAAGAGACGCAGTTTACCTTTGGGAGCTTTATGGGTAGGGGGATAGAGGTAAATTCCACCTTTCATCAAATTCCGATGGAAATCGGCCACGAGGGAACCAATATAGCGCCCGGAGTACTTATTATCTTTACAATAGTCGATATACTGACAAACCTCAGGGTCAAACTGGCGGCAGTTTCCTTCATTAACGGAGAATATTTTTCCGTCTTCGGGGGTCATCATATCGGGGTGGGAGAGGATAAACTCGCCCAAAGTAGGCTCATAGGTGAAGGCATTGACTCCATAGCCGGTGGTGTAGACCATCATGGTAGAAGAACCATAAAGCAGGTAACCCGCGGCTACTTGATCTACGCCAGGTTGCATGACATCTTTTTCTTCTACGGCAGTGCCTCTTGGGGAAAGACGACGGTAAATAGAGAATATGGTCCCAATGGAAACGTTAACATCTATATTGGAGGAGCCGTCTAAAGGGTCAATGGCTACGATGTAACGCCCATGGGGTTTTCCGGTGTCGATAATTTCTTCATCTTCTTCAGAAATCACCCCACAGACTTCGCCTCCATTGCGTAAGGCCCGGATAAAGCGGATATTGGCAATTACGTCTAATTTTTGCTGTTCTTCTCCTTGGATATTTTGGTTGCCGTAGGCTCCGGTTACATTAATAAGTCCGGCCCGGTTAATCTCCCGGTTTACAATTTTTCCAGCGAGGGCAAGATCGCGTAGTAACTGGGAAAGTTCACCCGTGGCATAAGGGAACTGTTCTTGTTTTTTGGAAATAAAACGATCAAGCGCGGTCCCAACCGGTAACGCAATATTTTCTTCCATACTTGAGTTTATCGTTAGGTTTGAAATTTAGAATATTGCCCAACTGAACGTGTACTCAGTAAAGCTTTGAGATTGAACTTGACAAACTGGTTTGATATTCAGGTTTGTTTGGCTTTCCTTTGTAAGTCCTTAAAACAAAACCTTGCTAATAATTAATTAGATACGCAGATGGAGGTATACAAGTTTGGTGGTGCATCTATTAAAGATGCTCCTGCCATCCGGAACATGGAAAAGATTATTCGTTCTTTAGAGCGTAGCGATAATTTGTTAATCGTTGTTTCTGCGATGGGCAAAACGACCAATGCACTCGAAAAAATCCTAGCTGATTTTCTAGAAGAGAAAGAGTACGGGGTAAATATAAATAAACTTCAGGAATACTTCAGTCGGATTTGTCACGATTTATTCCAAAGCCCTAGCCATCCTGTCCATAAATTTTTGCTTCAAGCATTTAATGGGCTTCGTGGCCAATTGGCAGAAGTAGGCCGGGTATGGCCCTATAACCAACTTTATGACCAAGTAGTAAGTCAGGGTGAGCTTATTTCTTCTAAAATTATCCAGGCTTATTTGGAAATGGGTAAATTGGAAGTCGTATGGATGAATGCTTGCGATTTAATTTATACGGACAGCCATTTTCGGGAAGGCAAGGTAGATTGGCAAGAGACTCAATTTAGGGTTGAGGACCAACTAGCGGCTCGTTTACGTCATAAGATGGTGATCACTCAAGGTTTTATAGGCGGTAATGGGGAAGGAGATGTCACTACCTTAGGAAGAGAAGGTTCAGATTATTCGGCGGCCATTTTTGCCCATTGTTTACAAGCCAAATCCCTTACTATATGGAAAGACGTATCGGGAGTTATGAATGCCGACCCTAAGAAGATTCCAGACGCCAAACTGTACAGCTATTTATCCTATCAGGAGGCAGCAGAAATGAGTAAGTACGGGGCCAGTGTCATTCATCCAAAAACCATCGCTCCCTTGGCGCATAAAAACATTCCGCTTCGGGTAAAACCCTTTTTGTACCCGCAAAGGGAAGGAACGCTCATAAGCACCCGGGCAAGTAAGCAGTTGGTACCTATTATTGTCTTTAAGCCAAAGCAGGTATTGGTGCATATGGAAGTAAAGAGCTTTGCTTTTTTTAATGAATCTCATTTACTTGAGGTAATTTCGCTAATTGTAGAACACGAATTAAAGCTTAACCTCATGCATAAAACGGCCACGGGTTTGTTCTTATGCTTGGATGATCAGGTGCACAATCGGAAGGCTTTTGTAGAGAAAATATCGGAGACTTACCAGGCGGTATGTCGGGAAAATCTACAAATGATTAGCATCAAGAATGCTAACGAAGCCCAAATACGCCGGGTATTGTTTGACAAGACCATCATTCTGGAAGAGCAAAACGCCTCTTTATACCAGGCCATTTGTCCAGTATAAACCTCGGCTTGGCCAAATTTTTTGAAAACGATATGGAATCATATATAGTCTCGGCCCGTAAATATCGCCCCCTTAGCTTTGACAGCGTTGTGGGGCAAAGCCACGTGACTACCACGCTTAAAAACGCCCTCAAAAACAAGCAATTGGCCCAGGCCTTCTTATTTTGTGGGCCGCGGGGGGTGGGTAAGACTACCTGTGCCCGCATTTTGGCCAAGACCATCAATTGCCTAAACCCTACAGCAGACTACGAAGCCTGTGGCGTATGCGAGTCTTGCACGGCCTTTGCCCGGAATAGCTCACTCAATATATATGAGTTGGATGCGGCTTCTAATAACAGTGTAGACGATATTCGTAACCTGGTGGAACAGGTTCGTTTTCCGCCCCAAATCGGGAAACGAAAAGTCTATATCATTGATGAGGTGCACATGCTATCTACGGCCGCCTTCAATGCCTTTTTGAAAACCTTGGAGGAGCCACCTTCTTATGTGATTTTTATATTGGCCACCACGGAAAAACATAAAATCATTCCTACCATCTTATCCCGATGTCAAATCTTTGATTTTAAGCGTATTGAGGTTCAGGATATGGCCAATCACTTAGAAAGCATCGCGCATAAGGAAGAAATTGGCTACCAAAAAGAAGCCTTAGAACTCATAGCTCAAAAAGCCGATGGAGGTTTGCGGGATGCCTTGTCTATGTTTGACATGCTGAGCACCTTCTCGCCCGATCGCCAACTAAGCCTCAAAACGGCCCTGGATAACCTCCATGTATTGGATTATGACTACTACTTTCAGGTAACCCAGGCTTTGCTCCAAGAAAATATGGCTCAGGCTTTATTGGTTTTGGATGATATTTTACGGCAGGGCTTTGACGGACACGAATTTATTGCCGGACTGAGTAAGCACTTCAGAGACCTGCTTGTCTGCCAAGATGAAAAGACGGTTCGACTTTTGGAAGTATCCGAACGGGTTCAAAAAAGGTACCTGGAACAAGCTCAGGAAGCCAGCCCCTCTTTCTTACTTTCAGGCCTTAACCTCAGTAATCAAGCAGAAGTGCAGTACAAAACAAGTAAAAACCCCCGCTTGCTGCTGGAATTGGCCCTGATGAAGATTGCCCACGTACCTTCGGTGCTTAATTTGTCTCAATTGCCTGCCAATGAAAAAGAGGAAAACGCGGATAGCTTAAAAAAAAAAGTAGCTAAGCCCGAGCCCCAGAAAACGGGCGAACCTGAACCAAAGACGCTAAGTCAAGCCCCCGTCCAAACTAAACCCAAAGAAGAAAACGCCGAGGCAAATAAGGCTCCAGCGCCACAAACCGACACGAGCCAAAATTCTAAAAAGAAAAGGGCTACGACTAGCCCCCCTAGCTCAGATATCGGCCCCAACCTTCCCCTTAGCTTAGACACGTTACAAGCAGAGCTCGATCAAAGCGATACCCAAGAAAATGCCCAGACCAAGCTAGATCGGGATTCGGTGCGGGTGTTTTTCGAATTTTACAAAAAGATTAGAACCGAGGGAGAAGTGATGCGGGTACTCAATAAATTTCCCGAAGTTAAGGAAAACGCCTTGCTCGTCTTTCATCTGACCGAAGGTGAAATGAAAGACTTCGAGTCTTTTCGTGCCCATTTTGAGGATTCTATTCGGAAAAAACTTCGAAATCCGAAAATTCAGTGTGAGGTCAAACAACAAAAAGAACAAAAAGTTAGGCCATACACAAACTATCAGAAGTATGAGTATCTTAGCCAGAAGAATCCGGTAATTGAGAAACTCAAAGACATCTTAGGTTTGGATTTAGACAAGTAATTTTTTAGTTTAATTCCTGTGGTTCAGACAAGCTATGAAGCATTTTGAAGTAGAATATATCAGCCCCAAGCCCGAAGAAAGTAATCACCGCAATAGAGTATGGGACTGGTGGGTTGGCCTCTTTGCCCTTCCATTCTTGTTTGTTATATTTACTCTTTCGGCTTATTTGGCCATTATGGAGTTTATCTGGCACCGGATATATTGGGGGCTGAGCCTCTTGATGGGGAGGTATGAATTTGCTCGCCAATCGGTGATACCCCAAGCTCGGCCAATACCTTGGGTCCTGAACGAGCATCTTCAAATCTACCGGAAGGCGATACCCCACGATTTATTAAGCCAAGCGATTCAATTGACCCTCGCTCCCGAAGATAAAATCTATCAATTGCGGGTAGTTCCGGAGTGCTCTCTGGCCGATGATGTCCTTTGCCTTGATTTTCTAGAGGAAGTCAAGCGGGGATTTTTTTTAATTGGGGTAAATTATACGCAAATCCAAACGGAAAAAGCCATGTATGCCCTATACTACCTTGGCCTCGAAGGAGGGGAGGATACCACAAGCTTGACTATGGCCATGCTTAGCGAATTACCAGATTTTGATTGGGATGAGCTTGAGACAAGTTGGGAAGAAAACACCTTAAGCCTGACTTGGCACGAGCACGATAGTGGCTTGCATACGCTTAAAATACTAGACCAACGCAAGGCTAGTGTGCTAGAAGAAGTAGAAATCACATAAATCTATTTTTTAGATATGATCAAAATTGGAATTATAAACGTATCAGACCGGGCCAGCCAAGGTATCTACGAGGATATCCCCGGGAAAGAAATTAGAAAGACCCTCAACGAATATCTCACTTCCAGCTGGGAAGACGTTTACCGGGTTATTCCGGACGAAGCCGACCAAATTGCCGAGGCCATGCGGCAAATGGCCGATGTGGAAGGCTGTTGTTTGCTTGACACTTCGGGAGGGACAGGGCCGGCCCCCCGAGATGTCACACCCGAAGCCACCGAATCGGTCTGTGAAAAAATGATGCCGGGTTTTGGGGAATTGATGCGACAAGAAAGCTTAAAATACGTTCCTACGGCCATTTTATCCCGACAAACTGCTGGCATCCGAGGAAAAACGCTTATTCTAAACCTGCCGGGTAAGCCCAAGGCTATCCGGGAGTGTTTAGACGCTGTTTTCCCGGCAATCCCCTATTGTATTGATTTAATTGGAGGGCCTTATTTGGAAGTAAATGAGGAAGTTATCAAAGCATTTCGCCCCAAATCCTCCTAAGCCCCTAAACGAAGACTATGCCGGCCCTCCCTTCCCTGGGTATTTATGTGTTTTTGGTTAATTCCGTCATGTTTATGGCTTACATGATTGGCAGACTAAGCTTTGAAGAATACCTGCCAGCCCTGATTTATTTGGACGGAGTATTATTTCCGATACTCACCCTTTTGATTCTGGGGCATCAATACCGCATAGGGAAACTCGCCAAAAGGCAACTGTGGCCTTTTTTAAGCATTGCTGGGTTTATTTTGGCATTGTTGGGCTATGTCCTTTGGATTGAGCCCAATCGCCTGTATGTGGCCCGTTTCAAGACAGAAAAAAGCCAAAAAACAAGGCTCAAAATTGTCCATATTTCTGACCTTCTAACCCCTAAGCCCGGAAATTGGGAGCGGCGTTTGGTTCGCAAAATCAATGCCCTACAGCCCGATATTTGCCTCTTCACGGGCAATTTTATCATGCCCGATGAAATTAGTTTATACCGGGACAAATTAGAGCAATTAGCCCAGGTTTTGAAAGAGATCGAGGCCCCCTTGGGCAAATACTGGGTAAAAGGTGACCAAGACTACCTTATCTCCGATCCGGAAAGTTTTGGGGCCCAGAGTGGTTTCCGGCTCTTGATCGGGGATACCGTCCACTTCACGGATTACAATCTCCACCTGGTAGGGCTGCCCTTAAATTTTTCCCGGTATGGAGAGTTCTTAGAACTAGATAAAAAACCATCTGGGCTATCGAGCGACACGTCCCGTTTTTTGGTAGCGGGCCATTATCCTGATTTTATTCGCTATCTGGAAGATGACCGGGTTTATCTGGCTATGGCCGGTCATGTGTTAGGAGGGGTGGTCCATCTCCCGGGTCTTGGCCCATTTCGCAAATACCCCTATTGGCCAGAGGAGCACTACCGGGGGCTTTTCTACGAGTATGGAGTACGCGTGCACCTTTCTCCTGGCTTGGGCAGTGTTCCGATTGCTTCTTTACCCCCCATTCGCTTGGGCAATCCTCCCACGATTTCCTTGATTGAAATTCCTTAGGGCAATAATTTGGGGCTGCCCCCGGCGGTGATACTTGGAGTTCACATCTGAGTAAGGTGCCGCCGGGGTCGGGCTTTCGCTACTCGCTGCCTTTCCCCACGAGGCCTACACGAGCTCAAACAGGCCGCTCTATCCCTCAGCCGAAGAAATTTAGGAAAGAAAACTTTGATATACCTGCTTTCTAAAAACCCATAGCCCAAGGAGCAAGATTGCTCCCAAGCCATACCATACCCACTTATTAGACGAATTGGCCAACTGAATGGCTTCCTCATCGCCAATAAAAACAAAATTGGCCCAGAAGTAGGGGTGACTCAGACTCCCGGCTTGATTTAAAAAGTCTAGCTTAGCAGCTTGCAAGGCCTCATCTTTATTTTTGCCTTGTTTTAAGTACCAAAAATACTGTCTCATCAGGTTAAAAGCAGTTTCATCATCGGCTGGCCAGTGGCTCATCACAATGCTGGAACAACCGGCATAGCGAAACGTATGGCCCAAGCTCAAGACGCCGGCCCCTTGGACATACTGACCTTGTCCGGTTTCACAAGCACTGAGTACGGCAAGGTCGGCGTGGAGATTGATCCCGTATAGCTCATATAAGCTCAAAAATTCATACGTATTACTGTCCTTCGCAAATAAAAGTCCGGCCGAATGGGCTTCACGCTCATCCACAAAGGCATGCATCGACAAATGGATGATTCGGGCTTTATCGGCATAGGCTAAGAAGTTTTGTTTGGTAGCTTGGCGATCGTAAAATCCTTGCCCTCCCATAACCTCTTGGGCAAAGGCTACTTCTTCTTTATTGTGATGAAGATAGCTCACTTTCTCCCGAGGGTTCCAGGCTCGTGGTCTGCGGCTTCGGCTAGGATTTTGACGGGAGTCACCGTACAAGGGAGCAAAACCACAATAGCTCAACATATGGTGCCGGGCTATCTGATCCTGCGGAGTATTTTTAAATAAAAGAGTCGCTGAATAGCCGTATTGAATAACGTATTTTTTAATCAAAAAGGGCAAGGGGGCATAATTAGGCCCCTCTAATTGAGCCGCTTGGGTGAGAAGTACATCAAAGGGCAAGTAGGACAAGAGTCCATCGGGTACAATAATGAGTTTATTTTGACCGGATGGGCCAGATTTTGCCAAGATAGACACCAATAGTTTCTCATACAGAAAATGCGCATCCCGGGTAAATTGCTGATGAAATGCCTCGTCTGCGTTCCGGATAGTATCGTAATTGAAGTAGTAACCGGACTTATCTTTGGTAACAAAGCGGGCCAACACCTCCAGAAGTTTTTGATCAAGGGGTATTTTATCTAAAACAACACGCTTGCCACTGATCCCCAGGATATAAAGCTGGTCTGGGCCAAAGAAGTATTCAACCAGGACACTATTTTTACTTCGGATCTTTTCTTGGGTTTCTTGCAGGCTCAGTAGGGGAGAACCAAACTTGAGGTTGTAATACTCCGGATATTCCGTTTGGAGGTAGGTTTGTAATTTTTCTTGTCTTTGTTGTAAGTCAAATAGCTGTTTTTTGAGTTTTGCGATACGCTCTTGGTTTTCCTCCGGGTTTTCCTGGGCATCACGTAGTTTTTCCTTGAGTAAATAGCGTTTGCGTTTGATGCTGGCTTCTTGTTGCAGGAGGGAATCGGGTAGGTTGATATAGTTTTGGGCTTGAGCTCCCTGAAAGCTTTCTCTAAGGAGACTAGACTTATTACGTTCCATGTAATAGTAAATCTCCTCAATAGGTTGTACTTCCTCTATTCCTCGGCGATAGGCCTCGTAGGCTAAGTGAATGGCACCCTGAAATATACTTTGGGATTGTTCAGCAAGGAATAGTTTGGATTCAATATCTTGAAAGCTCACCTGCATTCTTTGAACCAATAGGGCAGCTAGTTTGTAGGTTCTTAGGGCTGTCAAAAGTTGTGATTGTTGGCCATTTTTCAAATAAATAGAACCTAGCGCTTTAGCTTTAGATACTAATAAATCTAAGAGCACCTGTTCATAGATGCCTTGTTCTTGAAAGATATTTGGGTTTTTAGCTACGTGGCTCGAGTCAAAAAAATTAGGTGCGACTTCTACCAAAGCTTTCTGATAATATTTTAAGGCAGTAGAAATATCCAACTTAGCCTTATGCAGGTTACCCATATCCAGCAGTACACTCGCCACTCGATAGTTTTTATGAGGGTATGTCTTTTTCAAAATTTCGTAACTCTTTTGATAATAAAGCATTGCCTTTTTGTAATCTTTATTAAGAAGGTGAGCTTTTCCAAATTGTTGATATGTATTTATAACTTCAGGGTTTTCTGGATTTTCTAATTCTAAGGTTTGATCTAAATAATATAAGGCACTATCGGTTTCTTTCCTGGAGATAAAAATTTTGGAAATTCGTCTGTAATTAGTAGCCAACATACTCTTGACATAAGAAGCTTTATCTTGCGATTCTAAAGAGGATATGACTAGTTTTAGATGCCTGTAAGCTAGGCTATCATTAAAATGAGAGGGTAACTCCTTGTTCTGAGTTAAGTATGTCTCTCCAAGACGAGATTGATACAATAGTAAAAAATAATTACGAAATCTTGGCCTGTAATTCGTGGTAGCTTTATAGGGGAGCCAATTTTTAGATTCTTGGAAGTAGTTTAAAGCCTGTTCATATTCACCCATTTGTAAATAGGTTTTTCCAATCCCATCAATAATTGTAAAAACACTAAAAGAATCAATAGTAGTTTGATTTCTTAGTTCTTCAAGGGTTATCAAGAATTGATTACGACTTGCCCTAAAATCTCCCGACTTAAAATAAAACCAAGCTAAATTGTAATTAAAAGTAAATTGGGCATTTTGGATATTAACATCTTTTATATAGATTTTTTTTTGTGTTGTATTCAAAAAGCCCCTGGCGATATTCATATATTTCTCTAATGAATCTAACTCCATATGCTCTTGACAAATCCTTTGAGCGGCAATTAAAGATTTAAGATAAATATCCCAATAATTCTTTCTTTTTGCCTCATTTAGGACAAAGCGGCATACGGAAAATTGTTCATCAAATTGTTGATCATTATTATCCAGATCAATTGATTTAAGCTTTGTTGAGAGTATTTCCCTTTCCACAAGGGTTGAGTCATTTGCGTAGAGATTATCTGTAAGTAGGACTGCAGAGGAGAAAAATAGGAAAGATAATACAAGCAATACTTTGCTTGTATTATCTTTTGATAAAATCAATTTAAGCTTATAAATCATAAAAAAAATAATTTTTCTTTAGTGATTTTAGGTTGACAGGTTAGTTTAGGTCAATCCCCAAATAGTCGCAATATTCCTGCTGTGTACCTATAAAATTAGAAGTAGCCTGGCCCAACTCTTCACTGGGTACCCGATTAACCACTAAGGCCTTGCCTCCCTTCTCCACAAAAGCCAGTTTTTCGTAATTGCTAAGCCTGATATTGTAGTTAACCACTAGGACTCCATTGTAAAGTCTTTCAAGAGTCTGTTCGGAATCAAGTATCTTTTTGTCTTTATCTAAAAACTTAATGTAGGGTGGCTTATCATTTTCTTTGATTTTTGTATCATTCAAATAAATCCGTCCTTTGGGAAGTAGATAATTATCTTCACAAGGACTACAACATTTGTCTTCATCATCAGCAAAACACATGATGCAAGGACAGAAAGATTGCTCGAGGTCAATTAATGCAACTGGCTTAAAAGGGATAAACGCCAGGCTAGGATCTGATACAAGTTGGGGTGAAAATCCCTGTTTTTGAAGTTTGGTAGTATCCAAATTCCCATTTACACGATTAATGGAATCTCCTATAAAAATCTCATAGGCCTCGGTAAACTCGAGTAACAAATTTGCTTGTAAGGATACATTTAAGTCTCCTGAGTTAGCTGTTCGGGTAAGTTCTGTCTTATCAAATAAAGAATAGACGGGTAGGGGCTTTTTCTTTTTCTCACAAGAAAAAACTACCATAATCAAAGCAGTCAAGACTAGCAATATCTTGCTAGCTTTTAAAGTGGTGCTCATACGTCGCATAAAATAGTTCATGAAGATTTGTTGTGTTGAAATTAAATAAGTGTGAACATTTAATAAAGTAAACCCGCATATTTACATAGAATAGAACCTTGTTAAAAGCTATTGTGTGTGTATAGCAAGGTTTTGTCTTTTAGTAGCCTAAACCACCAAAAGGTTAATGCCCTATAAGTTATTTAAGATTCTAGTAGACGATTTTTTTTGGAAAAAGCAAATAAGCCTGATGCTTATATAGAATATTGTTTCTTACGCCCCTCTTAATTTATTCTAATACCTAAGGGACGTGGAATAAGTAAATTAGGGGTAGAAGAGGTTATCCAAATTTAGCTGCTTAATCGGATTTGATGCATTTTTTTGCTTTATTGGGCAAAAATTCTGAAACAAGCTAAGCTAATCCACACGAGACCTATGAGTGATGAGTCAATTATTAAAGCACTTCTTTCTGGGGACGAAAAGAAAATTCGTGAGGCAAGAACCATCCTTTATAAAAACTTATTAAAGGAGTTTTTCCAAAAAACCTGCCGTAAATACTCTGGTCTGAGCCGAGAAGATGTAGAGGAAACCTTTATCGATGCGTTTTTGGATTTAGTAAGTAATATCCAAAATGAGCAATTTGAAGGTAGGTCCAAAATAAGCACCTACTTCTCAACTATCCTAAACCGTAAGTGCAGTAAGAAAGCCGATCGGGAAAAAGCTAAGGGCTTTGCCCACTCAATTAGCCTGGAAGGTGTGTTATTCAACATGAATTTAAATATTCCCTCCTTTCTCAAGCTAACCTTTGAACAAGAACGGGAACAAAACATATTGAAAGCCCTTTACCAAGCCATGGAAGCACTCAATGACAAGTGCCGGGGCTTGTTACGTGACTTTTACTATGATAAGCTGTCGCAAAAAGAACTAGCTATTAAGTGGGAGTACAAAGATGAAAATACTGTGAAAGTCACCCTAAACAGGTGCCGTAATAAGCTTAAAGATATAATAGGGCCCCTTTTGGATGGTTTAATTTGAAATACGACGATATGGATTTTTCGGAAGATTATATTGGTGCCTTCCTCAATCACCAACTAGATAAACAAGCTGCCCAAGAATTTGAAAATCATCTCCGTCAAAGCCCCGAACTACAAAAAAAAGTAGAAAGGCAAATTATGGCCCGTCTCTCGGTAGAGATCCACGGAAGAAAGGCCGTCCGGGAAGATTTAAAGGAAATTCATAATCAGTACGTCAAGGGGGGGAAAGTAAAGCGAATGACTTTTTACTGGGGGATTGCTGCCTCCATTTCGGCAATTCTCGCAATCATGGCTTACCTAGGTTCCAGGCCTGCGCCTGTGAATAACCAAGAGCTTTTTGCGGCTTATTTTGAACCCATACAACAAAAGGTGCTATTTAATACCAGCCGTAGAGGATCGGATGAAGAATCAAGGAATTTCTCCGAAATCTGGAAAAACGTAGAAGAGAATTTTAACACGGCTGATTACCAAGCTGCCAAACAAGTCCTAGATTCCCTGATCCTAGATACTTCTTTTGAAAATAGAGCCGATATTCGATTGGCCCGCGCCTGGATTTACCTGCAAGAAAAAGACACCCGAAACGCTATTGAGATTTTAGAAAAGCTGAACAGCTTCTCGTTTCAATATCACCGCAATTGGTTTCTCGCTCTGGCTTATCTACAAGATAATAGTAAGGAAAAAGCTCAAAATATGCTCCTTAAAGTAAGCCAAAATACCGGAAGTCCCTATCACAAAGCAGCCTTTGAATTGCACAGAAAACTTGAATAAATACAATAATATATTGATTTAGTTTAAAACAAGGTTAAACTCAAGCGGCCCTAAATTCCTTTTTGCCTAAACTCCGTTAACGAAGCATCCCTTCCTCCTACCCATAGGTAAAGAATCTTTCTTTTTAACCATCCTGACAAAACAAAATTTTGATATGGGACAGGAATAAGAAAGAAAAAGGAAATATGTAATTCAAACTAAAATAGGGACATTATGCAACTATTAAATCTAACCCAGCAGTTTATTGCGAAAATTAAAGGACTACAAAATCAATTTCCGGAGCGCGTAATGAGCTATGCTCCGGTATGTGAACTACAAAAAAAAGAAGTCGAAGAAGCGCTCAATCTAGACATTCCCCTGGAATTAAGCGAAATATTTCAATTTAGTAATGGCTTACAATGGGACGGTATGGAGCTTTTGGGTTTGTCCAATCCCAAACTGGACGACCTGCTTGATGAAAACCTAGCGTATAGAGCATTTTCAGGCCGGACAAAAGAGAAACTTGTCATTTTCATGAGAGACGGGCAAGGGGGCTATTTTGCTTATTCCCAAGATGAAGATGCATCCGTTTATTATATTCCGGATATCCTAGATGCTCAACCTGAGTTTTGGGCGGTATCCCTGCATTCTTTTTTCGAGATGCTTTCAGAAAGCCTTAAGCTAGAGTACGGAGGGCAAAGACCTTTGCGGGCTTAATGTGCCACCCTTGTAAAGCCTGTGCCAAGAAGTCTGGTGCTTAGTACAGCGTATCGCTCTGTACGGCTCATTTGGACTTCTACAAATTCTTGTGATGTTTAATTTGAGTTGGTAAATACCCACTTTATAAAGGTGGGTTTTTCTATATAGAAGTGCCTTAGGCTCGGGTATTTCTGAGTAAATTACTCAATTGGCTTAGGGATGGAGCGGCCTGTTTGAGCTCGCCGCTGGTCTTAGCGTTAGCCAGCGAGTAGCGAGAGCCCGACCCGCGCCGGCACATTTGTTCATTTGAAATTCCCGAGGTAATAGCGCGGGAAAGCCCCCGAAAAATTAAATCGGATATACCAAGAGCAAGTAAAATATCAAAAGCATACGAAGTGACCAGGCCGCGGTACGGCCCCAATTGATTTGCAAAAGGCGCTTGATATGACTGGTCTGAAAGTCTTGGCTCAGTTGATTGTGCACCGGAATTGCTAAGAAAAAGGTTAAGTACCAAGCCATGAGGCAAAACGATAATAACATGTAAGAAGACCAGAGGGGTAGGTGAGGAGACGAAAAAAAGAGTAGCGCAATACTTAATGACAGCTCTAAGAGCATGGGTATGGCTACAATCCAAGTGATGCGCTCGGAGTGAAAGCTATGAAAAGAATGGAAATTTTTTTTGGAAAGAAACTCAAACGCGGGATAGTGGACAATTTGGATGGTCCAGATCAGACCGGTAAGGTAGGCACTGAGTACTAAGTTTGCTAGTAAAATGTAAAACACGTTCATACTTTAATAACTTAGCAAGAAAGCGCATTGTTTGTCTGCCAGATAAGTTTTAAGCTCTTTTTAGGCTTAGAAATTTCTGGTGAAGATCCAAGACTTGCTGCGTTACCAAGCGACTTCCATCATTGTAGACTACAAAATCGGCCCGTTTCAATTTTTCTTCCTCGGGCATCTGCTTACTCATAATCGCTTTGATCTCCTCTAAGCTTCGTTGGGGGTCTCTTTTTTGTACTCGGGTTACCCGTACATTTTCGGGGGCATAGACCGTAATTACGTGGTCCAGGCTTTTGAAACGCCCTGATTCAAACATGAGGGCAGCTTCATTGAGCAAGTAGGGATAGGCTTTGTGAATACCTACCCACTCGACAAAGTCTTGGCCTACCCGGGGGTGTACCAGGGCATTGAGTTGTTTGACCCGGTCTTCTTGGTTGAAAACCTGAGCGGCCAAATACCGTCGGTCTAGCTCACCCTCAGAAGTGTAAGAGGCTACCCCAAAAGTCTCTATGATTCCTTCTTTTAACACAGGATCGTGCTGCATCAACCACTTGGCCCTTTGGTCGGCTTCATAGGCCGGGATGCCCAAAACGTGAAATATTTTAGCAATAAGGCTTTTCCCGGAGGCAATCCCTCCGGTGAGTCCGATAAGAAGGGGTTTAGGGAGCGTTTCGGAATGAGACACGTTTGGTAAATTTAATATCACGGTGAGGAATAATACCTGGCTTCTTAGCGATCTGTAAAGGAATGGTAGAATCAAGAGGGTTCAGGTTGCTGAAGTCGGCTAGTAGCTGAAAATCCTTGGCGCCTACTTGGCCCATACGGCTTTTGGCCACTAAGCAACTCAAAGAAGCCTTACGTGCCAAAGTAGGCATCACCCGGGTACTATCGCTAGGTAAGTTGGCCCATTCAATGGATACTTGCAAATTTTTGGGCAAGAACTCATCAATTTGAAAGCGGATCTTGACTTCATTTTCATCTTTCTTAACCAATTCTCCCCCGTGTTTGATCCGTAGGTCCAGGGGAATGCTTTGGGTGTAGTTTTTTTGAATAGTCTGTCCAGGCAAGCGAATATAAAAGGGATCTGGGATTTGACTGACGAGGTTCTTTGGGCCGGTCAGGGCGACTTGTCGAGGACTTATTTGAACAGGGGAGACAATCCGGTAATTGGGGGGGAGCTTTACCCGGGCACTGTCCAGCTTGAGGTTAACAATACGGTTATGGATACGGTCGATGGCTAGGTTGATGGTATCGGTCAGGATATCTTCCAGTCGTACATCGGTGAGTACATCAACAACGTTTCGTTTTAACTGCGGCCCCAGTATAAAGCTTGGGCTTGTATTGCCCGATTGTGAGCTTTTAATCCGATAAACAATGGGCTTTTGCTTAATATGCAATTTCTTTTTAAGGATTTGCCAGCCATTGCCTTTCACATTAAGCAAAATATAATTGGGTAGGGGGGTGAGGGCAATAAATTCTTTTTGGTCGTAGTCAAATTGGATCGGGTAGCGGATTGTCTCCGTTTGCTCTTTATTGAGGGCATTAAAAAACCAAAGGAGGGTGGCCCCTAATACACAATATAAAAATACCTGCACATTCTTCTTATTAAAGTGCAGGAGTAAATAAGCCAGCCGATTGGTGGATTTTCGCAGAAAATTTGTACGTCGGCCTATGACTGTCTTATTCACGTGTTTGATTCATTGAGAGAATTTTGAATTCGTTGGCTTGCTTCTAGTGAGATAGAAGCTTTGTCAAAAGTAAGCTTCGTACTTTTATCGACCAGTATGGTAACGGTAAGCTCATCAACGGCATGTACTTTACCGTGCAGGCCGCCGATGGTGACGACCTGGTCGCCTTTGTTGATCGAGTCAATAAAGCTCTTTTGGTCTTTTTGTTTTTTTTGTTGCGGCCGTATCATAAAAAAATACATAACGATTACCACGCCAACCATGGTAACCATAAAGGGGATCTGGCTCCCTCCGGCCGCTTGCAATAGGATGAAGTTCATCTTGTCTTGTGTAGTTTTAAGGGTCTAAACCCGAAAAGGAATTCTTTTCGGGATAGATAAAGGCAATAATGATTTTATTGATTGTTACGAGGACCTTTCATATCTAACATTTGTTTAACCGTACCTTTTAGGTATAAAACGGTTACCTCCGGTTGGGTATTCGCATTGATACGGATGGATTTATTGGTGATACCGGGGCGGCCTTGGCTATTAAACTCAACGGCAATAGTTCCCGTTTCACCAGGAGCGATAGGCTCACGCGGAAAAGTGGGGATGGTACACCCACACGATGCCCGGGCCGTATCAATTACCAAGGGGGCTTCCCCGGTGTTGGTAAATATAAAATCGTGTTTTACAATTTCTCCTTCATTGGTCGTACCGAAGTCAAATTCAATCTCCTCAAAAGACATTACCGGTAGGTTTCCATCTTGGGCAGTGGCATCAGGGGTGGTTTCATCAGAAGCATTTTCAACGCTTACCAAGGTAGCTTCTTCCTGGCTGCTTTGTGCTGAATCTTCTTGAGAATTGTCACAAGCAAATACCAATAGCAAGGAACAGGTTCCAAATAAGATAAATAACTTATTCATATCTATGGATGGTTAAAATGAGAGTTCTAAACAAAATTACGAATTAATGCCCTAATTTTTGATCATTGGGAGGCTTTTCCCAAGTTAATGGGGCAAATCAGAGGGATTACAGGTTTTGAATGATGTTTTCGGCAAACTGTGTGGTGTTAGACTTACCCCCTAAGTCACCCGTACATAATTCAGGCTGTTCTAGGGTTTTAAATAAGGCCTTTTCTACTCGTTCGGCAATATCAGTTAATTGCATGTGGTGGAGCATCATAATCGAGGAGCGGATCAGGGCCGTGGGGTTGGCGATTCCTTTCCCGGCAATGTCGGGAGCTGTACCGTGTACTGCTTCAAAAATGGCAATATCTTTCCCAATATTCGCTCCGGGCACCACACCCAGCCCACCCACTAGGCCTGCGCACAAGTCGGATAAAATATCCCCAAACAAGTTTGAAGTAACAATGACATCATAGCGCTCTGGATAGAGTACCAACTGCATAGCCATGTTATCAATGATCTTATCCTCAAAGGTGATTTCTGTATACTCGGCCGCATAATGATGGCCCGCTTCCAAAAGCAAACGACCAGCTTGCTTCAGAATGTTGGCCTTATGCACCAAGGTTACCTTGTTTCTACCATTATCTCGGGCAAATTGGAAAGCCGCTTGCAAAATACGCATAGAGCCCGCTTCGGTTATCCGGCTTATAGCATCCGATATTTTTAATCGTTCGTCAAAATACTCGAGCCCCGAGTACAAGCCCTCTGTATTTTCTCTAAAAATAACCAAATCTACGCCCTCATACCGGGATTTGACGCCCGGAATGGTTTTACAAGGCCTCACATTGGCATAGAGCTCAAACTTTTGGCGAAGGCTCACATTCACACTCTTAAATCCACTGCCCACTGGGGTCTCAGCTGGCCCTTTTAAGGCGATACGGTTGGTCTCGATCGACTGGATTAAAGCCTCCGGAATAAGGCTACCACTTTGCTCAAGAGCCGTTTTACCAATGATTTGTTCATCCCAATGTATATCGGCACCGGCAGTGTGTAATACCTTTTTTACCGCTTCTACGATCTCAGGGCCTATACCATCTCCAGGGATGAGGGTGACAGAATGTGACATATTTATTTAACTTGGCTAGATGTTAAGGAAGCGTACAGCGTTTGAGCCCCTTGTAAAAAATCAGGATTTGTGCTTCGTATTTTCAATTTCTTCAAAAATCTCCTTTAATTGATCCTGCAGCATTTGCGCCTCTTTTTCAACATTGTCGACCAATTCTCTCCCTTCAGATTTGGCATCATTTTCAAAAAACTGCTTCTTCTCGGTGAGATCTTTGAGACGAGCTTGGATTCGGGAAATTTGAAAGGAAATTCGGTCACGGATATCGCGGCCATCACGGGGAGTAAACAAAACTCCCATTAAAGATCCCGCTGCTGCCCCGCTAACAAATCCAACTAAAAAACTTGCAACTCTTTTCATATTCTATCAAATCAATAACCGGTGCTAACTGCAATAATACGAATATTTCTTTACAGATGCAGATCGTAATTTATATTCACTTTTTTTAACACTTTTTGCTGGCTACCTTGGGCTTACTTGCAGGGTACTTGGGGCTTCCCCGCGCGATGAACAGAAGTGATTACTTGAACGTTTTTAAGCAGCGCGGGTCGGGCTGTCACTACTCGCCGGCTCCCCACAAAACCCACGGCGGGCTCAAACATGCCGTTCCATCCCTAAGCCAAAAAACCAAAAAAATCTGGGATCAATAGCTGAGTCCCACCTTTAAACAATGCCGTGCTTAACGATTGTCTAAAAGGCCCCGGCCACTTTTCTTGATTATTTTTTTCCGCAACAAATCTTGGGAAATAGCATCGAGCAAGCCATTGACAAATTGCCTACTCTTCGGGGTACTGTAAAGCTTAGACAGTTCTATATATTCGTTAATACTCACTTTTACCGGGATACTGTAAAAATGGATCATCTCACAAATGGCCATTTTGAGGATGATTTTATCTATCAAAGCCAAGCGGTTAATTTCCCAGTTTCGAGATTTGCTGGCAATTATAGATTCGTAACGTTCGTCTTCTTCTATGCTCTTTTTAAACAAGTCTGTAAAAAAGATTTTATCTTCTTCCCAATTCTTGGAAAGCAGGGCAGGTTTAAAATCTTCCTCCGGACTCTCGAGGATAGACTTGACGGTACTCTGTACCATGCTCTGGACAATTTTTTGATTTTCGGTCCAGAAGAGGTCCTGTTCACCAAAATATTCAGTCAGTAAGGAGTTTTTACGTTCTCCCTTTATATTCAAATGCATCCGGTCTTGTTCTTCCCAGGGCAGGTTTAATGCCTCCAAATAACTTTGCGTGGCCCAGTTAAACGAGGCTACAATCCGCGTTTGATTGTCCTGCTCATTCAACTGCTTTTCGTCCAGCCAATCGGATATTCCAATAACCACTTGCTCGAGTCCTTGCCGAATTAATAGCTCTCCGGAGAGCATTTCTTCCTGACTTTCTGCTTCCTGTACCGTCTTTTTTTCCAGTAAAGAAAGTAAAGTAGCTTGAAAATCGCTGCGGCTGGCACTTATATCACGATAAAACTCAGTAAGTCCCTGCGTTATCTTTTTTTGTATTTGTTGGGCTAAGTTTTGGGGTGAAGCTGTCTCGTCTTCGTAAAAATGTTGGAAAAACTTGTCAATCGCCGCTTGTATTGCCTTGGTAAACGACTCGACAAACTGCGATTCATCAACTTGCCCCAAAACTTGATGGATGGATTCCTTAGAAAAGATAAACTCACTTATCTCAAAGCGGTTTACGCTAATTCTCCGGAATATGATCTTCTTAACGATATGGTTCAACAACTGTATATCTTTTTCCAGGTCTCGGGCGGGGTCTTGGGCATATTCCAGAAAGACCGGGTCTTTCTGGACCAGGTTTTTATAAATGGACCGTACAATATCCCGTCTTTCATTCCAATTTATGCCTCGTTTAAGTAATTCGCCGCGAAGGATTAGATTGCCTTTCAGTTTTTGATAAGCCTGGTTTTCTTGAAGTAATGGGGCCGATAAAGACACCGGAACAGTTTTTTGTTCTCCTGGCGAGATACTCTCTGGCTTGGCCATATCTCCCAGGTCAATCAAGAGCTGGATTACCCGGAGATAATTGTTATAAATTTTTTCGGCTTGTTGCTGGAGGCTTTTGAAGATGAGGTTTGTGTCCCGGGTCATCTGGTTGTGATAGTACAGCAAGACTTCCTGATTGTTCGGGTGCAGGTCGGCGCTAGCTTGGGGGAGAGGGTGGGAAGGGTCCACGTGGGTATCAAACCAAGCTAAGGACCTTTTCTTTTCTTCTTGAAACTCTTCCGACTGGGCTTTTTCCTCTTCATTCCAATCTGGAGTAAAGAGGGAGATCAATTTATCACGAGTTGCCCAGTAGTTAGAAGTCTTTACAATCTCCCATCCGTAGAGAGATTGCATTATTTTTATGCGTAAGTATCGGCGGTTCAACATATCGCCTAGCAAGGTTCGGTATTAAAAATTGTGCCTCTCATACAGTTGAGATACAACATGATGTTTCCATAGCAAAGCTTAGAGTACTTCACAAATGGATGCCCGAAGTTGCAAATGATATTTAAGATTAAAAAATAAAATCCTAAGGAATCGAGAATATAAGTGTAAGATAAAATATTAAGACCGCATTTTTAATCTCCCGATTGACTCAATCCGTTCTAAAGCTAAGTGTAAGGCGGCCTTATGGGTGTTTATATTTTGTTTTTTTGCTCGGCGAAAAATATCTTGAGTAAAGCCATAAATTCTTTCCGCGTGCTGATAGGCTTTCTCCTGGGAGTAATTTCCTGTAATTTCGTAATAGACATTAATGATCCCCCCGGCATTGATTAAAAAATCGGGAGCGTACAAAATGCCCTGTTCTTGGCAGAGGTCCGCATCCATGGCCTCATCGGCCAATTGATTATTAGCGGCGCCAGCGATGATGTCACATTTTAGTCGGCTCAGCGTATCCCGGTTGATGGTAGCTCCTAGGGCACATGGGGCATAAATATCCACATCCAGGTCATAAATAGCATCTTTTTCAACCACTTCTACGCCAAATTGCTTGGAGGCTTCTTTACAGCGGTCTTCGTAATAATCGGATATGTAAATATTCTTAGTCTCATTACTTAAATATTCCAGCAAACGGATCCCCACGTGACCTACTCCTTGGAGAGAGACTTTTTTATTTTCTAAACTATCACTCCCATAGACTTCTTTGGCGGCTGCCTTGATCCCCATGTACACCCCATAAGCCGTAACGGGTGAAGGATCGCCCCCGCCTCCCATAGACTCAGGCTTACCAGCCACAAAGGAAGTCTCGGCCGTCATGTATTCAATATCTTGAGGGCTTATTCCTACATCTTCTGCTGTGATGTACCTGCCGGCCAAGCCTTCAATAAATTTACCAAAGGACCGAAACAGCTTCTCACTCTTGTCCTGGCGGGCATCCCCAATGATAACCGCTTTGCCACCACCCAGATTGAGGCCAGAAATAGCGTTCTTAAAAGTCATCCCACGAGACAAGCGCAATACATCGTGGAGTGCTTGCGACTCATTTTCATACATCCACATGCGTACACCGCCAGCAGCCGGCCCCAACACCGTATTATGAATGGCCACTAGAGCTTTTAAACCGCTAGCTTCGTCATAACAATATACAACCTGCTCATGATTGTTTTGAGCTACTTGCTCAAAAACAGACCCGCTTTCTTCGACTGAGGATATTTGCATAGAGAAAAAATTAGAAACAGATAATATACAATCAAGCACAAATTTACCAATTCACCTCTACAGAATGAAACACTCTGGGTGAAAAATTTAAAAATACCAATCTTATTTTGAACTTTGCCAAGATTTACAAATAACAATCGGAACATTAACCCAATTGTGATAAATTAGTAAGCATTTTTTGATAATGACTAAACATTTATTTTTGTAGAAGGTTCAAATGGGGCACTTTAAGTGCCAAACTAGAGTTGTAAATTCGAATATTCGCTTTTCCTTTGCTGTTTCTAATCTATTCAAGTATGCTTGTGCCTTTGTACAGGACTTTTCTTAAATAATGCATGAAATCACTAGCCTATCTTAATAAATATTTTTTAAAATATAAGCTCCTTCTCATTTTAGGAATTTTATTTACCATCATATCCAATGTTTTCAGTATCGCCCAGGCGCCAGTTGTACGCTACGCATTCGATTTGATAGAAGAGGCCATCAGTGTGTACCAAATTCATCCGGAGGGGGCCGCTCAGAGCACTATCTACGGTGTGTTTGCCAAAAATGTACTTTTCTATGGTTTACTCATTTTAGGCATGGCCCTTCTGAGAGGCGTATTTCTATTTTTTGTGCGGCAAACACTTATTGTGATGTCCAGACACATTGAGTATGATCTTAAAAATGAAATTTATGCCCATTACCAAGAATTACCCCTAAGCTTCTACCGCAGAAATAAAACGGGTGATTTGATGGCCCGAATCTCAGAAGATGTGAGCCAAGTACGGATGTATTTGGGGCCGGCCATCATGTATGGCATTAATCTGATTACCTTATTCGTCATGGTAATTTTTGTGATGTTCAGTATTGATGCCCGATTGGCCTTTTACTCCCTCATCCCCCTACCTTTCTTATCTATTAGTATCTACTTTGTAAGTAATCTCATCAATAAAAAATCGGTCGAGATCCAGAAAAGCCTTTCCGGTTTGTCCAGTTTTGTGCAAGAGGCTTTTTCGGGTATCAGGGTTTTAAAATCTTTTGCCCGGGAAGAAGACTCTATCAAAAATTTTGATAAAGAAAGTGAAGACTACAAACAAAAATCAATTGAGCTAAGCCTGATCCAGGCCTTATTTTTTCCTTTAATTATAGGGCTCATTGGTTTAAGTACCATTTTGATTGTCTACATTGGTGGGATAGAAGTAATCAAAGGTAACATATCCAATGGGGTAATTGCCGAGTTTATCATCTATGTAAATTTACTAACCTGGCCCGTAACCGCGGTTGGTTGGGTTACCAGTATTATTCAAAGGGCCGCTGCTTCCCAGGGCAGGATCAATGAGTTTTTAGAAACGCCCAGTGATATTGTATCTGAGAAGAACCTTAGTAAAGAACTTAGAGGCCAGATTGATTTCCAAAATGTGAGCTTGATTTATCCGGATACAGGAGTAAAAGCCCTGAGCAATGTCAGTTTTACAATCAATCCGGGCGAAACCTTGGCCATACTCGGAACCACCGGGTCGGGTAAAAGTACGATCGCCAATCTTATTCCCCGTTTATATGATGCCACAGAAGGCACTATTTTGATTGACGGAGAGCCCATCCGAGACTATGATTTAAGTAATCTCAGAGGGCAAATTGGCTACGTGCCTCAAGATGTGTTTTTATTTTCGGATACAATCCAGGGGAATATTAGGTTCGGCTTGAAGGAAGTAAGCGAAAAAAAAATCATCCAAGCCGCCAAAGACGCCGATTTGTACCAAAACGTGATGGACTTCCCTAAGCAATTTAAGACTCGAATCGGAGAAAGGGGAATCTCGCTCTCAGGAGGGCAAAAGCAAAGACTTTCCTTGGCCCGGGCCTTGGTGCGCAATCCCAAAATATTAATCCTAGATGACAGCCTTTCGGCCGTAGATACCAAAACAGAAAATGTCATCTTAAACAACCTCAAGCGGATCATGCACGAACGTACTTCCATTATCATTTCTCATCGGGTTTCATCGGTAAAACTGGCCGACCACATCTTGGTACTAGAAGATAGCCAAATTGTGGAAAAGGGGAGCCATGATTCCTTATTAAAACTAAATGGCTTGTACAAAGAGCTCTACGAAAAACAATTACAAACCGAAAGCGAATTAAGTGATTAATTGATTGTAGGCTTGTGTGCGTATTACGATCCATGTACACATAACCAAATCCCACCAAGCCTCTAAATGAAGACGCTATGGCTGAAGAATCCTACAAACCTCTGGCTGAACGACTCCGGCCTGAACACCCAGATGAGTATATTGGCCAAGCTCACTTAATGGGCCCCGAGGCTCGCTTTAGGCAACTTCTCGAGCACCAGAAAGTCAGCTCTATGATTTTTTGGGGCCCTCCAGGAGTGGGGAAGACGAGCCTGGCCCGTCTCATTGGTAAAATGCTCGATCGTCCCTTTTTTACCTTGAGTGCCATAAGTTCTGGGGTAAAAGAGGTAAGACAAGTCATTCAATCGGCCCGGATGCAACCAGGGAGTATCTTATTCATTGATGAGATACACCGATTTAATAAAGCCCAGCAAGATGCGCTGCTAGGAGCTGTGGAAGAAGGCATTATTATCTTAATAGGGGCTACCACCGAAAACCCCTCCTTTGAAGTTATCTCCGCTCTACTTTCCAGATGCCAAGTCTACACCCTACAACCCTTAGCTAAAGAAGATCTAGATGCGCTCGTAGAACAAGCCCTGGTCCGAGACGAAATTCTGAAACAAAGAGAGGTAATTGTAGAAGAAAATGAAGCTTTATATCGATTTTCGGGCGGAGATGCCCGCAAGCTTTATAACTTACTCGAGATGTTGGTAAATGCTTTCCCCGAAGATCCTGTCAAAATTACCAATGACCTCGTACAACGTTTGATTCAGCAAAAAATGGTACTCTATGACAAAAATGGGGAGCAACACTATGATATAATTTCGGCTTATATTAAATCCATCCGGGGGAGTGACCCCAATGCCGCCGTATATTGGTTGGCCCGGATGATCGAGGGAGGAGAAGACCCCAAATTTATAGCCCGGCGCTTGCTTATTTTGGCCTCCGAAGATATTGGCAATGCCAACCCAACGGCTTTGGTTATGGCTACCAATTGTTTTCAAGCGGTAAATATGATCGGTTACCCCGAAGCCCGCATCATTTTGTCACAAGCCACCGTATATTTGGCCAGTTCACCCAAGAGTAATGCCAGTTATCTGGCAATCAAAAAAGCTCAGCAGGCCGTGAGACAAATGGGCGACCTAGCGGTACCCTTATCCATACGGAACGCGCCTACCCAGTTGATGAAAAAATCAGGCTATGGGCAAGAGTATAAATATGCCCACGACCATCCCGGTAGCTTTGCCTTCATGGAATTTCTTCCCGATGCACTTTCTGGCACGACGTTTTACGAGCCTGGGAAAAACGCCCGGGAAGAAGAAATGCGTAAGTTTTTAAAAGTGCGCTGGAAAGATAAATATGGATATTAAGAGCCTTATAAATTTACCGAGCTAAATACAAAACCACCCAATACTTTAGGAAAAAAATAGGTCGACTTGGGAGGCATCGTAGCGCCACTATGGCAAACCTGCTCTATCTCATCCAGACTGACCGGCCGGGTCAAAATCGCCAATTGGGCATTTTCTCTTTGTATGCTTTCAAAACAAGGAGCTGCGTATTGGGAAAACTCCAAATGCATCTCCTGTTGGGCGGCATCTAGCCCTAATGTATGCTCTAAGATAAAGTGGTGTAAAATACTTATATCCAGCTTTTTGACCACTTCGGGCACTTCTTTTTTATTCTCAGAAAGCTTATCTTTTTTAAAAAATAGCCGATAATTTGCTTCTTTGAGGAGTAATACAAAATTACCAGGCTCTTCATAAGGGCGGGGGCCGTGTTGACAATCAACCGGAATCTCGTCTATGTCAAAATTCGCTTCCAGGGCTTGTAAAAACTCTTCAGAATTAAAATTAGGGAGCGAATGGACAATCCGATGCGTCGGTAAAATACCTGGGGCACTGCTGCTTGTATTACTTAACCACATCAGGTGAAAGTTGTAAGCTTCTTCACCTGTATGTTGCAAATTTTGGTGCAGGGCTTCTTCCCGGTACCATACCGAGCTTTCGTAGCGGTGGTGGCCGTCGGCAATCCACACGGGCAGTTCGCCCAATACCTTTTGAAATTCGGCAATCACGTGGAGGTCTTGAATTTTACTCAGCCGGTGCCGGGTACCCCGAACATCTTCCATTTCATAAAATGGGCTTTGCAAGCTTTCTTCCATGTACGATTCTAAGCGACAAGCCGGGTCATTGTAAAATCCGTGAGTAGGGATGGTATGCATTTGCGTATGCAAAAGCAACTGTTGCCGATGAGATACGGCCCGCGACAAGGTTTTTTCGTGGGGGAGGACAACTTTTTCGGAGAATGGTAATGCTTCAATATGGGCAAAAAAGCCCTTTCGGCTACACGTTGGCCCCTCATCTTCCAAGCGAAAGAGCTGGTCGTACACATATAAGGCCGGGATAGGGTCTTGGCGGATTACCTTGTCTAATTTCCAGTTCTCGACCCTGCGCTTAGCATTTTCATAAGGAGGGACATCCATAGGCGATGAAATATGAAAATAGTGGAAGGGTTGGGTGTAAAAAGCTTCTTGTTTTTGTTTTAGCAAGGTTTCACTGAGCGGAGCAGCGAGTGATGGAAGGTCTTGAGCTAGTATGGAGTTATAGTGCCAGGCTTGAAAGGGACGGATCTTGGCCATAAAAATGCCCCGAAGGGAAGTTGATTTAGGCCTAAACAAATAATATTCGGTAGAGGTTCAGGCTGTGCTTTGTTTATTATAAAACATGCCAGGAAAAATCAATGAGATCTTACTTTTATACCCAAATATCAAATCTGGGGCTTCCCCCGGCTTGAAAAAACCGATGAATATTTGGCCAATTGCTTCGGGCCGGGGTCGGGCTGTCACTACTCGCTGGCCTACCCGCAAACCAGCGGCGAGCTCAAACATGCCGTTCCATCCCTAAGCCAGGAAAGTGCCTCTACTGCTCATTCAAGTCCCAGTTATACTCCATAAATTCCAGGGGAAGTTTTGGGTTAAAATCAGGATTGTAAGGCTTAATGAATGAGTTGAGATCCCCATTTCGGGTAAAATCCGATTGGAACCAATCAAAAATCTTAGAGAGTTGTGTGGCCTGCTGACTGATTTTGTTAAAACGGGCATTTTGCAAGAAGTCATAGGCTTGTTCTTCCAGTTGCCTTTCCAGCTCCACGCCAGTATAGGCTTCCCTTCGTAATTTAGGGCAAGAAATAGAAGCGCAATTCATGGCAAAATGAATGCGGGGCTCCCCAAACTTCTTTCGTAAAATCTGATGCTCAATTGTACCCAAATCAAAGGGTACTTCCCCAATTTTAAAAAACTTATAGTCCCAGGGGGAGGAGCTAATGGAGCTATTGGAGCGAACCTCTTTGATACTTTGTACCGGATAATGATTAAGGATCAATTGGATGGTATAGGCATTATACGTATTAATCCAATAGGCTATTTCTTCTGCTCTTGTCCAGTTATTTCCGGGTGGGTTTTGGCTAAGTAATTTTAAATAGGCCTCGAGGGCTAAGCTATCTTTTTGAAAACCCATATAATTTACTCTGCCATCTTCGTCTACGTGTTTTATAAGTAAGTCAGTCCAGGCTTGGTGGTCTAAGGTTTGCCTTTCTTTGTTATTGAGTTTTGCTAAATCGACTGCGTTTCCACTGAGGTGTTTGACCCACTCCAGGGTAGTTAAGGCCACATCATAAAAACGAATAGTATAGTAATATACTAAGGAAAAGATGATCCCAATACTGAGCAATAATCCGATCAAAAACAGTCTTGGTTTCTTTTTCATGTTCCTTAATCTAGTCAAATACCAAACTTTTGCTAGCCTAATGGACTTTATGCAAACCGCTAAACAAAAGTTGATTGTACCGTGAAAAGTAGTTAGAACTACCAATTTTTTTATAAAAAGCTAGAAGGCCAAGACTTTATTAAAGAAAATCGATAAGGAAAAGAAGTAAACCCTAAATTTACTTAGCTGAGGTAGAGGAGCTTCCCTCTTGCTGATAAATCGTGGCAATTGTATTTCCAGAGAAAAGCTCCTAGGAGTAGGTGTTTTGCGGTTAAACTTAAAAATTGGCTTGAAGGAAGCGCCGCAGGTCTGTTTCGCAGGTTTCACAGCTGAAAAAAGCACCGTGATCTCCCCCTTCTATGGGGTATAATTGATTGATTATGCCCAATTGGGCAAGGACTGGGTGGATTAATCCGCTTCCTCGAGTGATTACCCCTGAGCCATCGGCTTCCCCTTCTAAATAAGGTACAATGCCATCGTCTGTGCCGTGAAAACTGATTAAAATAGGATCTTGGGCACTGATGAAATCGGTGCTGACTAAGGCCCCAGCTATGTTGATTACCCCCTTAAAAGAGGATGAAAAGCCAGGGTTTCCACTATTTCCCTCGATTCCCCCATTGTTTTGAGCATAATCTACCAAGGCACTGCCCCCTAAGGATTCGATATCACTCACATTGTTTACATAGGCAGCGTGTAGGGCCGTAAAGCCGCCCGCCGAAAAACCTCCCAAGAAAATAGCATTGGTATCGATTCTATACACGTTGTTTTGAGCGGCATCTTTTTTAAAAAAACGAATGGATGCCCGAGCATCGTGAACCGCTTCCAGTATTCCTTGCCGGAGGCTTGTTTCGGTACGCTCAGTATCAATGAGCCGGTAGGAGATAGAAGCAGATACGTATCCAGATAGTGCCAGTAAACGGGAAAGCTCAATGAATTGATCCTTATTACCTCCTGTGAACCCTCCACCGTGGACAAGAATAACCAAAGGCCTTGCCCCTAAGGTATCGCCTTCAGGTTGATAAATATCCATTTTGAGGTCTTGAACGACCCCTCCTTGAGTGCTGGCCTGGCCATAAGATACATCCTGCTCTACTTGCATAGAAGTAAATACAGTCTCAATATATCTTTGGGAGCCAACAGGCTCCATATTGTTGTATTCATCAGAACAGGCCAAGAGTAGGAGCATAGCCGTGAAACTTAGCCAGTTCTTGAAAGTAAAAATTTTAAAGGTACGATCTAGGGTGTAAAACATGTCAATAGATTGGTTGATCTGCATTATTAAACGATCCAGATCCTGAATACACCCCCTAGGAAAGTCAAACTTTTTACTTCTTTCTAAGCTATGACTTAAAAAAACGCACATTATAAGGCTTAACAAAGGAAGACGAGCAAGAATTATGGAAAGGAGAGAGAAAGTAATTTGTTCTGAGGCTTAGGGATGGAACGGCCTGTTTGAGCTCGCCGCTGGTATGTGGGTTGGCCAGCGAGTAGTGACAGCCCGGCCCGCACGGGCAGGATTTATCTCTTACCATACCAAACGACAACGTGCGGGGAAGCCCCATACATACCTATAAAAAAATAAAAGCCAGCAAAAACTTGCTGACTTAAAGTGGGCCCACCTGGGCTCGAACCAGGGACCTACTGATTATGAGTAGTTAACCGTTCTTTCTCTTGTTCATTGGTTTTTGCTTAA
>CAWUIO010000040.1:0-50232 GCA_963922455.1 uncultured Microscillaceae bacterium
GAACCCCAAACTGACCCTTTTCGCCGACAAAAAATAAACTTAAACAGTTTCTAAAGTTTTTTGGCTGAGGGATAGAGCCATTTGTTTGAGCCCGCCGCTGCTCGTGGGAGGGCCGGCGAGTGGCGAAAGCCCGACCCCGGCGGCGCCTATTTACCTATTGTGTAGGAATGATCACCGCCGGGGGCAGCCCCTTTTATTCTTCAGCTTCTGTTTTTTCTTCTACTGGCTCCTGAGGTTCTTCAGGTTTCTCTTGAGGCGAGTCCGTACCAGGGAATTTATTGGAAAGGTTTTGTAAGGCCTCTTCCAGCTCTCTAAGGGCTTTAGCCGCCCCCTCGAAGTCTTTTGCACTGGTTTTGTTGAGATAGTTTTCAAAAGCTTGATTGGCTCTTTGCACCCATTCCCCTTCGCTCATATCTTGGGTAGATGTGGGGCTATTTTTATTATCAGAATCGGTAAAGACCCGTTTTTTACCATCAAAGAGGCCGTTTAGGGCTTCCTCAAAGTTTTCGGCGTAGCTTAGTTTGTCATTGTGCATGACTACCACCAAGCGGAGTTCGGGATAGGCTGCCGTTTCGGCTTGGAGATAAATGGGTTCTACGTAAATAATGGTATTCTCAATAGGGATAGCCAGTACATTCCCCCGGATTACTTTGGAGCCCCTTTGGTCCCAGAGGGTAAGTTGGCCCGAGAGATAGGAATCTTGATCGATTTTGGTTTCCACTTGTTGGGGTCCCAAAACCCGGCGTTCTTTGGGGAATTTATAGGCGAGAAAACGGCCATAATTTTCCGGATCGCAGAGGGTGGCAATCCAGCCGATGAGTACTTGACGATTTTTGGGGGTAAAGGGCTGCATCAAAACAAACTGGGCCTTGTCGGAATCGGGTAGCTCCCACATGATATAATAGGGGGAAACTGGCTTGACATCGCTATAGTATTTTTCGGTGGCCCGTACCCAGAGGTCTTCTTGATTGTAGAAAACGGCCGGGTCATTCATATGATACTTGGCAAACACCAAGCCTTGCACACTCAGCATGCCCTGGGGGTAACGGATATGATTGAGGAGCCCTTTAGGCATATCTTCCCGGGTTTGTAATAAGCCCGGAAAAATTTTGTCCCATACTTGGATGATGCGGTCGTCCTCATCAAAGATATAAAAGCTAACTTCGCCGGTGTAAGCGTCTACCACGGCTTTGACCGAATTTCGGAGGTAATTGCTACGGTACACTTTGCGGGGGTTTCCGGCAAAGGAGAGATCCTCACCGGGGTTTACATCGGTACTGGTAGCTGAGCCAAAGGGTTCGCTATACGGGTAATGCTCGGAGGCAGTGTAGGCATCCACCATCCAATAGAGTTTGCCTTCATCCAGGACAATATAGGGATCTCGGTCATACATTAGAAAGGGGGCCAGGGTATGCAGGCGGTCTAAGATATTCCGGTGGAACATGATACGGCTATCCGGCTTGGGATAGTTGGAAAGGAGTAATTTGGTGCCACCAAACTTCCAACTATAGATAAATTTCCGCCAAAAGTTGCCAATTTGAACCCCACCTGGCCCAGCATATTGGGTATAGGTATTGTTGTCGCCCTTGGGGTAATCTAATTCTTGTTCTTTGGAGTTGACAATGGCGTAGGTGCGGGTTTCTTCGCCGTAGTATATTCGGGGCTGTTTTACCTCCAAGTCTGGGTTGCTGCTCTTGGGAGGTATGTCCTTGATGAGTAATTTGGGAAGCCCGTTATCGGTAAAATCGTGTACCGTGGTAAGGGTGATGCCGTATCCGTGGGTGTATTTGAAACGTTGGTTGACAAAGGTTTTGCTTTGTTCGGGAAGATTCTCAAGTTCAATTTCCCGGGCCGATACCATGACTTGTTGCGGGCGGCCATCAATCATATATCGATCGATATCTACATCTACAAATTTGTAGTAAAGGCGAATTTCTTGAAACTGTTTGTAAACCGCCGCGAGCGCCCGCCAGTCCCACAAACGGGTGTTTTGTAATGTGCTTTGATTGTTTTGCACCATTTCGGAGCTAAGTTCTGGAGAGGCGGGGAATTCGCGCTCTTCTATTTTGTGCAGATTAAAACCCAGGCGTGTAAATTTAATGTTGTTGGCAATGTAAGGTTGTTCAAAGGTGATTTCATTGGGTTCTACCCGGAGTGATTGCCAAGTGTATGGAAGCACCCCCAGGGCTCCCACCCAAAGTAATACGGTAAGCCCGGTGAGGACGGGTAGAATATAAACCGGTTGGTCTTGAAAATTGTACATGCCCATCCGGATCAATACTTTCCCGATGGCTTTGCGGAATCCCTGGAGCATGGTGAGAACACCTAATATAAAAGTTAAGGCAGCGACCACAAAAAAGGCGGGGAGGCGAATATGGACATCGGTCCACCCCGGTCCGTGCACGGCACCCCAATCGGAAAAAAGCAAAGAATAATGTTGTAAGTACTTCCCTACCGCCATGGTAATCAGGAAAAGCCCTACATTCCGATAAATGCGGCTGTATCCCACTTTAAGTTTTGAATTTGGGATATGAACCCACTCCAATTCATAGCGACCGGAGCGCTTGTAGACTTCAAAACGTTGCGTATAATGCACAGCCAGGCTGGCCAGCAGGGCCAAAAGGACAAAGATCCAAACGAGGGCGTATAAGGTTTGAATAAAGGGAAGGGTAAACATGTAAAATGAGGTGTCTAGCCCTAAAACGGGTTCTTTGATGCCTGAATCAACCCGGTAGATAAATTTTAGAAAAACTTCCCAATTACTGTAACCCCAGCTACCCCCGATGAAAGCGCCAAACCCGGTAAATGCATACACTAACCATTTTCCCGGAGCGGGGCCAGCCGGCAGGTTTAACAAAAGAATGAGTATGCCGCCAATAAGCCCTCCGGCCACGGTGAAAATAAGCTGGGCAACTAGGGTAGTCAAGAGACGGTCTTCAAAACCCAAGGCCTGAAACCAAAGGTATTCTCCCCAAAAATCCAGAAAATTGAAAAATAGAAGTGAGAGAATAAAGAGGGAGATGCCCAGGCCAGAGAGGAATCGTTTGCCTTTGTATACTCCTCGGCCAATCAGGAGAAGGGACAGGCCAAGCAAAAGGATCACTATGAGCGCGTTCATACGAAGATTTTTATATTCAGATTTAGGATCAGTCAATCTAAGCAAAAAATCTAGTATTATCTCCTCAATTTATCAAAAACAGACCTTAAGGATTTGAATTGAAGCCCACTAAAGCTAAAAAACCAGCCTCTTTAAAAGAGACTGGGGGGAAGATACTATGTTTGGGGGAGTAAATTATCGGATACTTTTAAAAATTCGATTCCAACGCACCCGTTTGAAGAATGACTTTTGGTAATCGAGAGATAACCAGGTAAACCAGGCCTGGCCCACGATGTGGTCGGCCGGAACATAGCCCCAATATCGGGAATCAAGAGAATTGTGGCGATTGTCACCAATCATAAAATAGTAATTTTGCTTAAATGTATATTCTTTGATTTCCTTATCTTCTATATACAGCTTGTTTCCCTCGATGCGTACATCCTCATTGTGTTCATAGCGTTGGATAGCAATCCCGTATAAAGCTAAATTTTGGGAGTTGATGGGGATGGTCATCCCTTTCTGGGGGATAACTAAGGGACCAAAGAAATCTTCATTCCATTCAAAATCTGGGTGCTTGGGGAAAATTTCTGGATGACGTTGGCCTTCGGGACTTATGTCTTTCTCAATCTTTTTTACGATATCTAGTTTTTCGAGAGCAGCCGCTTTTTCTTGGGTGGTAAAGACTTCGTAGACATTACTTGAGGTGCCAGGACGAAATTCATTGAAATAACTGGTAAGGTCATTTCGCTCCATGACTCGCCGGGTAAAAGGAACTGTTGACTCTAAGCGGTAGCCAAATTGCATTTCGGGTGGGGTTTGGGCTTTTTGGCCATTGATAAACACATCCCCTGCTTTTACTTGAAAAGTATCTCCGGCAATGGCCAGGCAACGTTTGATGTAGTGTGTTTTCATGTCGACGGGGGCCTCTTCGTCAGGATAGTTGAATACGACCACATCGTTATTTTCTACTACATTAAAACCAGGTAACCGTAGCATAGGGAGTTGAATCCAATCCAAATAGGATGGGGCATTGGTTCCCCAGATTTTGTTGTCGGTAAGTGGGAGCCTTAAGAGGGTTTTGGGAGTACGGGGGCCATAGCTGATTTTGCTCACGAATAGAAAATCTCCTACCAATTGGGTACTTTCCATGGAGGCAGTTGGGATTGTATACGCAGAAACGAGGGCCCACCGGATGATGGTCGCAGCGATTACGGCAAATACAATGGCATCAATCCATTCCCGTAAGGCGCTTTTTTTCTTTTTAGTCTTTTTTTCAGACTTTTTGGAAGTTTTTATTTTAAGTGCCATATAGCAAAATATTAGAATACTGATTTTGTAGCCAAGACCAAATTTTGGTTTCAGCGATTAAAGATATAGAGTTGTCTGGGAATTAATCGGCCCAGGTATTTTCTGAATAAAAATTTCGAGGATCCATAGCCTGCCCTTCCCAAGTAACCCGATAGCGCAAATATCCGATATTATTTCTAGGGCTCAATACCTTACCGAGGCATTGACCTTGTTCCACGTTTTCTCCTTTACTTACTAAAATTTGGTTTAAACCAATATATTGGGTTTGGATATGATTACTATGCTGTATAAGAAGAGTACATCCTATGTCTGGGCCAAGGTTTTGGATTTCCAGTACAATACCTCGAGCTGTGGCATGTACCGGACTGTTGCCTCTTACCCGGAATAATACTCCATCTGAGTCGGAGACACCGATTTCGGGGAGAGCCACTTGAGTATCTTGAGGGATAGGCTGTATTCCTGGATAACTTTGGGCATTTCCATCACCAATAAAGAAAATAAAGAATAAAATACTCGCAACCGAACTTAGGGCAAACCAAGGAAAGTTATGTTTTCTTTGGGCTTTTTCTTTTGCCTCTACACATTGTTCAGCCAGTTGAGTATAACTCTCAGAGGGAAATTCTTTCTGAGCCTTGGCGTAAGCATCAGAAAAATTGCTTCCTTCTTGCATGGCTTCTTCAATCAGGCAAGCCAGGTGATCTAGCACTTCATCCTGAAGGCTGGGATCCTTCAAATCACGCGCTTGGAAGTCGCGCAGAATTTGTTCAATTTGATTCTCGTTCAGCATTTCCATGCTCCAAATTCAGCTTATTAAATAAAACCGTACGCATGGTTTGAACGAATTCATTGAATTCTTCCACTAATGCGGTGGCACGGGTATTCCCTTGGGGCGTAATTGAATAATACTTACGAACCCTTTTGCCTAAATGTACCGTTTCTGTTAGTAATAATCCTTCCGCTTCCATTTTATGAAGCGTTGGGTAGAGTGCCCCCTCAGTAATAGCAATCTTACCAGCAGACAATTCCTTGACTTTTTGAGTTATCTCGTAGCCATACATTTTGGGATGTTCGGTGAGTAACTTAAGAATGATGGTTTGGAGAGTGCCTTTTAACAGTTCTTTTGAATACATAAAGCAAATATACATCAGAATCTTATGTATTCAAAGTTTACGCAAAAAAATGTATCTCAGCCAAGAATCAGATGAGAATTTTTTAAATCTTTATTGGTTTTGTTGTAATTTTCCATTTCCAAGGTATGAACCTCATGAGAAAGACACACTATTGCTACGGTCTCCTATTTTGCTTCCTGTTTGGTAATCACGCAATTTTTGCTCAGGGAAAACTATTGAGTATGTCCCAGCTTGAAGAGCTTGAGGTCTTTACATCATTAGAAGAAGCTCTACTTGATCCAGAGTCGGTCCTAGCCATTGATTTGAAAGGGCAGGAGTTAGAGGTCTTACCTCCTGAATTCTCCAAATTTAAAAATTTACAAGTACTTAATCTGGGGCTAAATACTTTTGAATCATTACCCTTAGAAGTATGTGATTTGGCCCAATTACAAGTACTTGATATTTGGGGAGGGCGATTAAAAACGCTTCCCCGGCAAATCAAAAAGCTCAGGAACCTGCGCTTTTTATATTTGGATTATAACGAAATTGAATATTTGCCCCCCGAACTAGGTGAACTGGAAAATTTGGAAGTTTTGGATTTGGAAGGCAATGCTTTGTATCAGGTACCAAGCAGTATTAACCGCTTGAAGAACTTGCAGATTTTAGATTTGGAAAATAACCAAATGGGGCAATTACCCAAGAAATTGGATAGCCTGACCCGATTACAAGTGCTGGATTTGGAGAATAACCGCTTCCTTCGGTTTCCCAGTTCTTTGCTTGATTTACGAGATCTGCGCTATTTGTATATGCAAAATAACTTTTTGAAATCTTTGCCAAGCAATATCTCACAATTAGCTCAGTTAGAATTTTTATTTTTAGATGGGAACCAATTAAACCGATTTGCCTGTGACTCGGGTTTTGCGGCTTTGAAGGTATTGCATCTGGCTAAGAATAAAATGTATACATTTCCCGAATCCGTCTTAAAGCTCCCCTCGCTGGAAGTATTAAATTTGGAAGGAAACCGGATTGTTGAAGTGCCTGATTCCTTAAATGAGCTCGGGCAACTAAGAGCGCTTAATTTAGCGAATAACCGCTTAAGGAATGTCCAATCTAGCCTATTGCAATTAAAGCAGTTGGAGGAGTTAAAAATTTATGGAAATCCTATTGAGCGCTCTGAAATCAGCACTTTAAGGAAGCAAGCTCCCCGATTTGAATTAAAGTTCTAATTATCCAAAGTGACCTTTTTATAAAGTATTTATTTAAGATTTGAAAATTTTTTCAGGATCTTGGGCAAGGTAAAATACCCACCAATTGCTTCAAGATAATCCTATTTGTTAAACTGAAACCTATACAATGAACAAATTATTCTCAGCAGCCCTCTTGGGCTTTGCCGTCCTCATCTTCGGACCGGCCCAGGCCCAACTAAAAAATAATCAGTCCCTTTTTGATCCTTTATTCGAATTTCAAGGTAACCCCTACCGTTCGGCTTCTGGAGTTCCCGGGGAAGCTTATTGGCAGAATGCTGTAAATTATGAAATAGATGTAGCTTTAGATGAGGAAAACGATCGCGTAAGCGGAAGGATTTCTATTGACTACACCAATAATAGCCCACATACACTTGATTACATCTGGTTACAACTTGATCAAAACCGTTTTGCCCCCGACTCGAGAGGAACGCTTACCCAGCAATTGAGTGGGGGGAACAGCCGTTTCCGGGGAGAAGGAAATGGTGGCTACGAACTGGATAAAGTGCAAGTATCTCTGGGCACGGCCAATGGCTATGAGCCCAAATACTTTATTACAGATACCCGTATGCAGGTAAGGCTCAGAGAACCCTTGGCAGCAAAGGGAGGGACATTAAAACTAAGTATGGATTTTAGCTATGTCATACCAGAATTTGGAGCCGATCGAATGGGGCGTACCAAAACCAAAGATGGGGTTATCTACCAAATGGCCCAGTGGTATCCTCGTATTGCCGTGTATGATGATATCAAAGGTTGGAATATTGAGCCCTATCTAGGACAAGGAGAGTTTTATTGTGAGTATGGCGATTTTGTATACCGGGTCACTGTACCGTATGATCATATTGTTGTAGGATCAGGAGAATTGACCAATCCCGAAAAAGTATTGACCAAATCGCAATTAGATCGTCTGGCTCGGGCTAAAAAAAGTGACCAAACGGTTGCCATAGTGGGCGTTAGTGAAGTTGGAGATGCTAAACTAACCCGGCCAAGCCAATCCGGCACGCTTACTTGGGAATTTAAAATGGAGAATAGCCGGGATATAGCCTGGGCAAGCTCCAAAGCTTTTGTGTGGGATGCCGCTCGGATTAACCTACCCGACGGAAAAACAGCCTTGGCCCAATCGGCCTATCCTCCTGAAGTATCCAGTCGTAATGGATGGGGACGTTCTACCGAATATACCAAGTTTTCCATTGAGCACTATTCAGAAAAATGGTATCCTTATCCCTATCCGGCGGCAGTAAACGTAGCCGGAAGAGTAGCGGGAATGGAGTACCCTGGAGTTTCATTTTGTGGTTGGAGAGCCCAAACTGCTTCGCTTTGGGGGGTAACCGACCATGAATTTGGCCACAATTGGTTCCCGATGATCGTTGGATCCAATGAGCGTCTATATCCTTGGATGGATGAGGGTTTTAATACATTTATCAATGAGTATAGCACCTTGGAATTTAACAAAGGAGAGTATAAAAACTATGCTCAGCTAAGCAGTACACTCGGGCGTTCTTATTTTACAAGAAGTTTAAAGAGTCCTCGACGAGAAAGCATTTCTACCTATCCAGACATAGTTCAATCGTCCAATCTAGGGGTTACGGCCTATTTCAAGCCTGCCGTGGGTTTGATGCTTTTACGCGAAGTTATCATAGGCCCAGAGCGTTTTGATTATGCCTTTAAGTATTATATCCAAAACTGGGCATTTAAACACCCTACGCCGGTCGACTTCTTTAATTGCATGGAAAGTGCTGCCGGTGAGGAATTAAATTGGTTTTGGCGGGGTTGGTTTTACTCCACCGGAAATATTGACCAAGGAATCAAAAATGTAGAATATCGTGATAAAGGAAAATCAGAATCTGGGGCAATTATTACGATAGAAAATAAGGGCGAGGTCTTGATGCCTGTAAAATTAGAAGTGCTTGAGAAGTCGGGAAAGACCACCATCGTAGATTTACCGGTTGAAATCTGGCAAAGAGGGAATGTATGGCCCTTCCGGTTTGCCTCTGAGTCTGAGATTGAAAAAATTACCATAGATCCAGGAAAGGTGTACCCGGATGTCAACCGCAAAGATAATGTTTGGAATGCCGTGCCTGATCAAGGCTAGGAACTCTTTCTTTGCCATCATACCTAAGTAAAGCCCGCAATCGCGGGCTTTACTTAGGTATCGGTAGAAAATTTATACGTACAATGCGACCTAAACACTTCGCCAGGGCTTAAAATGGTATTGGGAAACGCTGGCTGATTTGGAGAGTTTGGGAAGTGCTGCGTCTCCAGACAAAAAGCTTCTCTTTTAAGATAAGGTTTCCCACTTTTCCCTATATCCTGCCCACTTAAGAAGTTTCCCCCATAAAACTGCATCCCGGGCTCGTTGGTATACACTTCCATTACGCGTCCGCTTTCGGGTTCGCTCACCCGGGCGGCAAAAACCAGCCCATCCGCATTTTTGGGAGAATCATGCAAGACATAGTTGTGATCATAGCCTACACCAAAAGTTAGTTGTTGGTTGCTCTCTTGCAAGTCTTGCCCTACTCTTTTGGCTTGGGTAAAATCAAAAGGGCTTCCTGAAACATTAGCCAATTTGCCGGTTGGAATCAATTGCTCATTTACTGGAGTATAGTATTGGGCATTGATCTCGAGCACGTGTTCCTCGATGCTGCCTTCCCCTTCCCCTTTGAGGTTGAAGAAGGAGTGGTGGGTAAGGTTTAGGGGAGTCTTTTTATCCGTACGGGCTTCGTAGCTTATTTTGAGCTCATTGTCATTGCTCAGTTGGTAGCTCACTTTTGCGTGGAGCTTGCCCGGGTAACCTTCTTCCATATCCGGGGAGGTACGGGTAAATTCTAGCCATTGATCATTGATTTGCTGGGCCTCCCAAATCACTTCGTGAAATCCTTGAGGGCCACCGTGCAAGTGATTTGGCCCATTATTAACGGCCAAGAGGTACTCCTCATCATCCAAACTAAATTTGCCATGCGCAATTCGATTGGCATAACGGCCAATAACCGACCCGAAGTATCTTTCATGGGCCTTCTGATACTTTTCTAAACTCGAAAAACCCAGTACTATATCCTTAAAATGACCATCTCTATCGGGAACGAGTAGCGAGATCAGTCTTTGACCATAATTGGTAAATGTAGCCTCTATACCCTGGCTATTGCTAAGCACGTACACACCCACTTGCTTGCCGTTTACGATTTTGTCAAAATTGGCTGGGTTAATTTTGGGAGGCGTGTGATTTGAATATTCTTCCTGTGTCATGATAGGTTTATCAGGATTTACCTGCTTTTTACGAGTTATAAAATGAGCAAATTGTCAAGGATTGAGTAATAGGGTCGCAAAATACAGATACTTCTAGGTTTTTTTATATAATTGGCCGCTTTATAGGAAAAGTTTTGTGGGAAAGTATGCGTACAGCCTACGATGGCCAGTAAGATTTTAAGAATGGGTAGGGCTTGCCTGATAAAATAAAGGCTGGTATGAAAGTATGGCTTAAGTAGGCTGCCCGTGACCCACTCAATTAAATTGTAAATTAGGAGTGTATACAGCGGGGGGAAGAAGCGGGCATATTGAGCAAAAAAAACACCTCATAAGGTATCATAACCCTATGAGGCAAGGTCTTTGGGACTTTGAGCCCAATCAAAGAAAAAAGTAGCGTGACCCTACTCGGCCGAAGCTTCTTCAACTGCGGGACTAGCTTCTACGGGAGCAGGAGTTTCTTCTACTTTGGGTCCTTTTTCCTGGGGGACCATTTCGGCTAATGGATTTAAGGGCTCAAGATACACGTAAGAACGGTTTTGCCGGCCTTTACGGAATCGGACAATCCCATCGGTGAGGGCAAATAAGGTATGGTCTTTACCCATGCCAATATAATTGCCAGGATGGTGTTTTGTGCCACGTTGACGAACAATAATATTACCCGATTTGGCAATCTGTCCACCAAAAATCTTTACACCCAAGCGTTTACTTTCCGACTCACGTCCGTTCCGGGAACTACCGGCTCCTTTTTTATGTGCCATGGTTCTAAGGGGTTTTTGAGGGTTTAGGCTGTAATATCTTCTATCATCACTTTCGTAAGGTGCTGGCGGTGGCCATTCTTCTTACGATAGTCTTTGCGACGTTTCATTTTGAATACGATCACTTTATCACCTTTAAGGTGCTCCATAATCTTGGCGGATACTTTGGCACCTTTAACGGTAGGTTCGCCGACCATTACCTTGCCGTCTTGGTCAACGAGCAAGACCTTGTCAAAAGTCACAGTTTCGCCTTCTTCGTGCTTCAATCTATGAGTATATATGTATCGGTCTTTCTCAACTTTAAACTGCTGACCGGCTATTTCTACGATCGCGTACATAATGGATATTGAGTTATTCTTATAAACGGATTGCAAAGATAGTAAAAGCTGGCAAAATAGCCAATATTATGCTGTTTATATTCAGGAATTTGGGCGTGCCCCTCCATTGCATTTCGGGTCGGGCTTTCCGTTGCAAGTCCTCGCCCCCCCCGCATGCCCCCCCAAGCTGTGGGCTTTCCACTGCAATCCCTCACGCGGAAAGGTTTTATTTGAGCCATCAGGGGCTTAGACTGTATAAATTGTTTTATAAATTCAGACACTATAAATTTATACACACGATATATGAAACATCTAGGAATTTCCGGGGGAGGGACCAAGATTGCGGGACTGTTTGGGGCAGCTGAAGCCATCATTACCCAAAAAAACTACCACCCCGACGTGATTTCTGGCATTTCGGCTGGAGCTTTACTTTCCTTACCGCTCGCCTTGGGCAAGCTCGCCCGCATTAAGGAACTCGTCTTAAACCTAGATTTTGACACCTTTTTTAATGTCAACCCAGTAAACAAAAAGGGAAATATCCGGGTGTTTAATGCCATCAAGAAAATTATAGGGGGCAAACCCTATTTGGGAAAACAAGACAACCTGGCCAAACTATTGCGCGAGGTGGTCACCCAAAACGAGTTTGCCGATTACCAAAGAGACGAAGCCTTGGCGGTATGCATCGTAGGCTCCGTAGATTTTTACACAGGCCGTAGATTTTATATGAACCTCAAAGAGGTAGCCTATGATGATTTTGTCAACTTTGTAAATGCCTCGGCTTCCATCCCTATTTTTACCCAGGGCTTTGAGTTTAGTAGGCCCATTCGAGATTTTGAAGACCGCCAGAGCAGTTACTCCAAAATTCTCCTCTACGATGGTGGAGTCCGGGACCACAGTCCGACAGCCAAAATCCTAGCCAGCCCGGTGTTTGATATTCGGGAAAGTTGCACCCTTTTTTCCCGGCCCGAAGCCTTAGAAGATATTTTGGCTCCCGAGGATTTTGAGCCTAAAAATTTATTGTCCATCCTAGACCGGTACGTAGAAATAACCAATGCCGAGGTGTCTAAAAACGATGCCACCCTCGAAAAAGAAGTAATCCGCGATAAAAATATCAAAGACCACGGCACCATCTATCTGCCCCGGGTTATGAAAAGTGTATACGATGTTGATAATGGGCGGCTCCAGGAATTGTACAATCGTTCCCAAGATGCTGTAGAAACCAATTGGGTACCTTAAAAGGGCGGGGATAGAAGTAGTTTGATAAACGAAGCTCTTAAGCTTAGGGATGGAGCGGCCTGTTTGAGCCCGCCGCTGGCTGTGCGTAAGGGGGCGAGTAGCGAGAGCCCGCCCCCGCGCCACTTCCTTTTCTATAGCAAGATCGCTTTCAACGCGGGGAAGCCCCAAGACTAAACAAGAAACAGCCAGCTATTCGTGAGAAGAGCTGGCTGTTTATGCCGAACTACTGAGAAGCCGTAGCCAAAACCTGCTCAGACTTTAAATTACGGGCCTGAACTTTTCTTCCGGTATTGGCCAAGAAAACCGGGCGCTTTCTTAATTCTTCTCGGATTTCATATAAATCTTCCAACTTGACCGTGCCAATTACATAGTTGAAATCTTTACCCTGGTACTTTTCGCTAATGTCATCAAAGCGGAAGAGGTTTAGGTCTTCATCTTTGTAGTAGCGAAGGTATATTTCCATGGATAGATCGCGGGTATAATGCAATTTCTTGCCCAGATCGGCTTTGCGATATTCGTATTTATAATCATAACGCAAGGCTGAAATATCGGATAAGACGGCCGAGCCTGTTGGGTGGCCCCCAGCTCCTTTCCCTAAAAACACTTGCTTACTCGAGAAAGCCGCTTCTACAATCACCCCATTATATTCCTGCTCTACATGGTATAGATAATGCCCTTCGGGTATAAAATAAGGCATGACCCATAGAGACATCGCTTCATCGTGTATGCGGTCTACGGTAGCAATGAGCTTGAGTTTATACCCTTTTTCCTGAGCAAACTGGATATCGTGCGGGCTCAAAGCGTCTATCCCATAATTAAAAATGGCCTCGGGAGCGATAAACATCCCATAGGCTTGGGCGGTGACTATACACAATTTGTACTTGGGGTCAAAGCCGCCAACATCCAAGGTAGGATCGGTCTCCGCGTATCCAAATTCCTGAGCTTGGCCAAGCGCATCTTCATAGCTCATGTTTTCCTGGATCACCTTGCTGAGGATGTAATTTGAAGAACCATTAAAGATACCGCTCACCGAATATAAGAGCTCATTGTCATAGTATTCAGCCAAATTCCGAATAATGGGAATACTCCCACATACCGAGGCCTCATAGAGCAAAGAGGTATTGAATTCCTGTTGTAGGTTGACCAGTTCTTCCAAGTGTTCAGCCAACATCTTTTTATTGGCCGTGACCACATTTTTACCCATCCTCAAGGCCTCTGAGACAATATAATAGGCCTCTTCGGCATCGTCAATCAACTCCACTACCAGGTTGATCTCAGGGTCATTTAGGATTTCATTCTTGTCATAGATAAAATATTCACTGGGAATACTTCGCTTTTTATTGCGGTGTTTGACACAAATTTTTAGTATTTCGGCATCCAGCTCTGTGCTTTGGAAGATATCATAGAGACCTTGCCCGACACAGCCGAAGCCAAATAATCCGATTTTTAGCATTTTGATCAGCAAGTTTATGGATTCAAGAAAGATTGCAAATATAGGGATTTAAACCCCTTGGGCAGAATAAATTTCTGGGTAAAGTGCAGTACTTATGCATAAGCTACGGTTTTCTTGGTATTTTACTTATATTAATTTTGACTTAAGGTTTAGGGTTTTCCAGCCACTTCTTTAAAATAGCTTCCAATTGTTCTACTTCTATCAGAAAACCATCATGCCCATACACGGAGTCTATTACTTCCAACTGGGCAAGGGGAATATGTTGGTGTAAAAGTTTTTGTTCGGAGCTCGGGAAAAGGATGTCGGAGGAAATACTGATAATCATCGTTCGGGCCTTGATCCTGCTTAGTGCAAGGGCAATGCCCCCTCGTGCACGGCCTACATCGTGAGAATCCATGGCCATGCTAAGAGACCAATAGGCGAAGGCGTGAAAACGGGCTGCCAGTTTATCGCCTTGATACCTTTGGTAACTGGCCGCCCGGTACTGGTCACTCAGTTCCTCTTTTACTTCTCCTTGAGATTCCTGGTAAATTTGGTAAGTCCGGTAGGATAACAATGCTAGGGCCCGCGCCGCGCGTAGTCCTTTCATACCCGCCTCCGGGTGGTTTTTAGGCCAAGTGCCATCGGCCGCAATGGCCATGCGCTGAGATTCGTTAAAAGCAATGCCCCAGGGGGAATGCTGGGCATTGGTGGCTATGACACACAGGTTTTGGATAAAATTGGGGCGCATAATGGCCCATTCTAAGGCTTGCTGCCCTCCCAGAGAGCCCCCAATCACGAGATGGACTTGCTTAATGGCCAGATGCTCCCTTAGCAAGTCTAAAGCACGGACGATATCCCGGATGCTCAGGTCGGGAAACGAATGAAAATAAGGGGAGCCGCTCTGTGGGTTCAGACTAAGGGCATTGGTAGATCCGTAACAAGAACCCAAAATGTTTACACAAATAATGAAGTATCGGCTGGGGTCCAGATAATGTCCGGCCCCCACCAGCCCCGGCCACCACTCCGATGCGTGGGCATTGGCTGTCAATGCGTGGCAAACCCAAACGACATTAGTCGGGTTACCCTGGGCATCATAGCGAAGGCTGCCTTCGGTGGTATATGCCAATTCAAAAGCAGGTAACTCGCCCCCATTTTCCAAAGGGAAAGGGCCCGGGCATAAAAATACGTGCTCTTTCAATAGATAGGATACATTTAACTCGTCCTGCCTTCTGCTGTCTGGATATTAAACATCATTGAGGCTGGTTTTAATAAAAAAAAAGACGGCTAATCGCAATAGCCGGCGATTAGCCGTCTAGCCATTAAGCGGTAGCCGGCTCAGCGGTCTTCACTTTATCAAAAGCTTGCTGAAAATCGGCTTTGATATCTTCGATATGCTCTATTCCCACTGCTACTCGAAGGGAGCTAGGACTTACCCCGGCCGCTTGCTGCTCTTCATCACTCAATTGTTGGTGGGTGGTAGAAGCCGGATGGATGATCAAGGTCTTGGCATCACCAACATTGGCCAGGTGACTCGTCAATTGTAAATTATCTACAAAAGTTTGGGCATTGGCTCTTCCCCCTGTTACTTCAAATGACAAGACGGCCCCAAATCCGTTTCTTAGATACTTTTTGGCCAGTTCGTGGTAGGGATTGTCACTTAGCCCAGGGTAATGCACCTTGTCTACCATCTCGTGCCCTTGTAGCCATTGGGCCATTTCCAAGGCATTATCGACGTGCCTTTGTACTCTCAAAGAAAGGGTCTCCAAACCTTGCAACATCATAAAAGCATTGAAGGGGCTCATGGAGGGGCCAAAATCACGCATGCCTTCTACCCGGGCCCGGATAATATAGGCAATATTGCCAAACGGACCTTCCGGGCCAAAAATATCCCAGAATACCATGCCATGATACCCTTCTGAAGGCTCAGTAAATTGGGGGAACTTGCCATTGCCCCAGTTAAACTTGCCCGAGTCGACAATGACCCCACCAATACTGGTACCGTGCCCACCAATCCATTTGGTAGCCGATGCGGTCACGACCGAAGCTCCGTGCTCGATAGGCCGGAACAAGTAGCCCCCGGCCCCAAACGTATTATCCACCACCAAAGGAATATCATGCTTTTGGGCCAAGGCGGCAATGGCGTCAAAATCTGGAATATTAAACTCAGGGTTCCCAATAGTTTCCAAGTAAATGGCTTTGGTGTTTTCATCCATCAAAGCTTCAAAATTTTCCGGCTTATCTCCTTGGGCAAAACGGGCCTCAATGCCTAGGCGCTTAAACGCTACTTTGAATTGATTATAGGTTCCTCCATATAAAAAGGTGGTACTCACAAAGTTATCCCCAGACTGCATGATATTATTCAGGGCCAAGAACTGAGCAGATTGCCCTGAAGCGGTAGCCAAGGCCGCCACCCCCCCTTCCAAAGCAGCCATACGCTTCTCGAAGACATCATTGGTAGGGTTCATAATCCGAGAGTAGATGTTTCCAAACTCTTGTAAGGCGAAGAGTTTAGCTCCATGTTCGGAATTTTTAAAATTGAAGGAGGTTGTCTGGTAAATAGGCACGGCTCGGGACCCCGTAGTTGGGTCTACCTCTTGGCCGGCGTGAAGTTGCAATGTTTCAAAGCGATACTCGGACATAGTTTTGGTATATGTAATGTTAAATAATGGATACGTAGTTAAAAAATTTGATAGGTTTGGCTCTTCTCAAGGAGAAGGTTAATAACGGAGGTAGGGGCTAGCGTGGAGCCCTACATACAGCGACAACAGATAGAGTCGTAGGGAAGATAAATAGAAAGCATACCCAGCGTGCAAACTCCCATGTCATTAGACAAGACAGTCTTAGAGGTGAGAAACGTACGTAGGTATTGCACAAAAGTATTCATAAGCTCAGGGCTTATTTTTAGGGATTGAGGCTAAAATAGTATAATTTTTCTTTGTGGCAAAAATTCCCGCCTGGTCTCTCTCAGAAATTAACATTTTTTACCTACCCATACTAAGGCAAAGATGAGGGGCTTGCCCGCGCTATGAACCTTTTGGGCAAATAGTACCTAGGTGCCCGCGCGGGCCGGGCTGTCACTACTCGCCCCCTTACGCACAGCCCGCGGCGGGCTCAAACAGGCCGTTCCATCCCTAAGCCAAAGGAAGGGCTGGGCATTGAGAGGGGAGGGCCAGACTTTTAAGTATAAAAAATCAAATAAGAGTGCGCTTAATCAAGATTTTTTAGAAATACAAGCATAGGCTTAGTCTCTCAAGAAGTGAGGGAAGTTTATACGCGTTTTTTAGTATTTACATTACGGATGAATATATACACAAGCCAAGAGTTTTTAAGCGATATTACATCAAAATTTCAGACCAACTATTTATGAAATATAACACCTTAATCAAACAATCGCCCAAGGTTTCTGAGATTGGCTTAGGGGCTTGGCAACTCGGCATCAACTCCGGTTGGAAAGGGCTAAGCGATAAAGAGGCAAGCGAACTAATTCGTAATGCTATTGAGGAAGGAGTAAATTTTTTTGATACCGCTCCCAATTATGGCTTAGGCACGAGCGAACTACGGCTCGGGAAGGCATTAAAAGAAATCGATAGAGGGCATATCGTGCTGAATACCAAATTTGGCCATACCTATGCGGGGGGAACAAACTATGAAGCTGGGTATTTGCGAAAATCCTTGGAAGGAAGTTTAAAGAGACTGCAAGTAGATTATGTAGACTCTTTCCTCTTGCATAACCCGCCCTATACCTACTTAGATGGAAACACGAACCCCCATTACGACATACTAGAACAACTGAAAGCCGAAGGGAAAATCAAGGCCTATGGGGCTTCTCTAGATTCTTTTCAAGAAATGGATTTATTTCTGAAAACGACTCAGGGCGAAGTAATTGAAGCTTTTTTTAATATCCTACACCAGGATACCCGGAAAGCTTTTGACCTTGCTAAGAAAAAGCAAGTGGGGATTATTGCCAAAATCCCTTTTGACTCGGGTTGGCTTACGGGTAAATATAATGAAGCGAGCATATTTGAGGGGGTTCGGGCCCGTTGGTCCCTCGAGGATATCAAAACGCGGGCTACTTTGGTGCGTAAACTGCAATCCATGCTGGGGGCAGGAGAACATTTGCCTCACATGGCTCTTGCTTTTTGTTTGGCCTATGATGCAGTAGCTACGGTAATTCCGGGTAGTACGAGTATTGAGCAGCTTCGTAAAAATGTGGGGTATGTTCAAGGGGCCATGTCTGGAGCATTGAGGGAAGAACTGGAAGTTTTTTATGAGCATGAAGTTAAAGCCTTGGGGCTTCCTTGGTAAGGAAAGTGTATTGTTTGAGAGGGAAGAAGGCTAGGAGTATCGGGCCAATTGGTGTGTATTGGTATAACCTGCTTCTTCATGGCTGAGGGATAGAGCGGCCTGTTTGAGCTCGTGTAGGGCAGTGGGGAAAGGCAGCGAGTAGCGAAAGCCCGACCCCCGGCAGCCTTATGGACACATTACGGGGCCAAATGTAGAACCGGGGGGCAGCCCCTAATCAAAAAAAAAGCCCAAACTTCTACGGAGCTTGGGCTAAAAAGTATCTAGTATTAATTATTCTACCGTTACCGATTTGGCCAAGTTACGGGGTTGATCTACATTACAACCACGCATTACGGCAATGTGATAGGAAAGCAATTGCAAAGGAATCACCGAAAGAAGGGGAGTAAGAGGCTCCATGGTAGCCGGGATCTCGATGGTGTAATCGGCCATTCGGTCAATATACTTATCCCCTTCGGTCACGATGGCAATTACACGACCTTTACGGGCTTTTACCTCCTGGATGTTGGAGACAATTTTTTCATAGCTACTATCATCGGTGGCGATGAATACTACCGGCATCTCCTCATCGATCAAGGCAATAGGGCCGTGCTTCATTTCGGCGGCCGGGTACCCCTCTGCGTGGATGTAGGAGATTTCTTTGAGTTTTAAAGCGCCTTCTAAGGCCACAGGGAAGTTATAGCCACGACCCAGGTACAAGAAGTTGCGGGCATCTTTGTACACCTCAGCAATTTGTTTGATTTGATCGTTAAGCTCCAGGGCTTTCTTGATTTTATTAGGAATATTTTCCAATTCAACCAAAAGCTCGCGATATTGAGTCTCGGAAAGCGTGCCTTTGCGGTGGGCGATAAGCAAGGCCATCATAGTCAATACCGAAAGCTGTCCGGTAAAGGCCTTGGTACTGGCTACCCCAATTTCTGGCCCAGTGTGGAGGTAAGCTCCAGCGTGGGTGGCGCGTGGGATGGAAGAACCTACTACATTACAAATCCCAAAGATCTTTGCGCCTTTGGATTTTGCCAATTCAATGGCAGCCAAAGTATCGGCGGTTTCCCCAGACTGGGAGATGGCGATCACGACATCATTTTCCCGGATGATGGGGTTTCGATAGCGGAACTCCGAGGCATATTCTACTTCTACTGGTATACGGGCCAATTCTTCAAAGAGGTATTCGGCCACCAAGCCGGCGTGCCAAGAGGTACCACAAGCTACAAATACGATGCGGTCGGCACTCATCAAACGGTTAAAATACTCCGTTAAGCCGCCTAATTGCAAGAAACCTTTATTGGCATCGATACGGCCCCGCATGCTGTCGGCCACGGAGATAGGCTGTTCAAAGATTTCTTTGAGCATGAAGTGCTCATAGCCACCTTTCTCGATGGCTTCCAAAGCAAGTTCAAGCTTATGTACGTAAGGCGTTTTGGCTACCGAGTCCAAGGTTTGGATCCGGAGGTCATTATCTTCAATGATTGCGATCTCATTGTCGTCCATGTAGATCACATCATTGGTATACTCAACAATAGGTGTAGCATCTGAGGCGACAAAATATTCATTTTCACCTACTCCAATGACCATCGGGCTTCCTTTGCGGGCGGCGATTAACTGACGGGGATTTTGAGGAGATAGGATAACGATGGCATATGCCCCAACAATCTTACGGAGGGCCAGTCGCACGGCTTCCTCAAGAGAACATTGGGCATTTTCTTGGATATCTTCAATAAAGGTAGCCAGTACTTCAGAATCTGTTTCGCTGACAAACTGATATCCCTTGCTTACTAAGTCTTGCTTCAGACTTGTATAGTTTTCAATGATACCATTATGGATCAATACCAACTTCTTAGAAGCAGAATACTGGGGGTGGGCATTAACATCATTGGGTTCACCGTGGGTAGCCCATCGGGTGTGCCCAATCCCAATGCTTCCGGAAAGCGTATTTGCTTCCAAAATGTCTTCTAGCTCTGATACTTTTCCTTTTTGCTTGAATACTTGTAAAGAACCATTAAGTAAAGCAATCCCAGCACTATCGTAGCCGCGATACTCCAATCTTTTTAATCCTTTGATTATGATTGGATATGCTTCATTTTTGCCGATATACGCAACGATACCACACATAAACAAAAAGAGTTTTGGTTTTGAAAATTAATACCTTTAAGAGAGCTAGTTGAACACGTTGTAAAAAACCTGGAGTTCTACCGAAAATTCATTGTTTGGGGCCGCGTTGATCAAGAAGCGGTTGACACTTGTTGATTCATCCATGTTTATAACCCCAGCTTGCAGAAAGGGATTAACGCCTAAAATTAGGGCATCGCTTTCTTCAGTACCATTGATAAGGTCAATGAGGAAAGTGGTAATATCTGCCTCATACGATTCAAAACGGGTTAGATATGAGATAAGCGCTGGTCCCCCTGTACGATCGTTAATCAAAAAAACATTGACAGTATCATCTTCTACGATACGGGTCGCAATTTGGTTTTGATCATTAGCATCAGTACGGTATAGTACAAGTTGAGAAGGTTCAGGCAATGTTTGATTACTGGCAAAAACCGGGCGAATTATCAGGGTTGCCTCCAAAATAGAGACAATTCCGGGTTGATTGGCCAAATTTTTTACAGTTGGGAAATTTAAGCGTGCCCTAACTCCAGAACCCCCTTGGATAAATGCTATATTGTTGGTTTGCTCAGAGGAGATGGATGGATTTTGATTAGATAACTGACTCAAAAAGGGACTGCCACCACGATCACTTATATATTGATTGAAACGTGTGACCTCAGGGTCTGTAGTACTGAGTCTAAAGTTAGCTAAATTAACATTCAAGACTACATCCGGATCATTAATGTCGTGGTAGAACAATTGCAAGGTAGGATTGCTATTTACAGTAAAGCCGATAACCTTGGCATCATCTGTGGCTTCGGGTATGAGCACTAGCCCTTTTAACCGTTGAATAAAGTTTTCATTAATATCAGCAATCCTGACCAGATCGATAAGATCATCAACAAATGGATGATTAGAGCTTTCAATAGGAAGAGTAATACTTATAAAGCCTTCATCTATAACCGAATCGGCCTTCATACTGAACTCTAGGATCGGATCGGCTAAAAAAGGAACAGCGCTTTGGTTTGTGTAATCTATTGAGTCTGCCAAAACCTCGGTAGTTTGATGTATCCGAAAGGTTTGGTTGATATCATTAAGGCCGTACTCATAATTTGGGAAAAAGTTAAAAACCAATGAATCCATAATAAAATTGGAATCTAAGGGAGTTAAACCAGAACCCGTAATTAATTGGTAATACGCCCGGGATTCGATTGAGCCAAAATCTGGGTCAACGTAGCGCCCGGCCATCATACTAAAATTGTTTTCGGTTGGTAATTCATCGGCCAATACGGTAGCTGCCTCCACCGAAAATGTGTCTACAAAAACACTATTTACATCTCCGGGGGGAGATAATCCCAAACCAACCTCATTGGAATCGTCACAAGAAAAAAGAAAACTCAGTAGGCAAATAAACGTGCCTAAACGCCCCACGGAATTAGTTGACATCAACCAATTCATTGTACAATTCATAATATAAATCAGAAAATTCGCTCGTTGACTCAATGGATGTAATCTCTTGTTTACCCTCAAACGCATCTAAGAGCTTAATAATTTTATCTTCGTATTCTTTTTCGGCTTTTACAACTACATCAGCGTATTCCAAACCTGTACGTAAAAAACCGTCAAAGTCTGCGCTGGATAGGTTTTTCAACATATCGTCTTTGATATCTATCATTTTAACCTTCGCTAACAACAAGTCTTGGTCAAAGGTATGATCAAATGAGTTGTTATACACCGTAAAGATACTTTTCGTATGTTGAAATATAGGGTCTTTCTGATAGGTGGTCTTTAAGTAGAGCGGGATTAAACTAGTTATCCAATCATTACAATGGATAATGTCAGGAGACCAGCCCAGCTTTTTTACTGTTTCTAATACACCCTTGCAGAAGAATATAAGGCGCTCATCATTGTCTTTGTGAAAATTATTTTCCTTGTCTTCAAATACCGACTTACGATGAAAATAATCCTCATTGTCTATAAAATAGACTTGCAACTTAGCATTGGGGATGGATGCCACCTTAATTACCAAGGGCTTTTCTTCCTCCCCCACGGCAATGTTGATCCCTGAAAGCCTCACTACCTCATGTAGTCGGTTTTTTCGTTCGTTGATTAAACCAAATCGGGGGACGATAATACGAATCTCAAGGCCTTTTTCCTGCATGGCTTGGGGTAGCTTCCTAACAAAATCGGCTACTCCTGAAGTCTTGAGGAATGGATTGATCTCGCTCGCCACGTATAATACTCGTAGTTTTCGCATCTGATCTCTGTGGATTGTGCGTGAATGACTAAATCTTATGACTTGCAAAGATACGAATAAATAGGTACTTGCCAATTTTTAAATAAATTCATGTAATTTTGCTTTCCGCTCAAAAATACTGATTTTTAGGGCTATGCAAGTTTTTAAAACCCCCACCGAATTGTCAGCTTTCTTGGGCCCTTATCGGCTCGCTGGGCAAAAAATAGCCCTGGTGCCTACCATGGGGGCTTTGCACGAAGGGCATAGGGCACTTATCGAGCAAGCTACTCAGGAAAACGAAGTTTGTATCTGCAGCATTTTCGTTAATCCTATTCAGTTTAATAATCCAGAAGATTTAGCGAAATACCCTGATCGTTTATTGGAAGATCTGGCTATGCTATCGGCCTACCCTAAGGTACACGTTTTTGCTCCCAGCCCAGAAGTAATGTATCCCGCTCCTCCCCAAATTACATTTGATTTTGGTCACCTGGAAAAGACTATGGAAGGCGCCAACCGTCCAGGACATTTTAATGGGGTAGGAATCGTGGTAAGCAAGTTGTTTCATCTAGTCGGTCCCGATCGGGCGTATTTTGGGCAAAAGGATTGGCAACAGTGCCTGATTGTTCAACAAATCGTGAAGGATTTATCGTTTCCTCTTGAGATTATTATTTGCCCTACGGTAAGAGAACCGGATGGCTTGGCCCTTTCTTCTCGAAACTTATTACTAGATCCGGCGATGCGAAGGGAAGCTGTACATATCTCCCAAACCTTGTATGATTTAGTAGAAAAGGCGGGTAAGCAGGCTTACCCCCCCCAAGAATTACAAACCATGGGGGCGGCGCAAATCCAAAAAACAGCTTTGGAGCTAGAATATTTGGATATTGTAAAAGCAGAGACCCTACTTCCTCTGGAAGAATGGCCTGAAACCGGAGGTGTCGCCTTTTGTGTGGCTGCCTATGCGGGAAAAATACGTTTAATTGATAACATGATTTGGAACCTTTAATACGCTATTCAATTTATCACTCTAGCATCCAATCTACATGGCTATGTTGGTAGAAATATTAAAATCTAAAATTCACCGGGTACGAGTTACCCAGGCCGATCTCCATTATGTAGGCAGTATCTCTATTGATGAAGATCTAATAGAAGCAGCCCACATGTTTGTAAACCTCAAAGTTCAAATCCTGAATCTCAATAATGGGGAGCGTTTTGAGACTTATATCATTAAGGGCAAACGTGGCTCAGGAGAAATTACCCTGAATGGACCAGCTGCTCGTAGGGTTCAAGTAGGCGATATAATCATTATCGTTGCCTATGGGTGGATGGAAGAAGAGGAGGCCCGCATGTATAAGCCAACCGTTATTTTCCCGAATGAAAATAACCGTCTTGTTTAGCCAAGCGCTATGAAGTTTAATTTTTGGAACATCTTTCGCTACGGGATTAGTTTGGCTTTAGCTATTGCCTTGCTGGCTTATGTATTGCAAGGCATCAGTTGGGATGACCTGCTCCATAAGTTTCAAGAGGCCGACTATACATGGATTTTGGTCGCGGCAGTTTTATCCGTATTGAGCCATTTATCCCGGGCACATCGCTGGCTTTTACTACTTGCTCCCCTAGACTATCACCCCAGTACATTCCGGTCTTTTTTGGCTGTTATGTCGGGTTACTTTATGAACTTTGTGTTGCCCCGAGCCGGGGAATTAACCCGTTGTGGAGTAATCAACCGCTTAGAAAAAGTCCCCTTCAGTACCGCTTTTGGAACCATTGTATTAGAAAGAATTATTGACGTTTTAGTTCTGCTACTTATTATTCTTTTCGTAGTGTTTATAGAGATAGATAGGGTAGGCAGTTGGATCTTGCTCGAGTTGAGCCAAAAAATACCCGGTGAATCTGTCCGAACTCAACTCTTGATATTAGCTTCCTTGGGGATCTTTTTGATGCTATTAGGCGGGTTCATATTTTGGAAATGGGGCCAATACACATGGTTTGGGCAAAAGATAAAAGGGTTTTTCCTTAATTTTTTAAAAGGTATCCTAAGTATTCGGAATGTGCGAAAGCCTGGCTTATTTGTAGGGCATACCCTCTTGATCTGGTTATTATATTATCTGACCACGTACGTTCTCTTTTTCAGCTTTCCGGAGACCAGCAAACTGAGTCCTTGGTTTGCCTTATTGGTTTTTGTAATGGGGGCCATCGGGATGGCTGCTCCTGTACAGGGAGGTGTAGGGGCCTATCACTTGCTAGTAAGTAAAATCTTTGCTTTGGTAGCCCTTGGCCCAGAATATGGTGTTTTGATTGCTACTTTTTTACACGCAGTGCAGACCATAATCACAGTTGGCCTGGGAGGAATGGCCTTTTTACTGAGTACCTATCTTTGGAATAAAAAAAGTGCCGACATAGATAATTCATCCGAAAATATCGTGTCGGCCAAAAGATCATGAACATGCCTACACATCAAAAAATTATGAGCTTGCCTCAGCTGCAAACCCAGAGAAAAACCTGGAAAGAACGGCAAGAACTGGTCGTTTTTACCAATGGTTGTTTTGACCTCGTCCACCTAGGCCATGTAGATTATTTGGAAAAAGCCCGAAATAAAGGGGACCGTTTAGTTGTTGGAGTGAATACCGATACCTCAGTATCCCGCTTAAAAGGCTTGGAGCGACCCGTTCAAGACGAATATGCCCGGGCTCGTATCTTAGCAGCTTTTGAGTTTGTAGATGCCGTAATCTTATTTGAAGAGGATACTCCTTTGTCATTAATTCAAGCCGTACAACCTGACATTTTGACAAAAGGAAGCGATTATACGGTAGAAACTATCGTTGGGGCAGATTTTGTATTAAAAGGTGGGGGAAAAGTAGAAACCCTGGATTTGGTAGAGGGCTACTCCACTTCCCAAATTATTGAAAGGGTAAAAAAGTCGGAAGGCCTTACCAAAGCCTAATATGTACCATCAAACCATCGAAATAAAATTATGACTTTGTGGATAATTTTTGGGATAACCATGCTTGCCAGTTGGATAGTGAGCAGCTCCCTACGTTCCAAATTCCGGAAATATTCTCAAATTGCTTTAAGCCGGCCTTTGACCGGTGAGCAAATTGCCCGGCAGATGCTGGAAGACCACGGTATTTATGATGTGCAAGTAACCCAAGTGCCTGGTCAATTGACCGACCATTATAACCCGGCCAACAAAACAGTAAACCTAAGTGAAGGGGTTTTTTATGGAAACTCAGCTGCCTCAGCGGCAGTTGCCGCTCACGAGTGTGGCCACGCCGTACAACACGCCACAGCTTACGGAATGCTTGAGTTTCGCTCGGCTATGGTGCCCTTACAAAATATTAGCTCTACCATCCTAAATGTGATTTTCATGGTAAGCTTTTTTGGCGGATACTTACTTACGAGTATGTTTCCTATACAAACTATATTATTGCTAGTAATTGCTGCTTATGGGGTCATTGCTACGTTTAGTTTGGTAACCCTACCGGTAGAGTTTGATGCCAGCAAACGCGCCTTACAATGGATTTCCGACCGGGGCATTGTCAACTCACAAGAGTATGACATGGCCAAAGATGCTTTAAATACCGCGGCTATGACCTATGTAGTATCTGCCCTAGGATCTCTGGCTACTTTGTTATATTACGTAGCGGCATTTATGGGATCTAGAGACTAAGTACCAAACAATACATAATACATACGGGCAAGGCCGGGCAATTCTGCCCGGCTTTTTTTTAATTTTCTAGTGCTATCGAGTATATTTGTACTATTCTAATAAAAAAGTCTCAAACCAATAAACAAAATATAAACTATGGAGGCATCTAATGTCAATTTACAAGCTTCTGATTTCCTGAGCGAAGAGCAAATAGAGGTAAGAGAAGCCGCCCGCGATTTTGCCCAAAAAGAATTACTGCCCGGAGTAATCGAGCGAGATACCCACGCTACCTTTCCTACCGAACAAATTAAAATGATGGGTGAGCTGGGCTTTATGGGGATGATGGTAGACCCCAAATACGGAGGAAGCGGAATGGATACGGTTTCTTACGTGTTGGCTATGGAGGAAATTTCTAAAATTGATGCCTCAGCCTCCGTATCTATGTCGGTAAATAACTCTTTGGTATGTTGGGGATTGGAAAAGTACGGTACCGAAGAGCAAAAACAAAAGTATTTAATTCCCCTTGCCAAAGGAGAAATCATCGGGGCCTTCTGTCTATCGGAGCCCGAAGCCGGCTCGGATGCTACTTCTCAACGTACTACCGCCGAAGACAAAGGAGATTACTACCTACTCAATGGTACCAAAAACTGGATTACCAACGGATCTACCGCTTCCGTATACTTGGTAGTTGCCCAAACCCATCCAGAATTGAAGCACAAAGGAATCAACTGTTTGATCGTTGAGCGGGGCATGGAAGGTTTTGAGATAGGTAAAAAAGAAGACAAACTAGGTATCCGAGGTTCTGATACCCACTCTTTGATGTTTACCGACGTGAAAGTTCCCAAAGAAAACCGTATCGGCGACGATGGGTTCGGATTTAAATTTGCCATGAGCACCTTGAATGGAGGCCGAATCGGGATTGCCGCCCAAGCCTTGGGGATTGCCTCTGGGGCATACGAACTCTCGGTAGCCTACTCTAAGGAACGTAAAGCGTTTGGTAAGCCTATAAGCGAATTGCAAGCCATTCAATTCAAATTGGCTACCATGCACACCCAAATCAATGCCGCGCGTCTTCTTGTTTTACAATCCGCCCGTATGAAAGATGCCGGGATGAACTTCGTAAGCGCCGCCGCCGAAGCCAAGTTATTTGCCTCGCAAGTAGCCATGGATACTACCATTGAAGCGGTTCAGGTACACGGTGGATACGGATATGTAAAAGAATATCACGTAGAGCGTTTGATGCGGGATGCTAAAATTACCCAGATTTACGAAGGAACCTCCGAGATCCAAAAAATTGTCATTGCAAGGGGAATCTTGAAATAATTCTATTTTTCTTGATATAGCTACTTGCTAAAAAAGAAAATAAGGCTTACTTTTGAGTAATGCCTTATTTTTTTGTGATTAATTAAGTGCAATTAGATATTTCCTAGCTCGGTTTAAACAAATACAAGTCTAATTAAAATTCTAATACGATGGAAGACTATAATAAAATCATCGAGTCCCTTGGGGTAAAGTTTCTGAAAGCGAAGAATGTAAAAATTTTACAATCCGCTAAGGTCAGCAACCATTACGATGTAGAGAATTATATTTTCCTTCTTCACGACGGAGAGCTATCCTTTGGAGACGGTTCTGAAAAAGTAGAACAAGGAGACATGCTATTCGTGCCCGGAGGAAGACAAGCCTCCATTGCCTATGGCACCGATGCCGAGAATAATGTCATTAACAACGAAGAGTTCCTAAGTAATAAAGATAAGTTCTTTGAACCCAATATCGATTTCAGCTTAGTCGGGAAGATCCCCAACTCCTTTAGCTATATCGCCTTTGAAGCCAAAGTCTTTGATTCGATTAACTTCTTTGCTTCCTTAGATATTCCCCCTTTTATTATACGCGACAATCCGGGATTGGCCCGGATTATTAAAGAAGTGGCCCTGGAAAACCTAGCGGACAGACCCGGTAAAAACCGTTTGATCAAGATCAAAACGGAGCAAATTATTGTGGAAACCATTCGCTATATCTTGGCCCAAGGGATGTTTGTAGAACAACTGGCTACCAATAGTACCTACTTTAAAGATCCTCGCCTGATTGATATCTTTAATTACATCAAAGAATACCTGGGTGGCGACCTATCCAACAAGGTATTGGCCAATGTTGCCAACGTTTCCGAAGATTATGTGGGGCAATACTTCAAGATGTTGACCAATATCAATCCTCAGGATTATATTGAGTATCAGCGCATGGAAATGGCCGTCAACTTACTCCGCACCACCAAAAAGAGTATTCGTGAGATTGGCGTGGAAGTAGGCTACAAAGATACCGCTTACTTCTGTCGTCGTTTTAAGATGATGTTTGGCATCCCGGCCGGGAAGATGCGCCGTCGGGACTCCTTGATGAATGTATAAGCACAGAATGTTTAGGGGCTGCCCCCGGCCTTGTACTTTGGCTTTTTAAAAGAAAGAAAGTGCCGCCGGGGTCGGGCTTTCGCTACTCGCCTGCTCACGCGCAGGCCAGCGGCGGGCTCAAACAGGCCGCTCTATCCCTCAGCTGAAGAGGAGAGAGCAGAGAAGCGAGAGGAGAGATTTTAGAAAATACGTATGGTCATCCCTGCCCCTCGGTCTGTCCCATGACAGGCCGAAATAGTATATCGTTACCAAATTTCTCAACCAAACTTCACACTCGTCATACTCAGCGATCCCCCCAAAGGACGGTCATTAAACAGCAAGGTATCATCAGCTTTATCCTGTAAACCCAAGGTATACAGTAAGGGAATGAAATGCTCAGGAGTAGGAATAGCGAGATCAAAGGCCTGTCCTTGGTTTTTGAAATCGATGAGGCTTGGGTGGTCGCCTTCCTGTATAAATTGTTTCATCTTCGCATCGGCTTCCAAGGCCCAATCATAGGCATAATGCTTGTTTATCTTATCCCAGGCGACTTTTCTTAAATTATGAACCATATTCCCACTCCCAATGAGTAGGACGCCTTTGCCGCGAAGAACTTTGAGTTGCTGGGCCAATTGATAGTGATAACTAGGGGCCTGGGTATAATCGATACTTAATTGTACTACGGGCACATCGGCTTCTGGATATATATGTTTGACCACGGTCCAGGAGCCATGGTCAAGCCCCCATTTGTCATCTAAGTGCACCGTATTTTCTGGTTTAACTAGCTCTCTTAGCTCTTGGGCCAATTTCGGATGCCCCGGGGCCGGATACTGCACTTCGTATAAGGCCTGGGGGAAGCCGCCAAAGTCATGGATGGTTTTAGGCTTTTCCATCGCGGTGACATATGTGCCCTTGGTCTCCCAATGAGCCGAAATGACGAGGATTGCTTGGGGCCTTTGTATTTGTTCTCCTTGTTTTCTAAAACCTTGCACAAACTCATTTTCTTCAATACCGTTCATAGGGGAGCCGTGCCCTAAAAACAAGACCGGCATTCGCTCAGAAGGGGCAAAGGTATCACTAAGGGATTTCAGTTGATTTAAAGAAGAAGCCATAGGAATAGATAAGGTGCTTAAGCCTGCTAATTTTACAAAATCATTACGTTTCATGGGAGCGTGAATCTTATCTAGCAACTCCCAAAACCTTTCAAGCGTTCCATTTTAGCACGCTAAATTGTGTTTAAACACTTAATTTTTTCTCTGGAAGATGGCTTAGGGATGGAGCGGCCTGTTTGAGCCCGCTGTTGGCGGTGCGTAAGCCGGCGAGTAGCGAGAGCCCGGCCCGCGCTGGCAGGTATGGGCAGCTCAGCACTTAGGGTCATGGCGCGGGCAAGCCCCCAAAACTGGTAAGTAATCTTAGGCTTGCACCCAGCCTTGATCATGCATCATCTGGCGGATATCGGGGATAATTTGAGAACTGGTTTCGGCGGCATTGCCAATAACGAGCATATCGGCCCCGGCTTTATAGGCCTCCTGGGCTTGTTGGGCGCTACGAATCCCTCCCCCAATAATGAGCGGAATATCAACTGATTTGCGCAGGGCCCGAATAAGGGCGGGCGGGATACTCAATTGAGCTCCACTCCCGGCATCGGCGTACATAAGTTTAAGGCCAAGCATTTCGCCGGCCATAGCGGTACAAGCGGCCACTTCGGGTTTGTCCCGGGGAATCGGGGTGGTGTTGCTGATGTAGGAAACGGTTGTAGACCGCCCTCCGTCGATTAAAATATACCCCGTAGGTAAAATTTCTAAGTTGGTTTTTTTAAGGAATGGAGCGGCAATCACGTGCTGGCCAATCAAAAAGTCGGGGTTGCGCCCCGAAATGAGAGAAAGGAACAGGATAGCGTCGGCTTGTCGGTCAAGGTGCATATGATTGCCGGGGAAAATAACTAATGGAAGCGAGCTGATAGATTTAATGGCTCGGGTAGTCTCCTGCATATTACTCCCTTGGATCAAACTGCCTCCTACAAAAATTAAATCTACTAGCGAATGGAGTACTACCTGTTCCAAACGGGTTTTTTGCTCTTCCCCGAACTTATCGGGATCAATCAAGAGGCACAGGAGTTTTTTATGATTTTCCTGGCTTGCCTGTATGGATTGGTATAGCTTTTTATTCATCGCTTTTGTCCCGATTGAGGAATTTCTTCTCAATTTCTTCTTGTAATTTTTGTTTGGCCAAGTCTACGATCATAAGGGTCATGCTTCTTTTTACTAATTTCCATAAACCTTCGGGTTTGGGAGCTTCTTTTTTTATCTCAGAATCATGCGTGTAGGCCTGGACGGCTGGTTTCTGTATTTTTTTGGGTGAAGACTTGGGAGAACTAAAAAGCCAACGACTAAAACGATAACTTAAGTATGCAGTACCGGCAATAAGTAAGGTACTACGGCCATACTTGCTAACGTAGCTGATCTTTTTGTCTAGAGATTCTTTTCGGGCTTCTAAGGCTTCTTGGAGTTCCTTCTTTTTATCCTGAATTTCTGTATAAAGCATGGGGCGCTTTTCAGGTTGGGGGGCGGGTAAGCTGGGCTTGTTCATGGGGCTACTTAATCAAAAATGATATTGTCTATGACTTCCAATATTTGGGTTTTGATGTGGTTTTTCAGTTTAACCGGAAGATAGCGCTTCAATAGAACCACGCTTATAAAAAGAATAACTTGGATGAGGGACAGCAAGAAAAACCCTCGATAATCGTCATCATTGCTTAATAAAAAAGCCAAACCCATTGAGAACATGAGGAAAAAAGTACTGCTAATTACGGTCAAAGCAATGAAGTAGATCAGTAAGATCGTAGCTTTTACTACTTTTTCCTTGGCGCTTATTTCCAGTAACTCAGTCTGAATTTTAAAATAATCTTGTATCTCTTCAAAGAGTTTTTCTAGAGGAGTGATTTTCAAGGCTTCTGGGTCTTATTGATACAAATATCATATTTTTTTTTCAAATCGGATGGCTAGGTAAAGTCTACAGTGCGAATAAAAAAAGGGTTTAGCAATTTTTGATTACTAAACCCCAGTTTTTTTGTATTGGTATAGGAAGTGGAAAGCTTGCCAAGCTTCCCTCATTAGCCATTCATAGAGACTAGGAATTCGGCATTGTCCATGGTTCCTTTCATTTTGTCTAGTAGGAAATCCATAGCTTCCACAGAGTTCATATCGTTCATATACTTGCGTAGGATCCAAACCCGGGCCAATTCTTCTTTGCTCATTAAGAGATCTTCGCGACGAGTACCTGAGGATGGGACATCGATGGCGGGGTATACACGTTTGTTGGCCAATTTACGATCCAATTGTAGTTCCATATTACCGGTACCCTTGAATTCTTCAAAGATCACATCATCCATTTTGGATCCGGTTTCAATCAAGGCCGTAGCAATGATCGTAAGGGAACCTCCGTTTTCAACATTACGGGCTGAACCGAAGAAACGCTTGGGCTTGTGTAAGGCATTGGCATCTACCCCACCCGTTAGTATTTTACCCGAGGAAGGCACTACAGTGTTGTATGCTCGAGCTAAACGGGTGATGGAATCCAGGAGGATTACCACGTCGTGGCCAGATTCTACCATACGTTTGGCTTTCTCTAGCACGATACTGGCTACTTTGACGTGGCGCTCGGCCTGCTCATCAAAAGTAGAGGAGATTACCTCGGCTTTTACGCTACGGGCCATATCGGTAACTTCTTCCGGTCTTTCATCGATAAGTAAAACGATGAGGTACACTTCGGGGTGGTTGACCGCAATGGCATTGGCAATTTTCTTCAAAAGAACGGTTTTACCCGTTTTGGGCTGGGCTACGATCATTCCCCTTTGTCCTTTCCCTATGGGGGCAAACAAATCTAAGATTCGGGTAGACATTTCCCCGGCATTCGTACTGAGCTTTAGTCGCTCGTCGGGGAAGAGTGGGGTCAGGTATTCAAATGGAATCCGGTCACGAATTTCTTCGGTGGTTTTTCCATTGATATTTTCTACCCGAAGCAGGGCAAAATATTTTTCACCTTCTTTGGGAGGCCGAATTTGTCCTCGAACCGTGTCTCCGGTCTTCAAACCAAAGAGTTTTATTTGAGAGGGAGAAACGTAAATATCATCGGGACTGGCCAGGTAGTTATAGTCGGAAGACCTTAGGAAGCCATATCCGTCCTGCATAATTTCCAGGACTCCTTCATTCTCAATCAGGCCGTCAAATTCGCGTACGGAAGGCGGATCGATTTTCTTGGGCTTGGGATGTTGTTGTGGCTCAGACTCTTGATTACTTTGCTTAGGCTGAGGCGTTTCCTTCGCTGGGCTAGAAGTTTTAGGCTCCGAGCTGGCATTGAGGTCCAGGTTTAAGTCGAGGCCATCATCATCCAGGTCAAAGAGAGGGTTTTTGCTTTTGTTTTTGGAGCTCCCGTTGGAAGAGTACGTGTCGTTATTTTTAGTTTCTTTAACATTTTCACGTTTTACCCTTTGTTTTCTCGGGGGATCGTTGGACATTTCTTTGATAGCTTCTTTGGGCCCGCTGGATTCTTTTTCTTGTTTCAGAGGTAGGATTTGGCTCTCAGGTAAGATCGCCTGTTGATCAAGGATTTTATAGATCAACTCTTTTTTAGTTAGTTTCTTGTAGTTCTTAACCTGTAATTGTTCAGCAATCTCTTTTAACTCAGAGAGAAGCTTAAGGTTAAGTTCTTCAATGTTATACATAAGCTTTTTGGATTTGCACCTAAAAAAAGATTAACATTAACTGGAAATAGGTAGATTTATTAATAAGGATTGTTAAAATTTCTTCGGTTGAAATTTCAAGTGAGTGATTGAAATAACTTGGCTCGGTAGCTAGTGAGCATAAGTTATGTTGAAAGATAGGTGTAGCACTAGAGATAAATTATTCAGAAATCATCTATGAGCCTAACCCAAGTGATTACAAATTTTTAAATAAATAAAATGGAAAGTATTTCTTAAAAAAGCCAAACCCGCGGTATTCCAACTCTGGTAGCTATGGCGTAAACTTTCTGCAATATAGAGCCCAATTTTAACAAAGCAAACTTTTTTTTTAAAAATAAGTGCAGTTTATTTGGACAGGCAACGAAACAGCAGAGAGGTTGGTTTGTCTTATACTTGCAAGTATATTAAATCCGGTTTAATAATCAAAATATTTAGTAAAGGATGTTGGAAATTAGCTACATACGTGAGAATCAAGAGCTAGTTGTACAAGGATTGCAAAAACGGCACTTTCCCGAGGCCTCAAAAGTGGTCTCCGAAATCATCGAGATGGACCAGGCCCGAAGAGAAAGCCAGACCCAGGCCGACCAGGCCAAGGCCGAAATGAATGCTATTTCCAAAAGTATCGGGCAATTGATGAAAGCCGGTAAAAAAGAGGAAGCCAATGCGGCCAAGGCCCAAACCGGAACGCTCAAAGAACAAATACAAGAACTGAATAAGGAGCAGCAAGAAATAAGTCAAAAGCTGCAAAATGCCCTGTATTCGGTACCCAACGTGCCCGCCCCCCAAAGCCCCGAGGGCAAAACCCCGGAGGACAATGTGGTCGATGCCGAGTTTGGAGAAAAACCTAGCTTGCCCAGTGAGTTTAAGCCGCATTGGGACCTGATCAAAGACTACGATATTATCGATTTTGAATTGGGGAATAAAATTACCGGGGCGGGTTTTCCCGTCTATAAAAAACAGGGGGCCCGTTTACAAAGGGCCTTGATCAACTACTTTTTGGACCATGCCCGGGATGCTGGTTACATGGAAATCCAACCCCCGATCTTGATTAATGAAGATTCGGGGCGAGGTACGGGGCAATTGCCCGACAAGGAGGGCCAGATGTACTACGTCCAGCATGACGAATTGTACCTCATTCCCACGGCCGAGGTGCCCATAACCAATATTTACCGGGATGCTATTTTGAGCGAGGAGGAATTGCCTATCAAGTTGGCTGGATATACCCCTTGCTTCCGTCGGGAAGCGGGCTCTTGGGGGGCTGACGTTCGGGGGCTCAACCGTCTCCACCAATTTGACAAAGTAGAAATTGTCCAAATACAAAAGCCGGTGCTGTCCTATGATACCCTCGAGGAGATGTTGGCCCACGTAACAAAGCTTCTGGATGCTTTAAAACTCCCCTACCGGGTCTTGAAACTCTGTGCCGGAGATCTAGGCTTCACCTCAGCCTTCACCTATGATTTGGAAGTGTACTCGGCCGCCCAGGAGCGTTGGTTGGAAGTAAGTTCGGTCAGTAATTTTGAGACCTACCAGGCCAATCGCTTGCAACTTCGCTATCGGGCCAAAGACCAGAAAAAGCCGCAACTCACCCATACCCTCAACGGGAGTGCCCTGGCTTTGCCCCGGATTGTCGCGGCTTTACTCGAAAACAACCAAGCGAGTGATGCCATTGAGTTGCCAGAAGTACTGCATGCCTATACGGGTTTTGAAACGATCCGGAAGGGCTAAGGGGCTTCCCCGCGCGATGGCCCCTAGGTATATAATAAGGACTAAGGTGCCGGCGCGGGTCGGGCTCTCGCTACTCGCTGGCCAACGCGCATCCAGCGGCGAGCTCAGACAGGCCGCTCCATCCCTAAGCTGAAGAAAGGAACCGGGATACGGGTCTTATTTGAGAGGAGAGAGGAGAGAGGAGAGAAGGAAAAGAGATTAGCTCGGGGGCAAATGCTTTGTGGCAGCATCTTTTTGGCTTTTGCCCTGCCTTTAACTTGCCCTGAGTTTTTTAGGGGCTTTATACGCTCTGCATTCCTCGTTAAGCGCAAATACCGGGTTGGCATTATTATCTAATTCGGGTAGTACCTATCAATATTTTCCTGAGATTTTCGGAAGTCATCTTGTTAAAGTATGGCCACCATAGCCTTGAGTTTGTGCACTTCTTGATTTAAGAAGTGGTCAAGATGAACTAGATCACGGTACTCATCCTGGTTTTTTTCGGTATGGGGGGCATTACACATAAAATAAAAGCTTGTTGTGATTCCTTCCTTTGTAGTCAAGTCAAGCGGGGGGCTTCAATTGGTTTGTTCTTGCTCTGGGCCCCAATATCCATATCTTTCCTCTCGCTTCTCTGCTCTCTCTTCTTCTTCGGCTTAGGGATAGAGCGGCCTGTTTGAGCCCGCAAAGGCCTTGTGGGGGGCAGGCGAGTAGCGAAAGCCCGGCCCGCGCGGGTAGAAACGTACAAGGGGCTAGCTTTTATCAGGAGCGCGGGCAAGCCCCAAAGAATAGTTAAGAAAAGTAATAATAGGAGAGGTACAAAAATCGTGACCAAGGGGAAATGGGAATTGACTAGAAAGGGCGTGACTGTATACTAGGAACGTTTTCTAACCAACATCATCAATTCTTTCTGGACATGCCAGTCTTTGGCCAACTTGAGCATGGCTGTGGCTTCCATCTCCGTGACGTAGCCTTTGACATTATTGGCTTCCCAAACCATGCCTAAGTAAGACAAACGGGTTTGTTTTTCCAGATTGCCGACTACTTCATTTAGATATTCACGGGCCCGCTCGAAGGCCGTGTAATAATCAAGAGCGATAAAGTCATTGGCCCACTTCAACTCTTCCCAGGCATCAAATTTCCGGGCGGTATTGTCCAGAATCTCCTTTTCATCATTATCCAAACCGTGATAATGAAAAATAACGGATTTGAGTAAAAGAATGGCTTTTTTGTGTTCGCTTGAGCTTGGTTGTATCTCGCTAGCCATAAGATAATAATTTACACAAAAATAGGGAATAATTTATTTTTAGTGCTGGTATGATGGATGTAAAGAAGAATAAATGTAATTTTTATTAATTATCTCTTGTTGTCTGCCTGGAGATGATATAAAACGGGTTTACTCGGACTGGCATCTAATTGAATATTGAGAGCCTGTAAGTTGAGCAAGTAATACCCATCGTAAATGTTTTTATTTACGTAAATTAACTCCGTTATGGTACAAAATCTTCTAATTTCTTTTGGGATACCCCAAAACTCGTGGTGAACTTGTAGTCTTCCTTCATCCGACTCCCGGTCTACAGAGGGTAGGTCAACCAACAAATGTTGCACGCCACGAGACCGTAGAAGATCTCCGATGCCCTTCTCTAAGTAGGGAGGGTTTTGCCCGGAATAGTCTCGGGTGAACTTGGTTTCTACGTTAGGTAAGGTTCTCATAACCAGGGCCTCCAAGGGCTTTTTGCTGATTAATCCTTCCAAATCTTCATAGGAAATTACGTGATCATCACCGACTTGCCGGGGAGTTACGGTAATTAACTGGGCAAAAAACAGGCCTGATTTTAAACAATTGGCCATGGTAGCTTGAGGATTGTCGCTGATGTGGCCATAGCATTCGGTATGGGTGCCGTTGCCGTGGGGAGCTATTTGGATTTGCCAGTGGTTACAGGCCCCCCCCAGGGCCACACTGCCCACAAAGTTACCATCTTTGATGGGGGTAAACTTGGGAGTAGGGCTAAAATAGCAATTGGGGTTGTTTACTCCCGTCTGTAAGGGAATAGAGATATCTAAAGCTTTTTCTGGATCAAAGGAATACTGGTTTCCGGCATAAGAGAAAGAGAATTGCTTACTCATGGATTATCTATTAAGAAGAGTTCTTCGGCGATACGATCGGCAAATAATTTACCCGTTCGGGTTAAAAAAACGGTTGCATCTTGCCAAAAGATATAGCCTTTTTGCTGGTAGACCTCTAAAATAGGATGAAAATGTTTTTTTAGGTCGAGATTATACATTTTTTGTATGTGATCAAAATTACAGCCCCATTGGGTGCGCAGGCTAGTCATAAGGTATTCATTAATTTGGTCTAGGTTGCTAAGGATTTCGCGCTCATAGGGCACTTTGCCTTCCTTCAAGGATTGAATATATTTCGGATTATGTGCCACATTAAACTGCCGGCTCAATTGATTATACGAATGGGCCGAAGGACCCAAGCCTAAGTAGGAACCCTTTTTCCAATAATTAAGGTTATGACGAGAGTACAGGTGGTCTCGAGCAAAGTTAGAGATTTCATAATGTTCAAACCCGTTTTGCTCTAGGGTATCCAGAAGCAAATGAAATTGATGAATTACAAAATCATCGGGGGGGAGGCTGAATTTTCCTTTTTTTTGCCAATTGCCAAAAACGGTATGGGGCTCCACGGTTAGGCAATAGGCCGAGATATGGGGAACTTGCAACTCTATGGCTTTTTCTAGGTCTTGTTCCCAAATTCTGTGATCTTGGGAAGGAATACCATAAATAAGGTCAATGCTGATATTCTCGAAGCCCACCGTTTGCGCTTCTACAATCGAGTGGTAAGCGGTTTTGCTATCGTGTGAGCGGTTTAAGAGGTAGAGTTGACTTTGCTCAAATGACTGAACCCCAATACTGAGGCGGTTAATACCTACTTTTTGAAAAGCACGAAGGCTATCTCCTTGGAGGTCATCTGGATTTGCTTCTAGGCTGATTTCAGCATCAGGTGCAATGTTAAAGTGTGTATGTAAGTGTTCAAAGAGCGTATGCAGATCATTTTCGCTAAGAAGAGAAGGGGTTCCTCCGCCCAAATATAGGGTTTGAATGGGGGCATGGTTTAAATAATCTGCCTGTAGTTTGATTTCAGTGGCCAGGGCCCGTAGTACATCAGGCTTATGTTTGAGACTTGTGCTAAAATGGAAGTCACAGTAATGGCAAGCCTGCTGACAAAATGGAATATGCAAGTATATACTAGACAATCTTTAAGGTTTTTAATTCACGTGAATATTTCTAGAACACGTGAACATGGGAATTTGTCTATTTTCTTTCTGAGTATTTTCTGTTTGTTTTTATTTCCTTCATTTCTTCGTGGACAAGAGAAAGCCAAGGCAAAAAAAGCAATAGAGATACGGCTAGAGCCCAGCGCATTTTTGAGCGGCATTCCTAAGCCCCGGTTTAAGCAGTATGCTGACTCGATCGAGGCTCTTCAAGCGGTATCGGCGTGGATTACTTCATTAAGACAGCAAGGCTGGTTGGAGGCACAGTACCAGTACCTTCGTAGGGAAGGGCGCTTCTTGCGCGTGCAATTCTCACCCGGTGAGCGATATTATTGGAAGCAGCTGGATACTCAGTTGGTACCAGAAGAATTTTTAAGAGAAGCGAAGTACAAAAAAAAGAAGTTTAAAGAAAAGCCCTATACGCACCAGGAGCTGCTAAGTGTCCAAAATGCCTTGTTGGGTGAAGCCGAAAACCGAGGGTATCCCTTCGCAGAAGTAGGGCTTGACTCAATAACTATAGAAAAAGGGTTGTTCGAGGGAAGATTGTCATGGGATCTTGGCCCGGAAATACGGTTTGATAGTTTGGCCTTACAGGGGAGTTTTTCTTGGAAGCCCCGTTTTGCGGCCAACTTTCTGAGGATACGGGCCGGGGACTTATTTGACCAAAGTAAAATAGAAAGGGCCCTCTTACACTTAAGGCAATTACCTTACTTGAGCATAAAACAAGCGCCTCAAATTCAATTTACAGAGGGCTTGGCCAAGCCCCGGTTTTATGTAGACAAAAGAGCGGCCAACCGAATTAATGGGATTATTGGGGTTTTGCCCAATGCCGGGAATGGCTCGAGGACCCTTATCACTGGAGATTTTCAATTGGAGCTCCAAAATTTGCTGTCTACTGGAAAATATTTAAAAGCCCAATGGCGGAGATTGCAGGAAGCTTCCCAGTTATTAGACTTGGAATATCAGCAACCTCGTATTTTAGGAAGCAAGTTAGATGCGGGTATCCGGTTTTTTTTGAATCGTAGGGACAGTACATTTTTAAATAGGGAATGGAGATTTACTTTATGGTATACTCTGGACAATCTGGGGAAGTTTGGTTTAGACTTTCAAGATGATTTATCAAATGTCTTAGCCGATGCGAGTGAGTTAAGAGATAATAACTTGGCCCAAGAAATTACCGGATCTCGTTTTACCTCCTTTGGATTACGATATGAACGAGACCGCAGAGATAACCCTCTCTATCCACGCCAGGGTTGGAGAGGGGCACTGAGAGGTTTAGGCGGAAATAAAGTCGTAGAATTGGATGCGGGTTTATCGGATACCTTATTTACAGGCTTAGATCGAAGAAGTTTACAATTACGATTAGAAGGGTCTTGGGAGAATCACTGGAAGTTAAGCCCTAAAAGTGGGCTATTCCTACATTGGAGAGCCGCTTATTTATTCAATGAAAATTTGTTTCTCAACGAATTGTTTCAAATTGGAGGGCTTACCACACTGAGAGGGCATAATGAAAATGTTTTTTTTGCTTCAGCTTACCAAATAGTACAGGTAGAATATAGGATTTATAGTCAGCCAGATTCGTATTTTTTCGCCTTTTACGATCAAGCTTGGTATAGACAAGCCCTATTTAACTCATTTCAAAGGGATTTTCCTTTAGGGATTGGTATGGGTATAAACTTTGCTGTCCGCAATGGAATCTTTACTTTTGTTTATGCTCTGGGGCAATCGGCCGATCAATCGGCGGGTTTTCAACAGTCCAAGGTCCATTTTGGCTATACCAATAAATTCTGAATGAGCCGCTGCGTATTTATACTTGTATTTTTTTCTTGGCAACTGCAAGCTGGGATTTCTTTTTCGGCAGAGTTGCCTGGCCAGAAGGATTTTTATCTAATCCGTAATTTGCTGCATGATCTTCAGGTATATGATGATAAGTATGAAGCTAATGTGCCCTATATCGCTTCCCGGCATCAAAATACGCGGGTAATCAACTCTTGGTTAGATTTAAAAGGGAATAGGGATTATGACCTGATTTTTTGGTCTTATCCAGATTTGCACCTATTTATAGATCAGGGACTATCCAAGCGCTTTTCAGGGGAAGGGTGGATGGTATTGCCCATTGATAGTTTGTATCGGGTGGTGAAAAAAGACAAAATATACCTCACCTTTTATGATGAGACTCGTCGTTTACCTTTACCGGCCTTGTTTGTTGGCACCAAAGTGGAGAGCAAAACGCAAATGGTTGAGGAAATGGATTCACTAAGCCCCTTTGATTACAGGAAAAAGTCTCGAAGGAGCGTGAACCATACGCTTACTCTATTAGCCTGGGTAGTTTTGGTTTTTCACACCTTAATCTTACATTACAACCGTCGTAGTATTATAGATTTTTATAGTTTACGCAGTAGCCTTTCAAATTTATCCCGCAAGGATGGCAATCTGATAAATAAGCCTTTAAACCAAGCCAATCTCTTAATACTTGGGGGGCACGCATTGGTGATTTCTATTGTGTATAGCTTTGGGGTGTTTCAAGGGAAGCTTGGTAATTTAGGAGCGTTCTGGAGCATGAGCTCAGTAAACACAACGGGGGAGGGAATAGGGATAATAGGATTGTTAATGTGTGTTATACTGGGCCTTTTCATACTAAAATATACTTTATGCGCCTCTATGGGAGGGCTATTGAGCTTGAGTAGGTTTAATGTGCATACGCATTTCTTTGAGTATGTACGCTTGTCAATTTTGTTTTACAGTTCGCTCTATCTTGTCCTGATACTTTTTTATCAATTTGATATTCAGTATTATACTTACTTTGCTCAAATTTTCCTGTATTCGGTCATGGGCTTTCATATTTTACAAATGCTTGTAGTTTGTTTTTACATTATCAAACTTACGGATTATACAAGTCTTTATTTATTTTATTATCTTTGCATGACCGAATTAGTACCCCTATTAATCGGTTTGAAGATTTTAATCTTATAAAAATCTCGTAAACCATCAAGCGCCAGAGATCCCAATGAGTGAATCACACTTGCACATTACGAAAGACCGTCTCAAAAAAGTTTCCAGCATCTTGGTTTCACAACCTAAACCGAACTCACCCAATTCACCTTATTTTGAATTAGCTAAAAGACACAACATTAAGATAGATTTCCGCCCTTTTATTCATGTCGAGCCCGTAAGCACGAAAGAATTCAGAAAGCAGAAGATTAATATCTTAGATTATAATGCCGTGATCTTTACCAGTAGGAATGCGGTGAAGCATTTTTTTTCAATTTGCAAGGAATTACGGATTGAGGTACCCATAGACATGAAGTATTTCTGTGTCTCGGAACAGACGGCCAACTTTTTACAGAAATTCATTGTAGTACGTAAGCGGAAAATTTTCACTGGAAAACGTACGGTGAGCGACCTATTTCCCGTTATTAAAAAGCATTCCAAAGAGAAATTTCTGTTTCCTTGTTCTAATATAAGGAAGGATGATCTTCCGGATTATATGAACAAAAATAGCTACGACTTTAAAGAAATGATTCTTTATCGTACAGTAGCGAGTGACTTATCAGACTTGTCTGATGTGAATTATGATATCCTAGCCTTCTACAGTCCTTCTGGAATTAGCTCACTGTTTGAGAACTTTCCAGATTTTAAGCAAAATAATACCCGAATTGCGGCTTTTGGCCCAACTACATCCAAAGCAGTGAGAGATGCTGGTTTGATATTGGATATAGAAGCACCTTTGCCTAATGCTCCTTCTATGACCGGAGCCTTGGAAGCTTATATCAAACTGGCTAATAAAGTGAAGTAAAGGGAATATTTTTCTTTATATAAATGTTGCTTTAAAAGGCATATTTATTAAATTTTGCCATTCCTTCACCAAATTACCAAGATGATTATTTTCCATATGAGACACATATTAAAACGACTAGGTCTGGCCGTGCTGTCCTGCGTGCTCCTATTAGATGCATCTACTGCTCAAGATGATCCCCAATTCACCCAGTATTTTAACAATCTGCTTTTCTACAATCCGGGTTATTCAGGCTTGGCCACAATGGATGGCAAGCCGGTTACCCAGTTCTCATTAACCCACCGTTCCCAATGGGCTACCTACACATCTGATTTTGACTTGAACCGTGCCCCTACTACTCAAGTGCTAAGTTTTAATACCTCTTTACCCCGATTTAAAAGCGGTATTGGAGCTAATTTAGTCGTAGATCAATTGGGCCCCATCACCAATTTGGAGCTGCAACTTTCCTATGCTTATCACGTTCATGTATCCGATAGAACTATTTTGTCCCTTGGTATACGAGGGGCTTTTTTGAATCAATCTATCAACAAGGGAGAATTAAGGCCCCGAGACCCTGGTGATGGAGTGATTGGCGAGCTAGAGGGTAATGAATCCTTTTCAGTTCCAGATTTGGCACTTGGAGTTTACTTACAATCTGAAAGATATTTTCTTGGCTTAAGTACAAACCGGTTAAGCGGTGCTTCCTTTAACTATGGGGAAGGTTTAGAAGAGTCCTTACCCAAAAATATTTATTTTTTGGCAGGATATCACCTTTTTTTAGGGCCAAGACAAACTTGGAAGGTTACGCCGAGTGCATTGGTGAAAACCAATGAGTTTAACGAAGTTTCTTACGACGTAGGGGCTCGTTTGGCTTATGATGAGAAAATATGGGGAGGGGCCTCGTTTAGAAATGAAGAATCAGCCAATTTTATGGTTGGGTTCAATATCCCCCGACGTACCCGCAAGCGTAAGCTTCATTACATAAACGTGAGTTATAGCTTCGATTATGTATTTAATGGGCAAGATGCCAAAGAGCCTACATCTCATGAAATAAATGTGGCATACACCTTGCCTATTAAATTACCGAAAATACCGGCTATTATTCGCTCTGTTCGATATAAGCACGACTAAAATAATTTGAAATAAATGTATGGAGTACACGTTATCCATGCGAGAATACTAAAAGCTTACAAACTTTTAGCTTGGTGTAAAAACAATATTCAAATTTATATCGCCATTTTTGTATAGTGTTTGCTACCTTATAGAAAAAGCATATAAGCTTCTTGTTTGAATAAAGAATAAAATAATAAATTAGTTTGGTGTTATGAATAAATTCAAGTCGCGTTACAGAATTCTGTGTTACGCATTGCTAGCAAGCTCGTTATTCCTTGACGGCTGTTTTTTCAGAAAAAAAAGCAGTGGCGGATTGGAAGACCAGATTCTGGGATCGGGTGGAGAAATTGCTCCATTTTATAGCCAAAGAGCCTACGATGCTCAATATGTACCTGCCGGTATGGTCGTAGTCCCTAACGGAACCTTTCACATGGGACAAATGGACCAGGATGTTGCCCAAACCCAGATTAATTTCAACAAACAAATCACGATTAGTGCCTTTTTCATGGATCAAACGGAGATTACCAATAATCAATACCGTTTGTTCACCGATATCCTTTTGGCTTACTCAGAAGGACGCCAGACCGATGATATTACGGAACTCCCAGAGGAGTATAAATCAAAGGTCTTGGATGTGATGTTTGCCAAAAATGGGGAAGCCTTTCGCCCTGACTCCATCCGAGTTATGAAAGAAATGTATCCAGATACCCTTCGATGGAGAATGGATTACGCCCACCACATGGGAGATCCATTGATGGAATACTACTATATGCACCCTGCCTTTGACGATTATCCAGTGGTAGGTGTTGACTGGCAAGCCGCTCAGTTTTTCTGTCAATGGCGAACAATGCACCTGAACTATTACCGCATGGTTGAATTGGGAGAACCTTTCCCCATGCCACGCTTTCGTCTCCCTACCGAAGCTGAGTGGGAATATGCCTCCCGAGGTGGTCGTGACCTAGCCAAATATCCTTGGGGTAACCCTTACTTACGGAATACCTTAGGGTGTATGCTTGCCAACTTCAAACCCGGCCGGGGTAACTACTACGATGATGGTTTTGCTTACACGGCACCCGTTGCTTCTTACTTCCCCAATGACTATGGCCTATATGATATGGCTGGAAATGTTGCTGAGTGGGTCTTGGATGCTTACAGCGAAAATTCAGTGCCAATCGTTTGGGATATGAACCCCGTATATAACCCCCCAATTACCCAAGAGGGAATCAATGACACAAACCCAGATAACCGACGGATTATTCGCGGTGGATCTTGGAAAGATATTGCGTACTACTGCGAAACCGGTACAAAATCCTATCAACATTGGGATTCCGCTTCAAGCTCAATCGGTTTCCGTTGTTCTATGACTTACCTAGGACGATCGAGTGGATACGAATTTTAAATCCACTCGTTTTCCTGGTTCCTGACGATCTTTTTGCCCTTATACCTCTTTACTAATATCAAAACTATATCTACATTAATTTTCTTCTAAACTAAACTTTTACTGAAATGAGCGCAAACAAGATGAGTACTCTCGATTACGTGTATACGTACATTGTACCAAAGATCACAAGTGTCGGTGCCGGCGTTGTAATCCTTGGAGCATTGTTCAAAATTATGCACTGGCCGGGAGCTGCTTACATGCTTATCGTCGGAATGGGAACTGAAGCCTTGATTTTCTTTCTTGGTGGTTTTGAGCCTGTTCACCCGGATGCCCCTCGACCTGACTGGTCTCGTTTATATCCTCAATTAAAGGATGATTACGAAGGACCTGACGTTGATATGGGCCAACTTGCTGCTGCTGGTCAACCCAAAGTTGATCAGAAAACTGCTAGTGCCATGGCTGCACTGGAAAAGAAATTAGCTGAGACCATCACCGAAGATCAAATTTCTAGCTTCGGAAAAGGAATGCAATCCTTGGCCGATAACGTAGCTAAAATGCGTGACTTTACCGATGTATCAGTTGCTACAGATGAGTACGCTAAGAATGTTCGTTTGGCAGCTAATGCTATCAAAGAAATGAACAAGTCATACTCTACTACGATTGGAGCTATGAGCGAAATGGCAAATGCCTCAAAAGATGCCAAAGCCTATCACGCCCAGGTTCAAAGCTTGACTAAAAATCTAACGGAGTTAAATGCCGTGTATGAAGTTGAATTGCGTAGTGCCAGCAAGCACGTGAAAGCCATGAACGACTTCTACAGCAGCTTAGCTGTGGCTATGCAAAACGTTGCTAATGCCAGCAAAGATACTCAGAAGTTCAAAGAGGAGTTGGGTCAATTGACTACCAACCTAACCTCACTTAATAAAGTTTACGGAGGTATGTTGTCCGCTATGAAAGGATAATGCTTACGTAATGTAAGTATCTACTTTCATAATTTATTGTCAACCTAAATACATTAGTAATATATGGCAAGTGCGGCAAAACTAACCCCCCGTCAGCGAATGATCAACCTGATGTACTTGGTACTTACGGCCCTTTTGGCCCTTCAAGTAAGTTCCAGCATCATTGACAAATTCGTGTTCTTGAATCAGAGCCTTGAGCACTCCTTGGTGAGTGCCCGGTCTGCTAGTGAAAATGCACTAGAGTCTTTAAAGAAAAAAGCTAAAACCGAAAGACAACCCGAATGGGCCCAAGCAGTTAAAAGAGCCGAAGCGCTCAAAAAAGAAACTGTTAAGCTCATCACCGAGATTGACAAAGTAAAACGTCAATTGATCAATGAAGCCGGTGGCGGTATTGATGAACGGACCGGAAGCGTTAAGAACCCCAAAGAAGAAACCAAAGTAGAAGAGTTGATGATTGGGGGGAACAAAAATGGTCTAGGTTACAATCTCGGACCTAAACTAAACGCTTACTCCGATTACCTTTACAAGGAATTTAAAGATAAGAATTTTCAAAAGCCTAAAAGCCCAGAAGATGAAGGTTTTTTCCCTTACCTGGCTGTTGGTAATGAAAATAACCCCTTATACAAGTTCCAGCCTATTCAAAGGGACAAAGATTTCGTTGAAGCTAACTTTGGACAGACCCCTGTGGTTGCAGCCTTGGCGGTGTTAACCCAAAAGCAAAATGAAATCGTACGTTATGAGCAAATGGTACTCAAAGCCTTGGGTGCGGTAGAAACGAAAGAAATAAAGTTTGATAAAGTTATCGCTTTCGCCTCCGCTGAGTCTAATACAGTAGCCCGAGGTACAGAATACACTGCCGATCTTTTACTAACGGCCACGAGTTCTCGCACAGACATGAAAATGTATGTAAACGGGAACCCTATCCGAGTGAAAGATGGCGTTGGTGATGTTACCATTACTCCTACATCCACTGGAGAAGCCTCTTGGTCTGGAGAAATTAAACTGAACTTGAAAGGGAAGGATACAACCTTCAAAATCAAGAAAGAATATAAAGTGGTGGAACCTGTGCTTTTGGTACTTTCTAAAAGTAAATTCCCGCTTTATCAGAATTGCGCCAATCCACTTGAAACCTCGGTACCTGCCTTAGGAGCCGCGTATCAACCTGCTTTTGGTTCTAATAACGGTTCAGCCGTTCCTGGGGCCAAATTAGGAGAAGTAACGCTCTATCCTCGGAATTTAGGTCCTTGCGTTCTTTCGGTAAGCAGTGGAGGTAAGCCGGTAGGTACTACCGAATTTGTAGTACGTCCCGTTCCTCCACCAGATATCGTATTGAGTAACCGTACCGGTACGACCGTGATCAATGTGGAAAACCCAATCCCGGCAAATATTCCTGGTGTTAGTATCCAAGCCAAGGCCGAGCCAACGTTTGCGGCTACCTTGCCTAACGAAGCCAAATACCGGGTGACCCAGTTGGAAGTAAAACAATTCCGTGGTGGACGGGCCATCAAATCTTCTCGTTTTAATGGAGGAGTTGTAGCCCTTAACCAATTTCCAACGAAGCCAGGCGATGCTTTTCAGATTAAAGTAATGGGAGTGCAAAGAGTAAACTCTCGGGGAGAAATACTTCCTGTAAAATTGAGAGACTACTTGCGAAGTTTCACCGTTAGATAATTGGAGATCATTAAAGCATAAACAATATTGCCACCATGATCCTCCGATCTGGTGGCATATTTCTAACAATTATACTATTATGAACAGAGTAATAAAATGTGTTAAACTTGTTTGCTTATTGACTTTTGGGCTTGGTGTGAGCCTTTATGCACAAGATGATCCATCTTCGGTATCTCAAGAACCCGTAAAAGGGTATAATCCTAACTCCGTACGACCCATATATGAAGATAATATCATGTATCGTACAACAGTTTGGCGCCGGATAAATCTCTTGGAAAAGCAAAATAAGCCTTTCTTCTCCTACCAAAATGAAATCACACAAGTGATTATCGATGCCGTAAAAGAAAGAAAGATTCAGCCGTATTATGTATCCTCAAGTCCTCGAGAAACTGGATTTGAGCAACCCATGGTAGTGGATGACTTTATCCGAAATTTGAAGTATTATGATGCCTCCTTTGATGATTCCATCGATATCCGGGCCTCTGAGCTTTATATTTTGGAGATAAAAGAAGATTTGATCTTTGACCGACGCCGCTCTCGTATGTACTGGGATATCCAGTCCATTACCTTGACAATTCCCCAAGGAACCAATCCTGAAACAGAGATGGGGGATATTCCGTTTGCTACCTTTAAATTTAAGGACTTGTACGACTATTTCCGCGAAGTTTATGAAGAGACCAAAGCTGAAAATGGTGGAAGGGCTACCCGCGCTTTCTGGTACAATCCTCAAAATAATCAGATGCACTTATGTCTAGCCGATGCTTTTGATTTGCGTCTGTTTAGTTCCCGAATATTCAAAGTTGCCAATCCTGATGATAAAGATATTGTGGATATAATTAATGATGAGTATCAGGATGACCCTAGCGCTGCAAAGAAAGTATTGTATATGTCCCAAAAAATTGAGTACGACTTAATGGAGTTTGAACACAACTTATGGGAATTCTAAGCCTAGCCTCTTAGCTAGTTAAGCTTAAAGCCTCAATGAGTATAGACTAATTGAGGCTTTCTTTTTTAGACTCAAGGTGTTTTACGACCAGTTCTCCCTTACTCTTTCCTACCAATTTGTAAATTTCGTTCGCACTACTCTCCCGGATATTACGAACACTTTTAAAGTGTTTTAATAACTTTTGTATCGTTGCCGGCCCAATCCCCTTAATATCTTCCAGCTCACTTTTAAGACTGCCCTTGCTCCTTTTGTCTCGGTGAAACGTGATGGCAAAGCGGTGCGCCTCGTCCCGAACTCTTTGTATGAGGGTCAAAGCTGGTGACTTCTTGGCAATATGTAGGGGGATGGGATCTTCGGGAACATAGATCTCTTCCAAGCGTTTGGCAATCCCAATAATCGGTATTTGGCCGTATATTTTCAATTCGTGCAAAGCTTCACAAGCCGCACTGAGCTGGCCCTTGCCCCCATCAATCACAATCAGGTCAGGCAAGGCCTTTTTTTCTTCCAACAAACGACGATAACGCCGAAATACAATCTCCCGCATAGAGGAGAAATCATCGGGCCCCTCTACGGTTTTGATATTAAACTTACGATATTCTTGCTTAAATGGCCGGCCATTTTTAAAGTGTACCATAGAAGCCACTGGGTTGCTTCCCTGGATATTTGAGTTATCAAAGCACTCAATATGAACGGGTGGGTTTTTGAGCTTTAAAACTTTTTGCAACTCTTCCACTCCTCCCAATGTAGCCATCTTTTGGCTTTGCGCCGCGACCCTTTTCTCCCGGTCTTTTTTATAGTAAAAGACATTTTTTAGAGAGAGTTCCAAAAGCTTTTTCTTGTCACCTATTTTAGGTTGTACAAAGGTTGCCCCCGGAAAACTTTCGTCCAAGGGGACATTACAAATGAGTTCGCTAGCCTCACTTTCGGTTTCCGTGCGCCAGTCAAGGGCCAACAGGTTTATGATCTCTTCATCACTCTCATCCAATTTCTTCTTAACATCACTGGTTTTCGTATATACAATGGCCCCGTCTTTTACCTTGAGATAATTGACATAGGCAATCTTCTCGTCCGAGATAATGCTAAATACATCCACGTCGCGCAGCTTAGGGTTGACTACCAAAGATTTGCTTTGATAATTTTCAATCCTTTTCAGTTTGAGCTTGTATTCCTCGGCATGTTCAAACTGCAGTTGTTCAGCGCATTCCATCATCTTTTGCTTGAAAAATTGCTTGGCTTGATTAAGATTGCCCCGCAGGATTAGATGCACTTGCTCCATTGCTTGCATATATTCTTCTTCACTTTGTAAGCCCTCGCAAGGCCCCAAGCAATTACCTAAATGATATTCCAAACAGACTTTAAACTTTTGGGCTTGAATATTAGCTGCACTTAAGTTGAGATGACAGTTTCGTTGGGGGTACAATTCACGGATCAATTCCAAAATCGTATTCATGGCCTTGATATTGGTAAAAGGGCCGTAATACTTGCCCTCGCCCGGCCTCATTTGCCGGGTCGGAAATACCTTCGGAAAGCGCTCCTTGCTTACACAGACATAGGGGTAGGTCTTATCGTCTTTCAGTAGAATATTGTACTTTGGCTGGTGATTTTTAATCAAATTATTCTCCAACAGCAGGGCATCGTACTCACTATTGACAACGGTAAACTCAATATGGTCAATTTGCGAGACTAATATCTGTGTCTTGCGGTTATGGGTACGGGACTGGTTAAAATAGCTATTGACCCGGTTTTTTAAATTTTTGGCCTTTCCTACATAGAGTAGCGTAGCCTCGACATCATAAAACGTATACACCCCCGGGTTTTCCGGAAGTTTTAAGGCAATTTCTTTGACACTTAGGGTCTGTTGCATAAACTTTTATCTTAACTCAACACGTAAAATAACAAAGCAACAAGCTAATAACAAGTCTCCTGTGGATAAGTTCTATAGGTATATATAGGAGTATTTAAAATGTTGGGGCTTCCCCGCGCTAGAACTATTTTACCAGAAATAAGCCAATCTGTGCCAGCGCGGGTCGGGCTGTCACTACTCGCTGCCTCTCCCCACTGCCCCCCACGAGCTCAAACAGGCCGTTCCATCCCTAAGCCTTAGAGAGGCGAGAAGCGAGAAGGGAGAAGCGAGAAAAAAGACTGCACTGATTGACGGTTTGGTCTCTTTTCTCTACTCTCTCTTCTTATCTTAGTGGCTTAGGGATAGGCGCTAGGGCTGTCCGAAAAGCCAATATATTGATCTTAGAAACTCAGAACTCCCTATT